>CAZJBW010000073.1:0-26544 GCA_964543985.1 uncultured Pirellulaceae bacterium | reverse complement strand
CAACCTGACTGATGGATTGCTAGGGACGAAACTGATGGATTGCAGGGACGAAACTTCTACCCCCATCTCTTCCGTAGTGTGTTTGCGCCGGATGTTATCTTCGCTTCCAAGGTGTGTTTGCGCCGTCACCCTCCCTTGGGAGGGTCGGAGCTCCGCTCCGGGGAGGGATATTCAGAGTCGATGTCGTTTGTAGATTCAACCAATGCGTTGCCCTCCCCGCTCGTTCCTCGCGACCATCCCAGAGGGAGAGTATCTGTGTCCGCCAGTCTTGGGCTAACGCACCTATAGGGAGAGTGTATGTTTCTGCTGGGGAGCGGAATTCAAAGTTTGAGGTCTTTAATACATTCCATCAGTACATTGCCTTCCCCACCGTTCCTCGCGACACTCCAACGGTGAGGGTGTCTTCGGCTGCCGCTGATTTTTATTAGGCTGGTTTTTGCGATGATGATGAGGGAGAATCCAAGTTACGACTTGGCTTGGTATTCCTTTCTGCGACGTCAGAGTTTTTGGATGCCAATTAAACCGTTTGTCATCCATACTCGTAATTGATCTATGAACGAACAAAAGTCGAAACGATTTGCACGGACGCGTCGCTGGATTTGGCGAGGAGCAAAAATACTCGGCGGGTTGGTTTTGGTTTACGTAGCAATCTTGCTAATCGGGCTACTGCCGGCCAACGGTAATTTTGAATCCGTACAAAACGGAGTCCAAATTTATGTTGTTTCCAACCCGGTTCATGCCGATTTGATTCTGCCCGTGCGGCATCCAGCCATGGATTGGACGGATCAATTTCCAAACGAGATGTTTGCAGCGGATACAACCAACGGCACTCATATGGCCTTTGGTTGGGGCGACCGAGGGTTCTATATCGAAACGCCGACGTGGGATGATCTGAAATTGTCGACCGCATTGAACGCACTGCTGATTCCTTCCGAATGCTGTATGCATGTCTCGGTCATTCAGGGCCAAGAATTTCCAAACGCCAAGACCGTCACCATTTCGGACGAACAGTACGAGCTTCTGACGCAATTCATCCTGTCCTCGTTTAAGCGGACGGATGACCAGCGAGTTCAACAGATTCCGGATGCCAATTATTGGGAAAACGACGCGTTTTTTCGAGCAGTAGGAAACTATCACGCCCTGAACACTTGCAACAGTTGGGTGGGCCGAGCATTAAAAACGACGGGTGTCAAAGTACCAGTGCTAAGTCCACTACCGGGCACGCCAACTATGTATTTTGAAAAATAAATATCTGGCAAATTATTAGTCAGTAAATTGCTTAGGACTCTTTTTATTTGCACGCCCCTTTATGCTGCGTCTAAGTCGGTAGCACCCAAATCGTTCGCGTTTTTGCCATTCTGGCCTGTGTTCAACCGCTTGTTTGCTAGCTATCGCTTGCTATTGAGATAGGGAAATCCCCTGCGGATGTCTATTCGTGATTTTTTGCGGATTGATTAAAGTCCCGTCTCGCAATCAAGAAAAGAACACCTTTGATTTGAAAAGTCGCTGGATTTACCGACGCTGGATTTGCCAAGGTCGGCGACTTTGTCCACGGAAGGATTCGACAAGATGAACTCGCAACTCAAGATACTCACCGTAGTCGTAGCCACATGTTGTTGTACGCTGGTCGGCCAATCTGACATCGTTCAATCTGGAAGCGGTGGCATTATCCCTGAGAACAACGTGGCAGGGTTTACATCCTCAATCAATATTTCCGAGTCCGAAATCGTGACCGGTGTCAGTTTGGGAATCGTTGGCTTCGATCACACTTGGGTTGGAGACTTAGTTGCGACGCTAACCGGACCAGATGGCACGAGTGTGACGCTCTTTGACCGCACTGGAGCTCAAGTTAACAACGACAATTCCAATGTCGCTGGCTTGCAAAATGGTGCTGAAGGCGCCTACGAGTTCAGCGATTTAGGAGCTGATTGGTGGGACGAAGCAAGTCGAGGTGAAACCAATTACGTCTTGCGGCACGGTGTTTATCGCGCTTCGGATGCGGACGGTTTAGCGGTCGAGTTGAGTGCTGCTTTTGCCGGAATTTCCAGCCAAGGCCAGTGGTCATTGAATATCTCTGATCGACAGGGAGGTCCGATTCCTGACGTGGGTAGCTTTGCCGGCTTTACCCTGACTTTGGAGACTCGAGCAGTGCCAGAACCAACGAGTTCGTTGGCCCTGTTGGCTGGTTTCTCCTGGTTAATGCTGACACGCCGCAGACGCTCGTAGAGCGCCTTGTTTAGATCGCGTGTTCGTATTGAAAATCCTGCACCTTCTGGCGGTTCTCTAATAGATGAACATGCCGTCGCCGTAGCTAAAGAAGCGGTACTTCAATTCGACGGCCTTTCGATATGCCTCTTTGATCAACTCGTCGCCACCGAACGTGCGGACCAAAACCAGAAGCGTGGTCCTCGGTAGGTGGAAATTGGTCACCATGGCATCGACCAACTGGAACTGGTGGCCAGGTTTGATGTACAGATCGGTCTCGCCAGACCAAGGTTGCAGTGAATCGGCAGCCCCCACGGTCTCCAACAAACGCATGGATGTGGTGCCTACCGAAATGACTCGACCGTTTTTTTCTTTCGTGCGTTGCAAAAGGTTGCAAGCCTTTTGGTCGACGATCCCGAATTCTCCGTGCATTTCATGTTGTTCAATGATTTCGCTTTTCATTGGGCGAAACGTTCCCATCCCGACGTGCAGCGTCAACGGGCATATGTTAACGCCCGCATCGATCACTTGAGCCAATAACGAGCTTGTGAAATGTAGGCCCGCTGTCGGTGCCGCAATCGAACCCGGTTGTTTGGCGTAAACGGTTTGGTAGTTCTTGATATCTGCGTCCGTCATGTTGCCATCGCGGATATAGTGTGGCAACGGTATCCGGCCAAGTCGCCGCAAAACGGACTCAATGGAATCTTCTGTTTTGAAATTAGCGGCCCAACAACCATTGTCTAACTTGGTTACTAATTCTAATTCCGTCGAATCCAATCCATCTCGATCCTGCAAAGTCACGGTTTCGCCGGGTTGAATTTTACCTCTGGTTTTACACATCAATTTCAGCAATCCGTTTGAATCGTCATGCTGAAGATACAGGCCATGCCAGCGACCTTTTGTTTTGGTTCGGTAGCCGACAAGTTTTGCCGGCAAGACGCGAGTCTCGTTCAGGACTAAACAGTCGTCGCGTTTCAGCCAATCCACTAGCTCGCGAAAGTGGCTGTGTTCGATGGTCCCTGCTTGGCGATTGATCACCATCATGCGAGCCTCGTCGCGCTTGGCCAAAGGCTCTTGAGCAATCAAGTGTTTGGGCAGCGGGAAGTCGTATTCCGAAGCGGGTGTGGACGGGTTGATATCGGGTAAATTCATGGTCTTTTCTGGGGCTGGTGCGGAACGCATTTTGGTGATTTGTGGGCTGAGAGGTAAGTCCCGTAGACAGCCAGCAGTAGGCTTGCTAGCGGTGGATTTCCGAGGTTTTTGCAGATAGCTGAAATCGGCCGAAAAACCGCTCAAAAAATATAAGACGATGATCTGGAACAAGTTGCGATGAATCGCACCATCTTTTAGGGACATTCTCGTTGACGAGAAATCGGTGGTAGATATGTTTGGAGCACGGGATAAATATCAAAGCCTCGAGTATCGAAAAACACGGTTTTTTCGAGGTTTTTGTGGAATTCGGATAGGAAATTCACTGATTCTCACAGTTTGAGTGCTGCGCCTCAAATCAGGGTGGCGTGGTTCTCTCACAATCAAATATTCGAGCCACGTTGTTGGGCAGTGCCTTGGCAACGTATTGCAAATTGCGTCCTCCGTAATTTGCTCAACGACTGCACGGGTGGTTGCCAGCGAAGGCCACAAGCTGGCGACCCCCGTAGCAGTATTGTTCTGGCAAGCCGACTGGGGTATAGCTCTCTTTTCAAATCCCGTTGGCAAGTAGTTTCGGTTCAGCAACCATGGCATTGTTTTCAACGAAGTTGATCAAAACGGCTTCAATTCGTTTGGTTTCCAAATCCAATCGTCCCTACACCATTCGCTATCCTCGGTTTGTGCGAGCACACGTTGTCGGTGGACTGGCGTTCGCTTTTGCCAGAGGTGGCAGCACACTGCTTAGCAATTTGCTGACGGTCTACTGTCAACGTAAAAAGATTGCCGAGTGTGCTTTGTTCGAACAGGCCTTTGAGCAAGGGGTACACACCAACGAAATCCAAGGTGACGCGGCGAAGTTGCTTAAGCGACCCGGCATTTTGTTTACCGGTTTCCGCCACTTTCCCAAATTCAAGTTCTCGATGGCCGACCGACCTGCCGTGTTGTTGGTGCGCGACCCGCGAGACATGATCGTCTCGACTTATTTTTCGGTCATTAAGAGCCATAAAATCCCAGATGGAAATCAAGGATTGGTACTTGATCGGAAAAAGTCGTCGGCCATGGACATCGATCAATTCGCGATCGATCGAACGTCTCATTACTCGATGCAGTTTTCCAGGTATCGACGGCATCTTTCTGGGGTCAACCTGGCGGTGTTTCGCTACGAAGATGTGATCTACCGAAAGCCTGATTGGTTGGGCGAAATGATCCAACACTTGCACCTTCCACTGGACCATAAATTGATTCAGGAAGTCGCTGAACAATTTGACATTATTCCGGATGAACAAGACGAATCAAAACACATCCGACAAGTCCATCCTGGCGATCACCGGTCGCAATTGCAGCCGGCCACTATCGAGCAATTGAATCGGCGGTTGGCTGAGTTTCTTTCGGTTTGCGAATATCCTGCCAACCCTGCAGACAACGCAGGTTGTCAAGATGATCGACAGAAACTTCGGTTTGGCGGTTGGAAAGTGATTCGTCGGGCCGCATAATTCGCTGACGCAAACCACATTCAGTGAACAGTCATGCTTTCCAATCAATCTGATCAAAATACACAGGATTCTCAGTTAGCCACGGTGCACGTACCCGTCATGCCTGACGAGCTGGTTGACGGAATGCGAGTCGAATCAGGGCATCGCGTGGTTGACGGCACGTGTGGCGGCGGCGGTCACGCTAGCTTGTTGGCCAAATTAGTCGGACCCGAAGGGTTGGTTTTTGGGGTCGATCGTGACCCGTTGGCGATCGAACGATGCAGTCAGAGATTATCGGGATTGCCAGTGAAATTGGCCGTTGGTAATTTCGCCGACTTACCGGAACTACTTCGGGCCAATGATTGTTGTCCCGTAAACAGTCTTTGTTTGGATTTAGGATTATCTAGTGACCAGCTGGCGGACAGCGAACGAGGCTTTAGTTATCAGAGTCAAGGGTCGTTAGACTTAAGGTTCGATACTTCGAAAGGACGGCCCGCCTGGAAGTTACTGGAACATCTTAGTGAAAAGCATTTGGCGGATTTGATTTACAAATGGGGCGAGGAGCGATTTAGTCGCCGTATCGCTCGCGAGATCGTAAAGATTCGGAACACTCAACCCATTAAAACGGCTGATCAATTGGCTGGGTTGTTGCGGCGAGTCGTGCCTCGATCAAAAAATCATTCCATCGATCCAGCGACTCGTACTTTTCAAGCGTTGCGGATTGCTGTTAACGATGAATTGAAATGGGTCGAGGTAGCACTCAAGAGATTACCAGAGTTGTTGGTGCCAGCGGGTCGGATCGCAGTTATCAGTTTTCACTCATTGGAAGACAGGATCGTAAAACACACGTTTCGTGAACATGAGCTATTGGATTTAGTGACACGCAAAGCGCTGCGTCCCAGTGATGCCGAGGTGCAACAAAACCCACGTAGCCGAAGTGCTCGGTTAAGGATTGCCGAACGAAAGTCGTAAAGAAACCTATGAAAAACTACAACCAAATTGACGAAGCTTTTATGCGCGAGGCGCGTATTGGCTTGATGGTCCTTTCGGTCTTGTTAGCTGTCTTCTGCTACCTGGCGTTTGGAAAGTTTAGTGGTTGGTACAAACCAGCGCCACTGGCATTCCAACAGGTTGACGAAGATCTTACTCAGCAAACGGACGCAGACGAAGTTTTGCGTGCGTCGCCTGGGTTGCCGGGTGGCATGGATACGCAATTTCAGTCTACTCAGCCGACAGATTCTGCAGCTGCCAAATCGCCGTTTTCGACTTCACCGAAAGTCGACGGGATCATGACCGATAAAACGCCTGCCTTTTCTACTTCCGGCGGACAGACGCAGACGCCCAGTGTCCAGCCACCGAAACGTGTATTACCTTTGCCGACCCGACCAGCCACTGATGTGGCCAAACGCGATGGCGGTTTCCAACCGATTCGCCCAGCGGTACCTGCACAGACACCCGGCCCGACAGATACACCAATCAAAGTTGAAGGCAACGATTCTCAGTTGTCCTTGTTTGTTCCCAGGCCAACCTCCAAGGATTCAACGCCAGGCCAACCAAATCCAGAATCGGCTTTTGCTGCAGCAGCGAAACCTCAACCGGTTGCACAATCGCCTCAGCCAAGCGGTTCGCCACCCGAAAATCGCGGCGGCTTTGTGCCCTCGCGTCCATTGACGCAAGACTCAACAGCTAAACCGATTAGCCCTTTTGCGGGTAACAACTCTTTCGAAGGTCGCCCTCCGGTCCAACCGGCCAGTGGCGTGCAGGATCTGGAAGGAGCACAAGTCTCACAGATTCCTAAACCGTCGGAACTTGAGACGCCAACCGGTTCCACGACACCGAATGTGCAAATGCCTGTCGCACGTGCGAATCAACCTTCCAGTGATGACGGTGATCCGTCTTTGGCGACATCAGAAATAAGAAAGGTAACTACGGAAGCGGCCGATAGTTTTTGGTTAATCTCGCAAAGAGTTTACGGAGATGGTCGGTACTTTGATGCCTTGTTTCGATACAACCGAGATCGCGTTGAGTCATTCAACGAGGTGCCTGCTGGGGTCGAGATCCAATGTCCGCCGAAGTCTGAATTGCAGGCTCGTTGGCCTCGGCTTTGTCCACGACGTATGATCGAGACGGAAGGTGGCGAGACTCTTTTTGATTTGGCGAAAACGTACCTCAACCAAGGCTCGCGCTTTGCTGATATTATCGAACTGAATTACGACGTCTTGCCTCGTCGCGTTCGACCCGATTCGCCATTGAAAAAAGGGATGCGATTAGAATTGCCGTACCCTGAGAAAGCGACCGCGACGGCGTCAAACGAAGAGACGTCGCCCCGCTAAACTGTTGGTTGCGGGCACGACACCCGCTTGCAAATCTTGGTGGGCTGTCTTTTAATCGGAGTCTTTGACTCGCGATTAACCGTTCGATCCATATGCCCTTTCCCGTCGCAAAAGTAGTTTCCGGAGGCCAAACGGGCGTCGACCAAGCTGCCTTGGATGCGGCCATCGCCTTAGGGATTCCACACGGTGGTTGGTGCCCTCGCGGACGACGCAGCGAAAATGGAAGAATCCCGGATATCTATCAGTTGTTGGAAACTGACACGGGTGACTATTCGGTCCGCACTGAAAAGAATATTTGTGATTCTGACGCGACTTTAATTTTGCATTCGGGCCGTCTGACAGGTGGTACGCGATTGACCTGGAAATTGGTTCAACGACACGACAAACCTTTTTTGACTGTTGACTTGAAAGACGTGGTGCCGCTGTTGGCCGTGTCTGGTGTGCAGGATTGGTTGCTGAAAAACCAGGTGCAGATTTTGAACGTTGCTGGACCTCGCGAATCCAACATGCCTGGTATTCAACAGCGGGCTGAGAACTTTCTGAAAATGGCGCTTTGCGACAGCAAGTCAAACGAAGATGTTTGCGATTAGGTACAGGTGAATGCGGCTAGATGTACCTCGGGATTTTCAATCCCAATGTCGCTTTAGAGACTCGGTCTACCGACAACAGCCATGACGCAACAACGAGACTGATTCAGTTTGGCCTGTTACAATTTAATGAAATCAACTGATTTTCAGTAATTGTTCGGCACAAAGCGGCGATAAAATCCCGAAAAACAAGCGTTTGATCGACGGTAGTAGGTTGTGTCGTCCAAATGCCGCATTATCTTAGAAATACGTGCGAGGTCTGCCGAATGGGTTTCGGCTGCAGCTTCGTGACGTCTTAGGTTCGTTCGTTTGTTCATCGGCAATGGGGGTCTGATGAAAATCTTGTCTTTTAGCTTTTTGCTTTGTGCGTTGCTTTTTAGTCAACATTGTTTGGCTGATATCGTTGAATCGGGGCCCGGAATCGATCCG
This sequence comes from uncultured Pirellulaceae bacterium, assembly GCA_964543985.1. GTDB lineage: Bacteria > Planctomycetota > Planctomycetia > Pirellulales > Pirellulaceae > CAJQPP01. The sequence continues at coordinate 18,369 of CAZJBW010000073.1, read as the reverse complement.
ATCATTGACAATGATCCTGAGGGTTCAACCAGCAGCATCAACATTGGTGTTGCTCAAGAGGTTGTCGATGTCGAAGTGACATTCAACAATTTCACTCATGACTGGGTTGGAGATTTAATCGTTACGATCACTTCACCATCGGGCACTGAAGCCAATTTGTTTGTGCGAACGGGTGGTGGTTTAGGAGATTCTTCAGACCTAAACGGTACATACACATTTACGGATGCCGCACTCGGTGGTCCTAACTGGTGGGTCGTTGCGGACGGTCTCGGGGCGTTCGAACCAATCCCTAGTGGTTCTTATGCGGCAACTGATGAATTTGGAAACGAAGTCTCGTTGGCGGATGCTTTTGCAGGTGAATCAACCCTAGGTAATTGGACCATTTTTGCAAGCGACAATGCAGGTGACTCGGTGGGTGGTTTTGAGAGTTGGCAGCTCCGCATTATCACTGCGGTTCCCGAACCAAGTAGTTTGGCAGTACTAGCCACCATGTCACTTGCCGGTTTACTTCGGCGCAGAAAGTAGCCCACCGGAAGTCGTAAAACAGCAAAACGATCATTCAAAAGACTAGCCACCGTGAACTCGGTGGCTTTTTTCGTGCACAAAATTAGCAAACGTTCGATCCAACAAGGTGCAATACCTGTATTTTTGGTTCAATCGGGTTCGAACGGAATCTGGTAATCCCTCTGTTTGTGAAGGCAGATCAATCCAATCGTCATCGAACGGCAAATTGACTTAGGGTTTCGCGAAACTCTTCTTTTGCTTTTCACCTAGCACGCTAACAATGGACAAACCGGCCAGCGACAATCGGGATTCGTACGCTGAGAAAATACTGCAGTCGGTTGCCAAAACCACTCCCGTCTTTGCCGACCCGGCTGAGTTGTTGCAGAAGGTGTTGGATACGATCCCTCAGAAAGTCTTTTGGAAGGATCGTGATCTTGTCTATTTGGGGTGCAATCAGCTTTTTGCAAATGACGCGGGGTTAGCGTCGCCTCAGGAAATTATCGGGCTTACCGATTTTGATCTGCCATGGGAAAAATCCGAGGCCGAATTCTATCGGGACTGTGACCGGCGAATCATGGACGGCGACTGTGCCGAAATTGGAATTGAAGAGCCGCAATTGACGGCCAATGGTGAACGGACTTGGTTGGCAACCAACAAAGTTCCGTTGCATGATGACGTCGGAAACGTGATTGGGATTTTGGGCACGTATCACGATATCACCAAACAAAAGATGGCCGAATCGGCATTGATGCAGTCTAACGAAGAGTTAGAAAAACGGGTCACCGAGCGGACTCAGGAACTGCAGTACTTAGCTCAGCATGACAGTCTGACTGGGTTGATTAATCGCAGTTGTTTCGTAAACCAATTGAATGATACGATCAAAAATTCAGGGCTGGATAGTTTTGGTTTACTGTTTGTCGATCTCGATAACTTCAAGCCCATCAATGACATTTATGGTCACGAAGCCGGCGACTACGTTTTGACTCGCGTGGCCGAAATTCTATCGGATGAGGTAGACGAATTGGATTTAGTCGGACGATTCGGTGGAGACGAATTTGTTGTCATGTTGCGTAGTGTTGGTGTCGAACAACAAGCCAATGAGATTTGTGATCGTATTCAAGAGCGGCTGTCTTGCGAGATTAATTTGTTGGGAGAAAACTTGCCTGTTTCGGCAAGTATTGGGATTTCGTTCAGCGACGCGGCCAACTACTCCAATGCTGACGAAATGTTGCGAGACGCTGATATCGCTATGTACGTGGCCAAAGCGGGTGGCGACGTGAAATTCTGCATTCAAGATTCTGAGACTATCAAGCGAGTCCGACGTAGCCGAGCCTTTGAACATGAAATCCAATTGGGGATCATCAATCGTGAATTCACATTGCGTTATCAACCGATTATCAACTTGCAACAAGGAACACTTTCAAATTTTGAGGCACTGGTGCGTTGGGAGCATCCTCAACGAGGGCTCGTATCGCCATTGGAATTTATACCGGTCGCCGAGAAGGTCGGATTGATCTTTGAACTGGGTGAACTCATTCTGCGAGATGCCTGTACTCAAATGAAATACTGGTGGGACCGCTTCCCTACTTGTCGTGATCGTTTATCTGTCAACGTGAATATCTCGCCGCTACAACTGACTCGGCCAAACTTTGTGCCACTTGTCATGTCGATACTCGCCGATACCGGTTTGCCTGCAGTCGGTGTTAATTTTGAAATTACAGAATCCGTCTTGTTGCGTGACAGCGACGAGGTGATTCAAATTTTGAATCAACTGCGGACTGTCGGCATTGGCGTTGTCCTTGATGACTTTGGCACTGGATATTCTTCGCTAAGCTACTTGGATCAACTGCCAATCGATACTATGAAAATCGATCGTTCCTTTGTTCAGAAGGATCCTAAAGTGGGCTCGGAGGCCATTGTGCGGATGATCTTGGCATTGGCGCAAACGTTGGATAAGTCTGTAGTCGCCGAAGGTGTAGAGACCGCTGAGCAAGCAGTTCGGCTGAAAGAAATGCAATGCGAAAAAGTGCAGGGCTATTTCTACAGTAAGCCAATGAAGGCGGAACAAGCCACTGAGTACATCGTGGCGAACAATGAAGTGGCATCAAATTTTGATCATGGTAACCAAAGACAGCAACCGCTCTTCTGATGGTCGGTTGGTTGGCCACGCAGGTGGCGACGGCGCGTAGCCAAGGGCGTCAGCGCTGATGCCCAAAGCTAAAATGCTGCCGCTCCCGGGAAGCTGGCTCATGGTTCGTCGCCTTCAGTGGGAATTGCAGTAATCGCAATTTACCGCGACAATGGACTGACCATGCGGCAGTGAAGCTTTCAGAGACGGCTTACATGCAGGACCTGCATTTTGAAATTACCAAGGTAAATCCTATGATCCGACCATTTGTTTTACTTGTTGTTAGTGCCAACCTAGCCATTGGGTCGGCGCAAGGTCAGGCGGTTGATCATCAGGAATTCGCTGTCAACAGCCGTGTTGTTGACACATTGCCAAACATCGTTTTTCTACTTGCAGACGACCAATCCACGTACTCGCTTGGCTGTTACGGAAACGCGGATGTAAAGACGCCCAACATGGATCAGTTGGCCAGCGATGGCGTTACCTTTGACAGACACTACAACACCACGGCTATCTGTATGGCCAGCCGGGCGAGTATTTTCACCGGGATGTACGAATACAAAACAGGTTGCAATTTTGGTCACGGCAACATGCGCTCAGAGGTCTGGGCAAAGTCTTATCCCGTGCTATTACGCGAAGCTGGTTATTTGACAGCATTTGCAGGTAAGTTTGGGATTGTGGTCGATGGCAATGGGCTTTGCGTCACAGACTTTGATTTTTGGGGCGGCGGTCCCAGCCAAACGTTTTTCGAGACAGCTAAGAATCCGTCGATGGAAAAATATGCCGAGAAATACCCGCACTCCACGTTGTCCTACGGCGCCTTTGGGCAGGATGTTATCCGCGAATCCGTTAGTCAGGGAAAACCGTTTTGCCTGTCTATCAGCTTTAAGGCTCCGCATAAACCGGCAACCCCAGACCCGCGCTTCGATGAAGTTTACGATGGGATGACTTTCACCAAACCGGAGAACTTCGGACGAGAATTTGCAGAGCATCTATCACCGCAAAGCAAAGCCGGTCGCCAGTATCCTCGATTCACAGACTGGAAATACGACACGGACTATGACGGCGAAATGGCCAAATACCATCAGCAGGTATACGGGATCGATGTCGCGGTTGGCATGATTCGTGAAGAATTGGAGGCACAGGGAGTGGCAGAAAATACGATCGTGATCTACACCAGTGACAATGGCTATATCTGCGGCTCTCACGGATACGGTTCCAAGGTGTTACCGATGGAGGAATCATCCCGTGTCCCGTTGATGATCTATGACCCGCGCAGCCCTTTGAATGGAAAAAAGCTTCGCTGCCAAAAGTTGACTGGTAACATTGATTTTGCGCCGACTCTGCTGGAATTGGCTGGTCTGCCAATCAAACCCAACATGGATGGAAAAAGCCTGATGGGACTTTTGCAGGATCCACAGGATGGCGGTCACCAGCAGTTATCATTCATCAATGTCTTTGGCCGACTGCCAACTCACAGTTTGACCTGTATAACCCAGCAGCACAAATATACGTACTGGTGGTTTGGCAATGACAAGATGGATCCGGCCGAAGAACTGTTCGATACGAAAAACGATCCACTCGAACTCAAGAATCTGGCAAGCAATCCCGACGACGCGGAAACACTGGAAGCCATGCGAATTCGATATGATTTGGAATTGGCAAGGTGGAAAAAGGATGTAGTCGAATACAACAATTATCAAAGATATGGGACTCTGTTTGATCGCAAGGTTCCGCTTGAGGAAAAGACGGAATTAATGAAACGGAAGTAGGCTCTGGCTGCATTCGTTCGCCTGACCAATTCAGGTCGTCACCGACCGTTTCAATTCGATCCGATGCGGATTCCCTGCCGTGGATTACCTGATGCCTGCTGGCGCCAGATGCCATTTTACGAGTCGGACGATTACATGAGCCCGAAGTTCCGAATCGGTCAATTCTCGGCATGTATCGGCTGCCTTCTGGAACGAGTCTTTATTTGCCAGTTCAATCATCGCTTCCGTCCCTGCGATTCCTTTGATCTTTGGTTGTTCTAAAGATTTGGCGAATTCCAGCATCTCAGCCGATCCGATTTTTTTGGCCAATTTTCTAGCAAGTTCATAACTCCAGGCATTCGTGACCGGGTGGTCATTTAGCAATTGCCAATTCGGCATCGGCCGATCAAGAATTTCACGCAACGTGTTAATGTCGCCCTTTTCGATCAAGGCTTCGACGACTTGATTGTGAAGCGACAGGTTGGCATCAGTGTCGCTGTATCGATCGAGTGCCGCTTGCAAGACTTCCCAACGGCGTGGACCAGAGGCATGACGCAGGCAACTTGCCATCACACAACCGCGATGTTTGGAAAGCTGGTTGTCGAAAATCGAGCAGATTTGCTCCAGCGTGATTTTGTCAGTCGCGTATTCGAAAAATGAATCCAGGCGGAGCCAGGGCCATGATAGATAGGCGGGGTCCGTGTCATCACGAATCTTCATGGCAAAAATGACTGCGTATCGCAAGTCTTCTTGGGAAATACACCGGGCGAAAACGTCTTCCAGCCTGGCAGGATCAAATGCTGAAATTTGATCGACGCGACGTTGAAAATCCTCCTCGGGCAAATCGTCTCGCTTGATCGCCGAAGTCAAAATGCGAGAAAGCAATTCCGCCTTCTTTTTGGGAGAGGCAATTAACGCAACAATTTCATCGACTCTTTCAGATTCAAATTCCAAGTTCAAGAAATCCAAATTTCGAACGAGAAGGTTGTCGCGCTGGACCGGGTCTTCTATTTCCAGCATGGTTTGTTGGGCCAGTTGCTCCCACTCGGCAGCTTGAGTTGGATGAACGGAAGCGATCGCTTTAGCCAGGTCGGCTAGTGCAACCGATCTCCAATAAGGGTTGAGAATCGAGTTTGCAACGGTGTGGGCCTTTTCCAAATCGGAATCTCTGGCAATCGAAACCGCCAATTGAATGAGTGGCTGTTGCCGCTTATTCGGTGGAGTGGTTTGACGCGGAATGTGAATCGGGCTCAAGGGCCCAAAATACTGAAGTGCTTCCTCGAAACGATTTGCTGCCAGCATGGCTTTCAGCATTTTTGCGTCGCCAGTACGTCTCTCGAACCGAATCTGAAAAACTCGGTCGAGCCAGCGGTCAGCCCGTTCTGTTTCCTGGTGATCTTGATATGCCAGAATCAGTCGAGTAACACGATTTATATCTTTTTCAGGGCTATCAAAAACATCGGCAAGCAAAGTCTCGGATGTTTGCCAATCGCAATCCTTGATTGCCGTATCGAATTGACTTGTTTTGATGCGGCGGACAACGCCACGTTTTGTTGCCTCACCAAATTGAACTTGTAGCTGGTCACGAATCGCTTGGGATTCCAATCCACCGAGGCGTTCTTCCAGATGCCGCCCCAAACGCCGCCGATCTTTCTCGTGTCGAAATTGTTTCAAGGATTCAAGTGCTTGTTGTCCTTGCTGTAATTCAAGTTGCAGGCCAATGATTTGCGACCAGATCGACATTAGCAAGTACTCGCTTGATGCACTGTTGGTATTCGTGTCAGGCATCAAGTGAGCAGGTTGGACCGAAAGCGACTTGGCGATGGCGATCGCCGCATCAACATTTTTCTCTTTAATCGATTTGTTGACTCGAAAGGACTTCACTTGATCCATGACGTATCGACGTCGGGTTTCCGGAATATCCAACGTTGGTCGAGCAATAAAAGATTCAAGCTGCTCGTAGTTTTTTGACCAGCGAGCCAGCATGTATGGAAAGGGAATGTCGGTGTCCGCAAGGATTGTGTGGGAAATGAGATTGAATTGTGTTTCGGCTTCGTCGAAATGGCCGTGCCGGAAAAGACAGTAGATGGCCGTCTCGCGATCGTCGTCGCTTAACTTAGGTTCTTGCAACGCCAGCCTTAGTAATTCAATCGCTTCTGTGACATCGTCGATGGGCTGCCGGTTTAGGCTGGCGGATTGAATTGGCCGACCAGTAGCGGCTGTCATAGACACCATGACAAATATGAATCTCCAGCACATCAAGTTTTTCATATCAACAACTCCAATCGGCAACTGTTTTTGTGCTATAGGCAATGGCGCTGTCTGGCTATGTATGGGAGGTGAGTAGTGGCTGCCACAACGATTCGCCACCCAGTCATTCCGCACAATCATAAATATAGTACATCGAGTTTCAATTTCGAGGCAATTTTAATTGCTCAAACCATAACCCTGGTGTCGCCTTTGATTCACAGCCTATCTTTTCCAATCCAGACGCCTGTAAGCGAACAGCCGATGCCCTTGTTCGACACTCGTTGAATCGGAAATTGGCTTGGGCGTATTTTGCAATCGGTGCGACAGATTCAGCTCGCTTACCAACAAATGGCGGCAACCGGAAAGCAACGCGTGGTCAGCGCACAATTGCTTGACATGGCTGGATATAAGATAAAGCTGCAGCTTGTGTAAACGATTTCGATAAAGGACCTGTTATGAATGTTGTGAAACGTGCCCCTGCTATCGCCTTGGCCTTCTTGTTTTTGATGACAAGTTCAACATTATCTGCCCAGGTCATTTTTGGAAACAACGGCTTGGAAGGCGGGTTCCGATGGGACGCTGCCCCAAGAACGATTAATGGATTAGAACGCTCGTTGGATGGCGGACTTCGGTACTCGGTAGACGGTGGAAGCCTTCTGGCATTTCGCGATTCATTTAGTTGGACCGAGGTCCCAACCGAGGCGGAATTCGCAGCCTTGGTTCAAACCGCGTTTGACGCATGGGGTTCGACTGACCCCGTTTCTGGCTTCACAAGTGATTTGGATTTTGTTTACGATCCCACCACAACCGTCGATCCGACGGTTACAGATGGACTTCGGTTTGGTGCCGAGATCGATTTGTTCGCAACGGATCTGGGAGACTCAGGTACACGCGGGTTTGGGTTCTTTAATGCAGTTGCAGGAACTGTCGAGTTGACGTCGGGTACGACGAATTACGACGCTGCTCCGATTTCAGGTGCCGATGTAACGATCAATGCGAACCCCGGTGCCGTCTATTCACCAGACTTGTTTCGTCGGTTGTTGACCCATGAGTTGGGACATGCGATTGGGTTTGGTGACGTAGAAGGTGATATCAATCCCAACGCTTACATCGACGACAATTATGACGACACAAACAGTGCCACGGCTTTCGCTACGTTGACCAACAATTGGGCTCATTTGGTTGACGCACTGGATCCGTCAGAATCACTCGGGCTTAGCGTGTTTAATGTTCCAGATGCGGATCCAGGTGTCGATACTTTTGGAGTAGACATTTTGTTGGAATCTCGAGGGCTTGGGATTGGTCCCAACAATCCATTGGAGAATCTGATTCCGTTGAGCAACGCTGACTATTCCATTCGACAGTTTCTTTACCCAAGTCTTGTCGCAGTTCCAGAACCAGGTGGCATGTTGACTTTAGTCTTGGTTGGTGGTGTGATCGCATTGCGTCGTCGAAGACGTTAATGCAGAGGATGTTGGTACAGGTGCAGGGTCTCTATGTGAATCCCAGTTCCGTTAGCACGCGATTGCTGTTGGCAAACTGCTTTGTATCGACACCCACGTGGCGGAGCATGGATAGCCAGAGGTTGGCAAGTGGCGTGACCTTTGGCTCGTAGACAATGTTCTGGCCTTGTTGCAGGCCACCGCCGCCATGTCCGGCCAGTAGCAGCGGCACATTGCTTGTGCTGTGGCCTTGACGTATTGAAGAGCCATAGGCGATCAGTGAATGATCCAAAAGCGAACTGCCGTCCGCCTCTTCGGTGTTCTTGAGTTTTCGGATAAACCCAGAGACCAACTCGGCCAGCATTTGATCACGTAGCTGATGAGGCGCCTTGGGGTCAGTGACGTTGGGACGATGGCTCATTTGATGAGGGTTTGGTTTCGCATTGAGTGTCTTGAGCACCAGGTTGGTTGGCAGCATGTACGTCAATACGCGAGTCGAGTCGGTCTGAATCGCGGCGACCATCATATCCAACATCAGTTCAATCTGTTCTTTGCCACTGATCCGGTCATTGGGTCGTGGGAACGGCGATTCAGGAAACGGCGTCTCCACCCAATCTCTTGCTTTGCTCAGCCGTTTTTCGATATTGCGAACCGAGGTAAAGTATTCATCAACACGATGGCGGTCGGTAACGCTGATTTCCCTGTTAAGGCGTTTGGCATTTTCCATGATCGCATCCAAGCTGCTCTTTTGGCGTTCGATCCTGGCAATGGCCTGTTCGGGACTTTCGCCTGTTCCGAATAGTGCGGCGTACACTGCCGACATCTTTTCATACGTACCAACCGGTTTGCCGTCATGAGCCCAGGAGGCAAAAGTGCCGTGCCCGTCGACTCGCCAGCGACCACCCGCAATTGCCATCGAACTATGACGCGTATCATCGCCCAACGCTGCAGCGGCTACCTGATCGCAGGAAACAGAATTTCCAAGGCCTTCTTTGCCAAGTTTGGCACAGCTTAAGAAGTTCTGCGAACCGGCATGAGGACCTGCCAGACGTTGGTTTGTCAGATTTTGTATGATCGAAAAATCAGACCTTAGATCCTGGAAGGATTCTAATGTTAGCGGCAGATCATACTCGGTTCCCACTTGATCGGCCGAGGGAAACCAATTGCGTGCGTTGACCCCGTAACCCATGGCCAGAAACACCAGCCGTTTGGGAATCGTCGCAGCTGCTGCGCGTGCTGCAGTGGCACCAGCAGCCAACAGGTTTGATTCCAAGTAGGGAAGCATCAGTGCCGTGGCGCCTGAGATCAGCATTCTTCTGCGACTAATTAAAGTCATTGTTTACCTCGATTTTGCAGAGCTTGTATTTCGTTGGTCTGGTTGAATTGACCAGTTTGTAATCTTGTCTTCAGTGGAGCTTGGGAACTTTGCGTCAGTGTGTCTTGAAAGCGTCTGAACTTAACAATGCAATTAGGATTGAGAGGGCAGGAAAGTCAGCTTTTTTTGCATTCTTGACAATGTCCTGAACAATCGCCTCGTCCGCGACGCCAGACTTTCTGCCGTTGGCCATCGACAACAACGCCTGGATATACGCTTCGGCCAAGTCGCTGTCATTGGATTGCAAGGCTTTTTTCAGTCCTTCCACTCCCGTAAAACGTTTGCCCTGGACTCGGCCGTCGGTTTCCAGTGGCAGTTCGAACGTTCTGTTTTTCGGGTTTCTCCTTTGTCGCCTGGTAAGATTTTTCCTGACTCGGATGTCCTGTGTGCGGAACAATCCAACAGCATCGAGCTCTTCGAGCCCGATTCCAATCGGATCAATCTTGTTATGACAAGACGCGCACTGCGGCGATCTCCGGTGCCTGGCAACCAGCTCAGCTGCGGACAAACTCTCAACTTCTTCGCGAGATTCTGGTAGCTCGTCAACCAACGGAGGCGGTGGGCCGGGCGGGTCGTTTAATAGCTTTCTTGCTACGAAGGCTCCGCGCTCGACGATGGAGGTTCGTTCTCCTGTTCCCGTCTGCATCAGAATCCCTGCGTGAGTAAGAATCCCGCCTCGCCTGGAGTCTTTTGGGACCGGCACGACCTTAAACTCGTCACCGTGAACTCTGGGCAATCCGTAGTGCTTGGCCATAGCATTATTGACCAACATAAAATCTGAATCGATCAGATTGCGAAGCGACAGGTTCTCGCGAATCACATGCGACAGAAACTGAATCGTTTCCTCTTTCATGGAGGCTTTAACGCTGCTGTCAAATTCTGGAAACAGCCACTGGTCAACCGCGATTTCATCTTGTCTATCCAACTCCAACCACTGAACTGCAAAGTCGTTCAGGAATCGTTCGAACCTTTCGTCTTCGATCATTCGCCGGATTTGTTCTTTCCTGACCTGCGGGTCGTACCATTCTTCGGATTGCGCCAACTGAATAAGTTGGGCATCTGGAGCGGATCTCCAGAGGAAGTACGAAGTCCGATTGACCATTTCGACAGGCGAAACGTAACGACTACTGTTTGCTTCTCCCCGAGTTTCAAAGTGAAACATTGCTTCGATAGTACACATGGCCAGTGCCATCGGTTGCACCATTGCGTCCCAAAACGGTTCACCCTGACGTCGACCCACTCGAAAATTGTCGACTAGATCATTCACCAGTTTTTCGTCGACTTCACGTCCGCGATTCATCAGTGTCACGAAGTCAGTGATGATGTCTTTGGCTGCGGAATCTGGAACCCGCTTGCCGTGGCGCTTTCGAACGTTTTCAAAAAATTGATATGGTTGTGGGTTGGTAACGTGAATGATTTGAACATCCCCAAACTCGATGCCTGGCTTCACAAGCCATTCTTCGCGGCCTGGTTTGTAAAAAATCCTTTCGATGTATTGTGGCTTGCCAGGCGTACCGGTGACCTCGAACTTTGCTCCGCGGAAAGGGCCAGTAAACATCGCGTCCGATGTGTCTGGCTCACTCTTCCAACAAGGAATTCGTGCAATCTGGAATCCAGCCGGCGGGATCTTCTTTGCTTCAACGATCAGATATTGCCTGGGGTTTCCCTTGATTCTTCGTTTTCTGAAACGTTGTCTGACGTTCTTCAATTGAGTTCGCCCAGGCATCAGATTCCCGCTGGCTATAAAATGCTTGGCAGCATCCTGGGCGACCAAAAGACAGTTTTCGACATGCATGTCTGTGGTGAACAGCAGCAGCGCTTCGGTATCGAAGCCTCCAACGTTGCGGTCTTCGGGCAGGTCTTCCGCATCGACACGCACGCCAAGCAAATCATACAACGTGTTGACGTACTCAGTTCGTGTCAGCCGACGAATCGGCTTGCCACCACCTGTGCTATATTTCTGCCTGGCATCTGCAAGATGTTTGCCGAGAGCTTTCGTTACCGCCTTCAACTCCTGATCGCTGGGGGCAGGTTCGGTCGAGGGCGGCATGGAACCTGTCGTGATTTCGTCAAGGATGTTTTGCAGAGCATCGATCCCATTCAGGTCGTCCAAATCATCCGAAACTTGATCGACCCGCACATCACCTTCTGAACGATTTGGACCATGGCATTGCACGCAGTGCTTTTTGAAGAACGGCTGGACTTCCGAACTGAAGTCTTGTTTGGCCGCCTGAACATTTCCGGCTGAAAGCAGGAGCAAAACAATTGGCAGGAATGTTAATCTTGATGTTCTCAATGAATTACCTTGAATGCTTGAATCCATTCTCAATGTCTGGGACAGCGGTGATTGTTCGGAATTTATGCCGAAAGATCCTTGAACTCGCCGAAGCGGTTGGCGATGGTTAAACAGCTTAATTGACCACTCCCCTTACAGTATAGCATCTGGCATTTTCACGACGATTTGCAGTCCTTGAAACACCACAACAATAAGGACGTTCCGGAAATACTGGAAAACTCCTGTGCCGTGGCTTTATCGACACGGCTTAAGAATTTTCCATGCGGTGGAAAGTGCCAGGGCTTGATCGAGGATCTGCGAAGAAACGGAATTGAATCCTGGTTATTATTCGTCGGGCTTCACAAACTGCAGTGTCTCTTCATGCAAAAGTCGAAACACAGACATCTCGTCGGCAGAAATTGATGTACATGAGTTGGAACTTGGAAAGCATTGGCAAGCCATCGCGACGATCAAGTACAAGATTCAACACCTCATCTGATTCGCAAACAACTTCTGCCGGATGGCGAGTCCTGACATCCTGAAACCAAGACAATCGTCGCAAGCATAAGTATCGAAAACGGTACTTCAAAAGACTCATTCATGTTTGGTGTCCCTGAACTGAACTGAGGTTTCAACTGGTCTGGCCTACTCGTTCTAAAGTGCTTGGGATTTTTGCTGGCGTAAATTAGTACCACTCGGTCATAGCACAACCGCTGCACCTACTGAGCGAATGAGTTGCTAGCATGGAAATCCTTAATCAAATGGATATCGCCCGAACAGTTTGGAGATTCGTCACAGATTAACCGATAGATCCAATGTGCCTACCCTCAGCCGAGACCCGAGCGATTCCTATGTCCGTTAGATTGAAAGACGTTTTACTGCTAGGCGTCGTCTTGTACATATCGATGCATATTGTACTGGCCTGGCGAAACGACAATTCAAACAACGCAGAAATTCCTTGGCAGTTATCAAGTCTTACCACCTCGGTTGACAAGCTGTCCTATCTAGGTGAGCGTTCACCTGCGGACAACGATTTCACATCAACGGCCGAGCTGCCGGAAAACGAACCAATTCCACGAGGTCAGGTAAACGGCAACCATGCCGCTGTCGCCGAGCAATCGAACGCGATGACCAGATCGCTGGATTTGGGGAACCGTCGTGAAAAGCTATATTCCAAGACTCTACCCAACATAAACCAATACACGCCGTTGCCGGAACCAGGACATACTGCTATCCGACAGCCTCATGCTCCGACTTTAATTGGCCAGCAGGATTCACTGCCGATCCAGTCTCATCAAACCGAAATCCGCAGCCAAGTTCCACTTGAAAATCAGCCGAGCGATTTCGTTCGTTATGAAAACCGACACGACAAGTCTACGGACACGGCCTATCGGAACGAACCGACAGATTTGGACTCTCTCGATCTCAGTGCTCCCGACAATGCTACTGTTGACGTCGCTGCACTCGAAAATTCCTTTAGCATTCAGCAATCTGAACCTTCCGTGGAAATTAACGACCTTCCCAACGTTCTACAGGAACCGGAGCAGAGCTATGAAGTTCTTGACCTGAATTCTACCAGTGATCGAATGCTTGGTAGCACTGAATCTATTCAGACCATCCAAGGTCACTCGACAGAAATTTCGACAACGCAAAATTCTGATGGTGCCCGTCGTGTACGGAAAGTGAACTGGGAAGAAATTGAGCCGGTTCTAACGCACGTTGAACCGCAATTGTCACTCGCAACGTACCCAGCGCTCCAAAGGCTGAAGAGTTTACCGGCGACGGAATCGCAAGCGCTTGGGATGATCGAAAAAGGAAAGGCACTGGCGACCCGTGGCGCTTATTTTGCCGCGAAGATCGAATTTGTCAGTGCCCTTGAACTTGTCGCTCAATCAAACGATCGATACTCAAATAGCCAAGCCTATACGGACAGTCTTGCCAAAGGGCTTACCGCCTTAAAAGAGTCAGGTGATTTTGTTGCACGGGTGCAAGGAAACACGGCCCAGGCCAGAAATGTTCAATTGGTTCTGGCTTCGCACAGTACAAGAATCATTGACCCGTCCACCTCCCAAATCCCAACTCCGCAGCAGGCCATCGACGCCTACAGCGATTTTGCCAAGCCATGCCTTTCACATGCCCTCGGTGAATCGATGGCGGGTAGCTCGGCCCTTTACCATTTATCTCGCTTGCTTTCGGCAGCTCCAGAAATTTTTGGGAAACCGAATAATGGACTGGTCAATGTTCAGCAAGTACTACTACTGGCTTCGATGGACGCCTTCCCTGGAAACTTCGATAGTGCGAATGAAATGGGTGTCATCTCTTTTGCAGGTGGGCAATTCGAACAATCGGTTCATTGGTTCCAGCAAGCCATCAGAATCTCTGGGGGCAAGCAGCTATTTTGGCAAAACCTGGCCGAAGCTCATCGTCGCGCGGGCAACGCAACACAAAACGCCAACGAACAAAAAACACACTTTCACTTGGCGCAACTGGCGATGCAAGAATCGCAGGCAGCTCCCCCGTTACGGAAAACAGAAACGATTTCGGCTGGATGGGTATCCCCGGAGCAATTCCAACACAATGCCGCTGTCCAAGCGCCGATGGTGCAACCACAAGAATCAATCGCTCCCGACTTTCCGACCGAAAGCACGAACGAAAGACAACAGAACAGCAGCCGACAACCGAGGCTCGTCGACAAGATCAAGGATTGGTTTTAGAAAAATGAACCGATACGAATTCAAGCAATGGAATTTCGGATTCCCAACTTTGGTCGCATGGCTTTTTGCCTTGGCGTTGACCCAATCAACATTTGCGCAAACCAATGCGGGCAACTATTTTCAGGTACACGACCATGCGGTTAATGGGCCTGTGGCCGGACCTGGACCTGTGATGCCAATTCGTTCAAGCATTGAATTGCCATCAAAGTACTACTGTGGTGTGGACCAGCACAGCGCTCATGAGAACGGAAGATCATCTTGGCGGAACTCGCAGATGATCCCATGGGAAACCTATGCCTATGGTGAATACATCGGTCCCGCTCGCACACCTCACGTGCCTCAATATCGTTTACGAGTCGACGATCAAGTCGAGTTTATTTTTCAGGCGGACCGTCAACGGATGTCGTCGGAATATCGACTGTCACCGGGCGATATCATTCGCGTGGTTTCCGCCGTGGATCCAGCACTCAACGCATCGACGGTCGAGGATGGAGTAACCGTTTTGTCTGACGGGACGGTATCTCTGGACCTTATTCCCAGCGTCATGGTAGCGGGAAGAACGATCCCCGAGCTTCAGGCTGAACTTGAATCACGCTACTCCAGGTTTTTCGAGACGCCGCCCAGAATTGCTGTGACTGGTATCAAAACTGATACGGCGCGAACCGACTTTTTTGATTCGATTGACGCGCGAGGTGGTGGCGGCGGCCTGACTCGTACCGCCACCGTCAATGCCGATGGGACTCTTCGCTTGCCGTTAGTTGGCGCGATTGGTGTTGTCGGGTTAACGCTGGACGAGTTGGAATTGGAAGTGAACGCTCGGTTCGTGAATCAGATTCAAGGTGTTCGCGTTTCCGTAGTGATTGCGAATCAGGCGCCTCGCTTCTTCTATGTTGTCGGAGAAGTCGAGCAGCCCGGCCGTGTCCAGTTGGATGGTCCAACTACGCTAATGCAAGCGATTGCCAGAGCGGGTGGCTGGCGTAATGGTGGCAATCTACGACAGGTCGTCGTGTTTCGTCGCGACAAGAATTGGCAACTGATGGCCCTGAAGCTAGACATTAGCGGAGGTCTTCTGGGCAAGGACCCGCTTCCCTCGGACGAAATCTGGTTAAGGGATTCGGATATTGTTTTGATTCCCAAGACGCCTATCTTGCGACTTGCCGATGCGATTGATCTGTACTTCACTCGTTCAATCTATGCGATATTTCCATCGGAATTGGGATCCTTTGACGCTCAATCCGTCAACGTTCAATAGTGGTCGGTTGCGGCTAAGTATTAGATTGGAATTCGACCGTTTTGGCGTGACCGCTGCCGTTTTGGCGTCACCGCGCACGGGGCAAGCTAACGAATGCTCTTTAACCTTGACTCGTCATCATGCAGCAGTTGTCTGACCTGATAGGTTTTTCCAAACCGTCCTTCGTCTACAAGAACAACATTTTCTTTAAGCCGCTCAGCCAGTTTTACGGCGGACTCGAATTTCTCCAAACCGTTTCTGCACTCCTTAATTTGAGGGCCGGGCGACAGGACATTGTCAAGGATAAACAGCCTGTTCGTCTTGCAGTTGAACGTGGTAAGAAATTCTTCAAGCGGCATGACTTGAATTTGTGGAGTGCTTCGTGCAATGGTGACGGAATCCGCGTCCGTCAGATGAACCACCTTCGCCTTGCCGTAGTAGCTAAGGTAGTCAATCAACCGGTAATCGAACTCGTTTAACAACACCGTGTCCTCTTCCGTAAGGTGCTGCCTGGCCCAAGCCGTTTTGTGATAAAAATAATCTCCCTGATTGTTCCGCCAGATAATTACGCCGCCAAAAAAGTTGTAGCTCATCATTAAAAGTAGGAAAACGATCAAGCTCTTCTGCCTATGCTGTTTGCAACATGGCTCGAATACAAAAACGGTTAGCAAAGCAGTGAAGGGTAAAAGGGCCGGAATCCAGGCTTCAAAACTGCCGGGATCAAGGATTCCCACTACCAGTGTCATTGACGCACACCAGCAAAAGAGGAACAGAGTTCGTGTTTTTGGTTTGGACAACTTCCACTGCCGGGCAGCCAACCAATGCAGACGGCCCAACAAGACCAGAATTGGAATGAACAGGACCATGGCAATCATGGTCAAATACTGAATCCCTTTTCCGGCAAAGACAACGACATTGAAATTGTAGACGCAACCCGGAATCAGAGGATCCAACGCCGATCGAACCGGGTCAAGCGTTCGAGTCCAATGCGCAGTAAATACGTCATGGCCAAACGCCAGCGTCATCTTCACTACCGCGATATGAACCGGTTGAGGCTCGCGGAACTCGATATTTCGTGAAGTTACGTATTCCACCAGTCCATCAATAGACGGCATGTCGTGGTGCATTCCCATGTACGATGCCACAAGTCCTAACATGACCATCAGAGCGATAGTGGTCGGGTACAACAGCAGAGCCTTGAGACGAAATGGAAAACAGAACAGAACCCCAACCGCAAACAGGGGTATCACATTTGGCTGATAAAACAAAACCGCTATTCCAGCGACCACACCGGCAGCGTACAGGGACAGCCAACTCGTTTTGTTTTTGTCCTGCCTGCCATTGTCATCCCTGTTCTTGTCGCTATTGAGAAATCGAAAGACGAGCGTCAAGCTGCACAATATCAAGAATATCGAAGGACTATAGACTTCGGCTCCGCCAGAGTATCGCCAAAATCCATAGCTGACACCCATGAACGCAGCCCCAGTCCAAGCGGCAAATGAGGATACACCGAACCCGTTTTGCATCAGTCTCGCAAACAGAATCAGTGACAACGAGCTGGCCAGCACGCTGATACCGACGAGCAAATCGATCGCCCGGATGTCGAATCCTAAAGCTTGCGAAACGACAAACACAATTCGAGTTACGACTTGAAACAGAATGTTTCGAGAATCAGGGGCTGTTCCCAAAGGGAAATTTTCCGCGAAAAGAGCATAGTTGATACTGTCGTAGCTCTCGGAATGGTTGAGCGGTCGTGTAAAGGAATAAAACGCGACAGCAACTACGAATATCGCCAGATATTTTAGCCTCCGGTTCCAGACGCCCAACAGCACTCGTTGCGAAGAAGCGGGAGTGTTAGCGGAGGTACTCATGGTCTTTCCCAATCTAGTCGGAAAACACAAATGTACAACAATCTTGCGCCTGCTTAGGTGAAGCCTTGCTGTTGAAGACAGACACTTTCGCTCCAGGAAATCAAAGAGTCCATCTCGGGGTTTTGATTCCTTAGCCGTAGAAGCAATTCATTCGTTACAATTAGAAGTGGGTGCTGAGAAAATCCCACGTTTGTATTCAAAATCTGACTCACTCAACTAGAATCAAGGATGCCATAGTTACCGACCATTTTCTGGCCCTTCCGCTCTCCTCAAATTTCAAATCAAACGCGAACTGATCCAAAATGAATCCCATTTCGCTGCCATTTCTTTTCAACGCCATAAAGAACAATATTGGCAAAGCAATTCTGACTTTCCTTTTGACAATGGTGCTGGTTGCATTGGCGATTATTTATCTGCCTCGCGAATACCGTTCCGAAGCGATTATCTTTGTGCGACTTGGCAGGGAATCGGTTTCGCTGGACCCCACCGCGACGACCGGAAGCACCGTATCTGTGCTGGAATCGCGGGACAACGAAGTTAATTCCATTCGGGACATGCTGACCAGCCGCGCGCTGCTGGAATCTGTCGTCGATCGAATGGGGCCAGATGTCGTCTTGGGCGAGGCAGATATCCCTGATGAGTTGATAACAGAGCACGAACCTGTCGAAGACGATTTTGAAAAGTCACCACGACAACAAGCAATCAAGCTGTTGCAAGAAAAACTGTATGTCATCAGCACACGAAAATCGTCTGTCCTGAAGGTTGGTGTGGAAGTGGCATCTCCCCATCTGGCACGGCGTGTTCTGCAGGTTTACCTCGATTCCTATA
>CAZJBW010000072.1:0-26947 GCA_964543985.1 uncultured Pirellulaceae bacterium | reverse complement strand
CAATTAGCCAATTAGCCAATTCGTTCGAATTGGCATCGATTGAATCGTCTGCAATCGTCGGTTGCAGAGCCCCACAAGACGGATAAGGTTGAAAATAGATGGGCAATGTTGGTCAAATTAAATCACTTGGTTTCAGTTACGTCTTTGAAAGAGTCTTTGAGCGAATTGTCCCTGCCTGGATGTTCCGTTTTTCTTCTTTCGCGGTCTACCAAATCGAGTCGAACAAATTTTCGGATGGCTCGTTTTCGAATGCCGTCGTCAAAATTTGCGATAGCGCACAGGAGCTAGAAGGACTAAGAGACGTCACGAGTGCCGACGGGGATAAAAGTCAAACCATCGGTTTTGTCGCCAAGATGGATAGTGAGGTAGTGGGAGGCCTGTGGGTAGCGCTTGGCCAGTTCCAGGATGGTGACGTGGGTGTGTCGTTTTCGCTCGACCCCGAGATAAGTTGGATTTACGGGGCGAGAGTCGACGCTGCCTATCGACGCCAGGGAATCTATTCGCACTTGATGGCGGAATCGACTCGATCGCGAGAAAGTGCAGGCCATGCCGCCCCGCTTATTGGTGTCAGCAAACTAAATAAGGCCTCGCATAAAGCGATCCAACGTTTCGGTACACTGGTTGGTCAGGTTTTCGTTATCCGCCTGGGTTCCATGGTCTGGGCACGGACAAAAGGGAACTTAAAACAAAACCAAAGCCTGACCCTCCGCTGCACTCGCCGCCCAATCCAGTTAAGCGTGAGTTTGTAGTACCGGCTTTAGTCGGAAATCCCCCGCCTAAAAGGCGGTACTACGAACTGACCTTACGTTCCAACTATCAATTGGTTTCGTTGCGGGCGTTGAGATGAGTTTTCATTTTTTCAGCCACAAGCCCAATATGGTTTTTGTCCAGAAAATCGTGGTGCCGCAACGGGACAACTTCGACCAAGGTGTCGCCGGAGATTGCTTGTTTCCAGCCCAGGTCTAGCTCGAAAGGGCCTTCGAATGGATCGTGGCTACTGCGGATCAGCACAACATTCAGCGGATGCCGGCGAGGCTGAAACTCTTCCGTCGTATCCAGATGCTTTTGCATTCGAGCTGACTCTTCATCCGTTAGTTCACTCATGCCCGCTCGTTGGAAAAGATTTTCCACATGAACATCAGGTTCTTTGGCTGAAGGCCAAATTCTGGTCCACAACCGTTGCAATGCTGGCCTACCACGACCGATCAAATTTCGGAAGAAGTGCTCTCCTTCGAACAGCTCCTTGATTCGGTCGATCGTCGTGCGTCCAAGACGCCATAGACGGCGGGGACTGCTAAACGGCGACGCGATGTTGATACCTGACGGGACCACGTCCAGCATGAGCATCAGATCAGCCGTTTCTCCCTGTTCGTGAAGCGCTTCTGCGATCGCCAGGCAGACGGTACCACCGGCCGAGTAACCGGCCAGGCTGTAAGGGCCTTCAGGTTGTATCTCCCGCATTCGTTCGATGTAAAATTCGGCGGCGTCGCGTAAGTTGTCGTGAATTTCCTCTCCGTCCCGTAGGCCTCGCATCTGCAAGCCATACATCGGTGCGACGCCTTTGAGCAAGCCGGACAGGTGGAAGTAATCTGAAACCTGACCACTTACGGTCGGTGCAAAAAACAGCGGTCGAACATCTGCCGGTTCCTGGGCAAGGGGCAGCAGCGGAGCTCTAAAATCAGTCGCGTCATTGCTTCGAATCAGTTTCGCTAGAGCTTCGACTGTGGGATCGTTGAAGAATTTTTGTGGGTTACACTGAACTTGAAGTTCGCGTTCAATTTCCACGAACAAGCGAACGGCCAACAGCGAGTCACCACCGACCATAAAAAAATTGACCTGCGGATCTGAGATCGGTTCATCGAGCATCTCCGACCAGATACTCAACAGCTTCCGATGCAGTGGGTCTTTGACTTCTGTATTAAGGTTTTGAGTGACCGATGTTTGCTTTGACAATTCGGCATTCATCGCGGTCAGGGCCTGCCGGTCGACTTTGCCGGCCGGAGTTTGCGGCAGTGTGGGCAGGACTTCAATTCGTCGCGGTACCATGTACGCCGGCAACGTGTCGCCCACAAATTCTTGCAGCCTCGTTTCATCGACGCGCTCCTGAGCCGAAGATTGAACAAATGCCACCAGCCGCGTTGATCCGCCAACGCTTGCAGGAAGCACAACCGCCTCTTTCACTGCGTGGTGACTTCGCAGGCGAGTCTCGATTTCACCGAGTTCCACGCGGAAGCCTTGGACTTTCACCTGATTGTCAATGCGACCGATGTAAACAAGGTTTCCTTTGGCCGTGTGCCGCACCAAATCACCGGTGGCGTACAAACGCGCGTCGGGTCGAAATGGGTGAGCAATAAATCGCTCGGCCGTTAAGGATTCGCGGTTCAGATAGCCCCGCGCTAAGCCGGCGCCGCCCACGTATAACTGGCCCGTTACTCCGGGAGGCACAGGCACCAGATTTTCGTCCAAAACAAAACACGAAGCACCGACCATCGGCCGACCGATTGGAAGCATGGTTGCGTCGTGGTCCCCTTCAGAATCGACGTAAGCAGTGCATGCGACCGTGGCTTCGGTTGGGCCGTAGCTGTTGATAAAACAAACTTTGTCATCGACTAACTCGCGGAAGTTGGCATGCAAACCTGGGTCAACGCGTTCGCCACCGACAATGACCACCCGAATCGACTCAGGCCATGGCAATTGCGAATGTACCAGTTGGTGCCAGAACGCCGTGGGGATCGAAGTGATCGTCTGCTTGGTTTTTCCCACGGCTTCAAAAAAGGCTCTCGCACTGGTAATCATATCGTCCGAGCGTAGCCACAAACTGGCCCCCTCAGCCAATGACGTAAAAATGTCCTCCATCGAAGTATCAAACGAAAGAGACGCAAATTGAAGCCATCGGTCTTTCGGAGCGACCTCATACAACGCTGCGCTCTCCACAATGTGGTTAGCCAGTGACTGGTGTTCAATGCAAACCCCCTTGGGCTTGCCGGTGGAACCCGACGTGTAAATAACGTAAGCCAAGCCATCGGCTGGTGTCGGGTTAGAAGGCAACTGTTCGAGTGAACTTTTGAAACGAGAATCCAGTTCCTGATCGACTCGCAACTTTTGCACATCGGTGTCCAGATCTTCAGCACCGCCCATCAGCACGAGTCGCACGCGCGCGTCCTGCAGCATGTACAGCCGCCGATCGATAGGACTGTTTACCTCCAACGGCAGAAAGGCAGCACCTGCAGCGTGTGTGGCCAGCATGCTGACAATCGCCTCGATGCTGCGATTAACATGAATGGCAACGATGTCCCCTTCACAGACACCGTTGCCGTGCAGCGTCTGGGCAAGGCGTTTGATACGCTGTCCCAGTTCGCCATAGGTCACACTCGAACCATGAAAATCACTTATTGCCAAATCGTCCGGACGCGAATCGCAGTGACCCATAATCGACGTTAAGGCACTTGGATGCGACGACCGCTGCTCGCGTGCGCACTGCTGATCAACCAACCGCGCTCGCATACTCGGTGACAGTACGTCCAGATCACGCAATGGTTGGTTCAGGTCTTTGGTCAATTCAACCAGAATGTGGCAGTAGTCGTCCAGTATCTGATCGCTTGCTTGTAAGTCGTACAGGCCAGTGTCGTAGGTCAGCGAGACGGAAAACGAAACTCCGTCATTCTGAACCAGCAGGCTCAGCGGACAATCCCACTGCGAACTTGAACGATTGTCGTCGTATTCGGATGGCAGGGAAGCGAATCTGTGGCAATCAAAGGTGACATCCGTTTGGATTAAGTCAGTCAGCCGTGACTGATTTTCCTGCACGACAGTCTCGTGAGCCCGAACTGTCGTCAATTGCCGATCCAGCAATGCCTGTAATGCGTCGCGAACCGTTTGATCTGGATCGACGTGAACGAAAATTGGAACTCTGATACACCGCGTCCTGGCATCGCTACCAACGTTGCTAAAGCCGTCAAACTCTTCATCGGGTATCGATAAGCCTCCGCCAAATATGACGTCACGCCCAGCTCCATAGCGTCCCAGCAAAATCGCCCAAGCTAACTGGACCAGCGTGTCTTCATTTACTCCCGCATCCAGTACGCTGCTTCGAAGTTGTGCGTAAGCTGCATCGTCAATTTTTTGTTGCACAACTGAATTCTTAAACGAGCGGTCCAGCTCTATGAAATTCAACGGCAGCGGGGTAGGCGAGTCGACACCATCAAGCAATTCTTGAAACGACTCGGCCGCTTCGCCGTAGTCGACATGTTGTTGGCGAATGACCATGGATTTGGGAAGAGGGAAAAGGAGGGCTTCAGGCTACGAAAAGCAATCGCAGGACTAGGTTATCAAGGTTACACAGTCCGACCAAAAAGACCAGCACACGAAAATGCGTTGTTGTTTTTTAGTGATCGAACATACAAAGCAAGTTTGGTTGTCATAGCTTACCTAAAATGTTGTGACGAGTTCGTTTGTGCCGGGTTCGTTTGTGCCGATTGCAACGAATTTGCGGGGAAGGAAATGCTTGGATTTGTTCGACCCAACGGACACTGCTCTGCGGTGACCATTAGTGGAGGCCGAACAATGACAGACTTGATGGTTGCGTGCGGTTTGCAATACATCATTGCCAGCAGTACACAACTGGCAGCATGTGCGATTCGCACATCCCCGATACTAATTCACTATTCTGTGTTTGCCGGGATTCTCTCCACCCAAACGTGAATTCCTTTTCTGATCGGAGAGGTGTAATCCTCACCCAAGGTTAATTTTAGCAATTCTGCGGAGCTACCGTTATCGACTTTCGTTGTGCGAGTTGTCATTTTTCCTAGTTGATGACTACCTCCATGCGAAAGAAAATCTTCAAGCGAAGCTGGAAGGTGTTTTAGATGCAGATGCGATCCACTGCCACTTCCTGTGGTTTTTGATGTAAATAGAGTCCATCCAAATTCATTTTCATTCACAGCACGAAGAGTGTAGGTGAATTCGCATGGGCCGACTACTAGTTCGCTTCCCCCATGCATTGACCTTTCGGCAGGTGTCCCTCTTCGGACGACGTTCGTATCAAGAACAATTGCGTGATCCCCCTTAGGCACAAAGATACGCCATTTCCAGACTCGTGGTTCCGTATTTGGAACAACTGCGTAATGAATGCAATCGGGATCTTCAATTGTCAGGTCACCAAGTTCGATATGGTATGCGTTAATCTCGGATTTGAGTCGTTGTACTTCTCGAATACTTACGATATTTGAGATGGCAAGGCAGAGAATCATGCACAAGAGAAGAAGCAAAATTGAGAAATGAATACGCATGAAAAATTTTTTGTCGTATAACGTCAACGTTCACCGCGCGGCCCGCGTCTCGGTGTGCAACGTATTGTTATTCCGCGTTTGGGTTTAGCGACTGAGCCTAACTGTGTAATCTGGGTATTCCTGCCCTTGGACCTCCCATGACCCGGTGATGACACAGATTTTCACAGCTAATTATTGTGGTGTCAAATTGATTGGTTTCCCCAGATACTCGAGCAAGCAAAGAGACGGCTAACAAAGGGGCAATTGAGGCATCGACTAAGAAGGCCAAGTGGTGCAAGCACGGCTCGGAATCATGCGTATCGGTTGCGCGGTTTTCACGCAAGGTTTGGGCATCGAATTGTTATCTGGCGCTCGCGTGGATCTAGCGGCGAAATTTCTCCTTAAGGCCGACAAATATGGCTGGAACAGCTTCAAAAATAATAAATGCCATCAGATTTCCTATTATCTCATTGCCAATGCCCTTAGCCGCCGAGCCAAAGGTGTCAGGCGATCCATCAAAGTTTAATCGTGTTTGATCATTTTTGATTCTGTCAACGTTCGGATTGTTATAGCCATAGCCCTGTTGCCAAAGATCGTCGAGACTCTTTTCCTGATCAGATTCGAACAAAGAATATTTAGGCTTAATTGTGTGACAGCCGGAAAGCGCGATACAGAGCACAAGCAACATGCATAAAATTTGTTTCACTTTGACACTCCAGCAGTTTGCAAGGTCGAGAGGGGCGGAACTGTAGAGAAATCGTGAATTTCGAACAAGAACAACTGTAAATTGCTGCGATTAACCGAGTGTAGTTACTAGTTGTCTGTGGCCGAGTCACATTCGTGATCACCGCCCCAGAACCTTGTTGCTGGCACAAGCGAGTACCAATTCGGTTCCATTAAACACCTGTACCAAATTCTTGCTAGCTCGCGTCCTTCTTGACCACGTCGAGGCTCGGCTTTGCGTACATCACATTGTTATCCCGTGTTCTGTGGCAGATGGTGGATTTCGCCTCGGAGAGGCGAGCTACTATGAGTTGAGGTTATGTCGAATTTTGAGGTTCGCGGTGTTGGCGTTCTTTATGTTGCGATTGCCACAGCTATCAAGGTTACCAAGACGAAAACGAGAATTATAAGTAGCACAGATGAGATAGGTTTATCCGTAGGGGGCTTTCGAGCAGATATGGCATGATGTTTAAGCAAGTTGCTTAATTCTGTTTTGTTGTTGGGATGACCACAATCACACGGAGCAAGTTGAATGGATGGCGATTCTCCACAGCCGACGCAACGCTGGCAGCACTCGCACAATGGAACCGAACAGCTCGCACATTCTACAATTGGTTGGATCCGTTTATCGCCGCAGTTCAGGCACCGCCCGCACGCTGAACAAGCAGGATCGGCGACATCAACGATACATTCGCATCCTGGGCAACGTATTAAATTCAATTTGACGCTGGTGGTTGAAAGTTTAGTTGCCATGAGTTTAAGCAGGTTCGGGTTCACCCCGCCGCGTCGACAGGTGTGTTCGATAAAACAATGGGCTGTCCGCACACCAGTCGTGGCTGACGCTCGGGTATTCAATTCTTTACTCAGAACTTTCGTGTAACTGAAATTCGTTTGCGTTGCACATCAACTTCCAGCACTTTCACTTTCACAACATCACCGACGGAAACAACATCATTTGGGTCAGAGACGAACTCGTTTGACAATTGTGAGATGTGGATCAGTGCGTCTTGATGTACGCCAAGATCAACGAATGCGCCGAAATGCGTCACATTGGTGATTACGCCTTCGAGGACTTGGTTGGGATTCAAGTCCTTAATGTCATTAACGGCGTCGTTGAATTTGACGAACTTGAATTCGTTGCGAGGGTCACGCCCAGGCTTGGCTAATTCGGCAATAATGTCTTCTACCGTTGGCAGGCCAACGTCATCAGTCACGAACTGTTGTGCACTTAGTTTAGCAGCCAATGCGGGGTTGCCGACAATGTTGGCCAGATTTGAGTTCAAAGTCTTTGCCATTTTTTTCGCTACCGGATAGCTTTCTGGGTGAACCGCCGAATTATCAAGAGGCTGTTCACCATCGCGTATTCGCAAGAAACCGGCGGCTTGCAAGAATGCTTTTTTGCCAAGCTTTGGGACCTGCAAAAGTTGATTCCGATTGCCAAAGCGACCGTTGGAATTTCGATGCTGGACGATGTTCTCGGCCAGCTTGGGGCCAATCCCTGCAACATGCGAAAGTAACGTTGCACTGGCCATATTTAAATCGACACCCACGCTGTTCACGCAGGACTCAACGACGCGAACCAAACATTTGCGTAGTTGTTTTTGATTCACGTCGTGTTGATACTGACCCACTCCAATTGATTTAGGGTCCGATTTCACCAGTTCGGCCAGCGGGTCTTGCAGTCTTCTTGCGATGCTGATCGCACCGCGAACGGTGATGTCGAGATCTGGAAACTCTTTGACTGCCAAATCGCTCGCGGAATATATCGAGGCACCCGATTCGCTAACCATGACTTTAGCGATGCTGCCAAGTCCGAGTTTTGAAAACTGATCAGTATGTTTTTTTAGCAAGTTGCCGACAAACGCGTCGGTTTCACGGCTAGCGGTTCCATTGCCGATGGCGATGAGTTCGATGTGGTGAGTCTTAATCAGTTCAACGAGCTTTCTTCCCGCTCCATCGGTGTCGTTTTTGGGAGCGGTTGGGTAGATCGTCGTGTTGGCCAGAAACTGGCCTGTCTGATCGACCACGGCCACTTTGCAGCCCGTTCGAAACCCAGGATCGATTCCCATGGTGACTTTGGGGCCAGCCGGTGCAGCCATAAGTAAGTCGTTCAGGTTCTTTCCAAAAACCGAGATCGCTTCGATGTCTGCCGATTCCTTTAGCTGACTAAGAATCGCTGAATCGGTCGCCGGTAGCAGCAATCGTTCGTAGCAATCGATGGCACAATCTTTGAGATCTGCAAAGAATTCGAACTGAGGGTTGGTCACGAGTCGCCGTTGCAGGGATCGCATCTCGCGCTCGTCATCGAGTGCAATCCCGACTCGTAGAATACCCTCGTCCGCTCCGCGAAGCATAGCAAGGACTCGGTGCCCAGGAACACGAGAGATGGGTTCTTGATGGTCGAAGTATTGTTCAAATTTCTCCGCCCCGTCCGCAGTTTTTTTGCCACGTTTAATCTTGGAGCTGATTTTCCCGAACCTGTTAGCTTGGTCGAACATCCACTGGCGAGTCTCGGCAATCTCGGCCCAATGTTCCGCGACAATGTCCAATGCGCCTTTTAGCACTGCGTCTTGGTCAGGAAGGTCTTCGGCTGGATTGATGTACGGTTTTAGAATCGATTTTCGTGCCTGCCCAATTTTCTTCTGCGAAATCAAAAGGTCGGCCAGTGGCTGCAAGCCTTGTTCCCGCGCGATTGCAGCTCGGGTTCTTCGTTTGGGTTTGTAAGGCAGGTAAACGGCTTCCAGCGAACGGAGGTCTTGGCAGGTTTCGACTTGCCGCTTTAGCTCAGCAGTTAAGACGCCTTGCTCATTCAAGCTCTTTAGAATCGTGGCCATTCTGGCGGCCAGGGCGTTTCTTTTGTCCAGCGAGTCTTCAATTGCTCGTAACTGGATTTCATCCAGCGTCCCAGTTGCTTCTTTTCGGTATCGAGCGATGAACGGGATCGTGTTGCCGTCTTCCAACAATCGAATAGCTGATTCGATTTGTCGAACCGGGACTCCAAGTTCGTTTGCGATTTTTTTCGAGATGTCTGAGGTCATCGGGCGCGATCTTGAGCAACGAGGAATATCTTACGGCGAATGGTAGCAAACCAGATGGATTCGTCCAGCTTCGGGTCTTCATTGCTTTAGATTAATGGTCGGATCTGAGATTTCGTTGCGTGTAAAGATTGCAACGTCCTGACCGACGAAGGCGATTTTTGCGTCCCACTTTTCTGACAGCCAAAGCAACGTCTCTCTCGAAAAGAAACTGACATGAGTTTGGTCATCCTTGTAGTGCCAATTTCCGAACGCGGTTTCGTCCAAAGCCAACTTGGTCATGATACCCAACAATCCGCCGGGCCTAACGCACGACCACAATCGATCGAGATCTTTTTTTGGATTTCGAAAGTGCTCGACAACTTCGCTGGCGGTTACAAAATGAAAGGTGCTTGCCAGCGGAGTTTCGTCAGGTGCGTAGAACGGGTCGTAAATTGCCATCGAATGACCTGCTTCTTCGAACATGATCGACAAGGTTGGCCCAGGACCCGAACCAAAATCGAGACCACAACTATTGGGTGGCAATCGAGCCTGCATTGGGTCGAATAGTCGCGTCAGAAATTTGCGGTAGCTGGCGTCGGTCGGCGAGTTTTGATGCAAATCGTATTCAGCTTTTTCTGCCGACGGGTCCAAATGCTGTTGGCGGTCGACGAACGTCAAGTTGCAAGTGGCACACCGGAAGTAGGTTCGCGTTTGATCTTCATGAAAGAATTGGGCCCGATTTTCCAGGCAGAGTGGGCAGTTAATCACGATCGACGCCAGTATTCTAAGGTCATGTTCCAGCCAATCTTAACGGGACGGTTGTCGTTGGCTCAACCTGCTTTCCGAAACGTCGATGCAACTGAATGCAAATCAACGGATGAAGATTGCAAGAAACATCGAATGACGCTCAGAATCTTTCTAGCGAGATTTTGAGATCACAAAGTCGTCGAAATAGACGGTCTCGTCTTTTGAAGTGGCCCAATCATTGCCGCCGCCGAAGAACGTGCTGAAATAAAAGATGTCGATCTTTAGGTTGTTGGAGTTGCGAAACAGAATGGTGGTTTCGTTGAGCACTTGCTTGCCGTCCAACCAAATTTGAATGACGCCGTTGGGCTTGCCGGGCTCGTTGAGCTTAATTCGTTGAGTTATCTGGTACCAATTGCCGGCTTTTAGTTGCGAGCGGCTCCATCGAGAATTCATCAGGTACGAAGAGTCTTCCTTTTTGCCGTCGTTGTTGGGGCCTGATTGGGCGTACTGGGCGTAGGAGATGATGTTGGATTGGCTTTGTTGGGGACTGCCGGCGTTCCCTTTGAATCCGGTTTTCCACATCATTCGTGCGGTCCAACCGTTTTCGCCATCGGCGGTGTCGTTTCCGGTGGGAGTCGTGCCACCACCCAGACCGGGCAGTTTGCCGCCTCGCACAAAATCGAAGCCAGATTCGAATTTGACTCGGTAGCTTAAGTACAACTCTTCGTGATCACCGTCCAGATTGAGTCGCCATTGGGCGCCGCAAGCCTTGCTGCCTCGAGTTCCATTTGGATAGGAAATGGCCAGCGAGCTTCCCGATCCGCCGTAGGCCTGCTGGCCTGAAACAATGGAAACTCGCCCCTCTTCAACTCCGTTACTCCAGACGGGATCTTGCCAGTCTTGGACCAAGTCCGCTTCGCTATACTGTTTTGCGCTGGAGTGTTGGTCGAAGTTGTTCGAGTAAATCGTTTGTGCATCAACGCTGCGCGGGAATAGCGTTAACGATAAACAGAACGCAAGTGTAAAACTCAACAGGACCGTCGAAAGGAATCGGCAGGCAACCATGTGTTTTTAGCATTCTTTCAAGACGTGAAGGGCTGCTGAGTTTGTAAGCGATCTTTTCAAGTCGATTATTTGGTTCCGACCAAAGCGATAACGAACACCAGGAGCGCTGCGTAGGAGAGTGCCATTTCGAATTTGGGGATCAGGTTGTCCAGTCGAGAAGTTTTGCTTTCTGAATCCATGTTGGTTCGATGCGAGTCCCATTTTTGCTGATGCAGGTGAAACAGAGTGTAGATCTTTACGATGCTACCGATCCACTGCGTGTACAAAAGCATTGGAATATCGAACAAGGACAGACGGTGGCCTTCCAGAATCAGGATAAACAAATAGAAGGTGCGAACAACGATCACCAGGATGGCGTAAAGCAACAGGTAATACCAGCTCAGCCAGACGCAAGCCCACAACGCGGCGACGGGTCCCAGTAAACTAGTAAACATGGAAAGTCGTTGATCAATATGACACCACCAAACGAACGAGCTTTGGCAACCCAGACCTAGGCGAATGGCCCGCCCGTTATTACGCAGCATGTTGCCAAACCAGCGGTGCATCTTTTTAACGCTGGTGCGTACTGGTTGAGGGCCAGAATCTTCCATGCAGTAGATGATTGCATCGGGGACATACATCATATGGCTACCTTTTTTCAGCAAGGTGTACCAAGTGCTTTTGTCGTCACCCGTGACAAATTTAATCTCGCCATGCAGCCAGTGCTTGATTCGATCGTTTTCCAGTGCGGCGATAAATTCGGGCTGCACACATTCACGAGCTCGGAACAGTGAGAATCGCCCTGTCAAAACTTGCAACTGTTTGGAAAGGCTGAGTGATTTCATGTAGCGGTGCCGCATCGAGAAGCGAAGCGTGTACCATTTGCGGTACATCCAATTGCCCTCGGTAACCGAGATGTTGTCGGTCGTGATCGCGTTAACTTTGGGTTTCAACGCGAACAGAGGCAGGCACTTTTCCAGAATTCCACGTCCCAAGACGGTATCACCATCCATGAGTGCCAGGATGTCAGAATCGTGAATATCTAGTTCGCTTAATTCGTATAAGCAATCGGCCATCCCCTGTCGTTTTCCACCCGTTTGGCGAATGAAACGCATATCGACATTTCCTGTGTCTGGAAATGCAGCATATACGTCACGAAAGATCTGCTCTTCTTCAGCGGATCCGGCATTTACGATCACCGTGACAGGCGATGGGATGCTGCATGCTTCGGACAACACCGAATGTAACATCCGCTGAGTAACCTTTGGTTTCTCTTTGTACGTCGGGATCATGAAGAACATCCGACGAGGGTACTTTTCCGATTCGGGAAGTTTGCTGGCCGCGAATTGCATTCGAGGGTAAACCAGGTGCTCGTAGATCGTGGCGCGAATGCAATGGGTCATCAGCCATAGGTATCGCCAGATTCCAATGAATCCCAAAACTGCCAGTGATTCCAAAGGAATCTCGCGCGCAGTATCGGGAAGGTAGATGTAGATCAAAAACGCGAGGAAAAAGTATACGGCTATGATCGGGATCGCGCGAACGACCCGCATACCTAGTGAAACGTCGTAACGTATGCTTTTCAAAATACTAACCCGCTAATCAATTCAGGATGAGTGCGATTTTTAGGAAGGAAGGAGGAACAGACGGGGGTAAGAGCCCCGGTGCGTCTTGTGATTGAACACTCTGCCGCTCCGATTAATTCGATTTTGTAATCTACAACTTGCGAGTAACTTGCGACGTGTTGGAGCTTGATTCGCGTTCGTTAGCGTCTGATTCGGTGGCGTCACTGCCATTCGCAAGACTTGGGTCGTACTTTGGCGACTCTTCAAAGACAGGCTTTAGTTCAAAACCAACTAACTTGTCCAACCACTCGACACCAAACCCAGTGTTCACGGACATGGCCACGCGCATCCCCGACGGAATCTCGTTCGGCAGGTCATTGATGCGAACTTTGATCGGAACGTCCGTCGACAAAGAACCTCGGAAGTCGGCGTTGTAGAAGCCTTTCGAGTAGATCGAACGGTGCCCGACCGCCACCACGACACCATCTAGATTCATATCCAAAGATGGGAACGATACCTTTACCGGTTGGCCCGGCCGCACGCGATTGGCTTGTCCTGGGGTCAGGTGCCCAGCAACCCAGGTTTTGCCTGGGAAACTAATGGCCATCGCTTCGTCAGCCACCTTCAGGTATTCCCCGGGTTGGCGGTAGGTCGTGTAGATTTGGCCATCACGGGGAGCGACGATTTCCAGTTGTTTGACTTGTTCTTCAGCTTCTTGATAAATGATCCGCAGTTCTTGAAGTTCGGCCTTGGCGATTTGTAACAGGGCGGTGATGCGACCGGCTTCGTTATCGATACGGTCGCCCAAGATCAATACGCCATCGCTGGCAACTTGCTGGGCAAACGCTACTTGGCGAACTTTGTTTTCCGCTGCCACAACCATGGATTCAGCAGCCAACATATTTTCGTTGGCTTCATCCATTTCAAGCTGCGTCACGGATCCGCTTTGGACAAAGGGCGCTAATAGCTCGACCCGCGCCTGGTTCGCTTTGCGAGTCTTAATGGCTACTTGTAGTTCTGAGTTAGCCACTTCCATGTCCAAGGCTAGTTTCTTGTCAGCGATGGAAACTTTTTGTAAGTAGCTGTCAAGTTGTTCTTGTAACGCAATGACTTTCGCCTCGGCTGCATCGCAAGCGGCTTGGGCTTGAATCCGACCCGATTCAATTTTTGGATTCTTCAATCGCATCAACAAGTCACCCTTTTTGACTTGTTGCCCTTCGAACACCATCACTTCATCGATTTCGCCATCGATCTTGGAATTGACTGGTAGATAGTTCCCAACTAACGAAGCATTGTTAACACTCAAGGAACTTCTAGAACGCATGAATAAAATGGCCATGATAGTTAGGCCAATCATCAGGAAGGTCATCAACACCATGGCCAATGATTTGAATTGCAGCGAGCGAGATCTAACTTCATTGGATACCGTCGCGCGATTGTTGTTCGTCGAGTCAGAATCCAAACCAGCAGCCAATTCGTCATACGAACGAGTCTCTAATGAATCCTCGCCATCAAGTGATTGCAAGCTTTCCAAATGTCTCTGGATCGCATCGCCTGCCGAAATTGAAAGATTGGCAAAGGAGCAGACGGAATGATCGACTTGGTTCCTACGTACTCGGAATTCGACGTCCATGCGGTTGCTGCCAAACACCAGAATTGCGTTCTGTTGTCCTTCGCAATCAGGTAGGGACGACGCAGTTTCGAAACCAAATATCGACAGATTACGAAGGGCGTAAGTCGTGCCTTCCAGTTCCAAATGGGCAGACAAGTTAACTAGTTGGGCTGAAAAGTTCATGTAGCTAGCATCGAGAGTGTGAAACTGTAACGGCGAAGAATAGCGAATTGTCAAGTTCTGACGATTCTGTCGATTCAAAGGAACGGAAGGATTTCTCGGGCAGCAATCCTTTGAACAAGCCGCAGAAATAGGACCTCAATCTTAATCAGGCCGTACCAATTAGTTGATGATTTTAAGCAAACTTTGCTCAATTTAACTCGAAAATTCTGTTGTCACTCTCGAACACGATGTTCAAATTCCCACCACAATCCAAACTCGAAAACCCTACAAAGATGGTCTATCAGCACGGTGTGGGTCGGCTAGGGAAATATCAGTCGATAACATTGGCGTTCATCTTGTTGTTATTAAATGGTTGTGTGGTTGGTCCCAACTTTACTCCGCCCACCGTCCCTGCCTTTCAACAAGACTATTCTGTCTTGTCGTTTGACGACCAATCGGCGCCGATTCATGTGTGGTTGGGTTCATTTGCCGACTCGAAACTTGTGCATTTGTTAACGACCGCTGACGGCCAAAACCTGGATGTGCAACAGGCGTATTATCGAATTGTCGAAGCGCGAGCCAATGCGGGTGTGGTGCGAGGTGAATTGGCACCTACAGGCGATGTGGTCTCAGAATACAGTTTCCGTCAGCAAAGCGCTAATGCGTCTCCGTTCGTCGGATCGAATGGCGAGCCATTTAACTTCTTTTTAGAGGGCTTTGAATCGACTTGGCAAATTGATTTATTTGGCAAAATTGCACGAGCGATTGAGTCGGCCGAAGCGCAAGTTAGTTTCAGTGAATTTGATGCCGAGTTTATTCGTCGAGCTTTGCTAAGCGATGTCGCGGCAACCTACGTTCGGATTCGATTGTTGCAAGATCAGATAGTTCTGGTCGACCGCAATCTACGTATTCAAACACAAACGGAAAACCTAGTCGGCGATCGTCAAAACGCAGGGGTGTCAACGGAACTGGACACGTTGCAAACACGTGCCTTAATCGAACGCACGAATTCCATTAAGTCGGCTTTGCAGCAAGACCTAAATGTTGAAATGAATGGTCTAAGCGTATTGCTCGGTCAAGTTCCAACGCCAGAACTTCGCGAGTTCCTAAGTGATGTCACAGTTTTGGATATTCCACCAATCCTGGAACTCGGTTTCCCGGCTAACCTGTTGCGTGAACGGGCGGATGTTCGACGTGACGAATGGGCATTTGCTTCGGCGATGGCGGAAATCGGAGTCGCTGAAGCGGATCTATATCCTCAGCTAACTTTGATTGGTGACATTTCTGTTAGTGCTCAATCGGTTTCAACGCTGTTTTCGACTGCTTCTTTGGCGTTTGATGTTGGACCATCTTTGCGTTGGAACATCATCCATTTTGGACGCATCACGAACAATATCGAAGCGGCCAAGGCGAGATGCCAACAAGCTCATTTGACTTACCAACAGACGGTATTGAGTGCTGTGCGCGAAGTCGAAGACAGTGTGGCGCGGTTTAATGGGTTGCGAGATCAAGCAGAAAGCTTAGGTCGAGCGATCGATGCAGATGAGAAAGCCGTTGACCTAAGTTTAGAACGTTACCGCGCAGGGCGAGCAAATTTCCAGCGAGTCTTGGATGCTCAAGAACAGTTGCTGCAAGACTTGCAACAACGCTCGTCAACTCGCTACCAGGCCATCGAGCAATTGGTTCGTCTGTATAACGCTTTGGGTGGCAACTGGCAGCAGCTGGCAGTGCAGGCCAACGCCTACCATGAACAAGGCCAGGCCGATCCGTTTATCTGGTCGTCCTCGGATCCATCCTTTCATCCAGACGCTGCGATTGAACAGCCTGTGTTACGCACAGAACCGTCTGCCGTTCCTGCTGAGGGATCGACGCGACCACCTAGTCCATCGTTTGGTCACGAACCAGGTGTGGTTTTTCCAGCACCAAAATCGCTCGACCTAGGACAGATCGATTCGAGTCTTTATTAGACGCGGGCTTTGCCAAGGCGTCTAAGGGTTGATGGCGTCTAGCACTTTTTCCACGACACCGTTTAGATCTGGTGTCCAACGTAACACAACCAGCAAGTCGTTGTCGGGGTCAACGTAAATAAAGTTGCCTCCGAATCCGGCGCCATGAAAACTAGATTCGGTCGCCGCTTTCAATCTTTGTTGGTTGGTGTTCAGCCACCACATGTAGCCATACGATGGGTTAGCTTTAGCAGGTTGTCGGGCAGCCTCGATCCATTCTTTCGAAATCAGCTGCTGGCCTTGCCATTGGCCTTCTCGCAGAAACAACAGGCCGAACCTGGCGTGATCACGGGTCGAGATAAACATTCCACCACCCCAGTGACCACCGCCGCTGACGACTTGTACCTTCTGGCCGTCGATCGTGACCCAGGAATTTATGTATCCGTTCCAACGCCAAGTTGGCGAGGCCCCAATCGGGTCCATGATGTTTTCACGCAACACAACAGGCAATGGCTTGCGATACAAATGAGTCAAACAGTAGGCCAACAAGTTCACTCGTACGTCATTGTATTTGAAGTGATCGCCAGGCTGGTGAAGTTGACGGTCCTGCCATTTCGTTTCGTCGTTGCCAACAGGTCGATCGGCCCAATCCGGTTTGCCCCACAGTTCGCCTGACCAGTCCGATGTTTGAGTCAACAGGTGATGCCAAGTGATATCTCGGTTGTGTTCCGCGTCGAATTTTCCGTCACGAATGTAAAGGCGAACGGGATCGTGAACGTCGCGGATCAAACCTTGATCCAGAGCCAAACCAGCGACCGTTGACAGGTAGCTTTTGGTAACTGAAAACGTCATGTCCACTCGGTCGACGTCTCCCCATTCGGCCGCAATGATCCCGCGACGAATAATCATTCCACTGCTGCCTTCGCGTGGCTTCGTCGGTCCGATGATGGAAAAGTGAGGCTCCCTTTGGAAGCCTTGTTTGATGAGTGCGGCGAGATCCCTGGTTTGTTGGTTTTCGGATTCCTTGGCGAATTGGACGGCGCTGGCAAGTTTCTCCACGTCGAATCCCAGGCTGGCTGGCTCGGCAGATTTCCAAGTGCCCCAATCCGCCGGATAGTAAACGTCCTGTGCCGTAAGATCGTCACTGGGCAACAGGAGTGTTACGCAGAACACGAATATGACCGGAATCCACCTCGCGGGCTGACTCGTTCGATTGGGTAAATTAAATGCCAGAATCATCTTTTGACTTCCGATCGTTCAAGAATATCGTCCAGGGAACTAAGTTTGTTCGCCCCTGATCTTGACGGGTGAAAGCTTCCGTTGCAATCTACGACCAGAGGAACGCCACGAGCCCCAATTGATTGGAGACTTATTTTGTTTTCGTACAAAACGTTACTGTGCTTTATTTCCCTGTTGTTGGGCACCGTATTGGGTGCTTTTGTCATCGAGAGCCCACGGCAGGAAACCGTTCAAAAATCGACTCAAGAGCCAACGGCCGAACAGGATTCGACCGAAGCGGGCCCGTTTGTGGGATTGCGGCGAGTCTATCCAAATCTCAGATTCAATCGTCCGGTCTATTTGACGGCAGCGGGTGACAACAGCGGGCGCCTGTTCGTGGTAGAGCAGGACGGAGTGATCCGAGTCTTCAATGGTGTCGCGAACGCCCAGAACGATGAAGAAGATGCTACGGCAGCGATTAAGAACTCTACCGTCTTTTTGGACATCAGCGAAAAGGTTAGTCGGCGAGGCAACGAAGAAGGCTTGATCGGCTTGGCCTTTCATCCTGATTTTGTCAACAACGGCCAGTTCTATGTGCACTACTCGTTGAAGACGGACGAGCTTGGTCGCAACCGTCGCCCCAGACCGGCCTCGAACGTTATTGCGAAGTATCAGGTTTCGGACGCCGACCCAAACCGTGCGGACGCGACTTCCGAGCAAGTCATTTTGACCCAGTCGCAACCCTATTCGAACCATAACGGTGGAATGATCGAGTTCGGTCCGGATGGATATTTGTACGTGACGTTCGGTGACGGAGGCTCGGCCAATGATCCTCAAGGAAATGCCCAAAACCTCACTAACATGTTGGGATCGATCATTCGCATCGATGTTGATCAAAAGAGTGATGGAAAAAACTATGCGATTCCAGACGACAATCCGTTTGTCGACGTACCGGACGCGGCGCCTGAGTTGTGGGCAATCGGGTTGCGTAACGTGTGGCGGTTCTGTTTTGATCGCGCCGACGGTAGTTTGATTGCGGCGGACGTTGGACAAAACAAAATTGAAGAGGTCAACGTTATTGAAAAAGGTGGCAACTATGGTTGGAACCGCTTTGAGGCCCACGAAACGTTTAACGCTGAAACGGAATTGGCGCACGGAGAACACGCTCAGCCAGTCGCCATCTACGGTCGGTCTTGGGGGATCTCAATTACAGGTGGTTACGTCTACCGAGGCAATGATTTTCCCGAATTGCAGGGACGTTATTTCTACGGCGATTACGCATCAGGAAACCTCTGGGCGATGCTGAAAGACGATCAGG
Source organism: uncultured Pirellulaceae bacterium (assembly GCA_964543985.1). Classification (GTDB taxonomy): domain Bacteria; phylum Planctomycetota; class Planctomycetia; order Pirellulales; family Pirellulaceae; genus CAJQPP01. The sequence continues at coordinate 8,328 of CAZJBW010000072.1, read as the reverse complement.
ATGTTTGGCAGAGCGAATTGGTTCGTCGAACCGGACGCAGTATTGCCTCGTTTGGCGAAGACGATCGCGGGGAACTTTACGTACTCAGTTTCGATGGTGGCATCTATCAAATTGTGACCACCGAACAGCCCGAAGATACATTCGCCGACTGGCCCAAAAAGCTTTCAGAAACGGGGCTCTACGCGGATATGCAAACCAAAAAGCTGGCGGATGATCTGATTCCTTACCAAGTGAATGCACCGTTTTGGTCAGACGGAGCCAACAAGGGACGGTTCATCCAATTGCCGGCCGGCGAGAAAATGACCTACGCGGCTGATGGGTCTTGGCAGGTGCCGGTTGGAACGGTGATCGTCAAGAACTTTCATGGCGAACATTTGCGTAGCAAGAACACTCAGTTTGAAACTCGCTTGATCAAGCGAACGCCGGAAGGCTGGCAATCGGCAACGTACGTTTGGCAACTGGGTGGCAACGACGCCGAGTTGCTGCCGGAAGGTAAGCAGTTCGAGGTTTATCAACGTGGCCAACGACAATGGAATGTGCGATCTTGGCACGCTCCATCAGCGTCCGAATGTGCCAGCTGCCACACTGATGCCGCCGGTTACGTTTTGGGTTTGAATACGGCGCAATTGAATCGAGAGGTCGATGGACAGAACCAGTTGGTCAAGTGGGCAGCTGCCGACTACGTAGATTTGCCTGAGGGGTTTGATCCAGAATCCGCCGCACGTTTTCACGACCCGGTTTCTCAAGACGGGTCATTGGAATCACGGGCACGGACCTACTTGGACGTTAACTGTGCCATGTGTCATCAACCAAACGGACCAGGCAATGCGAACATCGATCTACGTTACGCAACCGCATTGGAAGAAACTGGCATGATTGGCCAGACGGCCAAACAAGGCGACATGGGAATTGCGGATGCCTTGATTGTCGCTCCCGGGTCGCCTGAACAATCATTGCTGTTGCACCGCATCGAAACGTTAGGAGCGGGTCGGATGCCTACGATTGGCAGCAACCTGGTAGACGAAGACGCGGTGAAGTTGTTGCAAGCATGGATCGAATCTCTGGAGTAATCCTTTGTAGCAATCAAAAGCCTGCCTGATCCGAAATTTTCGAGGTCGTAAGTCCATAAAAAAAGCAGCACCAATAATTGGTGCTGCTTTATTTTCTAACATGCGTTAGCGGGACATGTGTTTAGTACATGTCGTGTCCGCCGCCGTGCCCGTGGCCTTTGCCTTTGGGGATTTCGGCGACCAGTGCGTCACTGGTTAGCAACAGAGTGGCCACGCTGGCGGCATTTGCCAAAGCGGTCTTGGTGACTTTTGCAGGATCGATAACGCCAGACTTGATCAAGTCTTCGTAGGTGTCGGTCAATGCGTTGTAGCCGATACTGTCTTTGGACTCGACGACTTTCTCGCAGACAATTCCACCGTCTTGACCGGCGTTTTCGGCGATCATGGTCAGTGGAGATCGGCAAGAACGCAAAACGATGTTGTAGCCGATACGGTGATCGTCATTGACGTCGTCAGCGATTTTGGTTTTCGAGGCAGCTCGCAACAGAGCGACGCCGCCACCGGCCAAAATTCCGTCTTCGACAGCGGCACGAGTCGCGTGCAGTGCGTCTTCGACACGAGCCTTCTTCTCTTTCATTTCACTTTCGGTTGCGGCACCAACGTTGACTTTGGCCACGCCACCGGAAAGTTTCGCCAAACGCTCTTCCAGCTTCTCTTTGTCGTAGTCGCTGGAAGTGTTTTCGATTTCGCGACGGATTTGGTCGATACGAGCTTTGATGTCCGAGCTTTTGCCGGCACCTTCGATCAGCGTCGTGTTGTCTTTGTCAATGATCACCTTTTTGGCGCGACCCAAGTCGGCCAAGGTCAGTGTGTCCAGTTTTCGACCGAGTGCTTCGAAGACAGCTGTTCCACCAGCCAGTACGGCGATGTCTTCCATCATTGCTTTGCGGCGATCGCCGTAACCGGGTGCTTTCACGGCACAGCAGGTCAGGATTCCACGCAGGCGGTTGATCACCAAGGTGGCCAACGCTTCGCCGTCCACATCTTCGGCGATGATCAACAGAGGCTTGCTTTGCTGCACCACTTGCTCAAGCACAGGCACCAAGTCTTTGATGTTGGATAGCTTCTTTTCGAAGACCAGGATGTATGGGTCTTCCAAAACGGCTTCCATGCTGCCGGGATCGGTAACGAAGTAGGGCGATAGGTAACCGCGATCGAATTGCATGCCTTCGACCCATTCGACTTCGGTTTCCAGGCTTTTACCTTCGTCGACGGTAATGACGCCGTCTTTGCCCACCTTTTCCATCGCACCGGCCAACAGTTCGCCGATTTCGCGATCGTTGTTGGCAGCGATGGATGCCACATTGGACATCTCTTCTGCGGTTTTGACTTTGATGGATGCCTTGGCCAGCAATTGGGTGATGTCTTCGACAGCTTGCTCGATACCGGCTTTCATTTGGATCGGGTTGATCCCAGCGGTGACAGCTTTCAGGCCTTCGTTGAAAATAGCTTCGGCCAATACGGTTGCTGTGGTGGTTCCATCGCCAGCGACATCGCTGGTTTTGCTGGCCACTTCGCGAACCATCTGGGCACCCATGTTTTCGTAGGTGTCTTCCAGTTCAATTTCTTTAGCGACGCTGACTCCGTCCTTGGTGACGGTGGGCGAGCCAAAGCTTTTTTGCAGGATGACGTTTCGGCCTTTGGGGCCCAGTGTAACTTTGACGGCGCGAGCCAATTTGGAAACGCCGCGGCTAATTGCCTCGCGGGCTTCTTGCTCGAATGCAATCATCTTCGCCATTATAAATCTCCAGGTTTCTTTGGTTGTTTCAGGGGCTCCGTTGACGGAGCGTTGTTTGTGTTCGTTAAGTCGAGATGGGTTTGGGCTAGTCCAGGATGGCCAGGACGTCGTCTTCCCGCATCAACAGGTACTCGTTGTCGCCGACTTTCAATTCTTCGGGACCGTAGCTGGTGAACAGAATGCGATCACCTTCTTTGACTTGCATTGCTGCGCGTTCGCCATTTTTCAGAAGTCGTCCGTCGCCAACGCTCAGGACGATGCCGCGAGCCGGCTTATCTTTGGCCGAATCGGGCAACACGATGCCACCGGCGGTGGTCTCTTCCGACTCGTCACGTTGCACTACCAAGCGATCGCCCAATGGTTGCAGGTTGACTTTCGATTTTGACTTCTTTTTCGTGGCAGTTGCCATGGGGGTTCCTCCGGGGAATCGATCTGATTCGTTATGGTCGGACGAGGGGGTTGTTCCCTCGTCGAATTCAATATGGGGACAGTCACGTGACAAAATTGCGTACCGTGACCGTAAGGACGCTCAAAATTGCAATTGGCGCGCCAATCGTAGCAGCCAATTCAGGAATTGCGAGCAGATGTTGTAACAGCCTATTTTTTCCGAGGAATTAACCAAATTGAAAAGTGGCAAAATTATCCAGAAGTCCATTTTGCTCAGATAAATTACTGAGCTGCCCAAGCTGGTTGATCCGGGCCAAACAGCATGTGCGTGCCAAATTGGCATGTGCCGGTTATGGCAGCCGGTATGGCAGACATTGTGACGGGTTGCGACAGGTGCGGTGTTGGATTGCCACGGATGCCCAAAATAGCCCTCAAAACCCGCAATTCAATGTATGCTGAGTGGCAACGGGTGGCGATTAAAGCTTGTCAAAGCGGTCGGCTATTGCAAAATAGAGTGAAAGGGCAGGCCTTTGGGATCGAACAACAAGCGTTTGGTCCCTCGAAAACACTTATCAAAAAGACGGCGTAGACAGGCACAGGATTTCATCGAATGGCAATTCCAGCAAAATGCGAATGCGGGTTCACCGTTTCGGCCAAGGATTCGTACGCCGGCAAAAAGGTAAAGTGTCCCCGATGCCAGCGAGCCTTGTCGATCCCGGCAAAGGCCGCCGTAGGTGCCGCAGCCGGTCCCCAAGTTAATAAAAAGCTGCTGGATTTGTTGGACGATGTCGGTGTGAAATCGACGCCCAAGGGACCCATCTGTGCTGCCTGTGGTTCCGAGATGGATCCGAACGCTGTGATTTGCATTGAATGTGGTTACAACGTCGCTACCGGTCAATATTTGGAAACCTATACCGACGACGAAGACGATGACGACTTGGTCACATCGGACATGTCGGCTGGCGAACGAGCGATGGCCAAGGCCGAACGGGAAATTGAAGATAGTCCCATCGGTGCTGACGACCAAGATTTTGGCGATGGCGCCGATTCCTATATCGTCGCCATGGCGGGCTTCGCAATTTTTGCTGTCCTGATTCTTCTGGGACTTGGCGTTGTTCTGGTGATGGAGTCGGTAACCGAAGATATCAATACTGGCTTGATCAGTGCGGTCGCCTCGACGGTAATGTATTTCGGTTGCGCTATGTGGCTGACGATGGTTGCATTCAAAAGCCAAGCGGGACACGCAATCGCTTGTTTGGCCACGGTTGGGCTGTACTGTCCAATCTACGGATTCATGCGGGGTAGTGGAACGATTGCGATTGCCATCATTATGGCCGCTTCTTTCTTAGTCGGCGCGGCGTCGTGGGGCTATTGTGTATGGACGGGTGTGTTCAGTTAATAGCTGGCTTGAATTGCATTGCTTAGTATCGCTTTGGCATATACGGCTTTGGTTGGCAGCACGCGCAAATGATAAGCCCAATCTGGATCGGATCGGGCTTAAAGGCGATGACGCATGGTCAAAAAAGAAATTGTTCAGGTGGGCATTCGTTCAAGGATAGGTAGATAAGATCAAAGTAGGAGACTTTCGAGCAGGAGCCTTACCTTACGAAGTTCTGCCATATGGTCAACACCGTCTTCGGGACGAATGTCTACACAAAGGGCGCGTTGGTATTTGTGCTTCACCAACAGGTTTACCAATTTCCCATAATCTATGACGCCTTGACCAACGCGAACCTGCAATTCATCTTTGGTTGAGTCTCGCAGGTATACGTGATGAACGTACTTGTAAAGCTTGTCAATGTCCGGTGGATTATCTCGTTTGTAAATATAGTGGCTGGGGTCCATCGACAAGCAGAGTCCTTTGACGTGATCGCAGATGACGCCCACGGTGTCAGGATCTTCAGAAACGTGTCCAGTGGTGCTTAACATGCCGACGCGAACGCCTTGTTGTTGAGCAATTTTCACCAACGATTTGAAGCGTTCCACTTCTTCGTTAAATGGTGTGCCCAACTCGCCAGAAGGCACCGTCAACGCGACAACCTTGGTCGCCTTTGCCAGTTTGCAAATGGATTCGAACTGGGTAAAGTACTCGTCTCCTTCGGCGGCGATGTCGACGAAATATGAACAAACGGTCAAGCGTCGCGTATTCGAGCAACGGTCGATCATTTCGTTTAGATTTTTATGAATGTCGGAGGGCTTAATCTCCTCGTCCTCGGATAAGATCAGTTCGACGCCTGTGAATTCAAGATCAACGATCTTTTCAAAGGTGTCGTCCAGGGACAAATGAGGAAAGCAATTGGTGGAAGCGGCAACAAACACTGCCGAACTCCTTTTTGGCAATTTAGGGGTAGTCAATTGAATACGGGGATTCGCGTAAACTTTAGAAGCATGCCCTCCGTTTGACAACACCAGCCTGAAGCACGCGTTTAATCCCCTGTTTTCAGCCATTGTGGACCCGTCGTGTGTGCGGGGTAGAATAATGGCCGTTGTCGCAATACCCTCGCTGGTAACCGGGTAGACGACGACTTTCGAATCATAAACGACCCAATTCCAAACAATTCTTCGCGAGAAATTTTGATGAAATTACTTTTTGCCACCACATTGTTGTTGGGCTGTCTGGCCGTTTTTCCAAATTCCCTGTTGGCTCAAGAAGGCGATGCTACTACACAAGACGAGCGGTTCGCCAAGTTTTCCGAGTTGCTAACGGGTAGCAAATTTGTCGGCAACTTTACGGTTGTAGGGCAGGACAATTCCAACCTGACGCCAGAAGAATATCACATCAAGAGCGTCAAGAAATCAGATCGCGGTAACGAATGGGTGTTTACCGCCAGAATCAAATATCAAGGGCATGACGTTTCGCTGCCAATTTCGTTGGACGTGGAATGGGCCGGTGATACACCGATCATTACCGTGACCGATTGGACTATGTTTGGGATCGGTCCGTTTAGTTCACGAGTCGTGATCTACAACGGCAAGTATGCCGGAACCTGGTCACACGGAGACGTTGGCGGACACATGTTCGGCGAAATCAGGCCAGACGAAGCTGAGGGTGTCGATGTGGAAAAATCGAAAATGGAAATGGAAAAGAAGATGAAGGAAGCCAAAGAGAAACAGGAATCTTCCGAGAAGGCCGAGGGTTCAAGCGGCTCAAAAGATGGCCGGTAGTTGATTGAAACTGCCGTGAGTGATTTTTTTTAAGATCGCGACGGATCGACTGCCGTAATGCAACTGAAGATTGCGGCAGTTTCGATGCGTAGGACTCGAGGGCCAAAATGGATTGGTTGCCAACCGCTGTCAGATGCCGCAGCGGTCTCTTCCTCTGTGAAGCCCCCTTCAGGCCCGACCAAAAAACAAACTTCGTTGATGTCGTCGTTGGCGACCGGTTGATCTAGCAACGGTGTTGGCTGAATTGGCAAGCAAATGCGTTTATTTTGAGTTTCAGAATATTCGCTGATCCAAGGTAGGCTAGGATGCGTTTCGCCGATTTTCATCAAATGGTTGCGACCGCACTGTTTACAGGCCTCGATGACATAGCGACGCATCTTTTCAATCGTGTTTGGTCGAGGCACGACGTTGGACCGAGCAAAATTGACTGGAATCAGGCGATTGGCTCCGCATTCAGCCAGTTTTTCGACCATGAATTTCAGGCGATCTCCCTTGGGCAAGGCAGCGGCGATTGTCACGGAAACTTTCGGTTCTAGCGAGATTTGCTGAACCGATTGGCTGTGGACTGTAACCGCATGCCGACTGATGGCATCGATCACGCCCGTGGCTTGGCCCCCGTTTCCGTCGAACAGAATCAATTGGTCGCCAGGCTGTCGTCGCATCACTTTTGTAATGTGATTGACCTCAGCACCTTCAATGACGACTTCAGAATTGGGCTGTAAGTCGGGCACATAAAATCGTTCAGACACGGTTGGACAATCTCGGGGCATTTCTACCATTAACTGACCACTGGATTTCACCAGTGCGTGATCTCTCAAACTTGATTGCATGCCCATTGCAAACAAGCAATAGCTTCTCTTTTCCGGCTCCTTGCAATGTGGGTTCCTCTTGTTGGCCCCACGCGGTAATTGAGACAACAAAAAAATGAGCAGATAATGCGAAAAATACTTTCATGAACGCACGTTAAAAATTTATCGGACAAAAGGGACTCGCGACAGTTGCAGTGGAGTAACGCGTGGTAATTGAGCCAATCTCAGCCTGAACAATCGAATATTGCGCACTCCGTACCGGTGACACTGATGATACCACAACCGCTAGGACACAGCAAAACAAGATTCATCTGCCTGCCGCCGGCGCACTGGACGAACACGCCGTCGTACAGAGGGAGCATGCCCCCGATCTGGCTGAGCACCTCGCCGTCCAGAAAGAGCATTGAAGAGTGATAACGGCAACGATCACCGAGTCGCCGGAAACGATTCACCATTCAATTGCAGCGCTGTCGGCGACTTAGGTTCATCCGTTTGTTATGCGACTCGTTGTCATTGGGTTTCGACGAGAACCCCAGAACCGTCGGGTTCCATGTCCCAGCATCGTATCATACAGTTCGGAATTTGTGATTTCAATTTATCGACGCCGTCAATTGTAATGAGATCGCCGATCTCAACATCCAACATTTTCAGCGATGTGATTTGTCCCAACGATGCCAATCCGTCATCCGTGATTGAAGTTCGGTTCAGATCCAAGTTTTCTAGATTTTTCAGCGACGTAAGATGAGGTAATCCAACATCAGTTATCGAGGTACCAGACAATTCTAAATAACGGAGGCTCTTCAAATCCGAGATTGATTCCAGTGAATCGTCGCCAATATTCGTCTCCCGCAGATGAAGCGATTCAAGCAATTTCAATGATCTCAGTTGCGCAATTCCAGCATCCGTTATCGGATGGCCATCCAACTGAAGTGATTTGAGTTGCGTCATCCGTGAAATTGTCGCCAAGGATTCATCTGTGATTGCCGTTGTAAGGATCTTGAATTGTTCAAGATTCGTGAGGCGGCGAAGTTTCTGAATTCCTGCATCCGTGAGTTTTGTGTTCCGAGAGCCCGGTATACGCGTTGGCCATTCAGGCCCAACCATGAAAAGGTCAAGTTGACGGAGATTTGTGATTTCGCCCAGTGAGGCGATTCCGTCG
>CAZJBW010000071.1:0-27185 GCA_964543985.1 uncultured Pirellulaceae bacterium | reverse complement strand
GTGGAAGATTTATCGTCCGGACTCGGTTATCGTTACCGTTAGCTCACTAAACCAAATGTCACGTCGAAATCCAATCCAAACTTCAATTGGTCTGCTGACATATCGTGACTGCATCTTTCTCGACATTGTCGAACTTCCCGATTTGAATTCCTTGATACTTGCCGGCGAACTAAACGCGAACGTCATCACGGACTATCGCGCTCCGGCCGGATGGGAATCTGCTGAAGATGTACCATTTCGACTGCACTTTCACTCTGTATTGGGATTTCAAATGCTCGAAATCGATACGTGGCATGACCAAAATGCTGACGACAACACGCTGACTGAATCCTCGTTCGATGAAATTTTGGATTCCGCCTATATTGCCAGAATGAAGGGCCCCGCAACAAAACTTGGCCCCGAACACCGACATTACCAATGTTTCACGTACGATGATGTGTTTGATATCGTCGCAACCGGCTTTACACTTTTATCAGGTGCTGAAGCTTCGGCTGCATCACACCGAGAATCGTGAGATAACAATGCGATGCACGCGGAGCCACCGGTCGCGTTTCTGGAGTCAATGTTGATTGGCGGTGGTCCGGTCAACGCGGTCGTTATTTCGCTAGGTGCGAAAGCACCGATAGTAGAGGGAACACTAATTTGCACTGATCTTCACTAATATAGGATCGGGTAGTTCGCGGTTTTTCTGGCTCAGAAAATTAGAGTCAATTAGTGAAGATTAGTTTTCCAGTTTTTGGAGAGGCTTGAGTCCCTGTGACCTATCGCGTGAATTAGGAGTGATCGGCTGTTAGCCGTGGCGTTTGGAAAACGTGATTTCGTTGCACTGGTCGTTAAACGAAACCTCGTCCATAAACGTGTTGATCAAAACCAGTCCGCGGCCAACCCCTACTTTGAATGCGTCTGGGTCACCGGCGTCTGGGATCAGTTTGCAATCGAATCCGGGTCCTTCGTCGCGAATCACAAATTTGGCCATGTCGCGTGTAATCAGTGCGTTAACGAATACCTTGCGGTCTTTGTACGGTGCTTCGGTCATGCGAGTTTGAATGAGTTCGCGGTCCAAAATGTCGGTGGCATTGCGTTGGATTTCCAGGTTGCCACGAAACATCGCGTTGACCAAAGCGTGTTCCAGTGACACGCCCAAACGAACTCGCCCAGCTGAATCAAATAGGTCGTGGCTAGAGGTTACTTGCTGGATGAGGTCCAGCAGAGGGTCAATTAATTCGGGGTCGTTTTCCAGTTCAAAATCAAATTCCGTTTTGGTCGAGCAGGCGATCAGCTTGCGGTACCGTTGATCGGAATCTGCCATGGAAAGAATTTGCGAAACCGTGGCCAGTAACTCCTCGGCCAAGTCCGCCTTGGGAACGTAGCAGGCGGCTCCGTTGGCCAGGGCTTGGGCGGCCACGTTTTCACTACCGTGCGCCGTCATCAGTACGACGGGCAATTCGGGGTGACTTTCCGTAATGGAAGTGACCAGTTGCAAGCCGTCGATATCGGGCATCTGTAGATCCGTGAGTACCAGATCGGGAATCTCCTGGTGGATCGAAGCGATGGCCTCCGAACCATTATTGGCGTACAACACTTCCAGGTTCGGTGACTTTTCCAAAAGGCCTCCGGCCAAACGACGATCGACCGCCGTGTCGTCAACAACAAGAACTTTTGCCATGGGAAACCTCGGGTGCCGCAATGGGCAACAGACATATGAAACGCGTACCTTGAAGACAGTCCTGGCTGCCAAGCCTTACAGTTGGTTCCGAAATTCCTTTGTAAAGCTCGCCAGTTCACCCGTCAACTGTTTTGTCTCGTCAGTCAGCTTTTTGAAACAATCATCGCAATTTTGGACGACTCCCGATTCCCCAATCGCTTCCAGCTTGCTGGCCAGTTTGGATGTTTGGTTGGCGCCCAGGTGCCCCAAGGCCCCTTTCATAGCGTGAGCCGACCGACGCAACTCGGCGGAATCGTTACCGCTAATTGCCCGGCCAATTTCGTTCAGCATTTTATCCGACTCTTCCGTGAATACCTCGATCAGCTCGCACAGCAACTGTCGATCGCCACCCACGGTTTCGTGAGCGTCTTGCCAGTCGACCAAGTTGGTGGTGCTGGTCGTTTGAGTTACGTTGTGCAGGATTTGTGAGTCATCCATGTTTTCGCCCAAGGCTTGCATCAATGCACGGATGCGAATCGGTTTGGACAGGTAGTCGTCCATGCCGGCTTCGATACAACGGTCTCGGTCACCCGGCATGGCGTGAGCGGTCATCGCGATAATGGGGATCCGCGTATGCGTTTCCAATTCGAACTGGCGAATCGCTCGCGTGGCCTCCAGCCCGTCCATTTCGGGCATTTGCACATCCATCAAGATGACGTCGAAAGGTTCTTGTTGAAAACGTTCGACGCACAATCTGCCGTTTCCGACAACTTCTAATTGATGTCCATGTTTTTCCAGCAAACCGATGGCCAGTTTTTGATTGACAACATTGTCCTCGGCCAACAGCACCTTTAGGCGGCGAGCTTCACCGGTCGAGGTAGACTGCTTTGCGGTTTCTCGATTCTTCTTGCCAGACTGTCTGCCGAGTGCGGTTGAGATTGCGTCCAGCAAGTCCGATTGTTTTAACGGCTTGAGTAGTTGAGCAAAGATGTCAAGTTCGCGACGTGCTTCCGATTCGCCAAATCGACCGCCCGATGTCAAAAGAATGATGGGAGTGTCTGCGATCGAAGCTTCGCCGCGTACCCAATTGGCCAACTCGTAGCCGTCGTGGTCGGGCATGTTGACGTCGCTCAAAAGCACAGACGCCGGTTGGTCGGCCATCGCTAGACTTTGCAGAAGAGCCAGAGCTCTTTTGGCCGTGTTGGCCGTGATGGTGCTCATGCCCCAACCACGAATTATGTCGTCCAGGATCCGCAAATTGGTTTGGTTGTCATCGACGATGACGGCGGTTAGTCCCAATAGTTCGGTTGGCGGTGCAGAGTCGTCAAACTCTTTATCAATTGGAAACTGCAAGGAAAACGTAAACGCGCTGCCTTTGCCAACCACGCTGTCGACGGCCAATTCTCCGCCCATCAGTTGAACCAAGCGTGACCCGATCGCCAAACCCAATCCGGTGCCCCCGTATTTGCGAGTGGTTGAGCTGTCTGCCTGTTCGAATTCTTGAAAGATCTTGTCCAGTTTTTCCTCGGGGATTCCGATTCCGGTGTCGGAGACAGAAAACAGTAGCCCCACATGATCGTCGGTAAATGATTCGACCGACACGTTAACGACGACCTCGCCTTGGTGAGTAAACTTGATAGCGTTGGCGACTAGATTGACAAGGACTTGTCGCAATCGGCCGACGTCGCCCACCAGTCTGGGCGGCACGCGATTGTCGATTCGCATTGCCAATTCCAGTTGCTTGTTGTGAGCTCTTAACGCCAACGTCCGCATCGTGTCTGCCAGTCGGTCGGGCAAGTCGAAGGATTGTTCGTCGAGTTCCAACTTACCGGCTTCGATTTTCGAGAAGTCCAAGATGTCGTTGATCAGCGACATTAACGACTCGCCCGATTGCTGCACCATCTCCAGGTATTCGTGTTGGGTGAAATCCAGGTCGGTGTCCAACAGTAGGTCGGTCATTCCCACAATGGCGTTCATGGGCGTACGAATTTCATGACTCATGTTTGCCAGGAAATCGCTCTTGGCTTGGTTGGCGGCTTCGGCCATCTCCTTCGCGACACGCAATGCTTCTTCGGCGCGTTTGCGAGTCGTCACGTCCCAAAACATTCCTTGAATACCGACACGGCGACCGTCGGCGTCGGTGATCGGCGCTTTCAAGACCTCGACGAACACAGTGCTGCCGTCGGGGCCCGGGTGTTGTTCGATATCGTGGAACGGTAAACCCGTTTGCAGGACCCAACGATCGTCGTTGCAATATTTGTCCGACAGCTCTTTGGAAAACAGATCGTAGTCGTTGCGCCCGATCAGCTCTTTCAGTGATTTTCCCAACGTGTCACAGTAACGTTGATTGCAAAAGATGATGCGTCCCTCGCGATCCTTGCGAAACACATTGATCGGCAGGCTCTCGACTAACGAGTGGTAAATGGCTGTGGCTTCTTCCAATGCGATTTCGGTTGTGACGCGGCGAGTCACATCTTTGGCGATGCAGCCGATCCCCGAGGGTTGTCCTGTTTTGTCGGATACCAGCCGGATGGAAGCTTGCAGGTACCGCACTTCGCCATTGGGTTGGACGACGCGGAAATCGTGAGACACTTGGCGGCTTTTGCGGACGGCCTGATACTTGTCGGCCAAGTTCTGTTTGTCGTCGGGGTGAACGGCCTCGTACCACAATTGCGGGTTCTCGGCGAACTCGTTCAGTTCACGCCCGTAAATGTTCTGGGCCGCGGCGTTAATGTACTGTAGACGCTGGCCATCTAGCGACACGGACAGGACCAAGTCGTTGATCAAGTCTAGAAGTCGCGAGTAAAACTCGGCTTGCTCAGGCTGTTCATGTGGATTGAGCAATTCCGTCGACTCCCTGGACTGAATGTTTTACTTGCGGCGCTTCATTGTAGAAGTCACAGCCGTTTCGTTCAAACCATCGTTTGTTTTGAAACGACGTTTCGCCGAGTTAAATTTCATTTTGTTACAAGCCGACTCGCTGACCCGTCTCGGCCACCGACATGCCGGCATTTTTGATTTGGCGGCGGGCTTTGGATTCTTTTTGCAAAGCGGGGTTGGTGTGATTCAAGTGAATGAAGCGAATTTTGGCTCGCTCTTCTTTCGGTAAGCTGCCAAATCGTTTTAGGCTCTCGACGATGAACGGGTGAGGGATCTGGGCCATGTCTCGGCCGGGTAGTTCGTCACCATCAAAAAACGTGGCATCCAGGTACGCGACATCGACAGTTTTGATTAGCTGTTCAATTTTCGTTTCCCAGCGATCCCATTTGTCGATGTCTGGCAAGAACAAGATCGAGCCATTCGGCCCGACGACTCGAAACGCTACCGTTTCTGAGAACTCGTCGCGGTGAGGGACGGTGAAGGGCGTGATAGTTAGACGTTCGTTCAGCGAAACTTCTGTTCCTTCTTCCAGTTGTTTTAGTTCGATATTGTTTAGGGTGACCAGTTGACTCCACGGTCCGTTGTTTCGAAGAAACTGGTTCATACGAGGCATGCCAAAGACGGGGATGCCATCCGCACCCATGACCTCGTGTCCCAAGTGCATCAACCCCGCGTAGTGCCCGATATGGGCGTGAGTCAAAAAGATGCCATCGATACCGATCTTGTTGTCGACGGGAAACTGCTGGTCTAGTAAACCCAGTTGCGTTGGAAAATTCGGCGTGCATTCCAATAGCCAACGCTGTTTGGAAACAGGGTCCACGATCGCCAAGCACGATGTCCCTTCGACCAACTGCCCGGCCAAGTGTCGGCAGCAATCTTTTTGACATCCGGCTTGAGGGTATCCGGCGTCCTGAGCGATACCCAGCACGACAACGAACGGTTGCTCGTCATTGGACGCGACGTCGGTTGGCTGTGCTGTTTTGTCGGAAAGGGCGGGCAATTCGGCGCGATCGTTCGGAGGCCAGGCCGCGGTCAATAAAAAAAGACCCAGGCAGGTGATGGCTAGTTTCCAAGGCATAAAGTTCTTCTCATCTATACTAAAGCGTGCGACTTGTCGATTCCTGCGTGCGAACGTGTCTATAATGCTATTTATAACCTGAAAGTCTGAACCTTTTGCCGACGAAGTGATCTAAATCCGTGACGGATTTCTGTAGATTGACTTTACGCCTCGCAAGAATCAGGCTAGAATCCGCATCCGAAAACAAGGGCTCGTAGCTCAGCTGGGAGAGCGCTACACTGGCAGTGTAGAGGTCGTCGGTTCGATCCCGATCGAGTCCACTTTGTTTCTTTCTGGCCATTTCAGGCTTTGCTTCAATTATGAACCGGTCGCCAAGTTTCTCTCGGTAAAGACCGAGATGCAGGCCATTGAGAGTTCTCTGCTTTGATGGCAGATCAGTCACTGCTGTCGCCCCCTCCGGGGCTTTGGGTTTTCTCTTGCTTGGTACCTTGGGCTGACGCCCAAGGCTAAGTGCTGTCGCCCCTCCGGGGCTGCATCTTGGATGCTACCTAAACCGCCGACGGTCATGGACAGCAGCATTAGCCACGATGTGACGGTAGTCCTTGGATCCGATATCGAGTTAGACAATAGCCACGGAGTGGCGGCAGCAATTAGCCATGGGCGAAAGCCCATGGGATCCGATGCACCCACCCCTCGATAGAAAGCCCCGAAGGCGGCGACAGCAAACGCGCGCTCACAATATCTTGCTGCTCTGGCAGAATCATTGCTTCTGCGCAGAGCCGGTTACTAGATTCTTAGGTCCAGTGGGTTGTCTAAGACTTCGCTAATCAACTCGCCCAATTCAAAACTGTTGGCCGAATCGTTCGCGGAGCCTTCCAGTTGGAATGCCAGCTCACGCGTTGCCGTGACGAACTGAGTCGTCGGTTGATTTGTCGACGCGATCGTCAAACTTGGTTGTTTCAACTCGGCCAACTTCGTAGCCTCTGCGCTTTGAACCAGTTTTTGACTTGAGTCGATCGTTTGCTCGGCATTCTCACCCGACTTGTCAATTGACATTGCGGCATCCGTCAATTCTTCAGACGTAAACGCATTGGGAGTCGTTGGGAAAATATCAGTGTAAGCGACACTCGGGTCACGGAATGGCTTCATTGGTTCGACACTTCCGGCAAAACCAAAGTTGGTAACCTCGCGGTACTCAAGGCCGGCCAGACGCAGCAAGCTGTCGACGCCGAAGTTGCCGTTCATGTTGATGGTCAATTGACCATCGGTAACCGTCGTTTGAAATGTCGATACCTGGTTGGCCTGCGGAGTCAAAACGTGAGCCTGATCTTCGATCGTGATGCGGACATCGTCAGCGTGTAGGCTGAAACCGAAGTGGAAGTCGATATCGTAGGTTCCGTCTTGCACATCCACGACGAAAGTGCGGCTGGCGACTTGGATGCCGTCGCCCGTCAGAGCGTTACCTCGCGAAAACTCGACCGTTTGCATACCACGAGGAAGTCCGATCCAACCGTAACCTCGATCCGCATCGTAGGCGTCGATGTCTGCCTGAGTCCAATCGACCAGGACGGGAGAAGCTGCGTCACCGAAATCGAATCGAGTAGGTGCCAAATGAATATCGCGATCGATATAGTATTCGCCGCTTCGGGAGTTAGCCGAGACTTCTAATTGGTAGGTGCCGTCGGTGGTCGCCTGGTAGTCAATGATTTCGATGCCAGTGGCAACCACTTCGCCTGTCGGATCCAGCAGTGCCAAACTCAGTTGACTCTCGCCATTCAAAATCAGGCGATTGTTGAATTCGAATGGACCTTCGCCAGGTAGATAAGCTTGGAATTCCAAACGGTCGCCCGAGACGACGTTGGCGATATCGTACACGTCAGTATCGCTGGCGAATTCCTCAAAGACCAAGTTGTCTAACGGCGTCGTATGTATTCCAACGCCACCCGCCAAGATGTAGGCGATGTCGGCAGTGCCTCGTGCAATGGAAAGTGTTTCGCTTCCGCTGTGTGGGACTCCGCTACCAATGACCTCTTCCAGCAAATTGCCGTCCACGTCGTAGGCTTGCAAGTACCCGATGTCCAGCGTGTCATCCGATCCCGTGTCGATCGAAACGAAAGCTTGAGCTAGATCGAAGTCGGCTCGCAATTCATTAACGCCGCTGCGGAAGCCGTTGTCGCTAGTCGACGAGGTTCCGAAAACGTTAAGGCCGGTGGGAGCAGTGAATTCAGATTGGACGGCAAAGATGGAACCGCCCGTGACGTTGTTGCTGAGTGTCACGCCAGGGAACAAAGTCGAGACGTCGTCGCTAGAGGTCGCGGAATCCGGGTCAGCATCGATCTGTAAGGAATCGGATACAAAGCCCAAGACACCTGACACTTCAGTAATATCCTGGGACAGTCCTTCTCCCAAATCGAAAGCCGCACCGCGAGTCACCAACAAGTTGTATTGTTGAGCTTCGCCGGAAACGTCGACGTAAACTGTTTCGGCGACCCCTGTCGTGTTGACGTAGTGTTCAATGTAGCTGCCGACCGATACACCGGGTAATCCGGTTGCTAGTGAATTCTGGGCAGCGTCAAACAACTCCAAATTCAGATCGGCAGGAGTGCCGTCGATGGATGTTGCTGTGACACTAGCCGATTGGCCTGGTTCCAATGTAAACGAGTAATAATCGTGAACGCCAACCGTCCCGACCGAGATATTGTCGTAGGCTCGGCCATCCGTTGCGCGACTCGTGTTGTCGTATTGCTGGAATTTGATTTGGAAGTCGCTGTTCAGTGTCAGTCCAGCATTCGTCGCTTCCTCGATCAGATTAATTTGGACGTCTCGCCAAACTCCGTTGGGTGGATTCGCGTTGGTCAGGACCGTGAACCAAGTGATGCCGTCGTCACTGATGGAAACTCCATCACCAATTTGGCTTCCGGTGAAAGATGTCGGCAAGGAATGTGACTCGTCGCCAAATCTGGCGTGAGCGAATGTCAGATCGGCTTCCGTAACTCCCGTCAAGTCAACCGACAAGATTGCTTCGTTCAAATTGAAGCCATTGCTGCTAACGTCCAGTGACAGCGCGTAGGTTCCGTAAGGTGTGCCTGTGTCATCGGAGACTTGGATGCGTCCATTCGAATTAGACGAGAACGTTGTCCAGGCGCCGCTTAACGTGCCGGATTCAAAACTTTCCGAGGCGACCAGCGAACCGCCGGTACCCAATATGCCGATCGTCGACAAGCGGTCAACTTGGCTGCTTGCCAGGAAGCCTTGAGTCAGGCTGGTGTTGTCCAGATCTTGAGCACTGATCAGATCGTCGTTTTCACCAAAACCCAGTTCTTCCAATTCCAAGTCAGCGTTCAACAACAAGTCGATTTCGTATAAACCGAACGTGTCGGCAGCACCGCCAACAGTGATTGTGTATTGACCAGACGCTGTGGCTGGCAGGCTTTGGAACAATATGATGTCGCTTGTTGTCGTTGCGGTCGAGTTCGCCAGTGTCGATCCGTCAGGAGAGGTAATCGTGACCGACGGCAACAGATCTCCACTGATGTTTTGCACGGCCAGAGTGATGGCTTGGTTCGAATCTAAATTCAATGCAAATTCGTTAACGTCTGATGCAAACGCAATTTCATTGACACTTGAATCAGCGAACACCTGGGAGCCCAACGGTTGGATCGCGAGCGGTTCTAATTCCAGGTCCAAGTCATAAACACCGACGGCATCCCAAGCAGCCAGAGTGGCGAAGTGTTGAGTTGACCCGACGCCAAACAGGTCGATGGCCGATTGAACAGCTCCGACGCGAGCGTCAGGGTAAGTCGAATTGGCTGTCAGGTAAGTTGACAGATTGCGATAGGCGATCGATGCGGCGTCTTGAATACCAATCCCACTGACGTTGTAAGTGTGGCCGGTATCATTGGTCCCTGCTTCACCATTCGACAAAATGTAGAACCACTTGTTCTGCACGCCGGAATTGATGTGAACGCCGCCGTTGTCTCCGTTGCCTGAGAACCAGTAGTCGCCCAAGTAGGTGTCTGGATCAGCATGCAGGTTAGGGAATTGCAAATTGCGGAACTGTCCAGAATTGCCGCCCAACCCAATATCGCCTCCGATCAACCAGTCGTTACTGCCACGGGCAAAGTTCTCGACCGCTTCACCAAAGATGTCCGAGAAGGATTCGTTCAACGCGCCCGACTGATCTCGGTAGATCAAGCCCGCTGTAAACTGAGTAACACCGTGGGCAATTTCATGTCCCACGACATCCAGAGAAACCAATGGGCCACGGGTCGTACCGTTACCGTCTCCGTAAGTGGCGAACGATCCATTCCAAAACGCATTAACCAAGTTGTCGCTATAGCTGACGTAGGAAACCAGCGGTGTCCCCTGACCGTCAAAGGAATCACGTCCGTGTTCGGTAAGGAAGTATTGCAGCGTTTGTTCCGAGCCGAAGTGCGCTTGCACACCGATTTCGTGGTCGCTGTCAAAGAAGGTATTCGAGCTGCTGACGATATCAACGGCGGTGTTGTAATTTGTGCTGTTGTTCAGATCAAATGTCTGAACACCATCGGCGGTTTGGCGAAGTCGGTAATCGGTTCCCGTGAAGTCGGCGGTGAAATCAACATTGCCGTCGTACAGCGCTGTACCCGAAGCAGGAATGTCGACCTCGTGAATCTGGCTACGTTGGTCAATGACCTCGCCATTCGTGGCGTCGATGTAGATCCAGGATCTCGAAAGCGGATCGACGGCGTAAATGTCAAAACGATAGGTCAGTCGGTTATCCTGGTACGACAGATCAGCTGTGGGGATTTCGAAACTGATTTCGTGACCATGACTGTGTTGCTGAGTCAAAGCGCCGACACAGTCGGCGCAATTGCAACCGGATTCACCACTGCACTGGTGTTGGTGATCGTGATTTTGGCTATCTAGATAGATAACGCCCTCTTCACCTTCGTGAGTATGGAAGCTGAATTCGGCTTGAGTGGCAGCGTCCTGCCAAATGTAGACCTCGGCATTGATGTGTTCCAACGCATACTTCAACGCATCGGATTCACTGATCGTGGCAGACTCAGCCGCGTTTTGATTCACATCGTGGTACTCGCCACTTAGGCTGACGATCAATCCGTCACGCGTATGAACGGTGTAGGTGCTGTCCTCGACTTCAATACCATTAAAGAAGTGTTGGTACTTGTAATGAGTGAACCCCAGTTGGTCGTCGTCCTGTCGGATCAACTGAAACGTATCATTGGCACCGGCATCGACCTGGTCGCGTAGAACGTTCAGCTGTTCAGTGACAGGAATGTCGGTTTGAATATGAGTTAGCAAATTGGAACCGTAAGGGTCGGCTAAGCCAAAGTCGGCCGTCACGGCCGTCAACATGTTTCTAGGTTCCAACGTTTCAAAGCGCACGCAGTTTTCGCGCTGCGGTTGTTTCCGACCGCTTCCACCAATTGCTTTCATCGATGAACTCCCCATTCCTCAGTAAAGCAGATTGCACTCACTTAAGAGCGATTTGCCAGCCGCAGCTGACTTTCCGATAAGAGTGTGAATAATAATCCAATTCTGCGCGGATTTCACCCCGACTTGGTCAGTTGAAATACAGAATCAGCTGATTTGCGGCCCCTTTTTGAACGTTTGTTTCAATTTCCAGGCAGCGGCGTCATGGTAGGCTTTTTGTCAGAATTATAGGTGTTCGTTGCTGAGTTTTTAGGAACTGACGGATTCAATCGCCATCAAAAACGCCCATGGTAGAAACGGTCTCGGACAAAAGTGTTTTGGCTAAGCTGGCCGCGCGAGTCGCCAAGACGGACCCCATGTTGGAAAATATTTACGACCGCTTGGGACCGCCGCCACTGTGGGGTCGGCCTGCGAACTTGCAAACCTTGGTGCACATCATCCTTGAACAGCAAGTGAGTTTGGCGTCTGGGCGAGCGGCATTGAAGAAGTTGAAGAACGCTTGCGATGGACGCATCAATGCCAAACGATTGATCGAACTAGGGCCGAGTGGAATGCGTGACCAGGCACGATTGACTCGCCAAAAAAGCAGCTACATTTACGCGCTGGCAGAAGCTGTGTCCAATCGTGACCTGGTCTTGAAACAACTGGAATCGCTTCCCGACGAACAAGTGCGGGATCAGCTAACTAATATAAAAGGCATCGGCCGTTGGACCTCGGACGTCTATCTAGTGATGGCGTTGAAACGAGCGGATGTCTTGCCACTGGGTGATCTGGCATTGGAATTGGAGTTCGCCAAGTTGTTGAAACGCAAACAGCGCCCCACCGATCAACAGTTGTTGCGACGCGCCAAACGTTGGCAACCCTATCGTGCCGTGGCAGCCCGCATGTTATGGCATAGCTATCTGGACCGCTTAGGACGTCACGACGAAATCTAGCGAGACTCACGTAGCTGATGTTGCGCCGTGCAGCAATGAATGTCCGTTCTGCAGGTTTTCAGTTGGCAGCGGAGCTTCCGTCGAAGAAGTCGGTGACTCGTTTGCTGTAATCGGTAGAATGGAACGAGCCTGAGTGTCCGGCGCCTTCGACTTTCCAGAGTTGTGTACCGGGGGCCGCGGCGTCTAGCAGGCGGTCCGATTCAGTATGCGGGATGATTTTGTCGTTGGTGCCGTGGATCAAGAAGATGGGTTTTTGGATTTCCGTAATGTCTTTCACGGGTGCGAATTGGGCGATGTCTTTTTGCACGTAAACCCAGTACCACAGTCGCGAGATATGCCAGGCTGGTTTTGCGAACCAACCCAAGTAGTTGAATTTGGTTTCCATCGCCAGGTTCTCGACGCTTGAGAACGTGGCATCAATGATCATCTTGTCGAAAATTTGATGTTCGGCGGTTGCGCGAAGTGTGGCTGATGCACCCAAGGAGGTGGACCAAGCGTAAATGGGTCGGTCGGCGAAGTGGGTGCTCGCGAAATCGAAAGCGGCTTTGACATCAGCTGCCTCTCGGACGCCCAGAGTGCAAGTGTGCCCACCGCTGTCACCGTGACCACGGAAATCAAACGCCACGACGTGGTAGTTCAATTTGTGAATCATTTGCGATACGAACATAAAGTTCTGTTTGTTGGCTCCCAAGCCATGAGTCACAACGACGACTGGTCGCTTCGGATCGGGCACGGGCATTGCCCACACTGCGATTTCGATTCCATCAGATGTCGTTACGGAATGTTCGGTGAACTGGATGCCGAAATCAGCAGGCGTCTTTAGGCAGGCGATTTTTGGAGGGTGCATTTGCACGGTCGCCAACAGGCAGGTGCCGAACAGTAAAACGACCAAGGTTAAACGAACAGTCGCTACGAAAACTTTGGAGCTCAAGCGAGTTTCGCCGCACAAGCGTTTCAATAGACCCGTCAACAAGGCGTCGCTGATCTGCAGGATGCCGAATAGTACGGTTCCAGCAGCGAAATCAAACAATAACGACGACCAACGATATTGACCACCCAACAGCTGCGCGATACTGAATCCTCGCAGTGTGACCAGTACCAAGACGGCTAAGGCCGAGCGGATTAGAGTACCCTTCCAGGATCGAGGCTTCTTCGTTTCACGATCGTTTTTGGTTGCGTCTACGTTTGCTCGAACTTGTGAATCGTCGATTGGCGTAGCAGCCGATTCAACGGTGGTTGCGGCGATATCTTTTGTTTGGCTCATCAGACGAAGCCTCGTTTCGAACGTTTGGACGTAGCACGGATGACACCACCAATTTTACGATATTTTTAAGTCGTTTTTGCGAAAGATTTTTTTGCTGTCAAAAATTCAATTGCTTCCCCTCCTGCACTGCGACAAATGAGAAACGGGGCTACAATGGCCGCCTTCAAAATCCGAATTTCCATTTCAGAAGTAAGTCAGCGTCGCACACATTATGTCCACAGAATCGATTGATCCTCGTTTTGCAAACTACCAACGCAGTCCTGAATTAAAGAAACGATTGGACGACTTGCATCTGGTAGATGAACCTGACGTGGAATTGAATCCAGAATTGGATCGCGAGGAGTACCGAGTTGCGGTTGTTGCCGGGCGTTGGCATTTGCACATCGTTGATGCTCTGATCGACGGCGCTCTGACAACATTGAACAAGTACGGAGTGGACGACGATCAAATTGATTTTATCCAGGCTCCTGGCGCGTTCGAATTTCCGTTGGTCGTGCAGACGTTACTGGACGCGGATGACGACTATGACGCGGTGATCGTTTTGGGGGTCGTCATTCGTGGCGAGACACCTCATTTTGATTTCGTGGCTGGCGAATGTGCACGCGGATTGACTCAGGTGTCACTCGAGTACGATACGCCGGTCGGGTTTGGCGTGCTGACGGTTAACGATGTCGATCAGGCGTTGGCTCGCGCTCAAAACGGCGAATCCAATAAGGGTCGAGAGGCAGTGTTGGCCGCCTTGGAAGTTGCTGATTTGCGACTGGTTGTTGGCGACGACGACGAGTAAGTCTGTTTATATGCTAAAGAATCTGACAAGGTTGGTGGCGGTCAGAAACAGTAATCCGCTTTCGTGATAAATGTCAAAAGGGATGGCTCAATGGGTCATCCCTTTTTTTGTGGGTCGTTTTTGATGACCCATCGAGAATTTGTCAGGTCTGGTATGACGTGACACGCATGGTCAGTTTTGGTGTAAAATGGCTGCTTGGCTGACTCATGAGGTTTTCGATGAAACGACATTTTATTTTTGCCGCTTGCTTGGTGCTGCTTTCCCTTTGGTTAGTTAGTCAGGTTACCGCTCAGCAAGATCAGCCGACCGAGCAGCGTATCGACTTTAGCCGCGACATCCGCCCGATCCTGTCTGACACCTGCTTTAAATGTCACGGCCCAGACAACCATACTCGTGAAGGTGGACTTCGTTTAGATACGGCCGCGGGTGTGTTCCAGGAATCGGAAGTGGTTGTGCCGCATGACCTTTCTGCCAGTGAACTTTTTCAACGGATGATCACGGACGATGCCGACTTAAAAATGCCTCCACCCGATTCGGGGCGTTCACTGGACGAACAGCAGATCGAGCTTTTTCGTCGTTGGATCGAACAAGGTGCCGAATGGGGTCAGCATTGGTCTTTCGAAGCACCGCAGGCACCAGAGCCGCCCGTCGTTTCCGATGACCAGTGGTGCCGCAACCAGATCGATCGATTTGTGTTGCGACGTTTGGGCGAGAATCAACTTCAACCAGCCAGTGAAGCGGACCGTCACACGTTGGCTCGTCGCTTGGCACTCGACCTAACCGGTCTTCCGCCGAATCCGGCTTGGCTTGCCGATTTCTTAAGTGACTCGGCCGACTCGCAAGAAAGCGCTTACGAAACTTATGTCGACCGGCTTTTGAATTCGCCCCAGTATGGCGAGCACATGGCAAGGTATTGGTTGGACGTTGCTCGCTACGGCGATACTCACGGTTTGCACCTGGACAACTATCGCGAACACTGGCCTTACCGCGACTGGATCATCAACGCCTTCAACAGCAATTTGCCGTACGACCAATTTTCGACCCAACAATTGGCGGGTGACTTGCTGGACAATCCCACCGATCAACAGTTGGTCGCTACCGGTTTCAACCGCGCTCATGTGACGACGGCCGAAGGTGGCGCGATTAAGGCAGAAGTTCGAGTTCGCAATGTGGTGGATCGAACGGCGACGTTTGGAACTGTGTTTTTGGGTTTGACGGTTGGCTGCGCTCAGTGTCACGACCATAAATTCGATCCGATCTCGCAAGAAGAGTTCTATTCGCTGTACGCCTACTTCAACAGTTTGGACGCGGACCCCATGGACGGGAACGTGAAGAATCACCAACCATCTATGATGGTGGCCAACGAATCCGAGAAGGCAGAACTTGAAAAACGAGAGCAAGCGTTGCGGCAGGTCAACCAAAAGATTCAGCAGTTGGTTGACCAGTGGAAGTACAGCGAGCCCGATGATCCGCCGGCTACCATACCTGACCCAAAGATGGAACTTTGGATTGACGATACGTTGCCTGAAACAGGAAACCGTACCGGCGAATGGGCAACCTCAGGGGAAAATCCAAAACCTCACAGCGGGGAACTCAGTTTCAAACACACCGCCGTAGGCCTGAAGCAGTACGTGCTACAGGGCGTGGCCAGTCCCTGGCAAATCAATGATAAGGACGAGTTGTTCACTTGGGTTTACCTTGATCGTGATGATCCGCCTCGCCAAATTATGTTGCAGTGGAATGACGGCAATTGGGAACATCGTGCCTATTGGGGAGAGGATCTGACGCCTTGGGGGGCCGCCAATACACCGTCGCGGTACTTCGCTGGGCGATTGCCGAGGCCCGGGCAATGGGTCGAGTTGAAAGTGCCGGCGGCCAAGGTTGGACTGCAACCGGGCGCGTTGGTCAATGGGTTGGCTGTGACGCAATTCGATGGGACGGTTTACTGGGATCAAATCGGGCGAGTGAATTATCCCAGTCCCTTCCCGGCGAATCGCAGTTTGCGAGACTGGACGGACAACATGGTGCAGCTGAAAGGGAAGGGGTTGCCCAACCCCGTCAAGAAGATTTTCGAGACCGTGCCAGGCGACTGGACAGAAGCTCAAGCCAAAACTGTTCGCAATCATTTTATCGAGTACTTTTATCACGACGCTCGCTCGCAATTTGCCGAGCTGCACAAGCAACGAGCCCTGGCGACAAAACAACGGGACGAGTTCCGAAACAACTTGCCCACAACGTTGATCTATCGTGAAACAAAAGAACCTCGCGCGACCCACGTTTTGACTCGCGGGCAATACGATCAACCAGCCGAAGTGGTACCGCGTGCCATTCCCAAAGCGTTGCCAGAGTTGCCGGATTCCGATACTGCGAAAAACGATCGCTTGGCATTGGCGAATTGGTTGTTCACCGAGCAGCACCCTTTGACGGCGCGAGTGGCCGTAAATCGATTTTGGCAGCAGTTGTTTGGTGAAGGGTTGGTCGAAACCTCCGAGGACTTTGGAGCTCAAGGAACCTTCCCGACTCACCCCGATCTGTTGGATCATTTGGCAGTCAGTTTTCGCGAGGATGGTTGGGATGTTAAGCGGCTGATGAAGACGATGGTCATGTCGGCAACCTACCGCCAATCATCCGTTGCCACGCCAGATTTGTTGGTCAAGGATCCGCGGAATTTGTTGCACGCCAGAGGGCGACGTTACCGATTGGATGCCGAAGTGTTACGTGATCAAGCGTTGTGTGTTAGTGGATTATTGGTGGACAAGATCGGTGGCCCGAGTGTGAAACCTCCGCAACCAGATGGGCTTTGGTTTACGGTTGGGTATTCGGGATCCAATACCGTCCGTTTTGCCAAAGACACTGGGCACGAAAAAGTTCACCGACGCAGCATGTACACGTTTTGGAAGCGAACGGCGCCAGCGCCGCAGATGAATATTTTGGACGCTCCGTCTCGCGAGGTTTGTACGGTCCGGCGCGAGCGGACCAACACGCCTTTGCAGGCCTTGATGTTGATGAACGATCCGCAGTATGTCGAGGCGGCCAGGTATATGGCTCAACGTGTGATTGATGAAGGTGGTGAATCGAACCGGCAAAAGGCTAGTTGGTTATTGCAACTTTGTTTGACTCGCCCCGCGCGGGACGTTGAGTTAAAAATCCTGGAATCCAACTTGGAAAAATTCCACGACGAATTCCAAGCCAATCAAGAGGCGGCCAAGCTGTTGATCCAGATTGGCGAAACACCTGCTGATCAAAAATACGACGCGATCGATTTGGCCGCTTGGACGATGGTCGCCAATTTGGTTATGAATATGGACGAGTTTCTAACGCGTAATTAGTCAATGAGAAAACGATGAATCCATTCGATCGCTATGTTCAATTGGAAACTCGACGCCAGTTTTTTGCTCGCGGCGCCGCGGGTTTGGGTGCTGCCGCTTTGGCCAGCCTGCTTCCCAAAACGTTAACCGCGGCAACAGGGCAGGGCAACGTTGGACCTGATTTGCCTCATTTTGCGCCCACCGCTAAGCGAGCCATTTACTTGTTCATGTCTGGCGCGCCGTCGCAACTGGACATGTTCGACCACAAACCAAAAATGCAAGAATGGTACGACAAGGAATTGCCGGATTCCATCCGCAACGGACAACGCTTGACGACGATGACGTCCGGCCAAAGTCGCTTTCCCGTTGTTCCGTCGATTTACAACTTTGAAAAAGTCGACAATGGCAGCGAGGGGTTGTGGATCAGTGAATTGCTGCCGCACCACAAAACGATCGCTAATGAAATTTGTGTTGTCAAAAGCATGTTCACGGAAGCGATTAATCACGACCCGGCCATCACTTATATCTGCACCGGGGAACAGCTGCCCGGCAAAGCCAGTTTGGGCGCTTGGTTAAGTTACGGCTTGGGAACCGAGAACGAAAACCTGCCGGCCTTCGTGGTTTTGAATTCGACTTGGACTGGTCGTAAAGAGGCTCAAGCGTTGTTCAACCGCCTGTGGGGTAGTGGATTCTTGCCGACTCAGCATCAGGGCGTTTTGATGCAAACCGGTGCGGACCCCGTTTTGTTTTTGCGGAACCCGTCAGGCGTCTCTAGCAAGATGCGTCGCGAGATGCTGGATTCGTTGAACGCGCTTAACCAACAAACGTATCAAACCTATCGCGACCCGGAAATTGAAACTCGGATTGCCCAATACGAGATGGCGTTCCGGATGCAAACGAGTGTGCCGGATCTGGTTGACGTATCCGGAGAATCTGCGGCGACACTCGAAATGTATGGCCCAGATGTCAGCAAGCCTGGCACGTTTGCCTACAACTGCCTTTTGGCTCGTCGAATGGCGGAGCGTGGTGTGCGGTTTACTCAAATCTTCCACCGAGGTTGGGATCAGCACGCGAACTTGCCTACCGATCTACCCAACAATTGCCGAGACCTGGATCAACCGGCCGCCGCTTTGATCAAGGACTTAAAACAACGAGGCATGTTGGACGACACGCTGGTCATTTGGGGAGGTGAATTTGGCCGCACCGTTTACTGCCAGGGAAAACTGACGAAAGAGAATTACGGGCGTGACCATCACCCCCGGTGTTTCACCATGTGGATGGCAGGTGGCGGAATCAAGCCGGGCATGGTCTATGGCGAGACGGATGATTTTGGCTACAACGTCACAGAAAATCCGGTGCATATTCACGAGCTAAACGCCACTATTTTGAACCGTTTGGGAATCGATGGCGAGCGGTTTGTTTATCAACATCAAGGCTTGGATCAACGCTTGATTGGTGTCGAGCCGGCGAAGCCGGTTCAAGATCTGATGTTGTAAAAATGGGTTAGCAAATCAACCCTTTTGGCGGGGCAGGTGCGTCGGATAGAATGAGGGTCAGATGGTTCTGATTCTTTCATATTCAGTTTGTGATAACTCATGTCTGCACCTCAAGACACTTTTGAAAAAGTCGTTGCTCACGTTCATGAAATTAAGTTGCTGGGTTCTGTGCAGGCACTGTTGGATTGGGACCAGCAAACTCAGTTACCGGCCGCAGGTGCCGATTATCGCGCCGAGCAATTGACTTATATGGCCGGTAAGATCCATCAGCTGGCCACGGCGCCTCAGTTTGGTGATTGGTTGGACGAATTGGCTGGTAGTGAACTGGCCGCCGATCCTCATTCGGATACTGGGTGCACGATTCGCGAGTTGAAATATCGCTACGACAAAAAGAAAAAGCTGCCGTTGCCGTTGGTCGAGGCGCAAGCCAAGTTGCACTCCAAGGGCCAACAAGTGTGGGTGAAGGCTCGCAAGGAAAACGATTTCGCCTCGTTCCAGCCGGTGCTGAAAGAAATCTTTCAATTGAAGCGCGAAGAAGCGCAAGCCGTTTCAGTTAGTGATTGTCTGTACGACGGATTGTTGGACGACTACGAACCTGGCGCCAACACTTCGGCAGTCGAAAAAGCCTTGACGGAACTAAAAGAGGGTTTGATTCCGTTGATAGAAAAGACGCGCGATGCCGGTTCGCAAAGTGACGGCGTTTTGAATCGACACTTTCCGGTCGCCGCGCAGAGAACTTTCGCAACCGAAGCGACTCAGCAAATCGGCTTCGATTACCAACGTGGACGCCTGGACATTGCACCGCATCCGTTCTGCACCGAGATCGGTCCCGACGATTGTCGAATCACGACTCGGTATCGCGAGGACTATTTCGCGTCAGCGTTCTTTGGCTGTTTGCACGAAGCGGGACACGGAATGTACGAACAAGGCCTGCAGGCAAAACATTACGGTTTGCCCATGGGTAGTTATTGCAGTTTGGGCCTGCACGAATCGCAGTCTCGGTTGTGGGAGAACCTGGTCGGTCGTAGCGAGGGTTTTTGGAAACACCTTTTTCCCAGTGCAATGCAACACTTTCCTGAGTCGTTGGGCGGTTGCTCGTTGCAAGATTTTTGCACCGAGATCAATCAAATAAAGCCCTCATTGATTCGTGTCGAGGCTGACGAAGCGACTTACAATCTGCACATCATCATTCGTTTCGAATTGGAACAGGCACTTTTGAATGACCAACTTGCGGTTGCCGACTTGCCCGCAGCTTGGAACGAAAAGTACCAATCCTACTTGGGCATTCATCCGGAATCCGACAGCAACGGTTGCATGCAAGATGTTCACTGGAGTGCGGGGTTGGTCGGTTACTTCCCGACTTATTCGTTGGGAAATATTTACGCTAGTCAATTGTACGAGAAGGCAGAAGCAGACTTAGGTAACTTGGAACAACAATTTGCAGAAGGCAACTTTTCAAACTTGCTGCAATGGATGCGAACCCACGTTCACGAATCTGGAAATCGTTATCGAGCCCACGAGTTGATGCAGCGAATTACGGGTAGTGCCTTGGATCACGGCCCAATTATTAGGCATCTGACGCGAAAAGCCGACCGTCTTTGTGTTTCAACTTAGTATGTGAGGCCCAACCGACTGGATCAGGCCCAACGGACTGGATCAGGCCCAACCGGCTGGGCTAATTTAAGGTCCGTATCGCAAACATGCCTAGTTCAGCTATAATGCCGCCAAGGAAATTCGGAATGAGCCAAAAAGTAGACATATTAGATTCCAAAGAGCCGCTGCCTTGCCCGATCTGCAGCAAGTTGTTTCGCTTGCCGCAAGGGTTTCAGGAAAGTAGTGCCGTCGCTTGTCCACATTGTGAGAAGCAAGTAACGGGTGCCCAGCTAGTCGAGAGCCAGATTCCTACAGCGAAGATACTGGACAATTCGGCTCCGCAGGTCAACGAAGCGGCCGCAGGACAGGAAGTTAAAACGGCTGGTCGAACTCGTTCGTTCGACGAACAAGATTTCGTAATCCCCAAGCCATTGAAGACCGCAACTCGAAGTAGTCGTAGCCGACACCCACAGCGGAAATCGAAATCTACAAAACGTGAGATGGAAAAATCCAATCCGCTAGTCGAAATCATGAAGATTGGCTTCGGCGCTGTACTGGCTCTACCCATCGCCCAGTTGATACTTTGGTGGGGTTTTAGTTCCGATCCACTTAGTATCGCTCCGGGAGTGGCACACTACGCAGAATTTCTGGTCCCTCCCAAATTGCAACCAGAGCGGGAGAAGGAAGCCGAGGAGGAAGCTCGCAATAAAGACGCGCCTCCAAGCCAGCGAATCCACGACGAAAAGGGCATCCCTATCGGGATCGTGCCCGACCAAGAATGACGTTGAACGGGATCAGTCAGTGTAGGCGCGTCGAATACTTTCGATGTCTTCGATGCGATGAAAGAATGCTCTGACCACGCTAGGATCGAACCGTCTGCCGGTTTCCTCTTGCATGATCTCCAAGCATTTGGACAACGGGAATGCCGTTTTGTACGGGCGAGCGCTAGACAAGGCATCGTAAACGTCGGCCACTGCGGTGATCCGACCTTCCACGGGAATCTGATTCCCTTTCAATCGATTTGGGTAGCCACTGCCGTCCCAATTTTCGTGGTGAGTCTTGGCGATATTTGCCGCCAAAATCAACAGTGACAGTCGCTGTTCTTCGCGAGTCAAACAGTCACTGTTGTTTCGTTGCTTTAAGATTTCCAGTTCGTGTCGAGCCAATGGTTCAATAATCGAACAACCGAGATCGCAGTGTTTTTGCATCGTGCCGAAGTCTTCGGCGCTAAGCTTGCCGGGATTCAACAGAATCGAATCCGGCACACCAATTTTGCCAACATCGTGAAGTTGAGCGGCCAATTCGATGCGGCTGCAAAAGTTGCTGTCAAAGCCCAGTTCGTCAGCGATAATTGCCGCGTACTTGCCAACTCGCACAACATGTTTGCCCGTATCGTTGTCGCGAAATTCTGCCGCCTTCGCCAAGCAATGAATGATTTTTTCTCGCGAGCGTTCCAGCTCGGCCGTTCGCAACTCAACTTGCCGCGTCAACTCTTTGGCGTAGTTTCCCAAGTGATCCTGGTGAGCCTTAACCAGCAACGCATTTTGAACACGCAAGGTCAAGTCACTTGGATCTACGGGCTTATTCAAAAAGTCAGTGGCGCCCATTTCTAATGCTGCACGCTTAGTTTCGGAATCGCTGTTGGCGCTCAAGATAATGAACGGGGTGAACTGCATTGAGGTCATCGTTTGACGAGCTCGCAAAATTTCCAGTCCGTTTACGTGTGGCATAACAATATCCAGCAACACAACGTCAGGTTGCTCGGCATTAATTTTCACAATCGCTTCGCGAGAATCTGAGAGGGTTGTGAATTCTTGATAGCCTGCAGATTTCAGATGGTGTTGCACGACTCGGGCCAGTAACGGTTCGTCGTCGATGATCATGATCTTGGACGTCTTGATCTTCTGAATGCTTTCAACGAAACGGTTCGAATGACCAACGGCTTCCATAGGGTTGAAAACCGATGTGATTTCGGGTTGTAGTTCTGGAGTTTGCATGGTTTTAGTTTTGGTTTTGGCTGTCCTGACCTTCTACAGTTTCGCGCCTAATTCGGGGACTTCGATCAAGTGATACATTTCTTCAATTTCCTTGATCAAGTTTTGAACGTCTTGCGATTCAGATAACTGAGCGGCATTTTCTAGCTTGATGGCGGGTTGATAGAACTCGTCGAAACCGACAGTTCCACCAGCACCTTTCAGCCAGTGGGCTAGGTTGCCTAGCTGTTCCATGTCGTCGCTTGAAGCACTCTGCTTCATTTCAGTGATTTTGGCTTGTAGCGTCGGTATGAAATCAACGACGATATCGCGAAATTCGGGCTCGTCCATTGGTAGCCGAGAATAGATCTTTGTTTTGGTTTTCGACCCGCCAGTTGCAACTTCGGACGGTTGCGACGGCCTGTTGAACTCGGCAGAATCATGGCCCATCTCTTGCAACAACACATGGCCGATGGTTTTCAATTTCATTTCGTATTCGGTGGCGTT
This sequence comes from uncultured Pirellulaceae bacterium, assembly GCA_964543985.1. Lineage (GTDB taxonomy): Bacteria > Planctomycetota > Planctomycetia > Pirellulales > Pirellulaceae > CAJQPP01. Next base: position 4,343 of record CAZJBW010000071.1, on the reverse strand, counting down.
TGCATTGACACCGGAATCTTGCAACGATTGAATGCTGGTAGCCGTTTTCGTTTTTCCAAAGGCGTTGGCAGCCGAAATCATTTCGTTACAAATTTGTTGGTAGCTTGCCGCATCCTGTCGCCCACGCGCGGACGTCAAAGCGCCCAGTCCGATCTGAAGGATCTGTGGAAAGTCATTGATTGGTGTTTGTTTGGGGGACGATTGAGGAGGCGTTTTGGTACCAACCGGTTCGGCAACCACTTCTTCAGTGTCCACGGCCAAGGCCTCGGCAATCGTTTGGATCAGCTTGTCCATGTTCACAGGTTTCGAAAGGAATCCGCTACAGCCTGCATCCAGACAGCGCTGTTCGTCACCCTGCATGGCATTGGCGGTCAAGGCTATGATTGGCAGAGTGAAACCTAGTTGACGAAGTGCCTGGGTCGCTTGGTAACCATCCATGACAGGCATCTGCATATCCATCAGGATCAAGTCAACGGATTCGTTTTGCGCCAATTCTAAGGCCTCTTGGCCGTTTTCCGCTTGCAACACTTCGCAACCGGCACGACTCAAAAACAACTTGATCAGGCGTCGATTAGCGTCACCATCATCGACGACCATGATTCGGCAGTCCGGCAATTTGTACTGAACCGTTTTCTTGTTAACTCCTTCGCGGCTCTGTGCCAAGAATTCTTCAAATGTGATCAAAGGCAAGTCTTGAATGGCACCTACATCAATATCGAATGAGAAAACGCTGCCTTGCCCAACGATACTTTTGGCGGTCAGTTCGCCACCCAAAGATTTGACAATTCGTTGGCTAATCGACAGGCCCAGTCCTGTCCCACCGAACCGACGGGTCACACTGTTGTCGGCTTGCGTGAATGGATCGAAGATTTTTTCTAGCTGGTTGGGCGACATGCCAATGCCGGTGTCGATCACGTCGACTTGCAAACGGGTCTGGTGCCTTTTTTCGATCAAAGCTGCCGAAACCTTAACACCTCCGGCACTGGTGAATTTGATCGCATTGCCAACCAGGTTGGTGATTACCTGGCGGAAGCGAACGGGGTCGGTCTTGATGCTGGTCGGTAGTGGTGTGCGTGCCTCGAAGTTAATCGCGATGTCTTTTTCTTGAGCTCGGACACCCAAGATGTTGATCACGTCATTGAACGATTCGAATGTTGGGCAATCGGTGATTTCCATTTCCATCTTGCCCGCTTCGATTTTGGACAAGTCTAGAATGTCGTTGATGAGTTCCAGCAAGTGCGATCCGCTGGAATGAATGGTCGACAGATATTCTGTTTGTTCTTCTTCGGTTTCGGCCATGCCGCGTTGTAGCAGGTCGGTAAAGCCCAGAATGGCATTCATGGGCGTGCGAATCTCGTGGCTCATGTTCGCCAGGAATTCACTTTTGGCGCGGTTTGCTGCGTCCGCTTCCTCTTTCGATTTTTGGACCTCAACTTTTGCTTTGTCCAGTTGAGTAATGTTCTCGAAGCAAATCATTACTCCGTCAGGCCTCTCATTTTGCCCAACAGCTGTGCAGTTTACTTTGAAGGTCAATGGTTGTTCGCCATCCAATTCCAAACGCATGATCTCGTTGATCACCGTTTGGCCGGTGGCGAAGGTTTGGTCCCAAGGAAACTGTTCGCACTGGTTATTGTCTTCGTCGTACCAGCGAAAATTGGACGGGTTGGTTCCCAAAACTTTTTCGGATGGCAACTGAACCAAATTCAAGAACGAGCTGTTGGACAAGACAATTTTGCCCTTCTGGTTGATTAACAACAGACCTTCGGTCAGGTTGTCCAACGCATCTCGTACTCGGTTTGGCACTGACTTCTTCGGGTCTAGCTGTCGTAGCATTAACGATAGGTAGAATGAAATCGACAGAAATGCAACGGAACCGACGAACAGCGACAGCAGGATTAAAGGCTCTTTGAATATGCCTGCCCATCCTTGTTGGAAGACGGGTTGGAACCGCAGTTCTACCGTCGCGTATTTTTTGGATCCTTTGCGAATCTGGATTTGCATTCCGCGATCCAAATTGTCCATCTCTTTCTTCGTCCAGTTTGCCGCGTGGTCACCGGTGTCGACTAACAATTCGCCAGAGTAGTGTCGTATGCCGATCGAAAGCAGTTCGTCGTTGCGACGTTGAACGGATTGCAATAGAGCGCTTAAGTTTTGTAGGTCGTTGCGATGGACGTACGCAGTGGATGTCAAGGCAATCGAATCTGCCAAGTCAGCGCGTTCAACTACTTTTGTCGAATTCGCATCGGGAACTAGCTTCAAGGTCGCGGCGACAAATAGCGTACTCAGGAAGATGGAAACGATTCCCATCGTGAGTCGAAATCTAGTTGAAATCAGGTTCTTGAACATAGTAGGTTGCAGACGACCGGTGAAAGCGTGCAATTAGGCGGTTGGTTGTTGCAGCATGGATTCGATCGATTCATCTTCGGAATCAGGATCTTCGTTTTCGGCAGCGTATTGCAAAATGGGCAACGGATCAAAGGATTGCCAAGCAGGTACTGAAGAAACAACACTTGCTAACAACACCCCGCCTCGCGCCATCCAGATCACATACACTGCGGTCGCGATACCGGTAATCCCGGCAGCCGCAACAACGGTTCCTGTTTCCGAACTGATGTTTTCAATTAATTCCTCGTTAACCCGCCCAACATCGTTCATGATCGAAGCAATAAATGTGCTTGTCCCAAAAGGATCGGAGCTTGAAACAACAGTTTTTACCTGTTGAACACTCTCACCAAGGATGTCAGAAAGGTTGATCGAGGATCGCTGGTTTACGAAACCATAGTTCGTGCTAAACAGATCACTGGATAAACTGTCGGTATCAACAACGAAATTGTCATCCGTAAATTCAGTCGGGGCCGTATTGGCCAATCCATTGGACGGATTTGTTTGATCGGCTGGACCCAATTGTTCCGAACCTTCTGTATTATCAGAATCATTCGTTTGGTTTTCATTCAATGGGCCCATCCCATCCAAGTCGTCGTCTGGTTGTTCTTCTGGCTGATCTGGCTCGTCAGCGGGAATCGTTGTTCCGCTGTTTCCGCCGCTGCCTGGCCCTGATGGGATCGCGATTTCAGACCTAACGATATTGCTGAATGCTTGACCATCAAATAGTCGGTATGTGAAGCTCTCGATGGACGGCGAATCGTCGCCGGGGATAAACAGCAGTGAACCATCGGAAAGCTCAATCAGGTCGCCTGTTGCGGGACGCTCAACAATTACAATCTGGAGCTCAGAATTCCTGTTGTCCACATCCAAGTCGTTTTGCAACAGCTCGCCACGTTCAATGATTGTTTGTAATGGTTCACCCTCAATCGTTTCTGCTGTCGCAACCGGCGCGTCATTCACAGGAGAGACTGTGATTGTAACGATGCCGATATCCGTGCCACCGTTTCCATCGTCAACAAGATATTGGAATGAATCTTTTGTGGTCTCACCGCCATTATGTACGTAGGTCAGACCGTTCACACCCAAATCAACCCTGCCATTGGTTGGTTCGACAATAATCGAGCCTGTTAGGATGTCGTTGTCTTCGTCCACAATCAGATCCAAGTCTGTAGAATCCAGTGTGAACGTTCCACCTTCGGGAACTGTAACTGTAAAGTCGACGGCCACCGGTGGATCATTCTCATCAAACAGCTCGATGACAAATTCTTCGTCGTAAGTCAGGCCACCTGCGTCTTCTACCTCGACAGTAATAGTGTGAGTTGGAATGTCTTCAAAGTTTAAGTCAGCGTCCGTCGCGACTCGAACTTCGCCGGTATCCGGGTCAATCACGAATCGACCACCTGCGTCGTCGGCTAGCGAGTAAGTCAACGAGTCGTTGATGTCTGGATCCGTACCGACAACGGAACCAACAACGAATCCGTCATCCGAATTCTCGCCGATCTGGACATTAGCCAAACCCACAAGATCGACCGGTTGTTCATTGACATTCAAAACTGTGATTCGAAAATTACGCATCACTGTTTGTCCATCGCTGTCCGTTGCTGCGACGACCACTTCGTAGACGTTGTCGCCATTTGCATCAGCCCGCATTTCGAAGTTAGGAGGGCTAATGAAAGAAAGCTCGCCGGTGTTCTGGTCGATATCAAAAAACGTGTCATCGCCCATTCCACTAATCACTGAAAATTCAAGGGCGTCTTGAGGGTCGTCATCGTCTGCAGTCTCAATGGTTGCCACAAACGTTTGGTTTTCGTCAGCTTCCAATTCGGTTGGTGTAACTATTGTGTGAAGGTTGTCGTTGACTGGCGTGATGTTGACAGTAATGTCTTGACGAGTTTCGTTGGTCCCGTCAGACGCAATCACTTGAACGTTGTAGACATTGTCACCGTCCAAGTCCAATG
>CAZJBW010000070.1:22024-28748 GCA_964543985.1 uncultured Pirellulaceae bacterium | reverse complement strand
AACGTTAAAAACCGTCGATGTTGATGGCTAATTTTTAAGGAGAAACTTTGATTTGAATTCGGCTAAACCTAAGTCGACGATGCGGACAAAATTAGTTCTGTTGTTGTTGGCTGGATTGTTATTGATCGGCTTACTCTTGAATATTAGGCAACTGAGTGATCAGCCGACTGTTAGTCGAAATCCACATAAAGAGACTGTTGGGTATGAAGTTTACGTTTTTAATAGTGGTGTGTCACCAGGGGTTTCAGCAGATCATTATATTGTTCAAAGTAGCGTTGGGCCATACATCATCAAGAAACCTGCATCACTTTCCGAAGATGTAATGATATCCATTGTCAGCAAAAATTCGGAATCGATTACCTTTTCAGCTACCGTAGGTAGCGAATCGCAAACAAAAAAGACAGACAGAAACAGATCGATAGACTTCCATTTTAGTAAGTATCCAGGATTAACAATTTGCTTAATTGTATATAGTGCAGCTATTCCGCCGTTTGATATGCATGGCAGGATCGATCCAGAATTCACGTTGTACAAAAATAGTAGCGCTATCGCCAATTCCCCGGCAATGGAAATAGATGGGTATTCATTTGAGGACTCATTAACAATTAATTCCACAAAACAAGCTGATCGACTCAAAGAACTTTTGATGAATTCAAACCAATTTCAATTTGGCTACCTAGTTTGGGAGCGTTATATGAGGGACGCCGTGCAATTCACAGTGGATGGTGAAACATATACGGTCCTATTCGATTTTGAAACGCAGTTCGCGCTACTTTATCGAGGAAACTCCAAACGAGGCGAGGCGTTTATCTTGCCCAGCAAGCCATCAAAGATTCAAGAATTTTTGAGGAAATCCTTTGATTCTATAGAGAACTGAATGAACATTCCATTCATCACTTGATGCCCAACCACTGGCACTTGCTGTTTGGCCCGTTGGTGGATGGCGAAATGAGTCGGTTCATACGGTGGATTACAGCAACTCACAGGTGGTTTCTCGTCGCTTCCCGTCCAAGAACCAGTATAAGCATACGTCCACAATGACCTATGTCGACAACATGCTGCTAAGTACCAGCGAGTCGTTTAATGGTTACACGATCACGACTTACAACGGTTACTCGGCAGATCGATTTACCGTGCGTAAGATCTCCACTCGAGTTCCCACGGTCAGCTTCGCCAACAATGCAGCGGTGATGAATGCCACTCGTTTAAGCGATCAATTAGACGCTGACTTTATGATCGCCGATGCCATCCGAGATCAACGTGGCAACCTGTTACAGTCGATCGACGGTCGCGGAATGATCACTCAAAGCACCTTCGATTCCTTGGGGCGTCAAGTTACCACCGTTCGTGGACAGAACACCGCCTCGCCGCTGACCAGCAGCACGGCCTACAACGCTCGTGGACAGGTTGAATCGACAACCGATGCGGCCGAAATGGTCTCCTTTACGGAGTACGATGATGCCTTAAAAACCAAATCACGAACCGTGGCTTATGGCACTCCCCAGGCACTAACGAGTAGCTACACCTACGATGCCAAGGGTCGCCAAAAGACAATGACTGATTCTGCTGGCGCAGTCACAACCAATCACTACGATGATTGTTGGAGTGATTGGCGTAACAAGATAGCCACACAGGCCGAAACTGGGGCGAAACTGGGGCCACTCAGGTTCGTTGATTTGCTAGATTCCGCCAGTCGCCTAACTCACACGGAGAAACTGTTGGCCAGACAGAATCGATCGGAGATTTTCGACGCTCAGAAAATCAGCGTGATGCACTGTATTAATCGTGCAGTTCGTAGAGCCATGCTGTGTGGAATCGATAGATTCAGCGGCAAATCGTACGAACATCGTCGGGACTGGATCAAAAACCGCATTGGCTCAATGAAAAAAGTTGGTGCCTCGCGACCCGATTCTAGGCACATCAAGCAGATCGCAAAGGCACGAAAGAGCCATGAAAACTAACATCCCAGATCGGCAAAGCGACCGTGTCTTAAAAAATGTACAACCTGCATCGCGGCTTTAGGTTGCAGGAGAAGCGAGTTGTGAGTCGCTGGAAGGCAGACGTTTTCGTCACTGCCGGGCAAGAGGGTTCGGGACGGAGGAACGATCAGATCCATCCGCCCGGAAACGATTCCCAGTTGATAATCGATCTTGTCTCGCAATTGAAAGACGAGGCTGTTGGGCGAATCCGAGATTTCGTTGAGTGTTTTTCCGGCCAAACGAAACAGAGGCTGGAGCCATTTCGCGCCAGGAGCTCCTGAGTTTGGCGGCGCCATCATGACGACGCGTTGTAAGCCACCCAAAGATTGGCAGTCTTGCTGTAGCTGTTGGCAGGCCATTCGGAAAACGATCGCACCCATGCTGTGCGTGACGACATGGAAAGGACGTTGGTTGGCAGCCAGACGACGCAACAGGTCGGCCAGCCCGACAGCGTGCTTACGCAACGAACCGGCGAAGCTAAGGTAACCCCAGCTTGTCGTTTGAAAACCTGTGTGTCTCACTTGCCACTCCAAAGGCTTCATGAACAATCGCTTGGATAGAAAGCCGTGCACAAACAAAACGGTCGGTTGCTTCGTGCTGGTCTTCGAGTTGCACGTGTGACTTACCATGGCCAGGCTTTCTTCAACGCAGGATTTTGTTTCCGATCATTAAGTTTAACATAATGATTATCGACCAAGCGGCCATCAACAGATTACTCGCCCAGATAGTTTTTGCAGTTTTTCAGGGCGATGGCAGCAAAGCCGGTAGCGATTAAAGGATCGTCCTCGCGCATACGAGCGTTCGCGTTTGTCCAACTGCCATCCTTGTTTTGCTCGTTCTTCAGCATCGTGACTATTTGTTTGGCAATGTTTTGGCCTTCTTCGGGCGGGAAAAGATCCAAAGATTGACTGAGCGACTGATAATAGTAATACCGCAACCCGCTACTCCACGACCCTTCGCCCTGCTCATGGTCAAAGCCCGGTACCAAACTAAGATCGTCGTGTTGCAAAACCCATTGGACGGCCTGTTTTACTCGCTCATCATCTTTATCCGTTCCCAGCGCTTTCAAAATGCCCAACCCGTCTGCCGTTGAGGATCCGTAGCTGCGAGTTTTCTGACGACTGTCACCGTCTGCCCAGCCTGCCTTGTTGCCATCGTGATTCCGTTTGGGGTGAAAGTAGAAACCGCCGTCGCCGTCGTTGGCTTGGGAGTTGTGCACTCTGTCGATCCAGCGGTTGAATTGCTCGAACGTTTTGTCGACTCGCGGTTGGTCGCGGTGAGTGGCGAGAGCTCGCACGACGCTGACCGAAACGGAGATGTTAGTGCCAGTTGTTGGTCTTTCACCTGTCATCCAACCGCTCAAATCCCAACCTCCAAAGTCGACAGATGAGGTGACGTATCCTTCCTCATCGTCCAACTGGGATCGCACTAGGTAGTCGACTAATTGTTGTCGCACGTTGTCCGCCAATTGAATGCCTGAGTCCTGGCCAGCCAGTAACAACATGGCCGACCCGTAGTTGGTGTAGTCCGGGCCGTCGGCGTTGGTCACGAACCCGCTTTCTTGAACTTGACTGGCCAATCGGTCGGCTGCCATTTGTAGCTGTGTGTTGGCATCGTGGTCGGTTCCGCTTAACGCGTACAAGACGAAAGCGGTTATGGCGGCACCGTCTTTTAGGTTGCCGTAGTGTGCCGAGTGCCACAGGTGATCGTTGCCGTTCTGTTGTTTGATAAGGAACTGGACGGCTCGCGGTAGAGGCTCGGCTTGCTCAGTTGAAATTTGTTGCGTGGTGGAGGTCGTTTCGTTATTTGATGGCTCGGTTGTTGATTGAGTCGTTCGTTGACAACCGACGACGACGGCCAGCATCGTCAACAACGATAGCCACCTATATAAAGGTAACGGCAGCAAAGGCAGTTTTTGATTCGTCGATCGATTTCGATTCATTGGTTGTCCAGGCATCAGACTTTTTTCTCTTTCCAGTTTCCACCAAAGAAACGCCACAGGATCATTACGCTGCGAATGACCAAGTCAATGGCCATCGCCGTCCAGGCTCCGGCCACACCTAGCCCCCAGCCTTCGATCACGACTGGGTCAGTTGGGTTCAGCCAGGTCAATTCGATGGTATCGGTTGCCAGCCAAATTGCCAAAGGGATTCGAACCAAGAAAAAGCCAGCAGCCGTAATCAACATTGGCCAGATGGTGTCGCCGGCCCCTCGCAAAGCACCTGCCGTGACCATCACGATGGCCAGCGACGGTAACGCGAATGAGACGATTTTCAGCAAGCGTGCGACTTCGATAGTGGTGGGGTGGGTCGGCTGGTTGGTAAACCATGATGCCAGAGCGTGTCCGCCGAAGTACGTAGCCACTGCCGTAATCGTGATCACGACGATCGAGGTGCCGATGCAATACAGACTGCTTCGCATGGCACGCTCGGGCATCTTCGCGCCCAGGTACTGTCCCGCCAGAGTTGCTGCGGCGACATGAAATGCGTTAGCCGGAAGATAGGCACAGGCTTCCAGTTGCACGGCTAATCCGTGAGCGGCTGCGGCAGCCGTTCCCAAGCTGTTAATGATCGAAACGTAGACCAAGTTGCTGCACAGTAACACGCCGACGTCCAAACCGCCGGGGACACCGATCTTCAAAAGTTGCATTATCATTTTGAAGTTTGGCTTAAGAAGATGCCACTTCAATTGCAAACCGAAACGTCCCATTACCAAGGCGGTACCCAAAATCAAACCACCGATACCGTGCCCAACCGCTGTGCCGATGGCGATCCCTTTCCACCCTAAGGGCTCGACCCCAAACAGTCCGGCAACCAACGTCAAGCTGACCAAGACGTTGACGATCACGACGATCAACTTCGCAACGAAGCCAGTGACCGTGTCTCCAGCGCCACGCAAGCAAGCCGCACCAACCTGCTCGAACATAATTAGCGGAATCACTGGCAGGATGATCCACAGGTATTGGCGAGCGTACTCGGCAGATTCCCCCTGCAAGTGCATGGCCTCGATAAATCTGGAGCCGCACATTCCGGCAGCGACAGTGGCAATGATCGCCAAGCCGATTCCCAAGACGATCGCTTGATTGGCAACGTGTTGTGCTTGATGGTGTTGTTGCTCACCAACCCGGCGGGCGATGATTGCAGTCGCTCCGATCGCGATAGCGGCGAACATGCTGGGGATCAACCACATGGTGTATCCCATCAGCCCCATCGCCGCTTTGATCGCATCCCCGCCGTCAGATAGGTATCGCCCCGTCAAAAACCAATCCGTCCAAGTGACCATCAATGTCAGCGTTTCTTCGGCCAAAACCGGGGCGGCCAGCTTTAACATGGGGCGCAGGCTGGATTCAGATTCGATAAGATTAGAACGAGACAAAGGAGTTTCTGGTCTTGCGAGGAGTGTGAAAAGAGTCAGATTCTAGTTTGCCGCCATCGCTTTGCCTAACAAGAATAAGCTTTACCCTGTTTGCCGAAATTGACGCCTGTTCGTCAGGTCATTCTTTAGTTGCTATATTGTCAAACAGTATGATCGGGCAGAATTGACTGCTTATCACTCGTCTTGGCCAAACCTCGTCTTGTCCTTTTGTTCCCTCCACGCAGGCTTTTCGTTATGAGAAACACACAACGTTTTTCGACCATTTTGTTTTTGTTTATGGGGTGTTTCGGCCTCTCGATATTTGTTGCTCAAGCTCAGGCTCAGGAAGAAGGGTCGGACGCCGGAAGGTTCGCCCCGGAAACGCAGCAGCAAGAAGAAGAGTTCACGATGTCGTTGAACGATGGCATGAAGCAAGCGTTAGAGTACTCGACGATTGGACGTCATGATCAAGCGATTGAGTTGTTTGAAAAATTGCACGTGAAATATCCCGACAGTTTCGCAGTCTTGTCGGCATTGACCGACAAAATTGTACGACGGTCCCAAACGTTGGCTCAAATGGCCAAAATCGAAGAGGCTCGCGCGTATTACTTGCGAGGTGCCGGGTATGCTCGCAAGTTGGTCGAGGCGGCTAACGCCGAACAACAGGAAGCGTTAAAAAAACGTTTGGCAATTTTGTTGTACAACGAAGGGTGTGCTTTATGTTCGAATGGTCAGGCAGATCAAGCACTAGAGTCATTGACCGAATCTTTCGAATGGGGATTCGAACTTGTCGACTACATGAGCAACGATGTCGATCTGTTTGAAGTCGCCGACGACCCTCGCTTTATCGACTTGCTGGGTGGTCCCGAAGCCTATGAAGCCTATCGCGAGAAACAGTTGCAGGACGCGGCTAAACAGAGCGCCGGGTTCACACCGGTGCCCTTCGATATGCAACTTTTGGATCAGCAAGGCCAGCCGATTAGTCTTTCGGACATCGATAGCTCCATAATGATGGTCGAGTTCTTTTCGCCCTCAGCCGCCTCGGGCAACTGGAATACCAAAGTCATGAAGCGACTGTACAAAAATTACAAAGACCAAGGTTTTGAGGTCGTTGTGGTGGCCTGCATTAATTCGACAAATGGTCAGGAGATTGCTGAGGCCATCAAAAAGTTTCGGGAATCCAATGATCTACCCTACAGAGTGCTGTTCGGTGGTAAGGCTGTAGCTAACAATTTTCGCAATCGAACAGGTTTGCCCGCCTGCATGCTTTTGAAGAATGGTGAAACGCAAGTGGTGTTTGCCAAGCAGTATCAATATCATTCACTGGAGGCTCACATCCGTTTGTTGAACGGTAAAAAGCCCTCAATGACCGGTTCGGAAACGGATGGAAG
>CAZJBW010000070.1:7777-21924 GCA_964543985.1 uncultured Pirellulaceae bacterium | reverse complement strand
ACCGACGGTTCGTCCAACAAGACTGACGGTTCGTCCAACAAGACTGACGGTTCGTCAAACAAGACCGATGGCTCGTCCAACAAGACCGAAGGTTCGTCGACGAACAGCCAAGGGTCAAATAAAAAATAGTGCATTGAATATTGAACCCAGTTGAGCCCAACGGCGTACAGCGTGATGCCGTTTGTGAATTCATAGTTTTGACACCTGGAATTTACGTCCGCCAGAATTTGCAAGCGGCAAAGTCAAAGAATTGACAGCAAGTTATGCCAGCAGAAAAAACGACGGCAATCGTTTTGAAAGTCGTCGACTTCAGCGAAACCAGTTGCGTGGTGACGATGTATACTCGCGACTTTGGCAAAGTCACGGCGTTGGCCAAGGGAGCTCGCCGCTTAAAGAGCCCTTTTGAGGGCGCTATTGACTTGTTGGCTTACTGTCGAATAGTGTTCCTCCGCAAATCTGTGGACAAGCTGGATTTATTGACCGAGGCTCGTTTGGAGCGTCGGTTCCGCAGCGCGTCTATCGATTTGGGCAGGTTGTACGCCGGTCTGTACATCATTGAATTGATGACAGCGTTGACTGACCATGCCGATCCGTTTCCAAAATTGTTCGACCTGTTGGAAAACACGATTGCTGAACTGGATAACGCGGAACTTGCCGGTCAATTACCGGATCAACTGATGCGTTTTGAATTGCAATTGTTAACCGCCTTAGGGCACCAACCGTCGTTGGACCATTGTGTGGGATGTGGGCAGCAAATTGATCTGTCCGAAAATTCCACACAGCGCGTCGCCTTTGGCATGATTGCCGGTGGCGTGTTTTGTGGAAAGTGTCGGGTCGGTAAACGAGGCATCGTTGGCGTGCAAACGAAAACTTTGCGATTTATGCATGAACTGCATGATGGTCAGTTGTCGATCCAAAAGGTCGATGGCTTGCCAGCCAATCGTGGAGAATTGCGAGGTTTATTGGATCAGTATGTTGCCGATCTTTTGGGGTATCGCCCAAAGTTGGCAGCTTGGCTGAAGCCGATTTACCGCGACCATTAACCAACAAATAATCAATGCACTTGGATGTTTGGCGATGTTGAACATCGGCCAAGTGTGGACAAGGAAGTCCTGTGAGATATTTTAGTTTTTTGATCGTCTTTTTGGGTTGTGCTGTAATCTCGTTAACCGGTTGCCAGTCCTTGGATTCCGGTGGCGGTTCGCTGTTAGGCGGAAACGCCAGCGAAGGATCCGGCAGTAGTAACGACCCATACTTGTCAGAAGAATTCGATACGTTTGGTGACCCTCGACCAGGTCGCTTGATGTGGCGAGACCTCAGCCCCAGTCGTATCAACACCACCCTGCAAGCTCGCTTGGGCGGCAGTGATCAACAGAAGGCTGAGCAGTACTTTCTGGATGCCAAGTCGGTCTACGATCAAGGCAGTGTTCGCTGGAAATCGGGAGACCGGACCGAAGCCACTATCGAGATGTTCCGACAAGCGGCCGCTAATTTTGAATTGGCCGCCAGTGCTTGGCCCAACTCGGCCTTGGAACAAGACGCATTGTTTATGCAAGGCGAGGCCAGTTTCTTTGCCAATGATTACGTTGCCGCAAATCGCGCTTACGAAATATTGCTTGACAAATACTCGGGTACTCGGCAACTGGATCTAGTGGAGGCTAGAAGGTTCGAGATTGCTCAATACTGGTTGGCTCTTCAACGCAACGGCGAAGGTATCGCACTGAATAATTCCAGCCGCCCGAATACTGGACTGCAAAAGGAAGCGCGTCGGATTCTACACCGAATTCGATTGGACGATCCAACCGGGAAGCTGGCCGACGACGCAACGTTGGCGTTGGGCAACGCCTTCTTTGAAGCCCAACAATTTTCCGACGCTGCCGATGCCTACGAAGATCTCCGTCAGAACTTTCCTGGTAGCGCGCACCAATTCCACGCTCATCTGTTCGAGTTGAAGGCTCGACTCCATGCCTATCGAGGTCCCAATTACGACGGCACCGATTTGGAGAAAGCTGAGAAGTTAATGCGGACGCTCGTTAGCCAATACCCTAAAGAGGTCGAGGCGGAACGTGAATTCCTGGCCGTTGAAGGGACTCGGATCCGTGAAAAGTTGGCCGAACGAGATTTAACACTCGCCAAATACTACGCCGGGCGAGGTGAAAATCGTGCTGCCAGATTTTACTACGCTCAAGTTGCCGATGGATACGACGACACGTCATTAGCCAACCAGGCGCAAGAACAAATTGCGTCGTTGGGTGGACTGCCCGACTTGCCACCGCAACGCGCCCCGTGGCTGGCTGCCATGTTCCCATTGAAGGAACGCAATAAACCGTTATTGAACTCTACCGATGAACCCATTCTTCGTTAAACGTCCAGCCAACACGATAACCAACTGATATGACAAGTTTCGAATGCCGATTGTGTTGGGCCATGGCTTGCGTGCTGTTAGCACTATCAGGCTGCAAGTCCTATCAAGTAGGGGCCCCCACCCTGCACCGGTTCGATGTGCGTTCGGTTCATGTGCCGATCTTCGAATCGGATTCTCATCGTCAGTTTCTGGGCCAACGCCTGACCGAGGCGGTAGTGAAAGAGATCGAGCTGAACACACCGTTCACCGTAACGACTTTTGAGCGAGCCCAAAGCGTTTTGGTTGGCCAGATTTCTCGCGAGCAAAAACGCTCGATTATCGAATCCGCGAACGATGATCCTCGGGTGTTGCAGTACGAGATGGCCGTCGATGTCAGTTGGACCGATCGCGCGGGCGCACCGTTGATGCAACGACAAGTGCTGAATCTGAACCGCGACGTTGACTTCATTCCCGAAGCTGGGCAATCGCTAACGACTGCTCAACAAGAAATTATCAATCGCATCGCTCGACAGATTGTCGGCCAAATGGAAATGCCCTGGTAAATTAACGTTTGAAATTCCAGGCGGTCGATTCGTATTTCGTTTCTGCGAGTTCTCGAATCTGTTGCTCTTGTTCTAGTAGCGTTTCTGAATCAACTTGCCCTTGTGGTTGGCAGTTGATGGCCTGTTGCCAAGTGGTTTGTAGAGCCTGGCGTAAGGCGTCCACTGCGACCGGCAGGTTGGTGACGAACGAGCGGTGATCACGCCCCTGTCGGTATTCGGGTTGGCGAGGTGGTGTGCCTAGACAGTCGTGCAGTCGTTGCAAGTCGAATCCATACAAGATCGTCCCGTGATACAGCAGGCAGTTTTGCTGGCACCGCAAACTGTTGCCACTGAATTTGCAATCGGCATAGGTTAGGTCGCAGATGCCTTGGTAGTCGACTTGAATGTCGCAGGCTTCTACGGCCGCCTTGACGTTTAGCATCACAAAGCGATGCGCTTGATCGATCGCGCGTAGGTGCGGGCGTAGTCGGTAGTCCAGCACGACGGCATACATAAGGCAGCCGGGACCGATCACCACGGATGCTCCGCCACTTACCCGACGGTGCACATCGATCTTGTGTTGGTGGCAGTATTCCAAGTGGGCCTCGTTGCGGATCTTCGAGCTGCGTCCGATGATGACGGCGTGTTTGGGATTCTCCCACAGTCGAAATCCTTCTCGTGGCGTCACAGATGTCTCGCACGATTGCAGCAACCATTCGTCGGCGGCCAGGTTCATCGAGGTGCTTGGGTAGCTGGTCTTCAAAAAGGTCATTTGCGAACTGACTAGCAGTGGGTGGAGCGAGTTAAGGAGGTTGCTGGCAAGGTTTTTCGATTAGGTAAAGTTGTGTCGCAAACCGCCAAACCAGAACGTGTTGCAACGATTTTGCCTATCTTTCCTGTGGTTTAAATGGCACGTTCGTCAAAACTTGTTGAAAAATCGTAAGTGGTTGCTGGGCGAACATTTGAGGTCAATTAAAGTGGTGTGAAACGGCCTCGAAGGTTTGCAGCAGCAACGGTGATCGGGCAAACTTGTAGATCACTCAGGGTTGCCCAAAAGCGTGGTGACGCAACCATTTACGCAATTGATCGGCCCGCTGACGATGTGCTTCGCTGGTCCCTTGAAGAAGACGCTTCCATTTATAGACGGTTTTTCGCAGAGTTTGAAATGTTCAAAGCCCTGATTTCATGCTTGGTTATTGCAGGATTCTTAACGACTGGCTACCAGTCATCGGCACAACAAACGTGTGTCCGATACCAACTGGTACCGCGAACGGTTTTTGAGACTCAGAAAGTAACCGCGATGAAAGAGGTCATGGAGACCCAGTTCGAGACGCAGCGGACCACAAGTTGGAAACCCGTCTGGGTGACGGAACAACGCGAGCGTCGTTACGAGGTTTTGAAGCCGGTTATGGAGACGTCCTATCGCAACGAAACCTACACCGTGTTGAAGCCCGTAAGGGAAACTGGATACCGCGAGCAATCTTTTGAGGAAACCACTTGGGAAACCACGACTGAAATGCGTGATGAGCAAATCGTGCAGGACAAGCCAGTCGTCGAAACATCATTCCGCGAAGAACAAATCATGGTTCGCAAGCCAGTGACTGAGCAGATGATGAAAGTAGAAAATGTCACCGTGCTACGACCAGTCACCTCCAACGAGACACAATTGGTTCCGGGATCGACCGTCGTTGGCAGCTGGGGAGTCGCCACACAATCCTCGCAAACTCGCCTGCGTTGGTTACCACGGACTAACGAATTCAACCCCTTCACGGGCCAGTCGGTGTTTCGCCGTGGCGGCTTTCATTGGGTGCGAGATCCAGGCGGGGCTTTGCTAGTGCCTCAAGCTTCCGTCGTTCCGACTTTGACTCCGCAGACCGTACAACGCACGACGCTAGTGCCAGAAACGGTGGTACGAAAAGAACCTGTCGAAGTCACTCGTTATGTTGATGAATTGACGACACGAAAAGTGCCCGTGGAAAGTTACCGAACCGAACGTACAGTCACGACCCGAAAAGTTCCTGTGCAAGTTCAAAAGCCAGTCACCCGTATCGTTACTAAACGAACTCCGGTCGAGCGAGTGACCTACCAGAAACAAGAAATGGTACGCCGAGTCCCCACGACGACTCAGTCATTCCAACGCGTCGAACGTGTTGAACCCTACGAAGTGCAAGTCTGTCGTTGGGAACAGGTTGAACAGGATGTCCGAGTCCCTCGCACGGTTACTCGACGCGTCCCCGTCGAAACGACTCAGTTGGTCCCTCGAACCGTCATGGTTTGGGCACCCGTGGATGCCTTTGGCCGCATCGTGCAAACCGCGCCTGCGAATAACTCCATCGTGAACTTGCGACCGATCGACCAACGCTCCACCGTGTTGGCCCAACGGCCGGCTGTGAATGAGGAGCGATTGGTGTACGACGGGCCTCGCACAAAAGGCCAAAATGGCTTAAGCGATCGCGTCGAAGTACGTCGACCAGCTGTCGAAATTCGTGAAATCCCTGGCAGTAACCGTGTCGTATTCCCTGAATCCGAAACGGTTCCGCGAGCAGAAGGCTTGCAACCGATCCGTGCAAGGAAGCCGCCCGTTGACGAAACTGGTGAAGAAGGGTCTTCCAGCAAAGCAGATGAACAAGCCAGCGGCGTCAACCAGGAATTTATTGGTCGCTTGCGGGATGAAAACGCCGACTCTGGATACCTTCGCCCGCCGACCGACGAAAACGAATCCAATATCCCAACACCACCAGTGCTTGATACCGAAAAACGGGGATCAGAAGCCCCCATGCTTGATATGCCTGAATTGGGAACTCCAAAACGCCCAGATGTGCGGCCTCAAGATGATCAAAAAGTGGCAGATCCGATTGATACTTAATCTCGCCGCTTGGTGACTACCAATCTGTGATTCGGTTTTGGTGGAAAGTGTTGGCTTAGTTGATTGCCAATTCGCCGAATGGCCTCATAATAGGCCCCAGACCTTCCGGCGCGTTCGATTGCCTGAGGGTTAAAAGTTTCTTGCGTGACTTTTGCTCAACGACCGCCGTCCTTACCCGCAAGCGGTAGGACTCTGAATTTGCGGAACGAAACGCGGCCCAACGGTTTGCCGCTTAGGTGCTTTCATGGATGTTACAACTGAACCTGTTTTTTCAATCGACAACCAAGGATTGGATTCGGTCGTTGGACGGTTGGTCGCGTTGGTTGGCTTCGACGACCACGAATTGGAACACCGTCTAATCAACGACGGCGCAGTCTTGTGTGACCCGCTACACCCCGAAGTGGAATTGCTAGTATTCGATCCGGCGAAAGAGAGTGCCCATTCCATCAGCAAGCAGCTTGGTAGTCAGGCGGTCGAGCGGTTGCGTGCCGGCCAGATCCAGATCGTCAGTCGCCTACGATTGATGGATTCGTACGGCCAGCGGCCGGCGGACATTCGCCGACTGTACACCGTTTCGATGTTAGCCCAGCTGTTAGGCGTGTCCGTTTCTACGATTCGCGGTTGGCATCGCCGCGGTTTAATACTGCCGGTGAACCGTGTCAGCAAGTTGCCCTACTTTGATTACCAGGAAGTTTGCACGGCCAAACAGTTGGCAACATTGGTCGAACTAGGCATGGAACCAGCCACGATCGAAAGCAACCTGCGTCAGCTGCAAGTCTGGCTGCCCGACGTCAGTAGACCTTTGGCTCAGTTGGCCGTGATGGCCGACGGCAAACGATTGGTGTTGCGGCAAGCCGATGGCTTGATCGAAACGGGTGGCCAACGTCTGCTGGATTTTGGAACACAGAATCCGACCGATGTGGACGATAGCGTGCCGGTTCCCGAAACCGACCAGATTTACTCGTTGCAACATTATCGCGATCGTTTGCAACCGGAGACTCGCCAGGACTTTTTGGATGCCATCACGGCTTGCGAAGAGGAAGGCGATTTTGAAGCAGCGATTGTTGTCCACCGCAGCATGCATTTGGCTTGGGGGCCAACGGCGGAATCGAATTTCATGTTGGGCGAGTTGCTTTACCGGGTCGGTGAAATCCATGCCGCTCGAGAACGATTTTATCAGGCGATCGAACTAGACGATTCGATGGTCGAGACGCGCGCGGCATTGGGCTGTGTGTTGGTCGAGTTGGGTGATTTTGAAGCAGCTATCTCGACTTTCCAGGGGGCCTTGGATTTGCACGCAGACTATGCCGACGTCCACTTTCAATTGGCTCGCTGCCTGCAAGATACTGGCAAAAACATGCCAGCACTTATGCACTGGAAACGATTCGTGCAACTACAACCTAACGGTCCTTGGGCCGAAGATGCCCAGGAACAGATTGCTTTTTTGCAGTCTTTGGTACCTGAAGTCGTGGCACCTTGACGGACAGTTAAACTTTGCCGTTTGGCGAATCATTGTTGATCAAGTAGACGAATCGTGTTTTGCCTTTGTTGCTCGCAATTCCGTGTGTGCCGGTCGATGAAACTTTCAGGAACAATTGCGCTATTCTGTTTGTGCGGTTTTCCCGGTTTCGATGCCTGCTGCGGCCACACGTGATGAATCAACCTGTATATCGTTCAACCTTGATTGCCAGTGTTTGCGTGGCGTTGGTTGCAATCCTTGTGATGTCACATCACAGTTGGGTTGGCACCAGCACTGCGAACGGGCAGCAGGTGCGTGACTTGCCACAGGTCGCCAAGTCGAATGTCACTAGTTTGCCACCCGTGCCAGACCAAGCAGGGCATGTTACGTCGTCGTTGCCGCCCGTCGTTGACGGCCCGATCGAAGTCAACGTGCCGATGACTAACCCAACGGTTCGGTCACTTCCACAAGCAGGGCAAACGGCCGCCAGCCCGACGACGATCGCTCCTGGTCAAACTCAGACAGCCAATGACTTGCAGTCAGGCACACGTCTGTTGCCACCCGATCTTTCAGCTGCTGAATCGCCAGACAACGAGGCGAACAATACAGCGAGTAACGCGCCAAGCAACGCGGTTACCAGTGAACGAGTGATCTCAGATCGCCAATCGGTCTTCCAGTCCACGCCTGCTGTCCGATCGCCACAAGATACCTCAGCGGTTAACTCGAACACTCAAGCCACCTCAGGTACCGATCAACAAACCGAACCCTCGACGATGGCACCCTCAGTCCAAGACGAATCATTAGACGTCCAGGCTCTGGAAGCCGAGGGGTTACAAGTCGCCAAAAGGTTCAGTCCGATCACCAATCAGGACTACAACCCGTTGCGTTCATCGGCCAGCAGTGTGCAGGTGCGAGGGTTAAATGTTCCGCAAATCAAGACTCACGGACAGGCAGCGACGGTTCAGAACCATCATGTCGCAGGCTCAAACCTTGAAGCAACGCCGGACCAACTGCCGGTTGTTGGCACGCCAAAACAAACCACGTCGTTGCCAACGTTGCCTGGTAGTGATGCCACCACACCAAGCCAGGTGATTCAAAACGAGCATTATCAATCGACTAAGACTTCGCGTCCGTTGCCAAGCGTAACGCAGCCGGAGATCGTGCCGCCGGTTACCGAGTCCTATGCCCATAGCGCGCCCGTCATTCGGTCGTTACCTTCGTCGGAAATTGTGGATCCATCAGCACCCATAGAATCGCCAGCACCAGTTGCTTCTTTGGCAAGTTCGCAGAGCCAAGAAGCGAATTTACTGCCATCGCCGACACTGGCAAACAGTCAGACGACGCTATTGCCGTCCCTTGAACAGGCCCCGTCGGAAACACCGGAGCAATCGCATGTTCAAGGTATTCCTATCGATATCAATGCCTTGGCGGAACTGCAAGACGTTGGCTTCAACGAATCGACGACAGAACTACCTGCGACAAACAGTTCGCCGCAACGACACCCCATGGCCGCACAGTTGGCGCAGCGACAACAATTGTCTCCACCAGCCATTAATGTGCCGCATCGGATCGTGCAAGAAGAGATCATTCGGGATCTACCGACTTTGGATCCAGAACGACAATCCCCGTTTCATCGGGTGCCTCCGCAAACTCCAGGGTTGGAACAGGAGGTGCCGTTACTGGACCCCAACCAGTACGACAACGTGCTGAACGATACTTCGCCGAATACCCAAGTCGGTCCGTTACCATCGGTCACGGACCCGAACACAAACGCGCTGCCTCCGCTACCAACATTGAGCAACGGACCGCAACGAGTTTTGCCTCCTTCTCATTTCGTGCCAGGCCATTTGCCCAGCACGCCAGCACCTATCCAGTTCACACCTCAGCAAGACTATGTGCCGCCAGCGGCGCCACAGGTGACGTACAACCGGTTTGGTGACCCAGATTTGGTGCAGCCACCAATCGCTGCCAATCAATTGAATCCGGCACAAAAGCCTGAGCCTCAGACGATTGTTCGTGACCAGTTTTGGGACCAGTTTCCGACGCTTCCGCCCAACGACAAGAAAGGGCGAACCGCTGGCTACGATTCCTTAGAGGCCGTTTTGAAAAACGGTTTTTGGTTTGGCGAGATCGACTTCTTGTACTTCGAGCCGATTTTCCAAGAGAACAATGCATTTGCAATTTCGGGCGGAGCCGGCACGACGGTCGCGACGGATTACGGATTCAATGTCTCGCCACGTGTTTCGGTAGGGTTCGAAACCAACGCTGGACCGGCCGTCAAATTCACGTTTTGGCGGTTCAACGAGTTCTCGAACCTGAATGAATTCACGTTCGACGCGGTGCAGTCCGCTGTGACCACGATTGACCTGGGAGATTCCGACAACCAGTTTCAATTAGGCGCTGGAGCATCCGCGGGATCACAGTTGTCCGTACAACAACAGATCAAGATGAACAGCAGCGAGTTGTTGTTCTTTAAAGATCAACAGAATCCCATCTCGACCGTTCGCGGCAACGTCGGGTTGCGACACGTTTCGTTGCAACAATTTTTGTTCGCCGGGTTGAATGATCCAGTGGCTGGTTCGCAAGTGGTGCGAAACGTCAACGACTACTTCGCTGGTGGTCCGAAATTAGGCATTGAGTACTTTCGCCCGATCGGTCATACCAATTTGGAATTGCAGTCTGGACTGTTTGGTTCGTTGTTGTTCGGTCGTCGCGACCAGTCGTTTACGGAATTGGGTGGCACGAACGTGCAGTTCTCGCAGCTAGGTAAAATTGAGCCATTGACGATCTTTGAATTGTACCTAGGCGTGCAATGGAATCTGGAACTGTCCAAATGCCAGCATCTATTTTTCCGCACCTCTATTGAGTCTCAGTTGTGGGCCGGAAGTGACTCAGTCGTAGATATCGGCAGCGACTTGGGCTTCTACGGCGTCAGCTTCTCTTTCGGGCTGACCCGCTAACTTTGATCGGGAAAGTCGAGCAAATTAGTGCTCAATCGATTTGACCTTGGCAGTTCTATCGATAGCTGACAAAAATCCGAAATGCTTAGAACACGTGGCCAATCGGCTATTCTTTCACGAATTCCAATACTTCCGTTTAGAAATTTAGTGAACGTATTGAACCGCCGGTTGCCAATACTTCTGACTTCCGATCGAATTCAGCTATAATTGAACAGTTGGCAACTAAGAATCTCAACGACGGAACAAAATGGACAGGCATTCGGACAACTTTGCCAGCTCCGAAAACATGGAATCTGGCACTCCACTGAAACCGGACGCTAACACTAGCAGCGAATCGGCTGAAGTTAGAACAGTGACGCACAATCTTTCGCGGCCTGATGTTCGCCGAGAACACGTTGATTACAGCGGCATGCTTAGTGGCCTGGTTTGGTTTTTGGCAACGGTCGGATTGTTGCTAGCCGCATGGTTTTTAGGGCCGTTGGCGATCGAGCGTTATCAGTACGCAGCGACCAAGGGCCGCGTAACCGCAGAATACGAAAATGCTCGAAAGATGTTGGAGGGCGTTCCGTTGGAGGACGTTTCTTTGGCATACCAGTTGGTCGCTCAGCGTATCAAGCCCAGCGTCGTCAGTGTGCGAACGTTGCAAGAATCCAGACGCTATTCGTCGGGCGGCGGACCTTCACCTAGGGAGATTTCGGGACAAGGATCGGGCGTGATCATGTCGGCAAGCGGCTACATCTTGACGAATAATCACGTGGTCGAGGGTTCTGATCGTGTCGTGATCGGTTTGCACGACCGTCGTCAATTCACGGGCGTCGTGGTCGGCAGGGACGACGTATCCGATTTAGCAGTGATAAAGATCGAGGCCAGTGATTTGTTTCCCGCTGCTTGGGGCGACAGCGATTTGCTCAACGTCGGTTCGATGGTGTGGGCTGTGGGCAGCCCGTACGGATTGGAACAAACAGTGACCTCGGGAATTCTTAGCGCCAAGGAGCGGGGTAACTTGACGGACGATCCGCGCGAGTACCTGCAAACCGATGCAGCCGTGAACCCAGGAAACAGTGGTGGGCCGCTGGTAAACGCACGCGGCGAAGTGGTTGGCATCAACACTTCTATTTATGGCGAGCAATTTCAAGGTATCAGTTTTGCGATTCCCAGCATGATCGCGCGGTTTGTCTTCGAACAAATCATTAGCGAAGGCAAGGTGACTCGTTCCTTTCTTGGCATCGTTCCATTGCCAGTGACTCCGGCGGACATGAGTCGATTTCAACTTCCCGATTTGAACGGTGCTTTCGTCAAGGAGATTCGAGATTTCGGGCCTGCCGCGAATTCTCCGCTACGCGAAGGCGACGTGATCCGGCGTTGGGGAGGCAACGAGGTCAAAACGTACAACAGTTTGTTCCGATACGTTGCCATGACCAGGCCAAATTCCACCGTTAAGGTGGACATCTTGAGGCGAGGAGAACCGTTGACGATCGATGTTGCCGTCGTGGACTTGGATACGCAAGCGGATGCTATCCAACGCGATACCCAACGCAATGCCCCTCGCAGCTTCCGGCAGAATCGGTAAAGTCGCTGGCTAGTCCGGACAACCCACAAGTTTTACCTGTTCGTCGACGTTTGCTTCGTTGTGATTTTGCGAAGCCTACTATCCCAATTAACGTCACATCTGTCAGTTTGCTTAATTTCCGACTGACCCACAATTCGATGCAAATGATGTCCAGCCGCATGTATTCGCTGACTGGAACTCGTTGCCGATGAATTGAGGTGCCAGATGTCGAAGTCCAACAAAAAACAGAATCGCAACCAACCTTCTCGCCGCGCGGTATTAGGTGCTGCGGCGGCGGCAGTGACAGGCTTGGCAGCGCCCAGGTCTGCTGCGGCCCGACAACATGTTACTCGCAACCTGGCCAATCTGGTCGCCAATACTCAGACGTCCGAAGACACGAACTTGAAAATTCGAGCTCGTGAAGATTATCGACGCAGCATGGACCGGTTTGGCGGCAAACTGTCGAACGATATCGAGCAGCTGTTTAAGACCTCGACTAAAGAACACACCGAACAATTTGACGTGATTGTGATCGGGTCGGGCTACGGAGCGTCCATTTGTGCTGCTCGTTTGGCACCACACCTAAAGCCTGGTCGTCGTTTGGCCATGATCGAACGAGGCAAGGAATGGGTTCCGGGAGACTACAAGGACACGTTCGCAGGGATTAACGCCGAGGCTCGTGGGCAGTTGACTGGTCGAGCCAAACGGACAGTGGTCAATCCGTTGGGCCTACACAACGTTATCATGAATGACGAGGTCAACATTTGGACGGGTAACGGCCTGGGTGGTGGTTCGCTGATCAACGCCAATATTGCATTGGTTCCAGATCGCGATGTGTTTTGCCAGTTTAAGTGGCCGGCTGCTTTGCGAGATCGCGATGTGCTGAACCCACACTTTATGCGAGTCGCCGCGGGATTGAACCTGACCCGCACCCCCTTCGATCTAACATCCAAGGTAGCAACTCGCAGAAAGTCTGCGGAACTTCTGCACCCCTACGATGGGTTCTACGATCGCAGCCCGATGGCCGTCATGTACGACAATCGGTACCTGGATCAGGACAACAGGAATCCACAGCAAATGGTCCAACGACCATGTACGTTGTGTGGCGATTGCATTACCGGTTGCAATGTCGGTGCCAAGAATACATTGGCAATGAACTTCCTGCCGCTGGCTCGTTCTCACGGAGCCGAAATTTACACGCAAGTCGAAGTGCGTTCGATCGAAAAGATTAACGATCTGTATAAGTTAAATCTGGTTTACTATGACGACCGCAATTGTGGCGTGACTCCACGTTACACCTCCGTCTGGACGCGTATGTTGATTCTGGGTGCCGGCAGTCCTGGTAGCGCATCGATTTTGTTGAAGTCTGCCGATGCCGGGATGACATTCTCGAAAGCTTTGGGGCACCGTTGGTCCGGGAACGGAGACACCGTGGGGTTCGTCATAAAACGAAAAAACTGTAGCAAGATTGGCGGAGTCGGTGCCTACGATGATAAACAAGATGCGATTGGGCCGACCGTGCAAACGTCGCTCAACTACAAACACCGACCTCGACTGGAAGATCGTTTTCTAATTCAGGATGCAGCCATACCTCGCGCCGCCGTTAACTTGTTCCGATTTCTGATGAACGACCCCGAGATGGACAACAGCATGGTCATGTTGGGGATGGGGCACGATGGAGCCATTGGTCGAATCGAGCTGTTGAATGGTCGACCAACGATTCGCTGGCCCGGTTTGAAGGACGCTCCGTTTCGCCAAGCCATGTGGGACGAGTTTGATCGGATTGCTCGCGCCGAAGGAGGCCGTTACAAACGCCTGGCCGCCTTTGGTGACAACTTGGTTTCCGTGCACCCGCTAGGAGGCTGCGCATTGGCGGACGACCCGGAAGACGGCGTCGTCAATGATCGTGGCCAAGTGTTCGACGGTAGCCGAGGTGGCGGCGTCTCAGGACCCGGGCTCAATTCGTCGGCAGCGGTCCACAAAGGTTTGTATATCGCCGACGGTTCGATCATCCCGTCTTCTTTGGGTTGCAATCCACTGATGACGATCTCGGCACTCTCCGAGCGGATCGCCGAAGGGATTTTGGCCGATAGCCAGCACAGCGAGCTGTTTAATCCGGTTGCCTATTCTGCCAGGAAGTAAACGATACCTGTCAGGAATTAAACGTTAGCGGCAGAAATTGAAAATTGTCGAATTCAGATTTGACGAACCGAGGGCCGGCACGTAAATTTACTGCCTTGCTTTCAAGCAATAAGCAGTGGCATCTGCCGGACAGTGGGCTCCGTGAGGAGGAGCCGTGAACCGGGTCAGGCCTGAAATATGGAGCAGCCATAAGCGGGGTACTCTTGTGCGGAGTCCTCTGGCCGGCAGAACACTGCATCTTTCGTTTTCTGAAATTAAAGTTGGTTCACTCTGCGTCACTTTGCG
>CAZJBW010000070.1:6181-7677 GCA_964543985.1 uncultured Pirellulaceae bacterium | reverse complement strand
ATCAATTCCAGCTTGAAGATTCGCAACGGAGCTGATTTGCCCAGAGCGTCGTTAGTGACGATTTTCCCTTCCGGGTCCAGCAATATGTAACGCGGGAATCCGGTCACACCAACCGGTTTGAATTGTTCAATAATCTCACCCGCTTGATTGTCCACAACCAGGGTCCATTCCATTGGGCGTCGCTTTTTTTAATTGCGGGGTAAAGCAGCTTGATTCCCGGCGGCTCGAGGACAAATCGCGTTCCATGACGATCGGTAACGTCGAGTCTGGAGATTTCGGCACCTTTGATCGCATTACCGTCGAGATCCAATATTGTGATCCAGCTGGTGACCGCTTCACTGCACTCAAATTTGATTTCACGATCCTCCGAAATTGCAACCTGTAAGTCGATCATTACAGGTGCAAATTCTTTGGCTCGAACGATTGTGGTCAAATACTCGTCGACAGGTATATCTTTGTCGCGTTGATCTCTTGGACGTTTTTCAGACGAGAGAGCAGCGAAACGTTCGGACTGGGTGAGTGAAGGAGAATATGCTGGCAATTCTAAGCAATCGAAATCTCACTGATCGATTTAGCGGCGGAACAGAGTGTTTTGGAAGTGTTTTTTCCAGAACCATATCTTGCGATAGTCAACGCAAGGGTCGAAAATGGGTTGCTGAATTTTGAATTGGTAAACTACCACGAATTGAACTTCCCTGTATTTAAACTTCCCAGAATTGCTAAAGGATTCGACATGCGAATGACACTGAATGTTTCTGCCGCTCTTGTTATTGCTCTGCTGTTTGTCAGCAATGTTTCTGCTCAAGACAAGGCCGCTCAAGAGCACGAAAAAATGCGTGGAGAACACAACGCGGCTGTCACCGATCATCAAGCATGGTCGTCTAAGATCAGCAAGATGCGAGTAGAGCATCGTAGGGCGTTGGCGGCTTTGGCTAAGTTGCGAGCCGAAATTCTACAGCATGACGCCGATTTGGAAGCCATCGCCGATCACATTCGTAGCCACGAAGTAGAAATGACTAACCACGATCACGCCATGGAAGCTCACGAAGCTCATGGCGAAGGTGAGAAGCATGACCACCTGATGTCTACGCATGCGGAAGTGATGAAACGGCATGCGTCTATTGGGAAACTGCTGGAGGCAGAGGAAACGCACCACAAAGATTTGATTGATGGAATTCTCAATTTTGCCAAAGCGCATGCGAAATCGTTCCATTCCCATGAAGCAGGCAGTCATTCGCACGAAGCAGGCAGTCATTCGCACGAAGCAGGCAGTCATTCGCACGAAGCAGGCAGTCATTCGCATGGCGATCACGATCACGACCATGATGACAAAAAGAAGAAGTAGTGTGATCCGTTTGCCGCAGTTGTTTTGAGAAAACTGTTAAGCGCTGTTAAGCGAAAACTCTTAAGCGGGCCATCGTCTGGTCCGCTAAGCAGTTATATAAACGTTGAGATCAGCAGGAATGCCTTAGTGTGTCGTAGCGAGACAATGCTGC
>CAZJBW010000070.1:0-6081 GCA_964543985.1 uncultured Pirellulaceae bacterium | reverse complement strand
ATAAACGTTGAGATCAGCAGGAATGCCTTAGTGTGTCGTAGCGAGACAATGCTGCTTCCATGTTGACTGAGCAGCGGATGCGGTCACGACGCAGCGACAATTGATCCATGCGGTTTCGTAACGCTAAAAAGATCAAGCCCAGTAGAGCAGTGGTCAGGAATGACGAGCCTGCGAAAAACCAAGTCGTCGCTTGTTTTTCGCTCCGCACAAAAGAGACAACGGTGAACTTATCTAGCGGGTAGTCGGGATATTGGTCCGCCAGTTGTTCCAGTAGTCTTTCGCTGGCATGATGGCTTGTGCAAATTTCCCGTTGTAAAGATCCGCTTCCCAAACCAGCCATAATCTGGTTCATCTTGTGGGGTTGGGCACGCAACAAAATTGTTCGCTCAACCGGGATCTCGTGCGAGACGTTTGTGGTTTGCATGTCAGTTGACGGCTGGACCAGTTGCACGTAGTCGTCTCCCGCCCAACGGAAGGCCGGACGCCAATGATTGACCTCCGTCAAACGGAACTTCGGAAAGGTCGCGGAATTCGCCTGGCGAAGTTCCGATAATTGAATGGACGGCAAGTTGGTTTCGGACTTGGATACTTGAATGGTTTGCCAAACGCCAAAGCCCAGAATGGCTAAGTTGGCTAGAAAAACGATCGCCAAAAGTTGTCGCGAACGACGAGCAAAGTTCCAAGTCATTGAGAGTTCACTACTGAAGGATTTCAATTGACGCACGAACCAGAATTGCTGTCTGCCTACGCAAAACTGCTACGTGCCTAAGTTATCTAAAAGGTAGCTCGCGAATGGGCTTGATGCTGCGTAAAAATCTGCAGGCACGCCGCACAGTGGGTGGGATTGTCACTGGTCCGTTCGTGTTGGTTTTCTGGATTGGTCGGGCGGGCAAGGCAACGGTGCCTTGAAAAATGCCGCAGAATGTTGGGTTTGTGGACCTCAGTCACGGCAACTCGTCGAACGGTTTGGATACGGTACAATGCCGGGCATGAATACGGAATCAGCTAACACAGAATCAGCCAGCGCGGACAAGTACCGAGTGGTCGCTTTACGGTATCGCCCAGCGGACTTTGACGACTTAATTGGCCAGTCGCAAGTTGCCACGGCGATCGGCAATGCCATCCAACAGAATCGCGTCGGGCATGCCTACTTGTTCACGGGTGCTCGAGGTGTTGGCAAAACGTCTTCGGCGCGAATTTTCGCCAAGTGTTTGAACTGTCAGGAAGGACCCACGATTAAGCCTTGTGGGCAGTGCGACATCTGCCAAAGCGTTTCGACGGGTGAAGACGTGGACGTTTTGGAGATTGACGGTGCCAGTAACCGTGGTATTGACGAGATTCGTCAGTTGCGGGCCAACGCCAACGTGCGTCCCAGTCGGGCTCGCTACAAAATCTACATCATTGACGAGGTGCACATGCTGACGATGGCGGCCTTCAACGCCTTGTTGAAGACTCTGGAGGAACCGCCCGAGCATGTGAAGTTTATTTTCTGCACGACCGACCCGGAAAAAATTCCTATCACCGTGTTGTCGCGATGCCAACGTTTTGATTTTCCGCCGATTAAAACTCAGGCAATTATTCAACGGCTCAGACACATTGTCGATCAGGAATCGATTGGCGCTGACGACAACGCTTTGGAGCTGTTGGCGCGTCGTGCTGGTGGTTCGATGCGAGACAGCCAATCGCTGTTGGAACAGTTACTGTCCTATACCGACGATCACATTTCCGTCGATGCGGTTCATTCGTTATTGGGGACTGCCGATAACGATGCGGTTTTCGATATCGCAGAAGCGATTGTAGCCAACGACAGTGCAGCGGCCTTGAGTTTCATTCATCGTTCGGTGGAAGCCGGTGTGGATGGCGGCCAATTGACTTCGCAATTGTTGGGTTTGTTTCGAGACGCCATGGCCAAACTGGTTGGTTGCGGTGAAGAGTTGATGTTGAGTTGCTCGACAGACGATTTCGCTCGCTTGCAGACGCTGGCAGATTCTTTGGGTGTCGAGAAAGTTCTATCGATCCTTAGAATCTTCGACGATACTTTGGTCAAGGTAAGACACAGCACCTCAGTCCGAACCATGTTGGAAACAGCGGCCGTACGTTGTTGCCACTTGCAAAATATCGACTTGGTTCCGCAATTGATCCAACAGTTGTTGGACGGCGGTGCCGGAAAGATTGTTGCTGGGACGCCGTCAGCAAAAAAAAAACAGCTAAACGGAAATCCTGACACTGCGGTAACGCCAACAGCGCGAGTAATACCTGACACGCCCGTACGGTCTGCGGCATCCGAAACGACGAGCGAAACCAAAGGTCAAACATCGACTGCCGTCGCCAAACCTGTCGCGCAAATTGAGCCTAGCGAACCAAGTGATGGGATTGCCAATGACGTTAATCGTCCTGTGCCCAATCCACCTGCTACGGCGTCCATGCCGGTAGCCACGCAAAACAAATCGAGCGAAGCGAACGATTCGCATTCGCCAGTAACGTCGCCAATGGTTTCTGAGTCCTCAACGGTACCTGAAGCTCCAGCGGATGCAGCTGCTGGACCGCCCGAGCAATCGACGGTTCCAATGAATCTTAATTCCGTCAATCTTGAATCGACTTGGACGAACCTATTGGCCGAATTCAATGATTTGACTGCCGAGTCTGCTGGGAATTTCGAGAAGCTGAATCTGCAGGAAGATTGCTTGCAGGTGACTTTGAAGTCGGAACTGGATCAGCAGATGTGTGATCGTCCGTCGGCCAAGCAGCGATTACAGGACGCTCTGCAAAGGCTGACGGGGCGAGCGATTCGTATCGATTTCGTAGTCACCACCGATTTGGCGAAAACCGAGCGAAAGCCGGCGCCTGTTAGCCGTCGACAGCGTATACGGGATATGGAACAGAACGAATTTGTGAAGACCGCCATGGATATGTTTGATGGCGAAATTACTAACGTGAAAGGTCCCAATCGAAAGCCTTGAAAGTCTCGCTTGAGCGAAGTTTCCAGTTGACTGAAGTACAAAGCAGGGCGGTGAAATTGGGAACTGGATTGAAATTGGGTTCGTGTTTTCGAACAATTATTCAGAATCAAAGAGTTTTGCCGTAGGAATCGACAACGAAACAACGGTATCTTCTCGCTTAGCAAATAAAGATCAGGTCATCGGCCTGCAGTTTAAAATAGGAGTTGGTTGAGTGTTTAAGGGTTTAGGTAACCTGGCTGCCTTGATGAAAAATGCACAAGGCATCAGTGGTCGAATTGATGAGGTGTCCGAAACGTTGAAGACCAAACGAGCGACTGGCGAAGCCGGTGGCGGGATGGTGGGTGTGGAAGTCAACGGATTGGGACAAGTATTAAAAGTGACGATTGACCCAAAATTGGTTGAGGGCAGCGAACTGGAAATGATCCAGGACTTGTTGCCGGCGGCCTTTAACGAGGCCTCGTCGAAAGCCAAACAAATGCACGTGGAAGCGATGCAAGAGATCACCGGCGGTTTGTCACTGCCTGGCATGGATGAAATGATCCAAAAATACACTTCGCCGACGGTCGACGAGACCGATTCAAGCGACTAGGTGAGAAGACGACGCGACGAACATCGAAATCCGAAAACAATGGTTGCTTGAAGACTCGTGGCTGAACTAACTGAATCCGTAGCTAACTTGATTGACCAGCTTGCTCGGTTACCCGGCATCGGCCGCAAATCCGCCGAGCGGTTGGCGTACCATATCTTGCGCGTGAATCATTCGGAGGCTGTGCAATTGTCGGATGCGATTCGCGATGTACGGACCAATGTTCGATACTGCGAGGTGTGTTTCAATTTGTCGGAACAGGACCGTTGTCGAATTTGCAGCGACGCGCGACGAGACCAAGCTTTGCTGTGCGTGGTCGAGCAACCCAGGGACCTGATGGCTCTGGAACAATCGGGCACGTTTCAAGGGATGTACCACGTGTTGTTGGGCCGGATTGCTCCCTTGGACAACATCGGCCCCGATCAATTGACCATCGACCCGCTGATCGATCGCGTGCGAGATGGCCAGTTCCGAGAAATCATCATGGCGACCAATCCTACGGTCGAAGGTGATGGCACCGCACTACATATTTCGAACCGTTTGCAAGGCCAAGACGTAAAGCTGACACGGCTGGCACGTGGGATCACCACTGGTAGCATTTTGGAATACACCAACAAAGAGATTTTGGCAGACGCGATTTCTGGTCGGCAGCCGTTGTGATTGGCGGGTTATATTTATTTAGAGCCCTTAAAACCAGAACAACCCTTTGTGGACGCTACGAGATGGTTGCAGTGCACCGTGGATCGCAAGGAATTCTCGATTGTCAAATTCGCGAGGGGTCGAAAATTGCGATTTTATCGAAATTTGTAAATGTATATTTAGAACCGTTTTGTCAGGCGATCGAACATCCACGTTATTGACAGCCTATAATTACTAGCGCGTTCAAACCATCTGACAGACGGATTCGCGTCTGGTCGTTTGGGCACACATCAGCGTTCCGAAGGTTTACGTAAAGGATCACTATCCTGTGAACATGAGATTTTCATTTGGTCAACATCTGCAGCAGAAGCAGACTCAAACACTGGCTCCGCGCATGATCCAGTCGATGGAGATTCTGCAGATGCCGCTGACCGAATTGCAGGAACGCATCGAACAGGAACTCAGTGAAAACCCGATGTTGGAGTTGCGCGAGCAAGATCCGAACTTGCCCGATTCCAATCCGGACGAAAAAACAGAAGGGCCCGACGTCGAGCAGAAAGAGTTGGTCGTCGAAGAGGACGGGCGTACCGAAGATGACTTTGAACGTTTGCTGAATTTGGCAAACGAGATCCCTGATCATTTCGATAGTAAGCCGACCACCAGTTCCAATCGAGTGCAGGACGAAATCAGTCGTCAGCATGACCTGATCGCCAATATCGCTGATCGCAAAATTACATTGCAGGATCATCTGTATCTGCAGATTGGCGAACTGGATATCGACGAAGAGATCGAAAAGATGTGCGAGCGGATCATTTCGGCTCTGGCACCAGAAGACGGCGGTTACCTGAAAGTTTCTTTGCAGGATTTGCTGCCACCCAATTCAGATGAAGAAGATTTGAGACTCGCTGAACAAGCTTTAGGGATTGTGCAGAGTTTGGATCCGATTGGCATTGCGGCTCGCGATTTAAAAGAGTGCTTGATGCTGCAAATGTCCGACGAATTCGAATATTCAGACGAAGTCAAAACACTCATTAACGATCACCTGGAGGATTTACGAGACAATCGCTTGCCGCAAATACAAAAGGCGACTGGTTACAGTTTCGAACAGATCAACGCGGCTTGGGACGAACTGCGAAAACTGAATC
Source organism: uncultured Pirellulaceae bacterium (assembly GCA_964543985.1). GTDB lineage: Bacteria > Planctomycetota > Planctomycetia > Pirellulales > Pirellulaceae > CAJQPP01. Next base: position 751 of record CAZJBW010000070.1, on the reverse strand, counting down.
CAAAACCGGCCGCTCAATTTGCCGAACGCAAAGTCCAGGCTGTGATTCCAGATCTCAGTTGTGATTTGGACGAAGAAGGAAACTATGTGATCAAGATGGACGAGGGGCCCGGGCGCCGTCTGTTCATCAGTAAGTACTATCGCCAGCGACTGCTAAGCGGGCAGGCGACGAAGGACGAGAAGGAGTTCATCAAGCGGAAGGTCAATGCCGCTGAGTGGCTGATGGAATCGATCGAGCAACGACGAAGTACGTTGTCGCGAGTTGCTCAAGAGATCATCAATCATCAAAAGGACTTTTTGGACAAGGGTCCGCGGCACATAAAGCCACTGAAGATGCAGCAGATTGCCGATTTGGTGGGTGTCCACGTCACGACGGTCAGTCGGGCGGTAGACGATAAGTGGCTGGATACGCCTCGCGGAATATTCCCGCTTCGTCAATTTTTCGTGGGCGGAACGCAAACCGAAGATGGGCAGGATGTGGCTTGGAACGAGATTCGTATCAAGCTGAAAGACATCGTTGATGGCGAGGACAAAGCGAAGCCGTACAGCGATGATGAACTGGTCAAGCGGCTAAAGGCCGAAGGATTTCAGGTCGCGCGTCGTACGGTCGCCAAGTATCGTGAAAAGATGGGCATTCCCAGTTCTCGTCAGCGACGTGACTGGTCGGCCAAGAAAAAATAGGCGGTCTTTCCTTATTCATTTCAGGAAACAATTCAACCGACTAATATATTGTTTGATCGAGCCGCTTTGAT
>CAZJBW010000069.1:14853-29251 GCA_964543985.1 uncultured Pirellulaceae bacterium | reverse complement strand
CAAACTTGAATATCCCCTCCCCGGAGCGGAGCTCCGACCCTCCCAAGGGAGGGTGGCTACTGGGATCCGACAACTGCCAAACGACACCTGCCAACGAGAGGGTAGCTCCCGACTCAGACACCCTCCCTCTGGAAATAACTCCCGACTCACACACCCTCCCTCTGGAAAAGATTTGCCACAAAATGACTTAGGGAACCGTTTACTGCTTTCTTGATTTGTCAGCCGATTGGTGAAATAATCGACTCGATCTTAGTCACCCTTTCTATCGGCGAACTTCCAACCATCCACTGTCTTCCATCGCCGGTATCGTCACGACTAAGTCTGTACTTACCAACAGTATTTTTCTTGATCACGGTGGAACCAATGCACAAACATGCATCCTATGTCGTCGTGGCGATGGCCTTCTTGGCATTAGCCTTATACGGAAAACAAGCCCAAGCCCAGTCCCTGGTCAATCCACTAGAAAAAAACGCTGAGATCTTTGAAAAACTCAACACAAAAACAGTCGACATACAGTATTTCGAGACTCGGTTTGGTGACATCGTAGATGAGCTATCCGTCGATCACAGCATTCCTTTTGTGTTGCATCCATCCGCATTTGACAACAACCTGGATGAAGAGTCCGTGATTTCATTGACTTTAGCTTCACAACGCTTGGGTTCTGCTTTGCGAATGCTATTAGAGCCCTTCGATTGCACTTGGACGATTGATGATGGTGTTGTTGTCGTCAAATCGGAAGACGAAGCATTATCAACAATGAATCTAATGACGTTCAAAGTCGGTGATTTGACCAAAGTGATCGACAACGTCTCTGGCGTTTTGATTCAAAAGTCGCAAAAAAACGTGAACGGCGGTTTCCGAGGTAGTGGAGGTGTCTTTTCAGTTCAAGAAGTAGCCAAAGCCGATTCTTCGCAAGAGGACACAAAAGCAGAAGGCTCAAAAACAGAAGAGGAGTCACCACCCAATGCACCACCCACAAATGTCCAACTAGCCGATGATTTGAGACCCGAACAACAACTGGCAATCTTGATTACGGAGATGATTGATCCAGATTCATGGGAACAGGCAGGTGGTAATGCCAAAATCTTCACGATCAACCAAGTGCTAGTCGTGCGACAAACGTCAAAGAATTTCAACGAGATCCATAACTTGCTGGAACATCTACGTTTGATTGGCATCAGTCAAACAAAGTAGAAAAGTCAGACATAATAATCGCACCAACTACTCGACCAGCTTTCGCGTGGCCAGATTGTAGCGATCCCCTTCGCTCAATTTGTAATAGTCTGGCTTCGCGTCAGCCGGGTAGCCTTCTCGGTTGTACATGAAAACGTTGCCGTCACCGACCACCTCGGCCACTGACCCATTAACAACGATCGCTGTTCGTTCATCGATACCGATACCCAGTATTTGCGGATAGCGATTCACCAAGCTAGACATGTCTGCTTGCCGACGACGTTGCGTAAAGTGCTGGTCAATGGCGACGCCCGTGATAAAACCAAGGCCACCACGTTCGTAACCTGGTGCCATAATATCGACATTGCCTAGCGGGTTAGCTCGGGCCAAATACTGTGCTTGAATCGATGCACCGGCCGACGATCCAGCGATCACGCCACCGCGATTCAAGACCTCTTTCATCAGACGATGAGTTTCGGTGCCGTAGTAGGAATCAGCAAAATTCCACTGGCGTCCGCCACCAAAAAAGATCCCGGTAGCTCTCTTCAGTGGCTCTAAGAATTGCTCGTCCGAATTCGCCTGCAGACGGTCTTTGGTGTGCACGACATCCGCCGAAGTGACTCCGGCCGCCAACCAGGACTGAACCATCCGCTGGTCACGCGTCGTGATTTCGTCACGCTCGCTACAAGGCACATAAATCAACCGAGCGTTTGCTCCGCCAGCTCGTTCAATAAAGTCCTGCATCAAACCGCGTGGCATACCGCCGCCACCAATAATCATCAATGTTCCTTTGGCGACATTCGGGGCGATAGGATTAGCCGGTGGAAACAATGGCAGCGTGCGGTCGATCGCGTCACGACGCCAAGCAGTCAAGTCAATCATCGATTCATACGGATTGATTCGCCGTGACGACGAACTGCTTAACGACTTGGTACGGATTGGCTGCCGATCGTTCGCAGTGGTAAAGAAGTGAGCATTCCCTTCGCCTAGCACTCGAATTTTGCGACCTCGCAGCACTAACATCGCACCCAAGTCCAAACCCATCCCGATCATTTTTGGATGGGAAGCCAGTACACCCTGCAGCTGGGGTTTAGCAGATTCGCGCTCGAAATCCAGCTGAATCACTGAATCGGGGATCAAGTTCAAGCCGCGACGGATAGTCGCTTGACGAGTATCGCCGAATGCCTGACCACCTATTATTTCATGTCGTCCAAAACTTTGACCCACACTGCCAATTCCCAGAACGACACCACCGCGTTTCACCAATTCGTGCAGGTCATCGTGAAGTGACAAAACTAGTTTCTTTTGCTCGCGACTCAATTGAGAATCGGCTTGTATCCAAACCCCTGTCGCTCCCTGCAGCGCGTCTGCCAGTCGTGCCACATCGAAGTTCGAATCCGTTTGCTTACGCATCGATTCGGCTGGTAGGTGAGCGTAGTAATGGGTTATGTCTTTACCCCAACGATCAGTCGCCGTCTCGACATCGTTGTTATCGCCAAACTGGATCGTCACGACCTTCGCATCGTCACCGTTGGCCATGCGAAAGTAATCAACCTGTTCATCGCTGGGTTCGGAATCCGAACAGATCGCAACGGTACCGTTGATTTTCAAATCCAATGGCCAATCGCTCATCCGCTCGTTAAACGTCTGACCGGACACTTGCGGCATCGCGTCAAAAACAAAACTGACAGTGATTAAAAGGCAAACAAATCGAATGTGAAAATGCATGATGCTTGTCTACTAGATAGAGATTCAACGAACACAGTCGGGCAGTGGTACGAATTTTTTCGGCCCGCTTATTATGGTCAGGATTGGACGACTGATGAGATAAATTCTGTTGATATTCGACGTCTATTTGTCGTCGTGTGATTCAGAAAACGTTACACGAGTCCCCATGTTTTGCTGAACTGCCGATTCTACGATTAACTGAGCCGCCACGACATCCTGGATCGTATTGCCTACCGATTTGAACAGAGTAACCTGTTCGGTTGACTGCCTACCCGTAACGGTGCCCAAGACAACTTGTCCCAATTCGCCAGCGATCGCAGATGCTTTCAGTTGCCCTGCATTGATAGCCTGAATGAGGTCACCTGCTTCTTTCAGGGCTGCATCTTTTTGGTCAACGAAAATTCGGCTTCGCCCAACCGTCTCGGCAGGAATTTCAGCCACCGTCGGCTGGTACGATCCAATGGCGTTGATATGCGTTCCTGGCGAGACTGCAACATTGTCAATCACCGGCACGCTGGAATTGGTCGTCGTGCAAATGATGTCGGCACCGCGAGTACACTCGACGGTACTGTCACAAATTTTCCAGACTAGATCGCGATTTTCGAATTTTGGATTCGCTTGCAATCGAGACACCAACTGTTGCACTCGCTGCGCGCGGGGAGCGTAGATACGGATCTCCTGAATGTATCGGATACATGTGATAGCCGATATGTGCGAGGCCGCCTGAGTTCCACTTCCCAGAATAGACAGGACTCTGGATTCTGGTCGAGCCAACAAATCCGTGGCCGCTGCCGAAGTGGCTGCGGTTCGAATGGCGGTGATCGCCGCGCCATCTAACAACGCCTGTGGTTGACCCGTTTGCGGATCGAACGTCATGGTCACACCCAGAATGTTCGCCAAGCCTCGCTTTTGGTTCTCGTTAAAGACGCCCACCATTTTGACAACCAGAGCGTCGGTTTGGTCAGTTCGCAAATGTCCCGGCATGATCAACATTGTGCCTGCGGGGTCGTGCAGATGAAGGTGAGTTCGTTCGGGGATTTGTCCTTGACCCTGTGACAGACTGGCCATGGCCACCTTCATTGCCTGAATCGCTTCGCCAAAACCGAGCGAGTCGTGGACTTGCTGAGCGTTCAGAACTAGCAACGCAATCACCTACTTTTCTAAATCGTCGACAGAGTCATTTTCGGGTTGTTCGTCATTTCCAGCTTCCTCGCTGGCCGCGATCTGTTTGGCGAGTGCCTTTTTTTCGTAGAGGTGCCAATAGGCTTCGCACAAGTGGTTGTACAACACATGAGCACCGGCAGCATGCACAAAGCCACCTTGTCGTTGAGCGTACCAACAATACACGCCCAGCACGAACTGTTCCAAAGGGACTGAATCGAAGTGCAGACGAATCTTGCCTTCCTCTGGTTTGCTGAAGTTGTGAATAGCCGCGAACAATGCTGCGGAAACTAGGCCAGTCCCCCAATGGTTGTCGATGTTCGGGGGCTGCTCTTCGACGAAAAAGGAACTGGGAAACAACCGAAAGAATCCCTCTTCCACAATCGGCAAAATCCAACACTCCTGGGCGTACAAACCGACGGGAGAATCTTCCACTTGCTCGGCGTATAAATCACCGTCAGCCGCTCGACCACCGTGTTGTAGACCCAACCGATCCACAACGGCACCCAAACCGATATTGGCCGCCCACATCACAATGGACTCGACCAACGTTCGCCAAAACGGACGGCGATGACTCTTGGCTTCCGCGATCACTCGCTGCTCCAACGGTTGCTGGTCCATTTTCTGGAATAACCACTGACGAGCCGCTTGTGGAGTCGTGGCTGCGACGGCAACAGCGGTCCCTCCCAGAATGGCGCCTACAAAAAACGCGCGGCGGGAAAACGTAACACCGCGGCCCAAATCTGTTTCTGATGGTTCGACGTCTGTCATTCAATCCTTTACCTGGCTAGTCGCCGCATAGACCTATTGGTCGTCAATTGTAGCCGAATCGACTAGAATCGCCGTTCGCATTGCAAGGTACTGTAACATTTTGAGCACGCATGATAATCAATCGCATCTCGGTTTATCAGGTTGACTTGCCTTTACACGAGGGAAGTTACAAATGGTCTGGCGGAAAATCCGTCGACGTTTTTGATAGTTCGATCATCGAAATCGAGACCGACCAAGGATTAGTCGGCTACGGAGAAGTTTGCCCACTGGGCCCGTTCTACCTGCCGGCCTACGGACCGGGCGTGCGTGCTGGCATTCGCGAACTGGCACCTCACCTAATCGGTATGAACCCTTTACACTTGGGCCCGCTGAACGAGCGAATGGACGCCGCGTTAAAGGAACACGCCTATGTGAAGTCCGGAATCGACATGGCTTGCTGGGACCTATTGGGCAAGGCCAGTGGATTAAGCGTCTGCGAATTATTAGGAGGTCCTTTCGGCGAAGACTTTGTACTGTATCGCGCTATTTCTCAAGAAGACCCGCAGGCGATGGCCGCCAAAGTGGCAGGCTATCGAGACGAAGGCTATCGCCGATTTCAATTGAAAGTTGGCGGTGACCCGGACGTCGATATTCAACGAATCCATCAAGTGGCGGCTAAGTTGCAACCGGGTGATAAACTGATCGCCGATGCCAACACCGGTTGGTTGATGCACGAGGCCGCCAGGGTCGTCCGCGCAGTACGCGACGTTGACGTTTACATTGAACAACCCTGTTTGTCATACGAAGAATGCCTGTCTATTCGCCGCCGAACGGACCACCCATTCGTCATGGACGAATGTATTCATGGCATGCCGGAACTGTTACGCGCCAGTAACGAAAACGGCATGGATGTCGTGAACATTAAAATTAGCAAGTTCGGTGGCCTGACCAAAGCCAAACTTGCCCGAGATCTATGCGTGCGGCTGGGCGTCGCGATGACTTTGGAAGACAGCTGGGGTGGCGACATCGTCACTTCGGCCATCGCCGCACTAGCCCATAGCACTCCCACCGACCTGCTGTTCACCGCCACCGATTTCAATAGCTACGTGACCGTCAGTACAGCTACCGGCGCACCCCAACGCGAACACGGCAGAATGCGAGCGTCGATGGAACCTGGTTTGGGAATCGAACCACGCCAAGACGTTTTGGGGTCAAGAGTCGTCGAAGTAAGTTAGCCAACCTTCCAACCTTGGGCTGAACATCGTGGGCTGACCTTTGGGCCATCCAATCAGACGGTCGGCATATTGGGCTCATTCGGGTCGTACCGATTGCAGGCCCACACAATCGCGCGTCTGCTAGAACCATTGATCACTGCGGTAAAACGCGGGCGAAATCAATAATTAACGACTTTTCGTTGACGAACTCGCAAATTTGAAGTGCAATGAATGCTTCCGCCAAACGGCGGCCTGCTATGTCTCTCGTCGCATCTACTATCAAGGCAATCGCCATGAAACCGAAACTCATCAACGTCTTTGCATACCTTTTGGTAACTGGCTTCCTTTGCTGGATACCAAACACCCTGCACGCTCAGTACGGGCGATCGGTTCACCAAAATAATCATCAACGATCGTATCGCGTCGTGCGACAAGCTCCGCGACACATCGTGCAACCTCGCACTAACTATTACTACGGTCATCAATCAAGCCGCAACCGCACAACCACCTTGCGTCCGTCAACTGCCTTGAGAACGACCTCTCAAAGAAGAACATCAAAAGTTTACCGACTGGACGCCGGCGACACTCTGTCGATCATTGTGAATGGAGTGCTGGGTGACTACGAATCAGCGCCCATTAATTGGCCTCGTGACGGCAGCGATATCAATCCTGGAATTGGCTACCCTGTCCCAGTCCGCGAAAACGGATCGGTCTCGTTGCCCCTCATTGGGGAGGTTGACGTGCGAGGTCTCTCGGTGCAAGAGGCCGAGAAGAAGATCGAAAAGACTTACATGGACCAACAAATCATTGCGGTCAAGAATTTGGTAACGGTCAACTTAATGCGTAAACGGACAGTGCAAGTCCTGGTCGTGACTGACGGCAATCCACGAGCATTACCGGGCGAACTTCCTCGATCCGTTACCAAAGTCAACATCCCAGCAGATGATGCCACAACCCTTTCGGCCTTAGCCGAATCGGGTGGCTACTTTGACGCAAATCGAGTGCGAGTCATTCAACGGAATCAACGACCCGGTTTACAAGACGGTGATGTTGTGGACGCTCGATTAGGCGAGGCTCGGTTTTTCTTTGCCGGTGGCCAATTGGCCGCCGGTCGCTACTCGTTGCCCACCGGCCGTCGTTTGACAGCGACCCAAGCCATCGCTCAGGCAGGTGGTAATGTCGGTGGACCTCAATTCGGGCCGTCACAGTTACTGATCACGCGTGGCGGTGCGACTCGCAGCTTTGACGTGAACTGGCTATATGCCAATCCCAATGCCGTGACCATCCAGCCCGGCGACACGCTGACCCTACGTTCCACTGCTGGCGACGTGATCGGCAATACCGCCCAGGACATTCTGCGTCTGCGAGGCATTCGCGGCTTTTAAGTGCTTTAGTTCCGAGATTACCTTTTACGATCACAGGATCTAACGCATCCAGAGCGAGCAGTCGGTAATTGCGGTTCTGACAGGAGTCGTTTCATTCAGAAGCTTTCTTTCGATCGCCATTGGCTCATAGTCATCACTCAGGCCGATTTCGCGCATGAATTCAGAATCAAGCATGTCACCATCATCCGTATATGCCGGTTCGATGAATTGGGCGAAGGAATCATCGGTGGTGAAACGATTTGAGCAGCAGAAGATGTGAACTGTACCCATTGGCCAAGAATGCACCTTGATGAAATTTGGCGTCGTGGGATTCGAGCAAATGATTGAGCGGGATAACGGCAGCGATCACCGAGTCCGGACCTTGTTGTTCCACACAAATATCAATTTCGGCGAAACCCCAATGCTATCAGGCGCTATTTGATGTGCAAGCAGTTTTGTTGGACCACAACATTTCGCGGCAAAAAAGATGTGTGTAACATCGAGAATCGGGACAAGTGATTCACCACTTCAAGACCACGCGAATCCCGACTTCACGTACCTCACATTGATATCTGATGATCACCCTTTCAATCATGTTTCCCTTGGGCATGTCTGACGGTTCTGTAAATCATCAGGAAAATACCGCTTGCCAAAATAGCCAGCAAATGCGCCCGCCATAGCTCCACCGTACCATGGGAGCTTCCAACCGGGATTGAGTAGCGCCAAGATGGCACCGATTTGCCGGGCGCTTCGCTGCTCGAATTCTATCAAGCTGGATTGTCAGAGTCGAATCCCAGCTTAGACGGTGGCTATGGTTTTGAATTCGAGTTAGCCCAGAGGCACCAACAACCTGACGCCATGTGTCATTGTCAATCGAAGCTCGCCAATCGAGTCACCATCTTCGTAAAAGCGAATGGCAATCTCAGAGTCGCCGTAGGAACTGTCGCCGAAGTCCGTATATATGTACAACTACGTGTCGAACCAAATTGGCCCGTTTTGATCGTACTTGCAGATTAGCTTGGTACTTACAAAGTTGTTGGAATCATCAGTTTCAATAATATGGTATTCGCGCCCGCAATTCTTCCAATTGCGGCATGGCGCTCGATTTGGTGGCTCGTCCCAAGCAATCGATACCAGTCCCAAGATGGCAATTTTCGCGTCCTCAAAAGAACTGTACTCGCCCATTGTTTGGCAATGCCGTTGGTCATCCACAATGAATCGCATGGGATTTTGAAGATCAAACTTCGTGAAGAGCGTTGGTGTTGACCGTTCATACTTCAAATATGCTACTCCATTTCAAATTAACGCATGAAGATCAGCAACACACCTGACTCCTAGTTGCGGAAAAGGTTCACGAAAATTTAGATGCAAAAAAGTGGAGATAATAGGCCGCTTTCGTGAAATATGCGCGACACACTTCTTGCGCCGGACTAGTTCGCGCAACCTGACGCGACCTACCAACGTTAAGAGAGTGGAGACAGTTCGAAGAAATGATTGCAACTCGTCGTCCGAACCCATAATATTCACTACTCAAGCAATTGAGTCGCGTCCAATGTGGCGTTATAAATTCATCAGCTATCCCGGACTTTAAAAGGAGAATTGTGATGAGATTTCGTTCCCTGTTCTTGTTGGCAATCTTGTCGTTGTTGCCAGTATTCGATTCGACAGCGTTCGGTCAGCAGAAAGAATCCGACGTACCTGAATCTCCTGCTGGCTACGTCCAATTCATCACGTTGCATTCTGATGGAGACGTGATTAGCAAGGTCGTGACGGTTCAAACCGAGGGTGAATTGGTCGAAACAAGCTACTCCGTAATGATTCCCTATGTGGAAGATGGCGTCACAAAGCACCGGGCAGAAACTCGAACGATGATGAGAGCGCCAACCAAACGAGTTCTGCAGCCGATCGGCGAGGCCACTTTCGTCAAGTTGGATGGAACGGAAGTTGACAAGCAAGATCTGTTGAAATCGTTCCCCATGACGGGATTGAAAGTCATCTACTTTCCGCCTGCCAACGACCAAAACAGCCATGAGGATCTTCTTGATCATTTTCGCGATATTCTCAAAGACTCTGTGATCATCATGAAGCCAAAAGCGAATCCGAAATAGTGTTTCGTTGACTACGTAATGGCAAGAGAAAACAGTTCTTTGACAAGCGTCGATGATGTGCGTGGTCACAGAATTGGTCGCTGCGTTTCAATCGGAACGTGCGGTTGACCAGCGGAATGGGCGATTCAATACAATTGGCATTGCCGCTGTGCGCGCCTACGTCCTAGAACGGCGATAATCGATACCACCGGACCGAAATAAACACCGATCTGTATCATTCGTATCTGTGAACGAAATGGCAGGTCCGGCTGCGAACTAGGCTTTCAAAAACACGCGCCCGGCGTCTGGGAAGCCTTCAATGACAGCTATTAGCAATAACGCGGTAATCGGATTAAGCCCAATGCTTAATCGCATTGCGGCCATCGAATCGCGTGAAGCATGTCATCTAACTTGCAATCCAACACCACCATATTTTTTTAATGGATTAGAGTGATGGATTCAGCTTCAATACCGCCACCCATGCCACCCGATGGTACACCACAGACACCTGTGCCCCAGGATGTTCCCGTTGTACCGAGTGCACCGAGTGAATTCGCTGATCGCTTGAAAGCAGAAATCGCCGAATTGGAATCCCGCAACGACGCATTGACCGACGCTGTGGTGAACTCAGCCGAGGTCATTGAAGAACTTGAGCAAACAAGGCGTCAACTTGCCGAAGCTCAGCAAGCGGCCGAAGTGGCTCATTTGAATTTCAAACTGATGGCCGAATCCATCTTCGAAGGAACTCGCGATGCCATGTTGGTTTTGGACAAACGATTTCGTTTGCTTTCTGCCAACCGTAACGGTCGCATCATGTTTGATTTGACCGAGTGTCAGGACGGATCGGACGTTCGTCGGCACCTGCAAAGCCAATTCCACCTGGATCGACAATCGAATTGGTTTGACGAATTATTGCGTATCAAGAATGACGACGAACAACGATTTGAACTTTACCAAATCGAATCCCGTGACCAACAGAAACTGAACGACTCGCTACCAACTCGAAATTGGATCGAGTTCTCGATCAGTTCGCTCGAAAAAGGAGCCAGTAACGCTCGGTACCTGATCACCGCCCACGACATCACCGAACGGAAACAAATGGAGGAGCAGTTTCAGCATCAAGCCCTCCACGACAACGTTACCCAGTTGCCCAACCGCCGATTCTTCGTCAAACAAGTTGAATTCCTGTTGGCTCGTAGCAACTCAGATTTTTCGATTTGCTTTCTGGATTTGGACAACTTCAAAACGGTCAATGACACACTGGGACACGAAGCCGGCGATCAATTATTGCTGATGGTTGCCGACCGCATTCGCAGTACGATTCGCCAAGACAGTTTCTTGGCACGATTCGGTGGCGATGAATTCGCGCTGTTGTTGGCCAATCTTTCGGCCATGGAAGTCGAGGCTGTTGGTAATCGAATTATCAATCAACTGAAGCGGCCTTTTGTGATCGGCAACAATTCAGTCTATGTCGGTATCAGTATCGGGATGACTCGCTATCCTGAGGACGCGAAGGACGTAAACGGTCTGCTGCAAAATGCAGATGTCGCGATGTACTCGGCGAAAGAAAATGGTCGCAACTGTTTCCATCCATTCACGCCCGAACTGGCTGCAGGCGTTTACGAACGACAAACGTTACTTGAAGAGTTGCGAGAATCGGTTGAGCGTCGACAAATTGCTCTGGAATATCAACCCAAATGGTGTCTTGCCACGGATCAAGTCGTTGGCTGCGAAGCCCTGTTAAGGTGGCAACGTAACGGCAAAATGGTTTCCCCGACCTTACTGGTCGAAGTCGCCGAATGTTCCGGACTGATCACTCCTTTAGGACAACTGGTTTTAGAAAATGCCATTCGTCAAATGGCTTGCTGGCAAAACCAACTGCAGTTGGACGGCATGATGTCGATCAACGTTTCGACGCGTGAACTTATCGATCCACAATTCACTTCTCGATTGCAAGCCATTTTGGACATCATCGGTATTTCACCTTCGTCGATCGAATTGGAAATTACTGAAACGGCGATGATGGAAAACATGAATCTGGCTTTCGAACAGTTTCGACGTTTGCGTGAATTGGGCGTGTCGATCGCCATCGATGATTTTGGCACCGGCTACTCGTCGCTCAGCTATCTAAAGTCGTTGCCCGTTTCGACGTTAAAGATTGACCGCTCGTTTGTCAGCGATCTACCGCACGACAAAAAAGCAGTGGCCATCGCCAAAGCCATCGTCGCCTTGGGACACGGACTGGGCTTGAAGGTTGTGGCCGAAGGCGTTGAGACTCAGCAACAACGTGACTTCTTAACCGAAATACAGTGCGATACTATTCAAGGCTTTCTCTTGAGCCACTCTTTGAAACCGGCAGATTTCGCCAATTGGGTGAACCAACGGCGGTAGTGACTAACCGCCTACGGCCCAAGGTATCGAATTTCCAAGCTTTCCAGACTCGTGTTTGTTTCACGTGCGATCGAGTGTTAAATTGACGCGCAGTTGCAAACCCTCGTAACGACCTGCCGACGCTGCCTCGAATTGACACTTCTGCCCATAAGGACCATCTGGATGTTCCATCGTTTTGCAATCTGCCTTTCACTGATCCTTATGACAACCGGCGTGTGGGCTCAAGAAGACCCACTGACCATCGACCGAATTTATCGAGCCAACGAATTTCAAGCCAAGTCCTATTCCGTCAATTGGATGCCCACGGGCCACAACTACTTTGTCCAACAACCTGCCGAGTCAGACAGTGGAAACGACATCGTTTTGATCGACCCTACTTCCAATGACAATCAGCAGACCTTGATTCTAGCCACCCACCTGATTCCGGAAGGCCAGGACAAACCGATTGCGATCGAAAGTTTTCAAGTCGCACCTGACGGGAACAAAGTGTTGATCTTTAACAACACCAAACGCGTGTGGCGACACAACACTCGAGGCGACTATTGGATTGCCGATCTGGCCAGTGGAACGGTTTATAAACTGGGTGGTGACGAAGCCGCAAAATCCTCGTTGATGTTTGCCAAATTCTCAAGTGGTTCGGACTACGTGGCGTACGTGCGAGACCGCAATGTTTATATCCAGCACCTGGCAACCCGACGTATCACTCAGATCACTCAAACCGAAACCGACGACATCATTAACGGCACCTCCGACTGGGTCTACGAAGAGGAACTCGATCTACGAGACGGTTTTCAATGGAGCGAAGATGGTCAGAAAGTCGTCTTTTGGAATTTCGATACTAGCGACGTTGGTGTCTTCACGATGATCAACAATACGGATGAACTGTACCCGCGTTTGATCAAGTTCCAGTACCCCAAAGTGGGCACGAAAAATTCAGCTGTCCGCATTGGCATCTACGACACGCTGAGTGGTGAAACAACTTTTTTAAATCTCCCTGGCGATCCGCGAGAAAACTATCCGGCGCGAATCAACTGGATCCCCAACACCTCTGAATTTCTTCTGCAACGTCTTAATCGCTTGCAGAACGAAAACACGATTTATGCCGTCGACGCTAAGACCGGCAAATTTCGCACGGTGTTTGTCGACCAGAATCCCGCTTGGTTAGAAGTTTGCGACCACATTCAGTGGTGGCCAGACGGCAAGCAGTTTTCGTTCATCAGTGAACGTGACGGCTGGCAACACGTCTATCTTGTCAACGTTGAAACCGGACAGCAACAACTGTTGACGCCCGGTGATTTCGACGTCATCCAGCTGTACCACATCGACCAACAGGAACAGGCGTGCTACTTTCAAGCCTCGCCCAAAGATTCCAAGTGTCGATATCTGTACCGACAAGCGTTTGGCAAAACAGAACTGGAACGTTTGACGCCCGAGGAAAACGAAGGCTGGAACGACTATTCTTTCTCGGCCGATGGCAGCACAGCGGTCCACACGTGGTCACGATTCGACGTGCCTCCAGTCATCGCCACCGTCAATGTCCGCGACCACCGCACGATTATCACCAACGAAGACAATCAACAACTAAGACAGTCCGTTTCAGAACTGGCGTCCATCGATCAACAATTTTTTCAAGTCGCCATCGATGACGGACAAGGTCAACCGCTAAACATCGATGCCTTCATGATGAAGCCTCTGGATTTTGATCCCGCCAAAAAATACCCTGCGTTGGTTTATGTTTACGGCGAGCCTTGGGGCACGACCGTCACCGACATGTGGGATCGTCGCGGTCGATACCTATGGCACCGCATGTTGTGCGAACAAGGGTATGTCGTTCTAAGCTTTGATAATCGAGGTGCCAAATGCCCGCGGGGGACAGCGTGGCGAAAAGCGATCTACAAAAAGATTGGCATCATCAACACTTCCGATCAAGCTGCCGCTCTGCAGAAGACACTCGACCAGTTTCAGTGGATCGATCGACAGCGAGTCGGTATTTGGGGTTGGAGCGGCGGGGGCAGCTCCACATTAAATGCTATGTTTCAGTTTCCAGACTTGTATCAAACGGGAATCTCGGTCGCTCCCGTTCCCGACCAACGGTATTACGACACGATCTACCAAGAACGATACATGCAAACTCCGAAATTGAATCCTGATGGGTTTCGCAATGGGTCACCGATCACTCACGCCGAAAATCTACAGGGCAACTTGTTGGTAATCCATGGCACTGGAGACGACAACTGTCACTACCAAACAGTGGAGTTATTGATCAACGAACTGATCGCGAAAGACAAGCAGTTTGAAATGTTTGCGTACCCCAACCGCTCGCACGGCATCTATGAGTACGAAAATACGACACCGCACTTACGCAATCTAATGACCGAGTTCTTGTTGGAAAACTTGCCACCCAATTCGACGGCTAACGACGATTCCGATTCGAACTGATCTGTTTTCGCCAATCACCACTTGAGGTTGCTAACTGAGAAGCCCAAGGTTGATCAGACTTTCAGGGTCTTTTGGTAGCCTCTCCAAGAGG
>CAZJBW010000069.1:0-14753 GCA_964543985.1 uncultured Pirellulaceae bacterium | reverse complement strand
CGATGTCGGAACCGTTGAATGAGCCGCGAATGTTGTCTTCTCGTAGACTCTGTGAGCTATGACTGATTTTTCGCAGCAATGAAGTGTTCGCCAGCAAGAGGTGGTTTTCGCTGGGAGTGACCACGCAGACTACGAACGGTCGATCATCGAACTTCTGCAAGTTCGACAGCGACAGAACCGTGTTGGAAAACGTTGGTTTTTTCGCCGCACTGAATCGAATGGCAAATTCATCGCAATAATAAACTGACCGGTCTCGCGTCAGACCGAAACTCTCGATCACTTCATTGCAGAGCTTTGCCTTATCATTAATGCCGTCTCGCTCTTTCACAAAGGAGGCGACTTTTGAAAGAGCGTCACGCATCGAATAAACTCATTGGTGTCTCGGCTTCCTTCTTCTTTTGTGGTTTCTGGTCGCTTAAGCTGTTTCGCTCCCAGAAGACACCTTCGGAGTAGCCTTGGATTGAGGAGTCGCTTGCAGCTGTTTCCAGTCTCTTTGCTGCCCAACAGCAATACTCAGTGTTTTGTTCGATACCGCAAAATCGTCTTCCGAGTTTCTTCGCGACAACTGCCGTGGTCCCACTCCCCAAAAATGGGTCCAGAACAAAATCGCCCGAATTGGAACTGGCAAGGATTAGCTTTGCGACCAACTTCTCCGGTTTCTGTGTGGGATGATCCGTATTTTCAGGCATCGACCAAAACGGAATTGTCAGATCAGTCCAGACATTCGACGGATGGGTCAACCTGAAATTGCCATCAGCACCCTCATCCCAGTCCTTGGGCTTACCGGAGGCGTCGCGATACGGTGCAATAACTTTCCGCTTGAGCTTAACGGAGTCAACGTTGAATACGTAGTCCGCCGAGACCGTACAGAACCAAATGTCTTCGGTATTGTTCTTCCAATTGGTCTTCGACCCGCGCCCTTTCTCACGTTCCCATGTAATACGATTGCGTATCTCGAAAGCCTCGCCGAGAATCGGTGCGATTAACATGGAGGTTCGCCAGTCGGAACACACATAGACTGAAGCGTTTGGCTTCAATGTCGGACGGACTTTCTCGATCACTTGCTCGAACCATTCCTGATATTCCTGTGCCTTTTTTTCTCGGAAAACCGAACCGTTGTAATTTTTCGATAAGTTATACGGAGGGTCCATTACGAGAAGGTCAATACTCGACGATGGTAAGAATTGGACGGCATCCAAGAAGTCTTGGCAGATAATTTGATCCTCAATTGAGCTCACCTGTGTGGGCGAATCCAATGACATCAGTTGCTTTTCGTAACGCAATATCTCTTGCGGTGAGCACGAAAGTGTTCTGTTTCTCGGCGCACGTTTTTTCATTTAATCAGTATTCCATTTTCCAGTTTTACGCATCATACCAATTCTACGCCGAATCCGTAGGTATCAGCGTTGAGCATCGCTTGAGATGGAGACGATCCGCAACGGGCTGTCGCCTTGAAAGACCGCTTGTCCGAAGCGGTGGCTCGGCTGAATCCTGATCTTCCGCATTCCGCCGTCGATGATGTCGTGCACGTCGTCAACAATCCCGATCATCCAAGCTTGGAACAAAACAACCGAGCTCTGCTCAATCCGGATCACCGTGACGCGGTCGGACGAAGGGTGGCGATATTCAATTCATTGATACAGACGAGGATTTGGAACAGGTCGTGATTTACATTTTGGAGGCTCAAGACCGGATGGACCGCGGTAAGTAGGGGCAACGAACCTGCAAATGATTGACTAGCCAAAGAAATGGCCTGGATGAGATACATCCAGGCCATTTTGGTTTATTGATTGATTCAGGTTCTTAACCGAACAGTGACTATTGGTCCTCTGAAGAGGTTTCGCCGGTGCCTTCTTCTGCGGGTTCGGCTGTCGTTTCCGGTTGCTCTTCAGCGTACTCGAAACCGAACTCCTTACCTTTGTCTACGGCCGGAATACCACTGGCCATCCACACTGGCATGGGGTCACCTTTCATGTAGTGATCGAAGAACTGTTGCATGCGTTTCGCAAAGTCCATTCGATTCTCGTCGCTCATGACCCAGTGAGGATCGCCGTTGTAGTTCAGCATCCAAGCTGGTTTCTCCAGCCGGCGAAGCGCCACAAACAGCTCGATCCCTTGATACCATGGCACCGCCGTATCTTCGTCATTGTGCAGAATCAACAACGGTGTGTTGACCTTGTCGACAAAAAAGACTGGCGAATTCGCGATGTACTTTTCACGAGCATCCCACAACGTTCCACCAATTCGACTTTGAGTCTTCTCGTATTGGAACATACGACTCATTCCGGAACCCCAACGGATCCCACCATAGGCACTGGTCATGTTACTGACTGGTGCTCCTGATTCGGCACAACAAAACATATCAGTAACCGTTACCAGGTAAGCCGTTTGATAACCGCCCCAGCTATGCCCCTGCATGCCGATTCGATCCTTGTCGATAAAGCCTTTGGAGACAATGTGTTCCACGCCTGGCAAAATTGCATTCTGAGCACTCGGACCTGGTTCGCCAGTCTTGTACGGGATATCTGGAACAAAAATCACGTAACCTCGGCTAACGTAGAAGCTGAAGTTGATAATTGAGCGACCTGCTTCTGGCGTGTAGTAACGGTGCAGGTTGTCGCTGTTTCGTTCGTAGAAGTAAACCATCAATGGATACTTCTTGTTGGGGTCAAAATTCTCGGGCTTGTACAACAAGCCTTCCAATTCCTGGCCGTCGTTGGCTTTCCAATTCACCAGTTCGGCGGAACCCCAAATGTATTCTGATTGTTGCGGATTGGCTTTACTAATTCGGCGGACCGTTTCGAAATTCAAGTCGCTAGTCCAAACGTCCGGAAAGCGTTCAAAGGTCGACCGAGTGAACATCACGGTGTCGGCATCTCGGGCCTTCCGCAATCCAGCAACCTGTTCGTCCAATTGAATCAAAGTTTCGATCTCGAAACTGTCTTCGTTTGGCTGCAAACGACAGTAGCCGCTCCCTTTGGTCTTGTGAGAAAAACAGGACAGGATTTGCGGTTGTGACAAATCAACAAAACGTTGCTCGATATCCAAACGGACATTACGGAAACGCATTTGTTCTTCGCGACCCTTGCCACCAGTGATACAAACAGGTTCGGTTTTCCCAGTAGGATCAACTTGCCAAATATCCCAACGATCGTAGATCAAAATCGACTTATCGTCGGCCGTCCAACCAGCGGTTCCGTGAGGACGCGGCAACGACGGAGTGTCATGCAGTTCGTTGTACAGCGGGTGACTAATTCCGGCACCCAGATCGATGGCTTCCAGTTCTTGTCCTTCTTCCAACTTGACGTCCGATGAAACAGCAAAATAAGTCTGTTTTTCACCATCCCACCATGTGATGTACTTGCCACCTGGCGACATCGATGGATTGCCACGAGCCATCTTTCGCATCAATTGCGATTTGCCCGTTTTCAAGTTGATCAAATACCAGTCGGAAAAACCTTGCGTATCCCAAGATCGCATTTTGTTGTATTGATCAGACACGGTCCCTACGACCATGCTCGATTCGCTGCGAGGATCAATCCCCACAGAAGGAATCTGTTCCGTTGCGACTTGGATTACTTTCTTTGAAGAAACATCGAACATCGCGCGATAGGTGCGGTTACGATCACGATTGACTTGCAACAACTGCTGCGGTTGCAGGAAAGGATCTTGCCAGTGCCAAATATCAAGTTTGGCGACCTTCTCTTCCTCCCCGTCGTCTTTCTTTTCTTCCTCGGGAATGGGGCGCGTGTTAAACAAAATTCGCTTGCCGTTTTCGCTGAACAGCGGAGCCGAATTGGATGCTATTTCCCAGCCTTCAGGGATCCCTTTTGATTCCCAGTCGACGATTTTTTTGGCCGTTTTCTTGCCACGCGACCAATGGTAAATGGCCCACTTAGATTTCTCCGAATCGTAGTCATCGCGGTCCGACATGAACGCGATCTGCGTACCGTCTTTACTGAACACGACCTGGTTGTAGTTACCCAGACCCGAGATGATTTGAGTCGTTTTCATCTTCTCCAAATCAATGACGTGGACTCCATCGCCAGCGCCTTCTTCTTGTTGATCGTTCGAGGTCACGTAGGTAAAGACTTGACCATCTTCGCTAAATCGAAATGTGGTAACGAATGGAATTCGTTGTTCCATATGCGTTTCGATATTGCGGAGCACCAACGTCGTACCGTTGGCTTTGTCCTTCTTCTTTTTGTTGCCTTTCTTTTTGTCGCCCTCGTTACTAACCTTCTTCTCTTTGCCAGCAGGCTTCTTGGCTTCCGTTTTTGGCTTGGCCGGTTTTTTTGGCTTAGAAGATTGTCTTTGAATTCCTTCCGGCGTCACTTCGTAAGTACCGGTCAACGAAGACTTGGATTCTTTGACGCTGGGACCACTGTTGACAACGATCGGTTTGAAAGCGATCCAACCTGACGCTTTGGCTGGCAAATTGAAACTGGCGACACCGGGCATGGTTACATTCTTGCCAGTTTCCAAGTTTAGAATTTCGATTTTTGCTCGAGGCATCTCATCGGCGGGTGTCTTGGCCTTTCGAAGTATTTCCAGACGCTTGGAATCTGGATCAACTCGGTAGACGACAAACTTGCTGTCGTAGGTGAACCGAGCGTTAGCGCCTCGCAAAATGGTGTACTCTTTCGTCGATGCAATGTGACGAATTTTTAAGGTTGCATCGCCCTCGCCCGGCGAAACGGTATAGCTGATCCACTTGCCGTCGGCCGACAAGTTCTGGCCGCGTACGGAATTCCATTTGTCATAGTCCGTATGTTGAAGTTCGCGTTTGTCTTCCAGGTCCTGTTGAGCAGAAACGGAATCTACGGCCACCGCTAAGCAAAACGCTGCCAGCGCGATGCTGGCCATTGACAGATAAACACGACTGAAAATCGGAATCGGCATAGTTAACCCAAAGCCCCAAAGCAATCGAAAGGATGTGGTGAATTTTGATTTACTCAGACTAACTTGCCGCGTCCCGGAATGCCACTTAGCACAGCCTATCCGAGTCGTGAAAAAACGATTTCCGTTGGTTGAGATACTATTTTCGCCAGATCCAACAATTGTGCGGTTTCACGGTGTTTCAAAAATGCAACATCTTGCGTACAGAAAACGCCCTTCAGATTGTTCTGAAGGGCGTCGCAATTTTTCGTTTTTCGTTTTCGAACTCTGAATCTAATCGATTCGTTCACCTGAAACATCCACATCGCCGGCCATCTCAGTCCCTTCCACCTCGAAATACATTGAGCCCTCCAAGGAATTTTCTTCCAATTCAAGTTCGTATTCCAACTTCAACGGCTGACCTTGAAACTGCAGTTCGACATGAAAGATCAACAATCCATCTTTGTAGACAGTTTTGGTAATTTCGCCCTCACCATCAACCTCTTCATCTTCGCCTGCCGTGAACTCGACAGTCGCTTCATCGTCGGTCATCGACAACTGGAATTCTGGACGGCGAACGGCGCCATCCGGGGTCGTGAACTCCATTCGCCATTTACCCACAGCATCTTGAAGTGCGGTAAGGCGAGTTGCTTTCCAATCCTGCTTGTCGTCTCCGTCAACAATCGTTCCAGTGATCTTGTCCTTTTTCAGAGTCCCACTTAACGTCACTGTGGAATCCGCAATGTTCAAATTCAACGATACCTTTTGATCAGCAAACTTAATGTCTGAAACTTTCGCTTCCACCTTGTCGGCGTCCTGGTATTCGCCCACCCACTTGCCGTCCTGTTGAACCAACCGAAGCTGGCATTTAATGGCGCCCGTCAATCCTTCACGTTGAAATTTCCATGATCCCGTCAGCGACGATTTCTGCTGAGCATCGACACTGGACGAAATCAACACTCCCAACGTTATGACGACCAGCAAGCCAGGTTTTATGTTTAGGTTTTTCATTTATTTACTTTCAACCTTGTTTCAATCAAACAGATGACACGGATAACAGCCTCGTAATGGACTAATACGGATTGGCCATCGTTTGTTACGAAGTTTTTGAAACTTGCTGGATACTCAACAAATTGCCGCTTTTTTACTCGGCTTTTTCTTGAATGCAGTACAAAAACTTTCGGCCTCGCAACAACAATCGGTCACCCACCGGGACGGGCGAGGCATCAAACTGGTCGTCCAACTTGTTCGATGACAGCAGGTTATACGAATCGGCATCGTCAAACACGACCGTGGTCCCTTCGCGACTGGCAATGTAGATTCGCCCTTTGGCCGAGACCGGTGATCCGTACAATCCGCCTCGCCCTTCTGTCAATCTTTGAGGGCCAAAAATCAACTCGCCATCTTCCACATTGGCGCATCTCAAGATCATCTGATTTCCTTGCGTGTAATACAGTCGCGACCCCAAAAGCAGTGGTGAAGGGACGTAGGGAGTTCCGCGACCCAGTTCCCAGATCTGTTCCGATTGGCCCTGCGAACCAACTTGAATCGAGACAGCACGGTGACCGCGATACCCACCCATGAAAATCACTTTGTCTTGAAACGGGACGGGGCAGGGGATGGCGTTCAATGTTGTCCCTTTGGCGTTCCAAACTTCTTCACCACTAGCCAGATCGTAAGCCACAATTTGGTTGGTACCATTGGTCACGACCTGCTTCTTACCATCGCGTTCGATAATCAATGGCGTCGCCCAGGTGGTCGGCTCGTCACGAACCACCTTCCAAACGGTGTCACCGTTCGTCGCGTCCAACGTGTAGATAAACGACTGGTCCTCGTTGTCCCAGTTCATCACGACTTTGCCATCGACAAGCACCGGCGAGGTGGCTTCTCCCCAACCTTTGCGAGTGTGCATGTCTCCCAAATCGATGGCCCATTGTTTTTCGCCTTCCAGCGAGTAACTAAAGATGCCAATTGACCCAAACGAGACAATCAATTGTTGGCCATCGGTCATTGGCGAAGCGGCCGCATAGGCACTGGTCTTGTGCCGACCCTCGTGAGGCACTTTCTCGATCGCCACGTCTTCCCAGACCTTTTCCCCCGTTTCCAAATTCAAACAGATGACCTTGAACTGAAATACCGTGGGCGGCGTTTGCGTCAGAGCTCGTTCGTCTTGCGTGGGAGGACTATCGCCGACGCGATCCGTTGGGACTGCCGAGACCAGGAACACTCGGTTCCCCCACACGATCGGCGTGGCAATCCCTTCGCCTTCGGTCGCCACCTTCCAGGCAATGTTGGAATCGTCCGACCAAGTTACGGGCGGGTCGGCATGCGGAGCCTCGCCGGTGGAAATCGGGCCTCGCCATTGACCCCACTGATGATGTGGATCGATCGTCTGTTGACCGACCAACGAAACACACAAACCACATAGAACGAACACAGAACTTAGCCGATAAAAAAGTGGCACGCTGGGTCTCCCAAAAGTCAAAAATCAATTTCGTTGCTTGGTCATCGTTGCAGTGTCCATTCGTCCGAACATCAGCTAGGTAGATGATCCGGGGCCACGCTGGACGAATTGTAACAAAACAAGCCGCCACCTATTAGAACCGCAGAAAAACAGCTGACCGTCGCGATTCCCAGGCTTCACGGTCGAATATCACTTCCACCCAACCGGTTGAGTCCAAGCTTGTTCCATTTGTCCTTCGTACGAGGGGTCGGGGTGTGGTCGGCTGGCGGTAATCACGGCTCGCACATACAAGTCGTCTTCGCGAACTTGATAGGTGGCTTGAGGTCCATCAACGGTCGCCAAAATTTCTCCGATGTCGCTGGAATAAATTCTGGTCGAGCGAATTGGTTTTTGCTGGTCATCCAAACGTGGCGTTGCCGTTTCGTCATAGCCACGTCGAGTGCCGATAAAATCGATCTTAAACGTGACGTCCTGTTGCGGTTGGACGTTAATCGCCAATTGACGCGTTGCCGGATCGTACTGCACTTTTTCTAAATACACGCCGGAAGACGAATAAAAATCGCCTTGATGCATGGCCGTCAACAGAGCATCAGCAGACAACTCGGTTGCCCGCACCATCACCCAACCGCGACCGGGATGACTGCCGGCGGTACCGTGATAGGTATGGCTATCGTCGGTTGCTAATCCAAAAGGCGGCGGACTGTCCAGTTTGTCGATACGTAGCGTATTGATAATGTCCCACATGCGTTCCATGGATGGATGATCTTTGTCACCCATCTGATTTATACCGGGGTGTCCGTTGTAGACTTCAAAGAATTTTTCGCGAGTCACAAAAGCAAGATCTTCTGCGGTTACCGCCCAACCGAAATTGGGATGATTCAAATGCACCATGATTTGGCGTCCGGTCTTAGAGGCTTGTTCTGCGGCGGCACGCAAATTGGCGTCGATCGCCTCGCGAACGGTACTGCCACCTGTCGGACGCAATAACGATTCCATGTTGAAAGCGTTTAAATGGACGGGCACGCCACCCACCGAATCGCTGACCTCTTCGCCCTCCAACAACAAGAACTGACCCGGCTTTTCGAAACGTTCTCGAATGCGGTCTAGTGGGCACAGTTTGAATTGCGTTTTTTCATCGACTTTGCGAGTCTGGATCCACTGATCGTCGAACGCCTTTTGATACTTATCAATGCAAACGGCACCGCCACGGGACTGGACAGCCGCTTGGTCAATCCAACGTTCGCCACGCGACAGGATATTGTGGTCGGTCAACGACAGGAACTGGTAACCGTTGTCGGAGTACCACTTGGCGATCATCTCCGGAAAATCGTTCCCGTCGCTCCAGAACGAATGAGTGTGTAGGTTGCCACGGTACCAACGTTTCGTTGGCTGGTCCTGAGAGGTGTCCTGAGCTTGGGCTGCCAGAGTTAAAAACAACGTGAAAAACAGGGCAGATACGACAGATGCGATTTGTGAAAGTTTCATAGCTGTCAAAGATAGTCAATTCTGGGGCTGTGTCGGGGCAACGCAGAACACCATCTTACTGTAACTTGCTGGACAGTTTTGGTTGACCCGATTTCGTTACGCCGACTATACTTATGTCGCTAATTGCCGGTAAGAACGACGTTTGGCTAACACAATGACCTGAATGGAATCGGGCTGCGTAGAAGGTGTTGGTCGAAGTCCGACTTCCACGCGACTACCCTCGCAAGGACGTGGCCAAAGGGCGCATTTGCGGCCCACACCTTTCCCCCTCACAAAAACGCTTTTTCGCTTACGTGTCCCAATGATTCGACGTTTCGATCTATCGCAACCCTCATTCCGTTACCTCTCCGTCGCTTTGTTGTGCGGGTTGATGCTGACGTTCGTCGGCTGCATTGCCAAAAAAGGCGATGACAACGACACCGATACCGAAGGTTCGTCTAGCGGTGATGTTACCAGTGCCGACCGAGAAGCTGCGATCGCCGACCTACCGATCATTACCAACACACCTTTTGAGCGCGGGGACGCGACCGGCAAGTTCGCCGAACTGGATCCCGAAATGACGGGGTTGGAATATTTTAACGAGTGGGAAATCAACGAGAAAAATGGAGACGCCTTCGCGACTTCATTTATCGCAAACGGGGTCGCCATCGGTGACTACGACGGTGACGACAAACCGGACGTCTTTGTGGCTGGCCAAAAGAACGGCGGGCGGCTATTCCGTAATCTGGGAAAAATGAAATTTGAAGATGTGACCGAAAAAGTCGGCATCAATCCCGACGACATGTGGTCGGTCGGTGCTGCCTTCGTCGATCTGAATAACGACGGGCATCTGGATTTGTATGTCTATGGCTACGGGTGTCCAAATCGTTTGTACCTTGGCGATGGAGCAAAGTTCACCGAGTGTGCTAAGCAGTATGGTCTAGATTACAACGGGGCCAGCGTGTGTGCTTCGTTCGCCGACTACGATCTAGACGGGGACCTGGATATCTACCTGGTAACCAATCGACTGGATGGCAAGCGAGCAAAGAAATTGCCTGACGAACCGATCCAATTTCAAAATGGACGAGGCAACATCACGTTGAATCCTAAGTTCCGCGAGTCGTTCTTTTTGATGCCGCATCCCGAACGAGGCATCATCAACGAACCTGGCGGAGAATTTGACCATCTGTATCGCAATGATGGAGATAAGTTCGTTGATGTTTCTCAAGAAACCAGGATTGGTCAGATCGCGCACATGGGCCTTTCAGCCAACTGGTGGGACTACAACGATGATGGGTTACCCGATCTTTACGTTGCCAACGACTTCAAAGGGGCGGACCTGCTGTACCGCAACAATGGCAAAAATCACCTTGGCGAATACACTTTCACCAACGTCTTGGTCCAGTCGATGCCGCACACTCCGTGGTTCTCGATGGGATCAGATATTTCCGATGTCAACAACGACGGACGCATCGACTACTTGGCGTCCGATATGGCCGGAACCAACCACTACCGTGACAAACTGTCGATGGGTGGCATGAGCGGCCCGGACAGCAATGCTTGGTTTTTGAATTGGCCAACGCCACCACAATACGTGCGGAACAGTTTGTACTTGAACTCGGGCACCGATCGTTTTATGGAGGTCGCTTTTCTAGCCAACCTTGCCAAAACCGATTGGACTTGGACGGTTAAGTTTGATGACTTCGACAATGATGGTTGGGAAGATGTCTACTTCACCAACGGCATGTCACGCGATTGGTATAACGGCGACTACAAGGATCAAATCCGCGAACAAGAAATCGGTCGCTTCGAAGCTGTTAAATTCTGGCAAGACACACCCGTCTACGCACTCGAAAATCGAGCCTACCGCAACAACGGCGAACTGGCCTTTGAAGATATCGGTGCACAATGGGGCTTGGACCATCTGGGCGTCAGTACTGGCGCGGCCACGGGCGATTTGGACGGAGACGGTGACTTGGATATCGTCGTCAATGGGTTCAACGAGCCAGTGCGTATTTACGAAAACAATGTCAGCAGCGGCAACGCAATCCGCATCAAGTTGATCGGCGGCAAAAGCAATTTCGAAGGCATCGGCGCGCGTATCGATGTCAAAGTCAACGACCAACAGCCCAAACAAATGCGTATGTTGACCGCCAACCGTGGCTTCATGTCGTCCAGCCAAATCGTAGCACACTTCGGTGTCGGCGATGCTGAAACGATCGAGGCAGTCACTGTGCGTTGGCCGTCTGGAAAGACACAAACTTTCACAGACTTGAAATGCAATCAGCAGTACGTGATCGCCGAAAAAGATCAACCATCGTCGCAACTAACGAGTAGCAAGAAAAAGAAACCTCTATTCAGTCGCACAGATGCATTGACTCGATACCGGCACGTCGAGGTCAAATACGATGACTTCAAACGCGAACCGTTGTTACCAAACAAGCACTCCCAATTGGGGCCTGGTATGGCTTGGGCAGACGTCAACGGGGACGGTCGTGACGACGTCTATCTGGGGCAAGGCGCCGGAACGCCCGGCATGCTGCTAATCGCTGGTGAAGACGGCAGATTCCAAAACAGCCAGCAAATTGCCTTCGCTAAATACACCAAGTACGAGGACATGGGCGCCGTCTTTTTCGATGCCGATAGCGATGGTGACCAGGACCTGTTCGTGGTCAGTGGCGGAGTTGAATGTGAAGCGGGCGATGTTGTCCTGCAAGACCGCCTGTTCCTGAACGATGGATTCGGATCGTTTGACGATGTTTCCGATCGAATCCCCGAGTTGCTAAACAGCGGTTCCGTTGTGGCACCCGCTGATTTCGATCGCGACGGTGATATCGATTTGTTCGTCGGTTCCCGCTTGATAGTTGGTGCCTATCCTACGACTCCCGATTCCAGCCTGCTGGTCAACCAGGGCGATGCTGTATTTACAAACGAAATCGATGAGGTTGCCGAAGGATTGAAAAATGCTGGAATGGTCACCTCTGCCGTTTGGGCCGATGCCAATGACGACGGTTGGGTCGACCTGATCGTCACTCTTGATTGGGGCTCGACACGACTGTTTATTAACCAAGAAGGCAAGTTGCGAGACGTTTCGGAAACGGCTGGACTCAATGATCGCTTGGGTTGGCACAACAGTGTCTCGGTTGGCGATATCGATGGCGACGGAGACCTGGACATGGTCGTCGGCAATTGTGGCCTTAACACCAAGTACAGCGCCTCCAAATCGAAACCTGAACTGCTGTATTACGGAGACTTTGAAAACAACGGCAAGCTACAAATCGTTGAGGCCAAATATGAAAATGGTCGCTGCGTGCCACGTCGTGGACTGGGGTGTACCAGTGACGCCATGCCAACGATTAAGGAGAAGCTACCGACCTATCACGAGTTCGCCATTAGCGAGCTCGTCGAAATCTATTCGCAAAACGGATTAGAAGATGCGGATAAGTTCGAGGTTAACGGATTGGAGTCCGGAGTATGGCTGAACGACGGTGCGAACAACGGTGTTCCGACTTTCAAATTTGTAGCCCTGCCGCGGATCATTCAAGCCAGCCCCGTTTTCGGATCGTCGCTGACCGATGTGGACGGAGACGGCATGTTGGATCTTTACGTCGTGCAAAACTTCCATGGACCTCAACGCGAAACCGGCAACATGGACGGTGGCGTTTCCATGTTATTAAAAGGGCAAGGCGATGGAACGTTCTCGCCGATCTGGCCCGACGACAGCGGACTGGCCGTTGCCGGTGACGGTGCTGGACTGGTGGTACAAGACTTGAATCAAGACCACCGTCCCGACTTTGTCGTCAGTGTTAACAATGCGACCGTCAAATCCTTCGTCAACGAAACCTCGGCTCAGTTTCAAACGATCGTGTTGAAACCGAAAGAATCGATGCCAACGGTGGTCGGTTCCAAAGTCACTTTGACGATGAAAGACGGAACCCAAAAGGTTCACCAACTAGTTGGCGGCGGAAGCTACCTTAGCCAATCCACGAACAAACTGTTTATCAGTGGCGACATTGATAGCATCCAAGTTCGCTGGCCAGACGGCAGTGAATCGACGGAATCGTCGCCCGTAGCCGAATCCGGAACCATTACCGTTTCGCAACAAAACTAAACCCGACTAAACCAGCGTTCGACTTGCGAAGCTCACACGACGTGACCCGCATTGTGAGTCCGCTGGTAGACGGATAAGATGGGGTCACCATGAAGGTGATCTCCCTGCAATCCGGAAGCGACGGGAATTCGTTTTACGTCGAAGCGGAGGATGTAGGCCTGTTGTTTGATGCCGGCATCGCTGGCAAACATGCTCGCAGTAGACTGGCGCACTTCGGTCGCGACATCTGCGACAGCCGGGCACTGTTCATTTCTCACGATCACTCTGATCACACCAAATGCATGGGCATTTACCAACGGCAATTCGGTGTGCCGATTTATATCACTCGCAAGACCTTGAAAGCAACTTTCAAACGCAACATCGGCAAACTGGACGATATTCGCTTCTTCGCGCCGGGCGACATTCAATCCTTTACAACGTGCAGCGGCAATTCCGTCCAAGTGCACACAGTTCCGACACCGCATGACAGCGCCGAAGGAGTCGCCTTCGTCGTCGAGCATCAAGATAAGCGAGTGGGCATTTTGACCGACTTGGGACATGTCTTTCCTGCGCTGCGAGATCTGCTTTTGTCTCTGGATGCGGTGGTGATCGAAAGTAACTACGACCACGACATGCTGGAATACGGCCCCTACCCGGAACAGCTAAAGAAGCGTATCCGTGGTCGTGGTGGTCACATCTCCAACGACGAATGTGCGGACTTGATCAGTCGGACCGCCATGTTCAAACGGTTGAAGTGGGCCTGCCTGTGCCACCTGTCTCAAGAAAACAACGAACCGGATGTGGCTTTGGAAGCGCATCGAAAACGAGTTGACCCGGCCGTAGAAATTCACGTCGCACCGCGGCATGACGCGTACGGCATTCTTGAAATCTAGTCGTTGTCAGGGTTGGGCAGATCAGGGATCTCAGCCAAATCTCGGATCACGTACTTTAGACCTTCGACCACTTTCGAGAACCGCACAAAATCAATCTTGTCGACCGTGTCGGTGGTTTCGTGGTAGTGAGGGTAACGAAACGGCGCGGTGTCAGTCACCATGATGCCTTGATAGCCTTCTTGCCAAAACGACCAATGGTCCGACCAACCAACGCCCGGCAATTGTGACGGTAACGATGCGCCTTCACTCGGTACCTTGGCATGTTCGCGAAACGTTTTGATGATGCGATGTTGCAATGGCCTAGACGCCAGATCGGAAACGAATCCGATAAAGTTACCTGTCGACGGATAAAACTGGTCCAACGGTTCAGGGTAGTTTTGGCTGTCAGGTTCGTCAGTGAAATAACCCATCGTCTCTAAACTGATCACCCCGATGATGTCCTCGCTTCGTTGGTTGCACAGTTCAGCGTAAACCCACGAACCCATCTCGCCACGATTCTGAAAGTAGGGAGGCTCCTCATTGGTGAAGCCGACGAAACGCACCGTCAAACCAGGTTTGGCGTTTTGAAAATGATTGGCCAACGCCAACATTGCTGCAGTGCCGGAACCGTTGTCGTTGGCACCGGGCGTCCCCACCGCGCTGTCGTAATGCCCTGCCACAATCAAAATTTTCTCTGGCTGTTCCGTGCCTTTAATCTCGGCAATCAAATTGTGACAATCCATGTCTCGACAAACAAACGTCTGTCGTGTGACATCGAAATTCCAGGATTGAAATTTTGATTCCAGAAAGTCAGCCGCTTGATTCAGCTGATCGTAACGCCCCAAATTCCGCTCGCCAATCTCTTCGGACAGCTTCTCGACGTACTGTCGCAATTCGGCATCTAACGTCAGCGAATCACTTGCTTGATCAACGTCTGCGGGCGTCTGAGATTGCTCGCTGGTTTGCTGATCGTTGGTTTGCTGAT
>CAZJBW010000068.1:0-30284 GCA_964543985.1 uncultured Pirellulaceae bacterium | reverse complement strand
CGGCCTACCTGAATTGCCTTGGTCAATTGGAACAACGTGTTGGCCAGGCGGCTTGCGTCGATGTGGCGATTGAAATGTTCGAACGGATTGGAAAAAAGACCAATCAAGAAGCTCTGGATATGATTTCGCAATGGAAGTTGGTCGCTCGCTTGCGATCGATCAGTCAGACGATTGAACACGATCCGGAAGATGCCGAGGGTTACTTTCAGCGAGGCGACGTCTATGGACAAATGTTCTCGCTGGAAGAGGCAAAAAAAGATTTGACGCAAAATGCTCAAATGACATCCAGTAACCATTGGTCGCTCTACAAATTGGCACCCATTTACGCAAATTCTGGCGATGCGGGCGAATACCAAAAGCATTGCGAAAGATTGGCCGAGGAATGGGGCAATACGAACGATAAGACAATCGCTGAACGGAACATGATCGCCAGTTTGCTGATGCCGAATGAGTCGTTACTTAAATCTGACCCGGTTGTCCGCGCCGCCGAGATGATCGTCACTGTGGCAGACGACAGTTACTTCTATCCCTTTTTCCGAAGATCGTCGGCATTACACGCCTATCGGTCGGGAGATTTTCGCACGGCGGCCAGGTATTGCCAGGAAAGCCTTGTCGTGGCCAACCAGGATGATATTCCTGAAGTGATCGTCGCGGTGTTATCGCTTCAGTCGATGACAAGCCTTCAGCAAGGCGACCGGGAGACTGCGAAGACGAAGTTGCACGCAGCGAAGAAAGTCTGCAGTGATCGCAAGCCGGCGTTTCCATATTCATGGCACGACTGGCTAATGGCCGAGGTCCTGCTGGCCGAAGCTCAGGAGTTGTTCGATAAGCCGACCGTGACTGCTTCCAATGAACAAGATAAACGTTAGCTCGTGTTGGTTGCGATGTATTTTTCAGGTCGCTGGTATTCAACTTACGTTCTCAATAACTGAAGTTGTGAAGCCTATGAAGCTTGGGAAGCCACTGCCATTTGAAATTAAGGAACACTAATCCTTACTAATTGGCACTAATTTTTTGTATGGCCATCGCACGGGTTCATCCAGCCAATAGATCAATCCACGTACCCTGAACGCTATTTTGTTTCATTACTCAGTGATGCTAGACTGAGTCGAAGAACTTGCCCCATTTAGATTCTTCATACAAGGCGGGAGCGAAAGATGAGACACGTTAAACGAGGTCACGCATTAATCGACTGCATCTTGGTCGTCGGTTGTGTTTCTGTCTTGGCCGGACTGGCGATGCCGGTTCTGTTGCAGATGCGAGCGAGTTCTCGCCTAGATACCTGTCAGATCAAAATACGTAGGATCTGTCTTGCCGCACACAACTTCCACGACAGCAGTGGCAGGTTGCCGCCAGCGACGCTCGGTTACCGTCAACAAGTCGACCATGAACAGTGGGTATCCGATGATTCGGAACAATCATGGAAACGGATGCAGAATTCATCTAGTTTGTTGTTAATGACGCCCTATATGAATTTGCGCAATATCTTCGATTCGGTTGATCGAATTGCGGTCAACCTGGAGTCGAGTTTGCATGAATACAATGAAGAGCAGTCAGGCGATTTCTCTTGGCAGGGTAAAATTACTGGCATGGATGTCATCCTGCCAATTATGGGGAGCGACGTCGAAGAACTAAATCGATTCCTTTGTCCAGCCGATGACTTGCCCGACCATCAAGACATTCAAACCATAATTGCCACGCAAGCCACAACCGTTTTCGAAAAATCTCGTATGGAATCGAATGATCAGTGCCTAGATATTGCGGTGCAGTATTGGCCAAACGAAGACGACACACTGTTCCCGACCAACTATCTAGCCGTGACCGGCGCGACTGGTTCGACTTGGGGCGACGATATTGAATTGAATCGTTGGCAGGGGGCTATGACTTTCAGAAACCGGAACCGGCTTCAGGACTTGAGAGACGGCACTTCGAGAACATTGATGTACGGAGAATCGTTGGGCGAAATTTTTAATGGCCAGCGCAACAGTGCTATGAGCTGGATGTGGGGTGGCGCGGGACGGATTACCGGCAACCAACCTTTTGAACTGGATGCTGATTTTGATGCTGAAGAGACACCCCTATTTGGAACCGCTGAAACATCAAGCGGCGTTGGGTTCGGATCCAAGCATGACGGCACGGTGGTCTTCGCCCTTTGCGATGGCTCAGTTCGCAACATTAGCAACACGATTGATCGAACGACTTTGCTGCAGCTAGCCGGCACCAGCGATGGTGGCGTTCCACAAGGATTTTAAGCTCTCAAATGATCATCGATCCGAAATAACTAGTGCCCCAAAATGAACTCTCGTGACGATCGAAAAGACGATACTGAAGATATGCCTCGTGCAAATTTTGGTGTCCACTGGATCCTGTTAGTGGGTCTTTTGAGTACCGTTTTGTTGGCGGGAATTGTGTTTGGCATTCTATTTATCCGCCAAACCAACACGGAATTGGATGATTCACGCCAATTGAATTGCTCGCTGCAGCTGGGACAGTTGGCCTCAGCTTTTAGGGAGTACTACGCATCGCATGGTTCGTTTCCTCCAGACGTCGTTTACGATAACGCAGGCAAACCAATGCACAGTTGGCGAATGTTGCTGTTGCCATATCTGGACGAGGACGCCGCCGAGGTGTACGTCGCTTACGATTTTGGCCAACCTTGGAATTCAACTCACAATCGGCAAGCAATGTCCCGAGTGCCTCAGCGAGTCGTTGATTTATTCTCGTGCAAGTCGTCTCAAGCGAATCAAGATTCAACGGAAAGGTTTGCGCATTATCTATTGTTGACTGGTGAGCAAACATTGTGGCCAAGGAACTCTACAGAGGCCACTCGGACGGTAAGTCAATTGACCGATGGGGTCGAACAAACAATTTTTCTGGTAGAATCAAAGCAGTCAGACATCTTGTGGTACGAACCTCGAGATATCGATCGACAATCGTTTTTGAATGCACTTGAAGAATCGGCAGAGGCAAGTTCTTGCGACACATGCCCTCTGTCTTCTCATGTGTCCGGAATCAACGTTGTGTATTTTGATGGTTCTTTGCAAACCATAAGTCGGCAGGCCGACATGGAATCAGTTGCAGCGAAAACAACCATTGGGGCCAACGACTGATGCCGTAGGTTGGCACAATTATTTCCAGGAAATCCATTGAAACCATCAAGACTCTTTTTGTTGATTTCTTTTGTTGCAATCTTGGCTGCAGCAATTGTTATTTCGTCGAACGGGTTTCGAAGCTATCAAGAACAGGCGATCCTTGAATACGAAGCGGATAAAAGGGCCAACTCTCCTGCGATTTTATACGATGGAAGCGTCAGGCTATTGGAACGTGAAACGCTGCTTGTGCATGTGGCTGCAAGAAGGACGATCGCTGGCAACAATGATTCTGGGCGATAAATGCGAATAGTCACAAAATTTGCGTCTGGATCTATTGAACCATGAAGCTGGGTACGGCGTTCGGAATCGATATCCTTTTGCACTGGTCGTTTTTTATTTTGCCAGTCGTGGTGATCAGTTGGTCAGTAGCCTTGGGCGACTCAATATCGGTGACGGCGCTTTGGTTGGTCTTGTTAGTTGTGATTTTGGCGAGCGTGTTACTGCACGAATTGGGACACGGGTTGGCCGCGAAATGGCTGGGAATTCCAATCGTCGATATTATGTTGACCCCGATCTGTGGATTAGCTCGGTTGGCTCGGGCACCCGATCATCCTCGCGAAGAGGTTTGCGTGGCGATAGCAGGTCCGGTGGCCAATCTGATTTGTGGCGCACTTCTGGCATTGCTGCTCTATTTGACACAAACACCATTCTCAATTGAGCCTCTGATTGTGCGGTCGAGTCTAATGCTGACTCTCTTGTGGGTGAACGTTGCCTTGTGTGTATTAAACCTGCTGCCTGTCTTCCCAATGGATGGCGGACGGATCTTTCGAGCGGTATTGGCAATGTTTATTGAGGAAAAGCTGGCTACCCGAATTGCGGTGCGAACGGGTCAGCTTTTCTCACTAGCTGCGGTGTTGATCGGATTGAATCGAGGGATTTACCCTCTAGTGATCATCGGAGCATTTCTGATCCTGACCGCCGAAAACGAGATTCGCACTGCGCCTTTGGAATCCTGAAAGCGCGACTGGCTGGGATTTCTGTTTTCTCTTTCCAATCGCCAACGTAGTCGATGACTTGGTCGCGAATGTCATGGGCAACCCACTGGCCGACTAGAGTTCCCCAGGGTTGTTTTTCGCCTTAACCTGCCCCATTCCAAATCTCTTCGTTTTCCCCTTCCATTTGTCTTGAAGGAACCGAATTCACGTTTTTCAACTTGTCAATTGCCTCATCAAGCCAAACCGATTCTTGAGGAATCGGGTACTTTCTTAGCGTTTACATTTCGTCCCTTAGCCGATACAATTCGCGGCTTGGCTAATTTCTTCCGCGGACGGCTGTTTAGCGCCATTTTTGGCGGATATTTGCAGGAATCCCATGTTTGACAATCTACAAGAAGGCTTAAAGGGTGCGTTCAAGTCGCTGTCTGGTAAGGGCAAGCTGACTGAACGAAATATGCGCGACGGCTTAGCCATCGTCGAACAATCGCTGCTGGAGGCCGATGTCAGCTACGAAGTCGTCCAGCACTTCATGGGTCGTGTGACCGAACAGGCTTTAGGTGAAAAAGTCCTGCTGTCACTGCGACCGTCCGAACAGTTGATCGGGATCGTCAATCAAGAACTGATCAATCTGCTTGGTCCCGTCGACGATTCACTGCACCTGAAAAGTAGCGGCACGACGATCATCATGATGTGCGGCCTGCAGGGTTCCGGTAAAACGACGACCTGCGGCAAGTTGGCTACGCTGCTGAAACAAAGCAAAATCACACCACTATTATGTGCCGCTGACTTGCAACGCCCGGCGGCGATTGATCAGTTACATGTGATTGGCGAACAGCTGGGCGTCCCCGTTTATTCCAACCGCGAAGAACAAGACCCCGTTAAGGTCTGTCAGGAGGCGGTAAAGAAAGCCAACGACGACGGCAATAAAGTCGTCATTCTGGATACCGCCGGTCGGTTAGCGATCGATGAAGAATTGATGGAGCAACTGCGGACCATCGATCGCAAATTGAATCCTGATCAAGTTTATCTGGTCGTGGACGGGATGACCGGTCAGGACGCCGTGCGTAGTGCCGCCGCATTCCACGAGGCTCTCGAATTAAACGGCGTCGTGATGACCAAACTGGACGGTGACGCGCGTGGTGGTGCGTTGCTGTCCGTCAAGCACGTTACGGGAGTGCCCATTAAGTTCATCGGTACCGGTGAACAGATGGATGCCTTGGAACCGTTCCGTCCGGACGGCATGGCTGGTCGAATCCTGGGACAGGGTGACATTGTCGAACTGGCTCGCCAAGCTCAGACGATGATGGACGAGAAGGAGCAAGAAAAGCTTCAGGCTCAGCTGGCCAAGGGCGAGTTCACTCTGGATGACTTCCGCAACCAAATGCAAAAGATCGCTCAACCTGGTTTGATGACCCGGATGATTGGGCTGATGCCGGGCATTCCGGCCGAAATAAAACAAATGATCGGCAGCGAAGAAGCCGCTGGCGAAATCCGCAAACAAATGGCGATCATCGATTCGATGACTCCGGCCGAAAGACAGAACCCGAAGATCATCCAGGTTAGCCGTCGCCAGCGGATCGCAAATGGATCGGGCGTCGAGGCCAAACAGGTCAACGACCTGATCAAACAATACGATACAATGAAGCCCATGCTGACCGGGATGGCGGGCAAAGGCCGTCGCGAAAGCATGGAAATGGTTCAGGATCTGCAAAACAAGATGATGGATCCATCCAGCCGTCTTCCAAGGACCAAGAAATCAACGGGCAAGCGTTTGACACCCAAAGAACGCAAGCGGGCCCAAAAAGAACGCGAGCGACGTTTGAAACAAATGCGTCGCGACAAACGCAAAGGCAGTTAAACTTTATTTTTATCCCTCCTCGAGGCTCCCAACGGGATGGACTTATTTAACCTTTCCTCAACCTTAGTTGAGGACCACCAAGGAGTATTAAATTGGCAGTTAGAATTCGACTGAAAAAGATGGGACGTAAACACCGTCCTTTCTTCCGTGTGTGTGCCATGGATTCTCGAGCTCCCCGTGATGGGCGAGTGATCGAGGAGTTGGGGACTTACGACCCCATGGTTCCTGAAACGGATGCTCGTGCCCTGTTAAAAGGCGAGCGTATTGATTATTGGCTAGGAGTTGGCGCTCAGCCGACCCCCAAAGTTGGCGTACTGATCAAAAAGTACGGGACTGGTGGTTCGCACTTGGAACAACAGGAAGCGGCACTCGGTCGCCTGTCCACGCGACGCGCCAACGCCATCACCGCCGCGACCAAGGCTTCCGCAGAAGCAGCGAAAGCCACACCACCCCCCAAAGCAGAAGAACCCGCCGCCGAAGCTCCGGCTGCAGGTGACGCCGCTGCCGAAGGTGATGCCCCGGCCGCTGAAGCAGAAAAAACAGAAGCCGTTGAAAGCACTGAAACACCGACAGAAGAAAAGGCTGAAGAATCGTCCGGCGGTTCCGATGACTCGTCAGAATAATTTACCGATTCAAGTTTCAGGGCTGCCATGCGGTTCGACATCCTGACTCTGTTTCCCGAGATGTTCTCGGGTTACCTGAGTCAAAGTTTGCTGAACAAGGCGATTCAAAAAGGGATCGTTCAAGTCCACATCCACGATTTGCGGGATTGGACAACGGACCCTCACCGAAAAGTCGATGATCGACCATTCGGCGGGGGACCCGGAATGATCCTGATGGTGGAACCTGTGATCCATGCGGTCCAGGCTATCCAACAGATGGACGATCAGCCAGCAACGGTGGTGGTAACAACCCCTCAAGGATCGACCCTAAAACAACGATTAGTAGAAGAACTGGCCTCGAATCAACGTTTTTTGTTGCTTTGTGGCCGATATGAAGGATTCGACCAACGGGTGATTGATATACTGAACCCGCTGGAGATTTCGATTGGAGATTACATTTTGAATGGCGGCGAGGTGGCTGCCATGGTGATGGTCGACACGCTGGTGCGAATGGTGCCAGGGGTCCTCGGTCACGAAGAAAGCAGCGTTCAAGATTCGTTCTCGCGAGGGAATCGGATGCTGGAATACCCTCAATACACTCGACCTCGGGACTACCAAGGTCACTCGGTACCCGAGGTGTTGTTGAGCGGTAACCACCCCGAAATTGCCAAATGGCGAAATGAACAAAGCCTCATCCGAACTCGGCAACGTCGATCGGACTTACTGGATGACGATGATCAGGCTACCGCTAACGCGGATAAACAATAAACCTAACGTCCCCCTCGTATGAAGCGACCATGAATTGCTTCCGCTGCGAAGATACTTAACCTGAAAAGCAGGTGTGACGATGAGTCAAGAAATCATGAAGTTGGTTGAGCAAAGTTCGCTCAAAGAAAATCCTCCCGAATTTGAAATTGGTGACACGGTTGACGTGCACTGCCTGATTCTGGAAGGCGAGAAAACTCGGACACAAGTTTTCACCGGGACTGTGATTGGTCGCAGTGGCGGTGGGGCTCGTGAGATGTTCACCGTGCGGCGAATCGTCGCCGGCGAAGGCGTTGAGCGAAAGTTCCCTGTGCATTCGCCACGGATCGCCAAGGTCGAAATCAAACGTTCCGCAGTTGTGCGACGCGCCAAACTGTACTATCTGCGAGACCGAGTCGGTAAGGCCACGCGTCTCCGTGAACGCCGACGATAGAAACGGTTTCGTTTTATCAACAAACATGCGTGGACGCGGCCTTTGGTTGCGTCCACGTTTTTTTGTATCAACACAATTTTGAAATTCCAAGCAAATGAAGCCAAATCGAAATCAATCGCTGGTCGAAGAACTTGCCGACCTACCGTTGCGTGACTCGGACGACAGCGAAATACTGTTTCGATCATTGTGGCACGATCATACGGCACTCATTGTGTGGGTGCGTCACTTCGGCTGACTCTTTTGCCGCGAGCAACTGGTGCAGTTGCAATCTTTGAAACAAGCGGCTCAACAGAAAGATGCTAGATGGATCGCCATCGGCTCTGGTACTCCGCAGCAAGCTGCCCAGGTCGCCAAGAAACTAGACATTCATTTTCCGATCCTGTGCGACGCTGAACGACAGTCTTACCGCATTGCAGGAATGCGCAAAGATTTATTCAGCACTGTTAACCCAAAAATCATCGGCTATTTATGGCGATCGTTGAAGGGTGGCAATCGACAGGGCAGGGTGCAAGGCGCCCCATTCCAACAAGGCGGCGCCATGGTCGTACAGACCGGCGGCAAGCTGCTATTTCAATTTGTCAGCTCGGCTGCCGGCGATAATGTGGACCCGGAACAGATGCTGGCCGCGATCGATTCTTGAGAGTTCACTTGTCTTTGCGTTGACATTGACCATCAAGAGACGCAGCTTGCAAAACTTGAAAAGCCAACACTGATCGGCCGAAGCCGCTAGTCCTCATTTAGCAGGGGCGAAAATCGTCAATGTTCAGAATGGTCGGATTGACGTCTAGCGTCGGCGCTTGACCAGGGCTGGACTCGCCGTACAACCAAGACTGACAAACCTCAGTGTCGGTCAATTGCCAGCGATTCTTTTGTAGTGAAGCAATGGGTTGTTCTCCGCAACCGGCAACCAAAACACCGTCACCTGGTTTGGCTTGCTGCAAGGCCCATTCGACGGCCTGTATTCGGTCGGGCATCACACACGCCTTGCCCGGTTTGTCGAAGCCATCTAACACTCGATGCAGTGGTTCAAAGTCGTGGATGTCAATGACTTGCGAACCATCGCCGTCACTTTTTGTTCGCGAAACACAATTTTGTGACAAGACCGGAATATTACTCATACGTTCAAAGACGCGTCCCAATTGTGCAGCTTGTTGTTCGTGCATCGCTTGATCGGCACCGAACACACAATAGACTTTCCCGGTTACCTGTTGTCGCAATGTACGTAGCGCCGTACCTAGTCGATACGCCGTTTGGCTTTGGTCGACGATCAACTTAAATTTCTGACCGCAATTGATGACATTCATTCGTCCCGGCAAATTTGTTACTCGTTCGATCCCTCGCACGATGGTTTGTAGGTCGATGCCTTGCAGTAAACCGACCGCTGCAGCCACTAGGCAATTCGAGACGTGAGCCACCCCTGGAATTGCTGTTTTGACAGTTGCCGTTAGATCGCCAGCAGTAATCAAGAAGG
The DNA here is from genome assembly GCA_964543985.1 of uncultured Pirellulaceae bacterium. Classification (GTDB taxonomy): domain Bacteria; phylum Planctomycetota; class Planctomycetia; order Pirellulales; family Pirellulaceae; genus CAJQPP01. The sequence continues at coordinate 21,068 of CAZJBW010000068.1, read as the reverse complement.
TCGTTCCTGATAGATCGCATTCCAACAACTTGGCAGTAACATCCGCGTCCTGCTTGATTCCAACGGTCATAGTTGGGACCGAGATTTTGTTGAGTGCAAAATAGCAACCCGGATCGTCAAGGTTTAGTACAGCGACACCACCCGGTTTCAAGTACTCAAATGTTCTAAGTTCGGCGCGGCGATAGTTTGCCAGATCTTGATGCACGTGAAAGTGGTTGCCTCGCAAGTTGTTGAGCGCAACGACGTCAAATTCCGCACCTGCAAAACGATGCTCGGCTAATTGGACACTGGAAGTTTCAACGATGCCAAATTCTGTTTGCTCTTTAACCATCTCAGCAAACGTTGTGGCCAAGAAAGGTTGAGTAATAGCGTCTTGATCAACTTTGCGAGTCAACGTTGAAGACAAAATCGCGTTTCGTTCAGCGACCTCGAAGATGCTTTGAATCAGGTGGGCCGTGCTCGTTTTGCCATCGGTGCCAGAGACGGCGATCGAGTTAATTTGGCGGCAAGGATTGCTAGCCATCGCGTGACACAATTGGCCAAACGCGATTCGCGAATCGGGTACGATGCATTGTGGAACGTCGATCGGCAGCAGTCGCTCGGTCAAAACGGCACGAGCACCACGTCGACTAACGGCTTGAATGGCGTCTTCGTGACCATCCGTTTCGACGTCCAACAAAGCGACGAACAAATCTTGAGCCCGGCAATCAGTAAGTGTGCTGGAACAAGAACCGACCTTCACATCGTCGGCATTCAGAAAGGTGGCTCGCGGGAAAATTTCTCGCAGGCTAACACCGGAACCAAAAGAAACGCTCATCGTAGGCCTCCTTGCCATCGTGATCGCTGATAATTCAGGCCTGAAGAATCCTTCAAAACCCGAGATCAAATCTTTGTCGCATCCATGCAACATTGTCGAAGCGGCGGAAACCGATCCTTGGTTCACCACCGTTCAACAAGAGTTGATTGTCAAAACCAAAGTCGAATTGTCAAGGCGAATTCAGAATGCTCTGGACATCCACCAAGCCAATACGCCAGCATAGATAAATGAAAAGAGGATTTGTTTATGGCTGAAGAAGATTTTGACGTCCATTCGCTGGCAACGTACCTGCGCCTTACCCCGGCTCAGGTTGAGAAAATGGCTGGTCGAGACCAATTGCCGGGCCGGCGAATCGGTGGCCAATGGCGTTTCTCAAAACAAGAAATCCACCTTTGGTTCGAAGAAAAAATCGGAGCTAGCGACGAATTAGAATTGGCAAAGGTAGAAAAAGTTCTTAAGTCTGACCCTGCCAACTACGACTTTTTAGTAGGTGAGATTTTCGAACCGTCCGCGATTTGGATACCTTTGGCGGCCAGGACTCGCACTTCCGTGATCAGCATGATGTGCCAAAACGCTGCCGATGCGGGGTTGGTTTGGGATCCTCAAAAAATGGAGGCGGCGATTAAATCACGTGAAAAACTACATACCACGGCTCTGGGAAATGGAGTGGCGTTGTTGCACCCACGTCGTCCTCAAGTAGCAAATATCGCTCAAGCGTTCTTGGGGCTCGGCATCACTTCCTCGGGGTTGCCGTTTGGTGGGCCGCGAGGGGTCATGACCGATGTGTTTTTCTTGATCATTTCGGATTCCGAGCCTGGGCATTTGCAGACATTGGCAAGATTAAGCCGTCTTATCGCAGTCGTAGGTTTCGTCGACGATTTGCGAAATTGCGATAGCACGATGGCGGCGATCGATCTAATTAAGCAAACCGAGCAACAGATTGTTTAGATGGTCGCCATCAACCAAGCACAGAGCCCCAAGTAATGACTCGCAAAACTAAACCCATCTTGATCACTGGCGATTACTGTCGACAAGAATTTCGGCTTTTGCAAAGCCAGCTTCCTGACGCCCAGTGGGTGGATTGGAATGCGATTTTCGATTACCAGTTACCGGCTGCTTGGTTGCTGGTGTGTCAGAGTCGCCGTGACGAATTTTCTCAGCAAGCCATTTACCAGCTGTGCAATCGTTTTCCGTTGGCGCAACGAGTCCTGATTTACGGGCCCTGGTGTCAAGGAGAGACTCGCACCGGGAACGCCTTGAAGGGAATTTGTCGTTGGCCCAGCCACGATTTGTGGACACTGATCGACGGCATACTGGCAGACAATTTGATGATGCCCGTAGGAATGCAAAGCCACTCAGATTGGTTGGCAAGTTTAACCGTCTCCGAAAATTCCAATTCAAATGCGATTGCTGTGCAGGGAAAACAGATCGGCATTGTGACTAGGCAGTCAGAATTTCTTGCCGCGATTAAAGAATGGGGTAAACTTCTAGGCGCCGATGTGAAGCGATTCAACCAAACAGATCGCTACGATCTTTTGATTGTGGATTGTTACTTTAGTGTTCGTGAAGCCAGCGAGATGACGAACAACGGAGCTGGACTGGTTGCCGTTTGCGGGTTCCCGCGATCAACAGATCAAAAACTTTTGCGAGCAGCTCATCCAAATTCACGGTTGATCGGAAAACCATTTACCAATCAACAGCTGACCACCGCCGTCGTCTCTTGCCTGCGAAGACTAGGCGGGGCTGTGCGAGAGAACAGCCCCGAATTCAAAGTCATTTCAGCTTCAGCGTAATCGCAACTCAAATGAACACAATCGGTCGATAGCGACTACTCGTTGTTGAATCGTATTTTGATGTTCCATTCATCCGTTTCTCGCAACGATGAAATTTGCTCCTCTGTGACCTTGGTGTCGTTGGCGATGATCTCTTCCAGTTGCGGCAACTTGCCAGATTTCAATAATCTAATGCCGTAGTTGTTAAGTTTCGAACCAGTAAAAAAGATGACTTTCACCTTTGGCAAATTCACATTGCGAAAACCGATTCCGCGAACACTCGTATTTTCAAGTGTTAGCGAGAATAGTTCGTTTTGACCCATTAAATAATTCAACCGGGCGTCGGTAAACTTTGGCATGTCCACGAATGCCAGCGATTCGCAATCTATCAACTGCAGATAGACCAGCTTCGACATTTCGATGTCGCGATTGACGAAAGCAACTGAGTGCAACGCTGGCTCTTCATAACGCGATGGGTACGTTGCCCGGAGTGTAATTTCGGACTTAACCAATGGCGGACTGATATCTGCGTTTTCATTTAACCACTCAAATCCATCCGAGCAGAATTCGTCTATCGCCTTAATGGCAGCATGGCGAACCTCATGACCTTCACTTTCAGTTAATTGCCTTAACATGTGGAACGCTTCTCTCGAAACAGAAAAATCTTCGTGAGTCAACAAAGTTCTAAGATTCAGTTTTTCGAACTGTTCCACTGACTCTTCTGTTTCTGAATCTTCCTGTTCTGAATCTTCCTGTTCTGAATTATCAGTTTTTGATTCAATCACGATCACCTGGGCGTCCACTGAAACAGACAGCGCAGGCAAATGAACAATTATCAAGCCAACGCAGATCATACAAGAAATAGATATTTTCATTTCTGTTTCCTCTTCGCGAAAATTGTTAAAAAGCTATGGCAATTAACGGGGTGTTCTTTTCAGAACAATTGACTTCTTGAGTGCTACCCTGAAATTTAACTGAATCACGGCGTGCTTGTTGTGAATAAAACAGACTTCATGGACAAAAATCGGTTTTTTCAGTTTCCCAAGTAAGCCATCTTCCCTTCCAGCGGGCAAATAAAAGTGTTGATTTAGAAAAAAGATGCTGTGAGCCCAAGCAACGGTTCGTCAAAATATAATTCGCTGGAAGACTCTTGAACCTCCAAATTTGATTCCAACAATCTCAAATAAAAAACATGGTTGATCGCCAAGCCCGTGACGTACTCGCCGAATGCACTCGGCTGTTCCTGGAACGAGAAGTGGATGTTGACGAAGTCGAAGATGTTGCGATGACTTACATAAAAAGTCCCGACTTGGCCTTGGTGAGTTTTGCGAATCTGATGAGTTTGATTGACTGGGAACCTGATGATCTGCCAAAGCCGCAGTGGGACTCAATCCAGCGGTATCTGCTGTTACTGGATTCGGATCGGCACTTGGCTAAATCTTCAAAAAGCATCTGGACCGGATGGCAGTTGATTGCTTTGGTTGGCGTGTTCGCGTTCGTCTTGGCGGGTCTTTGGGTTGGGTTTTGGTGGGCACTGGGGTGGTTGTCGTTGCCATCAGGAATGTTGTCGTGGCACATCTCAAAGAAGAGACATAACTTGTTAACGCCAAATCCATGGCTTGAGATTCTAACTCCCTTTGAGAGCTTATCGTCGATGAAAGCGACTCTAGATGAAGTCAACCTCACTCAACGATTTGTGAAAATGCGACATCAAAGTCGTAACAAGAAGACGGCTAATCGTAAAAGCCGACATATGCGCGGCACGGAATTGATTATTTTCTATTTGGTATTTCCATCGTTCTTTATCCTTCCATTTCAAGCGTTGCCGGTCCGAGAGGTTCATTGGAAGGTGGTTCCTACATCGTGAACCGTCATCCTTAGCTACATAGCTGGCATGGATTCCCCCAAGTTTTGCGTCTGTGTCTGATCAAGCCATTTATCTTGATCGCATCCCGTTACGGAAACTTGGCAGAAATGATAAATTTGAGGTTTCGGTCAGCTCGCCAAAACCCCAGCTAATTTGATGACGGACGCAGACAATCTAGATAACGCCCAAAAGATCCAACTGGCATTGAACAGCTGGTTTATCACAGGGGCTACGGCAAGTGGCAAATCGGCCGCGTCACTGCGACTGGCAGAACAAGTCGATGGCGAAATTATCTCGCTGGATTCCATGGCGATCTACCAAGGCATGGATATTGGGACGGCTAAGGTCAGCGTCGAAATTCAAAACCAAGTTCCTCATTATTTGATCGACGTCCTTCCACCGACTCAGCTATTCAGCGTCACTCAATATCGTGACGCAGCCATCCAAAAGATTTTGGATATCCGTAGCCGCGGCAAACAACCAATCTTCGTTGGTGGCACGGCGTTGTATTTAAAAGCTATGTTGCGTGGCATTTTCGATGGACCGCCGGCAGACCCAGAATTTCGAGAAGCCATCGAAGACGAACTGCAGGATGTCGAACTGGCTGAATTGCATAAGCGGTTGCAGTTAGTCGATCCAATCTCAGCCCAAAAACTGCACCCCAATGATAAGCGCCGAATCATCCGCGCGTTGGAAGTCTTCAAAACGACCGGCGAACCGATCAGCCATTTGCAGAACGAATTCGAAACATCCCACTCGCCGGACGATTGCAAAGTCTTTACACTACGCCACCAGCGAGAATCGTTGCATCGACGCATTCAAGATCGAGTCGATCACATGTTCGCCAGCGGTTTGGTCGACGAAGTCCAGTCGCTGTTGGATCGGCACAAGGAGCTTGGAAAGACGGCGTCTCAAGCGGTCGGCTACCGCGAAGTCATCCAACACTTGGCAGGGGAACATGACCTGGAAGAAACCAAGCAGCTGGTGTTGTATCGGACGCGTCAGTTCGCCAGGCACCAAGAGACTTGGTTCCGAGGTCTACCGGAATGCCAAATGATCGACCTGGATCCTTCGTTGGAAGGAACTGAAATCTCGTCGCTCGTCGTCGAGCAATGTTACAAGAAGCTTGACGATCAAGCGTCAATTTAATTGGAAGTCAGCAAAGACATGTTGGAAACAAAACTTAGAACTCAAACTTGTGGACACTTACGAGCCGACCACGCGGATCAAACGGTTACGCTGTGCGGGTGGGTTCACCATTTGCGAGATCTAGGTGGAACCAAGTTTATCGTGCTACGCGATCGCTTCGGAATCACCCAGGTAACCGTGGGCCCACAGTCACCCGAAGACGCGCAGAAGACCGCCAACGAATTGAAAGACGAATGGGTTGTTAAAATAGTCGGGAAGGTGATCAAACGTCCTGACGGTCAGGCCAACCCCGATATGGCGACGGGCGAAATCGAAGTGATCGCTGAATCGGTCGAGGTCCTTAACGCCAGCGAGATCCCTCCGTTTACACCCTCCCAAGTCGACGAGCTGCCTAACGAAGACTTGCGATTGAAACATCGTTACATCGATTTGCGTCGCCAGCCGATGCAGGACGCTCTGGTTTTGCGGCATCGCGTCATCAAAAGTATGCGTGACTACTTCGATGAACTGGACTTTATCGAAGTCGAGACACCCATCCTTGGCCGCAGCACGCCCGAAGGCGCTCGTGACTACCTGGTTCCCAGTCGTGTCCACCCGGGCGAATTTTATGCACTGCCGCAATCGCCTCAAATCTACAAGCAGATCATGATGATCGCCGGCTACGACCGCTACATCCAAGTGGCTCGCTGTTTCCGTGACGAAGACTTGCGGGCAGACCGGCAGCCCGAGTTCACTCAGCTGGACATGGAGATGTCGTTTGTCGAGACCGATGATGTCCTGGCCGTCATCGATGGCTTGATGAAAAAACTGGCCAAAGAGATTCTAAATATTGACCTGCCGGTTCCACTGCCACGCATGACTTACGACGAGGCGATGCGACGGTTTGGGCACGACGCCCCGGACCTGCGTTTTGGAATGGAGATCGCCGATTGCACGGACTTGGCTGCCAAGTGTGAATTTCGTGTGTTCCGAGGTGTGGCCGATGCAGGTAACTTTGTACGCGCCATCAACGCCAAGGGAGCCGAAGCAAAGTACTCGCGTAAGAACATTACGCAACTGGAAACCTACGTCAAAGAGGATTTCGGAGCCAAGGGATTGGCCTGGATGAAGGTCGATGCCGAAGGAAACTTCACAGGTCCGATTGTCAAAAACTTCGAACCGGAATTGCTGACCGAGTTCAAAGAACGACTCTCGGCCGAAGCAGGTGACTTGATCTTTTTCATCGCAGATACTTGGGAAGTTTCCTGCAAAGCCTTGAATGGTTTGCGAAAGAAGCTTGGCGCAGAACTAGAACTGTACAACCCAAACGACATGAACTTTTCCTGGGTCGTCGAATTTCCAATGTTCGACTTCGACGCTGAACAAGAAAGCTGGAACGCGATGCATCACCCGTTCACAGCCCCTCGCGATCAAGATTTGGCGAGTTTAAAAGACGATCCAGGAAAGTCGCGAGCCAAAGCTTATGACTTGGTCATCAATGGCTACGAAGCGGGAGGTGGCACGATCCGAATCCACGACAACCAGGTCCAGCAAATGGTGTTTGGACTGCTGGGACTGGATGAGGCCACGGCCAAAGATCGATTTGGTTTTCTGTTGGATGCTCTGAAATTCGGAGCACCCCCGCACGGAGGTATTGCGTTGGGTATCGACCGCATCGTGATGGTCTTCGCCAATCTAGAAAACATCCGCGACTGTATCGCTTTTCCAAAAACTCAACGAGCCATGGATCTGATGACGGGTGCCCCCAGCAACGTCGACAAGATTCAGTTAGACGAATTGCATGTCGAGACAAAAGCACCGCCTGCGGACGAAACTTAATTTTGCCTGAGTTTACAATCTGGGCTCTTTCATGAGTGAATTGAAGGCTTACATCCTGTTCCCAGGCGCCGCCAAAAACCCGCTATATGCTGGGTGGTTGGAACAGCTGTCGCTGCCTTTCGAAATCGTCAAACATTACGACCAGGCTTGGATGCCGCCCACGGATGCTGGAATCGTGATCACTCACAACCACTATCGTTGGGAGGAACTTTCGATCCTTCGCAACATTTACGAAAACTCTTCCGTCCCGTTGTTAATTTTGGTGGATGGGATCCTTGAGTACCGTAACTCATTCCAACATCCCGATCTGGCCGAAGGGGCAATGTTTCAACCATTGATCGGACACAAACTGGCCTGCATTGGCCAATCCCAAATTCGCTTGGTCGAAAGCTGGGGCAATGTTGGCAAGTGCGAACTGGTTGGTCTGCCCAGATTAGATCACCTAGTTGACGACTCGCCTGCCACCGCTAAGCCTTCGGAACAGCCCGGCGAATTTCGCTTGTTAGTTGCCACCGCTCGGACGCCTTGGTTCAACGAATCTCAGCGTCAAGTAACGATTGAAGCTGTGCAAACGGTCAAGTCGTTTCTGGATGCTACTGAAACCATCAATGGTCGAACGGTCCACGTGCAATACCGAATGGCCGAGGAACTGCATTTGAATTTGCAAGTCGACGGATACGAAAACAGGCCGCCACCCATCGATCAAGTCTTGCAGAAGGTCGATGCCGTCATCACGACTCCATCGACTTTGCAATTGGAAGCCGCGGCGTTCGGGCTGCCGGTCGCCATACTGGACTTCCATCACCACCCTCAATTAACACCCATGGCTTGGCGAATCGCGAACTCGGCCGATGTGCGACCCGTCTGTCACGAGTTGGCGAATCCACCTGGTCCCAAGATGTTGGTGCAAAACTGTTTCTTGCAGGACGCGCTACAAGGCAGCGAACCAGCAGCTCCTCGCATGGCGAAATTGATTGAAACGATGGTGCAATGCGGGCAATCCAAACAGCCACTGCCAGACCGAATTTTGGGACACCCCAACGCCGGGTTCGCGATGCCAGAACCAAGCGGAAGTCGAGATAAATTGTTCCCCAATAATCCGGTGTTTCAGGAATCTTCGCTGGAACACTTGCGAACGGAACTAGCCGCTGCCAAATTGGAAATGAAACAATACCCGGAAAAGTACTTTCAACAGAGATCCGCTAACCAACGTTTACGCAATTTTATTCACTGGTTGCGTTTGTTGGTGCGCAACCGAGCGGCCACGATCAATGATTTGAAATCGGAACTTCACGACCTGCAAAACCAAATCGAACAGTATTCTAAGCAAGACCACGACTAGCCCTCAAATTCTGTGTGAGAAGCACCTTTCAACACGGCTTCAATTTTCGGTGTTGATATTGCCGAAGTCGATTTTGGAGCTTTACACAAACACTGCGGATATCTCGGGCTTTCATTGCTTGGCGAGCACAGCTTATCACGAACAAACGCATGCGAAACTACGACCCTGAACAACCACTGATCTACACGCACATTCCCAAGTGCGCAGGGTCCAGTTTCATCAGGCTGTTGCGTCAGTGGTTTGGCGACCAGTACCACAAGCTGAATCAGGACGAAACACAAGACATTCTTTTGCCACGAGTGCAAACCCAGGACGCCAATGGCGATTGGTTGCCGACCGTCAAATGCATTCACGGTCACTTTGATAACGGGCGAGGCTACGGGTTGCCATATTTCTACCCGGAAATCAATCAGTATTTCACGGTCTTGCGAGACCCTTTCGATATCGCGGTCTCGATGTTCTTCTTTTGCAAACGACGAAGTGCCGAGGGCAAATTCTGGTACCGTGGCAAACAGGAAAACATCCTGGACAAATACCCGACCGTTGAATATTACCTGAAAGAATATCCCTACTGGGTTTACAACCACTTGCCACAAGATGTGACGCTGCAGAACTATTCACAAAAACTAAGTGAACGATTCATATTCATTGGCATTCAAGAAGATTTAGACCACTCGATTAAGATCCTGGGTCGAATCCTTGGCAAGCCGCATGTCCAACTCGATCGATTTAACGATTCGGATTACGACGAACCCGTCCCAAATTGGCTCCGCGAAAAATTTTACGACGACTACCCTTTGCTGCATCGAGTTTATCAGTTTGCTGCTGACAATTATCGCAACACCGACTACCTATGGTTCGATCAACAGCGGACTCGGCCAGAACGCCCCACTCAACCATCCGGCAGTCTCAAAAAAGGCCACTTTCACAAAGCGGGCAAACCCACCTCAACGACTCTTTCGGAAGATACGGCGTGAAGATTGGCTTTTATTCCTGCATGACTGGCATGCCTTGGGGCGGCAGTGAAGAACTCTGGTGGCGAACTGCGCGCAAGTTGCAAATTGACGGATCCGATGTTTGCGTCAACTACAAATGGTGGCCCGAAACCGCCAAACAACTAGTGCAATTACAAGACAGCGGTGGGCACCTGTATTTGCGAGAAAGACCGACCACCTTTTGGGAATCGAAGCTAACCCAAGCCAAGTCTTTGTTGGGCGCTAGTCGTAACGGCTGCCCTCGGTCGTGGTTACAGGACACCGCGCCTGACGCCGTTTTAGTAACTTTGGGATTTCATCCCGACCGTATTGATGTCGCAACCGACTGTCTGGAACTGGGAATCCCTTACGCGATCAACGTGCAGTGCGCCAGCAACACGTTTTTCATTCACTCCGACTGCCTGGAAGAATACCGAACCTGGTATCGAAATGCTAAGCGAGTTTATTTCGTGTCGGAAGAGAACCGACAAAAGATGGAAAACAATTTGGCGATCAAGTTGGACAATTACGAGATCGTGGCCAACCCATTTAACTTGAAAACCAGTGAAATCCCCGCCTACCCTGCCGTCCAGGACAGATTCCATATCGCTTGTGTCGGTCGTTTGCATTTCCAGTCGAAAGGGCAAGACGTCGTCGTTGCCGTTCTAAAGCAAGACAAGTGGAAACAACGAAACATCAAAATCAATTTTTACGGAGCGGACCAGGGGAATCGCCGTCAACTGGAAGATCTGATCACACTGTATGGACTCAATGAACAAATGGAATACTGCGGCTACAAGAACAAGGTTGCCGACATTTGGGCCGAGAATCACGCACTGTTGTTGCCGTCACGATACGAAGGCGCTCCGCTGGTCATCGTAGAAGCAATGTTGAGTAACCGAGTTTCCATTGCCACGGCGATCGGACGTAACCGTGAACTTCTAGAGGACGGCAAGACCGGATTCATTGCCGAGAGTGCGACGCCTGCATTGCTAGACGATGCGCTGGAACGAGCATGGGCTGTGCGCGATCAATGGCAAACATTGGGCGAGATGGCCGGAAAATATCTTCGCGCCAATTACACTCTAGACCCCATTGGGGACTTCGCCGAGAAACTAAAACTGCTGGTCGATTAAATCACTGGTGGACAAAAAGGCAAATCCTAGCCTTGGTTAACTCGGGCGCGCTCTTAGATGTACCGCCTAATCAAACGAACTTTGATTTGCCATCTAATGGTAAACCATCTCTGCCTGCTACGTGTTCTTCCTGCTTGAGAACTCACCTGCACGCTATCAAAATTCGCAATCAAGGCTGCACGGTCTTCAATTTCTATAAAACCAGAAATTGGCTATTGCCTTGTCCAAGCGTGCGTGATAAATTCTAGTTAAATAGAAATTCATCAGCTAGGTGATTTATGCCGCGTCCCGCTTCAGATAATCCGACCGAACTAGAACTTCAGATCCTGAAACTGTTGTGGGAAAAATCGCCACGAACGGTGCGCGAAATACGGGATGGATTAGCGAGCATGGGCCGCGATTTGGCTCATACGTCGGTGATCACTTCTATGGGAACAATGGTCGAAAAAGGTCAGCTCGAAAAATTGCCGCCGACCACGGGCAAAGCGTTTCGCTTCGAGCCGAAATTGCGAAAACAGGATGTGTCCAAAGGGATGCTGGGCGATTTACTGAACCGATTGTTTGACGGTTCCCCAGAAACTTTGATGTTAAGCCTGTTTGATGTTCAGGACCTGGACGAGGCCGAAATCAAAAGATTGCGAAAACTCTTGAACAAAAAACTCAAGGATCAGTCATGAACGCACTTGAAATGATTCAAACAATTGACTGGCAGCATTATTCGGGAATACTGGCGACCACTCTGCTGCACTTATTGTGGCAAGGAATGATTGCGGGCGCTATCGTAGCCGTTGGACTTCGGGTACTTAAAAACTCATCCGCCAACTACAGATATCTGCTCGCGGTTGTCGTTCTGTTCGCGTTGCCAGTGGTTGGATTCTTGACGTTCGCATCATCCGTGATCCCTTTTTCCGCCGCAGAAATCGATTCAACCGCCGAACACCTGAATGCAATTAATGAGCCGCTGGAAGCCGATGGCTCTATATTGATCAATAGCAATCAAGTAGCTAAGGCAGAAGATGGTTCGTTAGCTTCTGCGCCGACACAATCGATTACAAATTCAACAGATTTTTCTTTTGCAGCAGCGAACTTGAAAGATGATGCAGAAAAAACTGCAAGCAATTGGCTGCAACCCATTTCATTTTGGCTGTCCATGTTTTACGTGTTGGGTGTGGCATTTATGGGGCTGCGACTTCTGTTTTCCATGTTTCGGGGAATCCGATTGCGGAAGACATCCAGGCTGGTCGGAGATCGCGCGACGCTAAGCCTGATTTCAAAAGTTGCAGATCGTATTGGATTGGCTGCAGCACCGGCAGCCTTCTTTTGCGAGCGCGTCGCGGTACCGGTTGTGGTTGGCATCTGGAAACCTGTGTTGTTAATGCCGGTCTCGATGTTGACAAGTCTTACACAGCAGCAGCTCACCGCGATCATCAGTCACGAACTGGCGCACATTCGTCGCTTTGATCCGCTGATGCAACTACTGCAAAGAACGGTCGAAGCGGTACTATTCTTTCATCCTGTCGTTTGGTGGATCAGTCGGCAAATTAGTAACGAGCGTGAAAACTGCTGCGATGATGTGGCGGCAGCGTCCGGAGTCGGGCGCGTCGAGTACGCGTTGTCGCTTTTGCGAATTGCAGAACTATGTTTACCAAACCAAAGCGAACGATACACCGAACAGTTCGCCGCACTTTCGGCACGCGGCACCAGTTCCAATCAGTTGGTTCGAAGAATTGAAAGGCAGTTAAGGCTTGGAGAGACACCAATCGCACGTCCGCGTTGGACGCTGTTCTGCTCCGCCATCTTGCTTCTGCTCGTGTTTTCAATATCCGCTGTCACCGCCACAAAAACTTCATTTGTAAAGAATCCTGACGTAACGATCACGGAGAACGCAATATCCGATGTCGTATCCGATTCGTCAGACAATCACGATACTCAACTTGCGAAAACGATTGACGAATTCAATGACGAAAACCGCCGACAGCAACTTGGGGTGCACCAGCCGCCGTTAACAGAAGCAGAAGTTATTACTGCGATCCATAATTTCGAATGGAAAGCTGGTAGTACACGACTCAATGAAAGCGAAGCCAAATCGCTCAAAGATATCCTAAGCAATCACAAGATTCCGGAAGGTGCATACTTCAGCGCTTTCGCAAACCAGCAGTCGGAACCTTTCGTTGTCCGTCATTTTTGGCACGTGCAATTGTATCTGCCGGCAATCGGACATGATGGATTTGTTCCCTTTTCGATTCGCAACGACAAGTTTGCCGACGAAATCATTGATCCCGAAAGCGTCGCTTGGGGAAAACCAGACGCAGATGGCATGACGCTTGGCGGTTACTTGTCGCCGATGAAGGAAGAGTATCAACCCGGCGATCGAGTTCGATTGCACCTGTTTGTCAAAAACAACGGGACAAAACCAGTATCAACCGGATGGCCGAGGCTTTTGTTTCCAATGCCGGACGATTTTACAATCCTCGACCAGAAGGGCGAAGAAGTAAGAGCCAGTATTGCTGGCGAAAAATGGGGGATTCCATGGGTTTCTGGTTATGTTGGTGCTGGTCTTCAACCGGGCGAAACCCATTTCTACAACGTGCCGTTTGAGATTCAAATCGGCGGCAGCAAAGTGGACAAAACGCCAAAACGAGTTGGGCGAATAATCGAAGCAACTCCAGGTCAGTCACTGCGGATACAAGTCAGGGCGACCACGGGCAACTATCGCATGAATGAGAATGGCCACAACCTGTCCATGACCGGCGAAATCAAATTTTCGATAGGCGAACCTGATGTCAAACGAGAACAGTCAGGCTCGATCGAAATTTCCCTGGAAGCTTCCAACGAGGAAACCAAAGGTATGGAGGAACATGTTACTGTTTCCGGCAAAGTGATCGGTGAAGATGGCAAAGCAATCGCAAATTTGCCAATCGCCATCGACTACATCACTGAGCAAACTGCGTCTATCAATGCACACATGACGAAAACGGATGCTGATGGCCGGTTTGCGGCCAAAGGCTTGCCTTCTGATGCCCGAATCTTCGTTCGTTACTCACGATGGTCAAGTGAAGACATTAATGAATCACCTGCCAATTTCGCCATTGTGGAAATTGCCGCCGATAACAAAGAAGCCCGCGAAAACGTGATTCTTGATCTGTCCAAATCTACCTGCACGATAACTGGTAAGTTGGAAGACAAAACCGGTCGCGGTGTTTCTGGTGCAGAAGTGAAAGCGAATTACCAGGCGACATCCAGCCGACTCGACCATTCCGTGCGAGTAAAAACTAATCAGGACGGAACATTCAAAATTGAAGGGCTGCCCGCGAGTTCATTTTCTATCGCGGCAATTGTCAATCACTCGAAGCATGGTCCAACCCGTGTTGTACAACTCGAATCTGATACAGCCACTAATGTAGATCTAAAAGACTTTTTCCAAGGCCAGGATCCCTCCATGGGTGCCACCGAACCTTCGTGGGGCGAAACCTTCGATGATGGTTTACAGGCGGGAATTATGATTGAAGGTGAGCAAAACGAATTTGAGGTAGGCGATATCGTTCAGGCGAAGTTGCTTGCTCGCAACACAAGCGACACACCACTCACGTTCACGCATGCCTCAGCAACAGACCGGTTTCACTTCGAGCTAACTCCCGCACAAACGGAAAAGAATCCTTTGGTCGAAACACGTGACTATAGCCACTTCTCAGGCTGGGTTGCCGAGAGTGAGTACCAATTGAACGCTGGTGAAGTAATTGAGTTGGCAACACTAAGACTACACGTGAAACGTTCTGCTGATGCACAAGACTCAAAAGTTTATTTCAGCCTGGATGTCGAACCGGGAATGAAAATTAGAATGGTCGCTTCGCTGAGAGACGGATTCAACAGAGTTGACCCGCGAAAACCTAAATTGATGCCTGGTAAAGAGCATCCATTTCCAACAACAGGATCTGAAGAGTTTCAAATCAAAGACAAATAGGATTCGGACGAAAATTAGACCAACGACAACTGTTTGAAGAATCCAAGAACAGTGACATGCACCGACAGTCGCGCGGCTGACGATTCGGCACGGCATCCCCCATTTAACGCACTCTACCAACTCGGTCGTTAACAGTTGATCTCGTAGCTTTGACCGTTACCAATTGCACTCGCTAGTCTTCGATCATATTCAGAAACTCGGTCATTTCCGCTGCGGCGTGCGAGTTGCCCTGTTGGGTAGCGGCGGTGATGCCTTCGGTCAGAAAGGTCCTTGCTTCCTGTGAACGATCGATTTTCGAGAGCATTTGTCCGGCCATGAAGAAGGCGGGGACATAGGGTGGCTCGGCGGCCACCAGTTTCTTAAAGATCGACAAAGCCTCGTCAAATTGCTCGGCCTTTTCCAGTTCCAAAGCCAGGCCATAGTTCAGAAATTGGTCGTTTGGATCGTCCTGCAGCATCTGTTTGAGCCGTTCCATTCGATTCATCTTCGTTCTTTCGGTCAGTCCAATCAGTTGTCAAAGAGAAAGTCCAACGGTCCTAAATGTCAGAACTATTGGAATTAGATAACTCTTGAGTTGTACTTGATTTAGTTCAAAAGTATAATCCGTCCAACGACAGAGGCTCGTCAAAATGGACCGGTCGGTCCGCCCGCAACCTACCACTGGGCAAAATCTACCACTGGGCAATTACACTCGAGCCATTGAAATTCTAATCGTTGAAACCCTGCGGGGCGTGCACACTTCAAGAATATTGTTGTGTGGCTCTTTTTTTTGATATTTGGCAAAACAGACATTTTTTGGAATCGTTGGAGATCATTCGTGTCAATCAAGGTCGCAATTAACGGGTTCGGTCGTATCGGACGCCTCACTTTTCGAAATTTCATTCAGCGTTCCAGTGAGTTCGAGGTCGTGGCTGTCAACGATCTAACAGACAACAAAACTCTAGCCACTTTGCTGAAGTACGATTCCGTCCACGGGCGTTTCGATGGCACGGTCGAATACGATTCCGAAAACCTGATCGTGAACGGCAAGAAGATCAGAATTTTCGAGCAGCGTGACCCGCGCCAACTGCCATGGGGCGACTTGGGCGTGCAAGTGGTTGTGGAAAGTACGGGCGTCTTCCGCGGGAAAGCTACGGCTGACAAACCGGGCTACGATTCTCACATTGCCGCAGGAGCAAAGAAAGTCGTCATCAGTGCACCCGCCAAGGATTCGCCAGACCTTACGTGCGTGATCGGCGTCAACGATGATCAATTGACGGCAGATATGAATTGCGTATCCAACGCCAGCTGCACAACCAATTGCCTGGCCCCAGTGGCCAAAGTGCTGAACGATTCGTTCGGAATCGATTCTGGATTGATGACGACGGTTCACGCCTACACCAACGATCAACAGATCTTGGATTTGCCTCACAGTGACCTGTATCGAGCTCGCGCTGCGGCGGCCAACATTATCCCAACGAGTACGGGTGCGGCCAAAGCGGTTGGCTTGGTCATTCCAGAATTGGACGGGAAGCTAACCGGTATGGCTATGCGAGTTCCCGTTGCTTCGGGCAGTGTGGTCGACTTGACCGTGACGCTAAACAAGTCCACGTCCGCCGAAGAAATTAATCAGCGAATAAAGGCGGCTTCTGAAGGGCCAATGAAAGGCGTGCTGTTTTTTGCGGAAGACCCGCTGGTCTCGTCGGACATCATCGATGACCCTCACAGCTCGATCGTGGCGGCAGACTTTACTGCAACGATTGGTCAAGACGGCAAGCTTGCCAAGGTCATCAGTTGGTATGACAACGAATGGGGATACAGTTGTCGAACGGCAGACCTCTGCCAAAAACTGGGGGCGTATCTGTAGAAGATTCAATGTTGTGCAGGAGGCACGGACGGATCGTCAAATTTCAAACGAACAGACAGTGCTTACAGGTAACGAACCTTACCACAACAAGCACATCTTTTCGGACGAAAGAACCACGCCAACCCACACGTACCTACAAGCAACATGCCGTATGTGACCGCGTTAGGTCGCAGGACAACGTGATGTTCGTTCCTCCAACAGGAACTGCAGTACTTTACCATGGTTACTTCTCAAGTTTACGTTTGTTTGCCCACAACATCCTTGTTGCGCGGATGGTTGGTACCGATCCTATGACTAGCTTCGGCAAAAGAGGCGCTCGTTTTCTCGCGGAACCCATGCAATAAGGAAACCCCTCATCATTCCCCTTCGGGTGGAACTGGTATCCACAGTTTTGTTGTCTCGCACAGTAGTACCGAAAATTCGGGTCGAGCCAAACGACCTGATTTTCGTGGCAGTTTGTTGGCCCAGTGATACGAATCTAGCCCGAAACCGCGATTTCCCGTACAAGTCCAAAATCTGTCATAAGCGATACCGTCGTAACCGATAAAGTTTTGACAGCAAAAAACCCTGAGTCCTTGCTGCAAAAAACACTCCATCGCGTAACGTTCAATCCGTGCCTTTCCTGTGTATCCCTTTGGACAGAAATCCAGCAGATTCGTATATTACAGGTTCCCCAATGTTAGACCTTACGCGGTCCCTCCGATTCGCGATGTGGTTTTGCTCGAAAGAAACAGTTAGGTAGGCCAATCGTGAAGTCGGTTGAAGAACTTCTCCATCCCTATTCCCCACCCGAATCCACTCTGGTTGAGCGGCTAAGGTACTGGTGCTCGGCCCAGGCTGACCGAGTCGTTTACCAGTTTCTCGAGGATGGTGTCACGATTAGCAACGCGATCACCTATCGACAGCTGGACGAGCGGGCTAGGGCCTGTGCGGTCAAGCTGATTTCGATGGGTATGAAAGGCCAGCGGGCCTTGCTGATGTATCCAACCGGCGTCGATTTCATCGTCGCTTTCTTCGGTTGCCAATATGCCGGAGTGACCGCTGTGCCCGCCTACCCTCCGCGTCGCAACCGGAACATGGGTCGGATCAACACGATCGCAGTTGACGCCAAAACATCGATCGCCCTGACGACTCAAGAGGTCATCGACCGACGGGAGTTAATGACGATCGATTGCGGTCACTTGTCTAACCAGGAATGGTTAGCGACGGAAAAAATCCCAATCGAATTGGCGGGCGATTGGCGAGATTCCAATGTTCAACCAGACGATTTGGCAATCATCCAATACACGAGTGGTTCCACCGGTTCGCCAAAAGGTGTGATGCTTAGCCAACGCAACATCATGGCGAATTGCAAGTACACGTCATCGGGATTCCAAAATACTGAGGCGGATTGCGGAGTGTTTTGGTTGCCGTTTTACCACGACATGGGATTGATCGGCGGTGTGCTCAGCTCGTTCTATATTGGCACGACCAGCAGCTACTTGTCACCCGCGCACTTTTTAGCGCGACCCATCCGTTGGTTGCGAGCCATTTCAGACAACAAAGCAGTGATCAGTGGCGGGCCCAATTTCGCGTACGCTCACTGCTGCGAAAAAATTACGGAAGAACAGTGCGAAGGACTAGACCTTTCCACTTGGCGACTGGCCTTCAATGGCGCTGAACCCATTCGAGCTGATATCCTTGAACGCTTCAGTCGAAAATTTGAACCATACGGCTTCAAGCATACAGCTCACTATCCCTGTTACGGGATGGCCGAAACGACTTTGATTGTGACCGGCGGCAACCCTGACCTGCCGCCCGTCATCAAACATTTTGATTCTCAAGATCTGGTGCAACACCTAGTTACCCCAGTGGACCCGTCGGCTGAAAATGCCAAGGCCATGGTCGGCTCGGGAGCACTATTGTTGGACGAAGAGGTGGTGATCGCTGACCCCGATAAAAAGATTGCCCTGCCCGATAACAAGATTGGCGAGATCTGGGTTCGTAGCCAAAGCGTTGGGCATGGGTATTGGGAGAAGCCGGAAGAGACAGAACGAACTTTCCGTGCTGAATTAGCCGAAAAGCCAGGAGTGCACTATCTGCGAACTGGCGATTTGGGTTTCATGCACGACGACGAATTGTTCGTCACGGGTCGATTGAAAGACATGATTATTGTCCGCGGCGTCAATCGTTACCCGCAAGACATCGAAGCTACGGCCGAAGAATGTCATCGCAAAATTCGTGCAGGTGGTTCCGCTGCCTTTGCCGTCGATCACTGGACACGTGAACAATTAGTGATTGTTAGTGAAGTCGATCGATCTCGCGACACCGACTGGAACGAGGTCATTCAGAAGATTCGATCGGCAGTGATTGCGGAGCACGAGCTTCCGCCTGACGAAATTGTGCTTGTTCGCGGCGGATCCACTCCTAAAACATCCAGCGGCAAAGTTCAACGTCATGCCTGCCGCCAGCGGTATGTGGACAACGACTTATTGGAGGTCGCGCGGTGGAATCTGGAAAGCACTCAGCAAGACAAAGCGGACAACGTTCATCAAAACGGCGCAGCCGTTCATCAAACCGAAGCCGACAGCGAGGTCATTGAAACCGTCTGCCATTTCATTCGAGAAGTCGCCAGGGAACGTGCGGGCGATTTGACCCCCAAGACCAACATCGTCGTCGATTTAGGCTTGGATTCTCTTGAACGTCTACAAATCGCAAACTCGCTGGAAGAACACTTTGGTGGTCGCTTCCCCGACGATGTCCTTCAAGAAATCGAAACGGTTGAAGAGGTCGCTGGAGCTGTTCAAGAACACATCGGAACGGGTGGCATCAAGTCGACGACTAGTCGACAACAAAAACAGGTGTCACGCAAACGCTTCGAAGGCGAAGTTCCCGAACGGTATTACAAGATCGAGCAGATGCCTGAATACCTTCGCTTTGCTCGACTAAAAACGATGATGTCCGACAGTGGCATTCGCAATCCATTCTTTAGCGTGCACCAAGGTAAAATCGCTGACCGTACCGTTATCGACGGCAACGAGTTGATTTCGTATGCCAGCTACAATTACATCAGCATGTCCGGCGACCCAGAAGTCAGTCGGATGGCAATCGATGCGATCGAAGAATTTGGCACCAGCGTCTCCGCCAGCCGATTGGTGTCGGGCGAGAAAACGATTCACAAGACTTTCGAGTTGGAATTGGCCGAGTTCCTGGGTGTGGAGGAGGTCATTACGATGGCCGGTGGACACGCTACCAACGAGTCCGTAATCGGGCACCTGGTCGGACCTGGCGATTTGATCATTCACGATTCGTTGGCTCACAACAGTATTATTCAAGGTGCTGAACTATCCGGTGCTCGACGTCGCCCGTTTAGTCACAATGACTGGCAACAACTAGACGACACGCTCAAGGACATCCGCAACGAGTACCATAAGGTCTTGATTGCAATCGAAGGTCTCTACAGCATGGACGGCGATTTCCCCGAATTGGACAAGTTTGTCGAAGTCAAAAATCGCCACCGTGCCATGTTGTACGTCGACGAAGCCCATTCGATGGGCACTTTGGGCGATACCGGACGTGGCTTGGCGGAAATTTACAACGTGAATCGCGACGATGTGGAAGTTTGGATGGGGACGCTTAGCAAATCGTTTGGCAGCGCCGGCGGCTTCATTGCAGGTTCACGGAATCTAATCGAGTATTTACGGTACACCACTCCCGGATTCGTGTTCGCAGCCGGTCTGCCGCCGTCTTTGGTCGGTGCAGCGTTAGGTTCGCTTAGGAAACTTTGTGCCGAACCACAACGCGTCAAAGACCTGCAGAAAATTTCAGCGCTGTTTTTGAAGATGGCCAAAGAAGCAGGTCTGAACACAGGACCCAGTCATGATTCGCCAATCATCCCTGTCATCACTGGGAACTCATTGTTGGCGTTAAGGCTGTCAGAAGCCTTATACCAAAACGGAATTAACGCTCAACCGATTCTGCACCCAGCAGTGGACGAAGATCAAACTCGCGTCCGCTTCTTTATGACCAGCAGCCATACCGAAGAACAAGTGCGTTTCACCATCAAAACCTTGGCACGTGAATGGCAAAACCTGGGTAACAGTCGCTAGTCAAAAACATCCTAAGTCAAATTCATAATCCAAGAGATTACGACCATAATGCCTTTAAACCCCATTTTTCTGATATGTTAAGCAATGGCGCGAGCCAACTTTGTTTGGCGTTTCAACGATTGTTTCTTGCGAAACCAATCCTGTCACCCATTCATGAAAGCGATCACTATCTTGCAACCATTTAAAACGAGTGATGGTGGTGCAGTTATGGATATGGTTTTTGATATCTTCATGCGGTGAACCTAACGCGTCACATATTCCGCCTCAACACATGCTTTTAACCGGGCATGGGCATCGG
>CAZJBW010000067.1:9932-30408 GCA_964543985.1 uncultured Pirellulaceae bacterium | reverse complement strand
CAATACATCGATTTGTTGGAACCAGTTTTCCGAGATGGCCAGCGGGTCCAAGAACCGCAGTCCATTGAGGTAGCACGTGACCGCGCCAAAAATCAACTGCAGCAATTTTATCCTGGTGTAAAACGATATTCCAATCCGCACCAATATCCTGTTGGATTGGAAAAGTCGCTGTTTGATTTGAAAACCAGTTTGATTCGCAAGCATCGAGGGGACGTATGAAGATAACAGCTCAATCAGCATTGATTCTGGTGGACATTCAGAATGACTTTTTGCCTGGCGGTGCACTGGCTGTCCCGCAAGGCGATCAGGTAATTGAGGTAGCGAATCGCCTGATGCCTGCATTCGAATGCGTCGTTGCGACTCAGGATTGGCATCCTGCCGATCACAGTAGTTTTGCCAGTCAGCATGCCGATCACGAAGTTGGTCAGGTGATTCAGTTGGATGGTTTGTCGCAAGTTCTGTGGCCTGACCATTGTGTTGAAGAGTCTCGCGGCGCTGAATTCGCAACGGCATTGCAGCTGCCAAACCACGCGGTGGTGTTCAAGAAAGGGACTGACAAACAAATTGACAGTTACAGTGGCTTCTTCGACAACGGTAAACTCAAGTCGACTGGGCTGGACAAGTTTTTACAGCAGCAAAATATTCGGCGAGTCTTTGTCCTGGGCCTAGCAACCGACTACTGCGTGAAATTCACCGCTTGCGATGCAGCGGAACTAGGATTGGAAACCGTGTTGATTGAGGATGGTTGTCGCGGCGTGGATTTGCAGTCGGGCGATGTCGACGTTGCCATTGCCCAGATGCGAACATCAGGCATTCATGTTCTTCAGAGCAACCAGATTGCTTGAACTTGCTTAGATGTTGGTTAGTCGACCAGATCGAACGGAGGTTCCAGGCCATCCATTTCGGCCAATGCGTTTCCGGCCGCTCGTTGTTCGGCTTCTTTTTTGTTGGCTCCCCAAGCTGCCGTGAATCGTTCCTTGCCAACTTGGGCACACACGCGGAAGTGTTTCTTGTGGTCCGGTCCCGATTCTTCCAGCAGGTGGTAGGAAGGTGGCGCGCCAAACCTCTTTTGTGAGTGTTGTTGCAAGTCAGATTTAAAGTTCTTTAGCAAGCCGCCGTCAGCGATCTCGCGGATTTGTTCGACAATGTGTTCAACGATAAATTTGCGAGTGGGCATTAGGCCGCCATCGATATAGATGGCTGCGATCACTGATTCCACAGCGTTGGCAACAAGTGACTGGGGCACGTCACGAGCGAGCTTCATCCCTTTGCCGATAAACAGAAACTCAAGCAGTCCAATCTTCTGGCCAATTTTGGCGCAGGTCGCTCGGCTGACCGCTGCCGACTTGATTTGAGTTAGATCCCCCTCCAGCAAATCGGGGTAGCGATGAAACAACAGCTCGCAGACGATGAAGCCCAGGATCGAATCGCCTAAGAATTCTAACCGTTCATTTGACCGCAACCGGGTACGGGCTCCAGAAGAATGAGTAAGAGCTTCATACAAAAGCGTCAGGTCCTGGAATTCGTATCCCAGTCGATCCTGGCAACTTTCTAGCAATTCAACGTGTTCGTAGGGTACGTCGATCATAGTGAATCCAAAGTTTGGTAGGGGAGCCGTCTCGCGCCGCAACGCCCAACTGCGGATGGCAATGCGGCTTTCCGCTGGATTCGTGAGAGTTCAGCGGTGGTACTGAAATCTCACGACTGCAGCGCGAGTGGGCACAGCCGTCTGATACTAAAAAGTATAACCACTTGGCACCGTTTTGACTGCCATCCTTGGGCTTCTTGTAATCCAGCGTTGAAAGTTGGTTACGAACTAGGACAATTCGTGGTTGGGTTTTATAATGCTGCTTAATATGACCGGGCGAAATCTGCCTGAGTCCCGCTACTGTTTCGACGCTTTTCCGCCCTACTCCCTCATGTCCTCAGAAAACGAAAACTGTTTGTATGTGGGCTTCGATGTCGGCGGCACCTCAATTAAGGCGGGTGTTATCAGTGATCAGAAGCAGGTTCTGGACCAGTTGACGGTTCCCACCAGTGCGGAAAGTGCTCCACCGGTTACGTTGCAAGCTTTGCAAGCGGCCACGCAAAAGTGGTTTGACCAATGGGCCGATCGCATTCAGGGAATCGGCTTGGGGACGCCCGGTCCGCTAAACAGCAAGTCGGGGATGATTTTGGACCCGGTCAACATGCCGGGTTGGCGAAACTTTCCCATTAAGGCCGAGGTCGAACAGCGATTTGGCAAACCAGTTTGTTATGCCAATGACGCCAATGCGGCGGCCTTTGGTGAATTTTGGTGTGGCAAGTCCAACAGGCGTCCAAGTAGTTTGCTGATGTTGACGTTAGGGACCGGCGTCGGAGCTGGGATTATTTACGAAGGTCAACTGATTGTTGGGGCCGTAGATCATGCGGCCGAGTGCGGGCATATCGATGTCGAATTCGCATCAGACGCGCGAATTTGTCCGTGTGGCAAGCCGGGACATTTGGAGGCCTATGCCAGTGCGACGGCCGTGGCGGATCGAGCTGCCGAATGGGCCATAACTCATCCCGATTCGCTGATGAAAAAATTATTGGACCAACAAGGTTCCTTAACTGCGTTCGATGTATACGATTGTGCTCAGCAGCAAGACCCGACAGCCCTGGCCTTGGTCGATTCGACCGCCGACTATCTGGCCCGAGCGATCGCCAATTTGGCACACACCGTGGACCCTGAACTGGTTGTTTTGGGCGGAGCGATGAACTTTGGTGGTGCAGAATCCCAAACGGGACGTCGATTTCTGAAGTCCATCGACCAGAACGTGCGTTCTCGTGTTTTTTCGAGAATTGCAGACCAAATCGACATTGAATTTGCAACATTAGGCTCAGCAGCCGGCTGGATTGGCGCAGCAGGTTTGGCAAAACGTGTTTATGATCAAGCGATATGAATGAAATACCCACCGGCAAAATGAAAAAGTCAAATGTGATCCCAATGGATCGCATCCGCAATTTTTGCATCATCGCTCACATCGATCATGGGAAAAGCACGCTGGCCGACCGTTTGTTGGAACATACGGGTACGGTCGCGAAGCGCAAGATGCAGGATCAGTTGCTGGACGATATGGAACTGGAACGGCAACGCGGCATTACGATTAAGGCTCGCGCGGTGACGATGCAAGCCAAAGTCCAAAATAAACAATTCGAATTGAACTTGATCGACACGCCCGGCCACGTTGACTTTCACTACGAGGTATCGCGATCGCTGGCTTGTTGCGAGGGTGCTTTGTTGTTGGTGGATGCGTTTCAAGGCGTGGAAGCTCAAACGGTCGCCAACGCCTACGCGGCGTTAGAACACGATCTGCATATCATTCCGGTCATCAACAAGATTGACCTGGTTAACCAACGAGCCGACGAAGTGGCTCATGAGATGGAACAGGTGCTGGGTTTGCCCGCCGAGGACTGTGTCCGTGTGAGTGCTAAAACAGGTATCGGCATCGACGATTTGCTGAATGCGATTATTGATCAAGTCCCTGCTCCGTCAGGAAAACGTGAAGATGCATTGCAGGCCATGGTCTTTGATTCTCATTACGACGAGTATCGAGGCGCCATTACTTATTGCCGGATGTTGAACGGGCAAGTTCGCAAAGGCGACAAAATCAAATTCTTGCGATCCAACCATACTCACGAGGTCCAAGAGCTGGGTCACTTTGAACCCAAGCAAACGGCTTCGGAATCGTTGGAAGCTGGCCAAGTGGGCTACTTGATTTGCAACATCAAGTCGTTGGACGCCGCGCATATCGGTGACACAATTAGCACCGTTAACAACTCGGCAGATCCGGTTCCCGGCTACGCCCAGCCGAATCGGATGGTCTATTGCGGGTTGTTCCCGTCCGATGGTCAGGACTTTACCGAATTGCGAGATGCCTTGACGAAGCTGGCCATCAATGACCCCAGTTTTGAATTCGAGCCCGAATCCAGCGACGCCTTAGGATTTGGTTTTCGCTGTGGATTCCTGGGCTTGCTGCACATGGAGATCATCCAGCAACGTTTGGAAAGCGAATCAGATATCGATTTGGTACAAACCGCTCCCAACGTTAGTTACCAGATTTTGAAACGCGATGGCACCTTGACTGAAGTGCATAAGCCTCAGGAGGTTCCTGATTCTGGCGACATCGAGGAATTCAGACAGCCCATCGTTCGTGTTTCGTTAATCCAGCCGGAAGAGTTCGTGGGTGCGGTCATGAAGTTGTGCCAGGAACGTCGTGGCATTCAAATCAACACCGAATACGTCAGTGCCACTCGCTTGATGCTGACCTACGATCTACCGTTGGCCGAAGTGATCTACGATCTACACGACAAAATCAAGAGTGCCACGCGTGGCTATGGCACGATGGACTACGAATTCAAAGGCTTTGAACAGGCCGACTTGGTGCGTGTCGATATGATGGTTAACGGGAATCGCATTGATGCACTCAGCATCATCTGCAACCGTGCCGATGCCGAGCGACGGGGCCGTGCGGTCGCCAAGAAATTGAAGCAAGAAATTAGCCGTCACATGTTCGAGATCGCGGTCCAAGCCTCGATTGGTACCCGCGTGGTCGCTCGAGAAACCGTCAAGGCGATGCGGAAAAACGTGACTGCGAAATGTTACGGCGGCGATATCTCGCGGAAGAAAAAACTGTGGGCCAAACAAAAGGCTGGTAAGAAACGGATGAAGTCCGTCGGTTCGGTCGACATCCCTCAGAAAGCTTTCATGGCCATCTTGCACAAGGGCGACGAAAAGTAGCCGCATGCTTCCGCCAAACGGAGCCCGTTGCCAGGTTCAGCATTGCCTGACAAATGGTCTAGAAAAGTGGTCGATGTCGGCGGTTAGCCTGTAATTTTGGCAGTGTTGCTGGGCCGCATCTTTGCAATAAGTGGTCATTTCAACAAAAACCGCCTACTTCCGTGGCGTTTTCGTTTTGGCATCTAAATTGCATTTGATTCTGATGCAAAAGAACGAAAAATTGAGGGTAAGCCTCGTTGATCTCCTGCCGGCCTGTTTTTGCCTGAACCAACCTGTTCGAAGCCATGAACTTCACACCAACATTCTTGATCACCGATGACGATCTCGACTTGCGAGATTCGTTGGGTTCGTTGTTCAACGCCTCGGGCGTGCGAACTCTTTTCGCTGGTGACGGAAAAGAGGCTTGTCAGTTGGTGCAAACCACAGAAGTTCACTTGGTGCTAATCGATTTCCACATGCCTCGGATGACCGGCTTGGAAGCTTTGCGAGTCATCAAGCAACACAAGCAACAGTTGCCTGTGATCTTAATGTCTGCCGAACTGAATCAAGAGATGTCCGAGGCCGTGATTGCTGCAGACGCATATTCAGTGCATACAAAACCGATCAGGATTGACCGTATTCGTCGCGATATCGCTTCTGCCATGCGATTGGCCTACGATTGGACGATAGATTGGTAGTCGGATTTGGAATAGAATGGAACTGTCTTACTTCAGGGAAATTCTATGCTCGGCAAAAATCGTTTCGCGTCTTCATGTTGGGTTTCCTTTGCTTTACTGGTCTTGGTGTGTCCAGTGTCGGGCTGCAACCGCGCATCCCAAACGGTTGAACAAACGGTTGAGCAAACAGCTGGCGGTACATCAGAATCCACGAACGATCGATCCGTAGGTATTGTTCCTCCCGCTGAAGGGCAAGCGATTGTTTTAAGAGAACGCTCTGCCAAGCTAGACGCGTCAAATCGCGATGAAACGGATTTGCAAACGCAGCAGAATGCCCTAACCGAATTTTCTACTGATGACTTGGCATCATTAGTCAGGACCATTGATTCGAAGACGACAAATAGTAACGCGAAAAGACAAGCAGCGATTCAATTGGCCAATCATCTAGATGACTACGAACAGTTTGTCGTGCCGTTGTCTCACCTGATGTTGGAAAACGACCGCGAGCTCATGCGAGTCGCTAACCGAATTTTCATGAAATTGGGCGTCAAATCGTTAGCCGCTTTAGAAGATCAATTGGATATCGACACCAATGTTAATCACTTCAGTCAATATTGCAGTGTGATTAATGCAATTGGTGACCCCTGTGTGACGGCGAAACAGCGGCTTGTTGATGTTTTGTCGACTGAGACATCCGATCCTGAAAAGCTCAATCCAAAACGAATTGCAGCAACCTATGGGCTGACTGGTTTTTCTGACGGTAGCGCCGCGGCCATTCCTCATATCATGGCTGATTTGAAACACAACGACATGAATGTCACTCTGTTTGCCTGCCGGTTGATTATCAAGACGGGCAGTCAAGCGGAAGCGGTCGTGCCGTCGTTGAATGAACTTGTCGAAAACGGAGTGCTTTCGCAACGCAGCTTTGCCGTCTGGGCACTGGCATCCATCGGGGAAACTGCAGAATTCGATCCGTTACCTGTCGTGCAGAAATCATTGAGTGCATTCAATGTCGTTGAGCGCGAGCGTGCTTTGATAGCCAGTGGCCTGTTGGGTGAACGCTCAAAGATGATGGAGCCAAAGGTTAGAGAATGGATGAATGCCTTTGACAGCAACCTGGAAGGACAGGCCGCCGTCACGTTGTGGCAGATCACTGGCGAATCTGACGAGGCCTTGGAGCACTTAGTGAAACTGTCTCGCGATTCCGTGGAATTTGAATTAAACGGATTGTTGTTGATCGAGCAGTTAGGCAAAGAGGCGGCACCGGCACTCGATTTTCTTTGGGAGCGTACGAAGCACGCGAACTTGTCGATTCGTTTGGCAGCCTTTGACGCCATCGCAGCTATCGGTCCGGCGGCGGCACCCGTCGCAGACAAAATTCGTGAGTTGCAAAACCAATCGACTGTCGATCCGTTGACTCGGATGGTCGCTGGCCAAGTGTTGCAAAAGATTTCCGAGTGAATCCATCGGTACCCGGCCAGCTTGTGTTTGTTTAGCGCAAGTTTGTTTAGCGCACAAAAAATTAGCGCACAAAAAAAGCTCGTCTGATATGACGAGCTTTTTCTTTTGTTTTGATTCGGCAATCTTTCAGACAGATGGAACTGCCTGACGCGAATTACTCGGCGGCTGGTTCTTCCGCCTTCTTTTTCTTCAGGTTGCCGTACTTGCCAGCAAACTTTTTGCGGAACTTCTCAACGCGACCTTCAGTATCAACAAACTGTTGCTTGCCGGTGTAAAATGGATGCGATGCACTTGAGATGTCGACGTAAACGACAGGGTACTCGTTGCCATCTTCCCACTTAACGGTTTCTTCGCCGGTGCGAATTGTCGAACCAGTCAAGACGGAGAAATTGGCCTGCTTATCTTTGAAGACGACCTGTTTGTAGGTGGGGTGGATATCGGACTTCATCTTTATTTCCTGTTCAATGGGCGGATCGTAAATAGATCCCCGTGCAAGTTAGCGTCGCATTTTAACGAAGCAGACAGTCGAGACCAAGTCCCGTTTTTCAATACTTCGAGTGGTTGGTGACCTAAGAGGCTTGCAGGTGCCGTGCCAAAACCACTCGCACGAATAATCGGCAAGCGACTGAGATCACCTGTTCATCGACGTCGAAATGCGGGGAATGCAGGTGAGCGGTCGCTTGATCACCGTTTTTGGCGGCCGATCCAACGCGGAACAGCGAGCCTGGGATGTGTTGTTGGTAGAACGCGAAATCCTCTCCCCCTAAGCTGGGCTCGACGGCAATCACAGCCTCCTCGCCCAAAAACGAGGTCGCACAGTCGTTGGCTAAACGGTTCAAATGTTGGCAATTATTGACCGAAGGGACATGCACTCCCTCTTCCATTTGGATCGAGACGCCGGTGGCCGATTCGACAGCCGTAGCGATTTGAGCCAGTTGCCGCAAAACCGCAGTCCGAGATTCCGAGTGGTAGCTGCGCAGAGTCCCTCGCATTGTCAGTTCCGTGGGGATGACGTTCGCCGAGTGTCCACCAAGTATTTCACAAAACGACAATACGACGCTGTGCCTGGCATCGGTCATTCGATTCACCGTCGCATAGGCCGATTGAATGAACTGAGTCGCCGCGAAGATCGGATCTTTGGTTTCGTGTGGTCTGGCACCGTGACCACCCGGCCCCGTCAGTCGTAACCGAATCTCGTCACAACAAGCCGTTTGAACGCCGTCACGCAGGCCAATTTGGCCAACCGGTTGAAGTGGATCGACGTGCATGGCCACGATCGAATCCAACCCATTCAGTGCTCCGGCTTGAATCATGGCCTCCGCCCCTTCCGCGACTTCCTCAGCAGGTTGAAATATCGCGCGGACTGACAAATCCTGCAACGATGACTGACTTTGGTCGAGAGGCCCCAAAAGCAGGTGTTGGATCGTTTCGCAAACGGCTAGTACCGTGACGCTGTGAACGTCGTGCCCGCAGGCATGCATGATGCTGGGATTCTGACTGCAGTAGTCGACTGAGTTGGCTTCTTGAACGGGGATGGCGTCGATATCGCCACGAATGCCGATACTGTTCGTCGAACTGTCGCCGTTCAAGCCAGGTGTCTGCCCGAGCTCAACGGTGCCTCCCAAACCACGAGGACCCGTTTGGAACGTCAGATTCATTGCCGCAATTTTTTGGCGAATGAACTCGGTGGTCTCGACCTCGTTCCAAGACAGTTCTGGATTTTGATGCAACTGTCTTCGCCATTGGACCCATTCGGCGGCGCGGGACTCGATAAACTCGTCGGCCTGCCTAGCCAGGTTTACCTGTAATTCTTTTTTCAACTGTCCCATCGATCGATCCGATTCGTTTGCCATTTCGCCAAATGTTGGCTTTTCAATGGCCCTAGTCTATCCAAAGTCCGAAGAAACGCGACTGTTGTCTGTAAACATCTGCAATCGTCCTACGTCAATTGACTGCAAAACGCATATTCCGAACACTGGCCGGCGATCGTCAATGTTCAGGGATAGCCAGATTGGTAAGATACGGGTATCCAGATTCTCAGGTGTCTTTGGCGAAACGGAAACATGAGCCTACGCGGACAATTCTTAGTTGCAGAGCCTCGGCTGCCCGATTCGAATTTTTTTCGGTCGGTCGTGTTGGTGCTTGAACATTCAGGCAAGGGTGCGTCGGGGTTGATTCTAAATCGGCCCAGCAGCGTTAGTTTGCAGGAGGTGTGGAGCGAAGTCTCCGACGCACCGTTGATTCGACACGAAACCATCTATATAGGTGGACCTGTCGAAGGGCCCTTGGGGGTCTTGCACACCAATGCGGCATTGGCTGACCAGACGGTTATGGACGGAGTCTACCTGTCGTTGCAGCGTGAAAAGTTGGATCAGCTGATGGCAACTGAATCCGGACCCATTCGTGTCTTTAGTGGGTATTCCGGTTGGTCGGCGGGTCAATTGGAATCGGAAATGGAAGTTGGCGGCTGGTTCACTTGGCCCGCAGAAGTGGATGAGATCTTTGGCGAGCACGAACGACTGTATAGGAAGACGTGTGAGCGAGTTGGGCAATCGGTGATGTTTGGACAAGAAAAAAAGGTTCCGAAAATCAATCCGACTCTGAACTAGTTTCCCAGTTTCGGATTCTTGCCGCTGCCCGTAAAATAATTCCCTTGTAAGTTAGTCTCTCATCAGCCTTATCCAAATCTATGGCAAATCGAACCATTGCGATTGGTGACATTCACGGCTGTGCGGCCGCGTTAAGGTCATTGTTGGCGGTGATCAAACCGGTAGCTTCCGACACGCTTATCACGCTTGGCGACTACGTTGATCGAGGTCCCAGCAGCGCCGAAGTTCTGGACATCATGACCGAACTGATCACTGTCTGTTCGATCGTGCCGATTCTGGGCAACCACGAAATCATGATGATGAATGCGTTGAAGAGTCGACGCGAATTTGAATTCTGGATGTACAACGGCGGCAATTCAACGTTGGCCAGTTACGGCGGCGATATGAACAATATGCCGATGCACCACCGAACTTTTTTGAACTTTTGCAAGTCGTACTACGAAACGGATACGCACATCTTTCTGCACGCTTCGTACGATCCGTACGTGCCGCTGAATCAACAACCGGACGAACTATTGTTCTGGCAGCATGTCGGTGATTCCTATGTTCCGCCGCCACACGGTTCTGGTAAGACGGTTGTCTGTGGGCACACGCCGCAATCGGATGGCGATATTGGAGACTTGGGTCATATCAAGTTGATCGATACGTATTGCTACGGCGACCAATGGTTGACGGCCTACGATGTGGACACCGGTCACTATATCCAGGCGCGAGCCGACGGAATGTTGCGAGCCGATCGTAGCGAGTTTCCCGCGGGAACCACGCAAGTTGCGACTGGGTTTGCTAGTGAGGAGCTGAAGCAGCACCTGAAAGTAGACCTGTCCGAATGGCCGTTCAACGAATCCAATCGATCGCCGTTGGAACTTTCGGGCGACGAATTTCAACAATCTTTGGCTATGGCCGGCGACCGATTGGCAGCTCACCTGGATCGCAACGATGACTACCCTTCGCATCACGAACCAACGCCTAGCGATCTGGAAAAGTTTACCAACGAAATTGTCGAGCCGATTCCGACCGCTCCAACCGACTTGGAAACGCTGTTAGACAGAGTTATCGACGACTATGTGCCACAAAGTTACAACACGGCTGGGTCTGGCTACTTGGCGTATATCCCTGGCGGCGGCTTGCCGGATTCATCGATCGGTGACTTGGTCGGCAGCATCACCAACCGCTTCGCGTCGGTGTGGGTCGCTGCTCCCTTCCTGGCTCAAATTGAATCGACGGTGGTTAGTTGGTTTTGCCAGTTGGTGGGTTACCCGATCGAAACTTCAGGTGGCTTCCTAACCACTGGCGGTTCGATTGCCAACTTCTCTGGCATCGTGGCGGCTCGAGTCAAAACGATGGGTGACGATTTTCAACTCGGATGCATCTACGCGTCTGACCAGGTTCATCACTGTGTCAACAAAGCGGCATTCATGGCCGGGATTCCCAAATCGAATTTGAAGATCGTCCCAGTCAATGACGATCTGTCGATCGATGTGCGGGCGTTGCATCAAATGATGAAATCCGACATGGCAGCTGGCTTCCGACCGATGATGGTCGTGGCCTCCGCGGG
Source organism: uncultured Pirellulaceae bacterium (assembly GCA_964543985.1). Classification (GTDB taxonomy): domain Bacteria; phylum Planctomycetota; class Planctomycetia; order Pirellulales; family Pirellulaceae; genus CAJQPP01. The sequence goes on along the minus strand of CAZJBW010000067.1, from coordinate 19,365 downwards.
AACGACCAACACGGGCGCGGTTGACGATCTACAAAACATTCGAAAGCTTTGTGACAAAGCCAAAACGTGGATGCATGTAGACGCCGCCTATGGTGGCTTCTTTATGTTGACCAAACATGGTCAGCAAAAATTGAAAGGCATTGAAACGGCCGATTCCATTGTGCTGGACCCACACAAGGGCCTGTTCTGTCCGTACGGATCAGGCTGTTTGTTGGTCAAGGATCGTAATGATCTTTCACCCGCGTTCAGTTTCACATCCGAATACATGCCAGAAATGACGGGCGAGCGGTTTCGTGAAGATTTCTGCGAGATCAGCCCCGAGTTATCTCGTGAAAATCGTGGACTGCGATTGTGGCTGCCAATCAAACGACATGGAATCCAGGTCTTTCAAGACTTGTTGGAAGAGAAGCTGCGGTTGGCTCAATGGGCGGCGCAGCAGGTCGAGTCGTTGGGCGAAAGATTAAACGAAAAGTGCCAGACTCATCAGATTGAAATGGTGGCCCGGCCCCAGTTAAGCACTCTGGCATTTCGTTTGGTCGACCAAGAACGTACTGACCAATCGAACGACGAACTAAACCAACAGTGGCTTCGTGAAATTAATGCTCGTGGCCAGGTTATGTTAACGGGCACAACGATCAATGACCGTTTTGTTTTGCGGATCAGCGTCTTGGCCGTGCGGACTCACATCGATCGTATGCAAATGGCGATGCAAATCATTTGTGAAACGGCCGAGCAAGTTCTTGCTGGATCCGCCGTCTCGTAAAAAATTTTAGAGCCGGTCCTTCTTTGCCTGGGACCAAGCTTCCCGCAATCTGTATTGCCTCATTCTGGTTTCAAAATCAAGGGACCGTTATGGAGTGGTTCAATTACCATCATCTTTTCTATTTTTGGATGGCGGTGAAAACGGGAACAATATCGGCAGGGCCGGAAACTGGTTGGGCGACGTGAACCACTTGAATTTTGGTGTCATCAGAAGCCAATTCGAGTGCAAAATGTCGCTGCATGTTTTTTTGGCGATCTGATAGGTCGGTATAGCTGTTTTTTGATCGGCTGAATAAGATAGCCGGATGGCCGAAACGTCCATCAAGCAAGATGCGACGATCGATTTCCCCGATTTGTTGCATTGGTTACAGCAAACGAGCGGCTGGGACGAATGCGTGGCCGCCTTGAAAGAAGGCAATACCGCATCATTCGATTCAGTCTGGGGTTCGTCCTGCGCGCTGCTGGTCGCGTCTCTGGCTGAGACCCTTAAACGGGACGTTGTCCTTGTTTTCCCGGGAGAAAGACTGGCAGAATCGTTCCTGGATGAATGGTCGACATTTTCCGAGTTGCCTGTTGATCGGTTTCCTACGGCCAACGTCTCAAATCTGCAGGATTCTTCGGCGGACCCAGGTTTTGGACAGCGATTACGCCTAGTCAAAAGTTTGGCAGCCACGCGCGAACGCAAACAAAAACGCCTGATTGCGACCAGTGTGCAAGCATTGTCGCACCCTGTAACCGACCCTCAATTCATCAATGCTGGCGAATTTTCTATACAAACGGGTCAGCGACTGGATGTCGACGACTTCAAATCTTGGCTATTGGAAAACGCATATCAGATTACTTCGGCGGTGCAGTTGCCTGGCGAATTCTCGGCACGCGGAGGCATTATCGATGTGTTCGCACCCGATTGGACGACACCCGTGCGGGTCGAGTTGTTCGATGACGAAGTCGAATCCATCCGCTTCTTCGAGCCCACAACTCAACGCAGCATCGAAAAGTGTTCGGGCATTAACATTGCCGGCTTGGCCGCAGATAGCTCGCAACAGCAATCCCATTTAACGGACTACTTGGACGACAGTTCGTTGATCGTTCTGATGGAACCTCAGGAGATCGAAAGAGAATCGAAAGAGTTGATCCAGCGGCGGGCTGCTGGTGTGACGCTATTCAATCTGTCCGAATTACAGCTGGCCTGGAACAAACATGCGGTTGCTCTGGCGGCTAGGCTTTCACCAGGTACCGATACCGCGTTTTGTCGACTACCTATCAGTATGATAGAGCCGTTTAGTGGTGAAATCGCCAACATCCGAAGTGAAGTCGACCAGATGGCATTCAATCGCCAACTGCATTTGGTCACGACGACGCCCAGCGAAGTCAATCGGATTGGCGAGATCTTATCGACGACCGATGTTGCCAAACGCCAGCAGCTTTCGTATTCGGTGGGGTGTGTGCAGAGTGGTTTTCGTTTGGAGCCGGACGGGCCTGCGATTCTGGGTACGAATCAACTTTTCAATCGTTCGAATCTGCGTCGCAAGACATCGCGAAAAAATTCCAAACCGATCGACAGTTTTGTCGATTTGCGAAACGGTGACTTGATCGTCCATTTGGCACACGGCATCGGTCGGTTTCGAGGCTTAAAGGTTTTGGACAAAGACGGGCAGCGCACCGAGCATCTCGAGCTTGAGTTTTACGGTGGGACTCGCATTTATCTGCCGGCAACCAAGATTGGCTTGGTGCAACGCTACGTTGGTGCCAGCAAGCAAACTCCGCGTTTAGCCAAGATTGGAAGTAAGTCATGGCAAAAACAAAAAGCGGCCGCCGAAGATGCCGTCAGCGATATGGCTGTCGAAATGTTGGAAGTTCAGGCGTCGCGATCATCTCGGCCTGGGATTTCGTACGGTGAAGACACACCTTGGCAGTTCGAATTCGAGCACACTTTTCCGTACCAGGAAACCGACGATCAGTTAACTGCCATCGACGCCATCAAACGCGATATGCAGCGGGCTCAGCCAATGGATCGGTTGCTTTGTGGCGATGTCGGTTTTGGCAAAACGGAAGTTGCGATGCGAGCGGCTTTCAAGGCAGTTGAAAACGGATATCAGGTCGCCATGTTGGCTCCCACCACGGTTCTGGTCGAACAGCATTACCGAACATTCAAGCAACGAATGGCAGAATTTCCCGTCGATATCGGTAAACTCAGCCGCTTTTGCAGTCCCGCCGAACAACGTGAAACCATCAAGAAAATGTCGGAAGGCAAGATCGATATCGTGATTGGGACGCATCGCATTACGTCCAAAGATGTCCAATTCAAAAATTGTGGTCTTGTCATAATTGACGAAGAGCAAAAATTCGGAGTCGGGCATAAAGAGCGTTTGAAGTCCATGCGACACGAAATCGACGTGCTGACCATGTCCGCGACACCCATTCCTAGAACATTGCACATGTCGTTAGTGGGAGTCCGCGACATATCAAATCTGGAAACCGCACCCGCCGATCGTTTGGCCGTGACTACTCGGGTAACCCGCTTTGATGACAAGCTGATTCGCGAATCTGTTTTGCGAGAACTAGAACGAGGCGGCCAAACCTTTTTTGTTCACAATCGCGTCAAAGACATCCATATTATCCAGCAACGTCTGCAACACATTGTTCCCGAGGCAAGTGTTGGGATTGGCCACGGCCAGATGGCTGAAGGGGAACTGGAAATCGCCATGACCAAATTCATTAACGGCGATTTCGACATCTTTTTAGCAACCACGATTGTCGAAAATGGATTGGACATCCCAAACGCCAATACGATCTTTATCAACGAAGCGGATCGCTATGGCCTTTCAGATTTGCACCAGTTGCGAGGGCGAGTTGGTCGCTACAAAAATAAGGCTTGGTGCTACTTGCTGATCGAGCCCCACAAACATGTCAATCCGAACGCGGCCAAGCGACTGCATGCAATTGAGCAATATAGCGAGATGGGCGCGGGTTTTTTGATCGCCATGCGTGACTTGGAAATTCGCGGGGCTGGCAACTTGCTGGGCACCGAACAGAGTGGTCACATTGCGACCGTGGGATACGAACTGTACTGCCAATTGTTGGAAACCGCCGTACGCAGCTTGAAGAAGCTGCCCGCCAAAATTAACGCAGACGTCGATATCGATCTACCGATCGAGGCCTATTTGCCGGACGAGTACGTCACTGAAAGCAAGCAAAAAGTTGATTTGTATAGACGACTGGACCGAGTGCAATCGTTTGATGAAGTCAAGGCGATTCGCAACGAGTTACGCGATCGTTTTGGGAAACTGCCTGCCGCCGTCAAGCGATTGATCAAAGTGGCCGAGCTAAGGTTGGAGGCAGCGGTTTGGCGGGTTAGCCACGTTTTTATGCAAGACAATTTCTTGGGGCTCAGGTTCCACGATGCCGATCGCATGAAACAATTGGCCGAGGCTTCCAGCTACAATTTACGAATCGTGGATGATAGCACTGCCTATCTGACATTGAAAAAGACGGTGATTTCGCCGGACCAACTGATGGCTCTCTTAAAATCGATCTTGCAGCCTGCTGGTTAACTTCACTATTGTCTCGCGTCATTCTAAATCGACTGCTCTATTTTTTGAGCGGAAATTCACGGCACGGATAGCAGGACAGACATGAAGTCATCAGTGTTTTTGATCATATTGATCGCCGCAACATTTCATGGAAATCTAATTGGCGCACCACAATCTGGTAGCGTTTCCGAATCTGCTGACCCCTACTTTCAACCGGGCGGCAGTCAGACCAAAGTGATTGAGACCAGCGAGCAGCAGCGAGCCACTCAATCGTCTGACAAGGTGAATGAGCAGATCCAACTGACGACTCATCTGGAAGAAGAAGCAGATGAACAACGGCGACCAATTACAGGTGCGGCTTTCGAACCTAGTCGAGTATTGGCTCGCGTTGGTGGGCACGCTATTTTCGTTTCTGACTTGTCCGTCGAAGTGATGCAGTTGGTTGACCGGCACATTCCTAGTGCCCCTATCGAAGTTAAACAACGCGAAGCAAAAAATTTGTTGCCCCGCGTATTACCTAAATACGTACAAGCAAAACTGTTGTTCGTCGACGTATTGGATAGTATGCCCGAAGGTGCCAACATCAATGACATCTTCCAGACGGCAGGAAGCCAGTTTGACGAGGGCATGTTGCCACAGCTAATCAAAAACCACGAAGTCAAATCGGCTACGGAACTGGATGCCTACTATCGTGCCCTCGGGTCATCTTTGCGCAAAGTAAAGCAATCGTGGATCGAGAGTGAACTGGTCAAATTCATGTTGCGAAACAAGATCGATATCGATCCGGAAGTTTCTCACCGGGAAATGTACGAATACTATTTGAATCATCGAGAAGACTACTCGATCAAGGCGAAAGTGCATTGGGAACAACTGATGATTCGCTTTGACAAATTCCCTAACCGCGAAGCCGCTCACGCCGCGATTTCTGAGTTAGGGAACGAAGTGGTGTACGGAGCACCGTTGCCCGCCGTGGCCAAACGTAGCTCGCACGGCTTTAAGGCTTCCGAAGGTGGAAATCAAGGTTGGACTACAAAAGATAGTTTGGTTGACAAAAATTTAGACAACATTCTGTTCACAATTGAACCGGGTCGTTTAAGCGAGATTATCGAAACGCGACGTGGCTATGTCATCTTGCGTGTCATCGATCGGCAAGAGGCTGGTTTTGTGACTTTCGAAGAGACTCAATCCGAAATCCGCGACAAATTAGCCGCCGAGAAGCAAGAACAATCGTTCGCTGACCATGTGGAAGCTATCAAGAAGCGAATCCCTGTGGAAATCTTTGACCCCAGCTTTACTGCTGAATTGGAAGGGTCTTCTCACAAGCGTTAGGGTCGCAGGCCAACCGTCATCGCAGTCAGCCAACTTAGTCTGCCTGGTCCAATCATTGAAATGTCTGTCTACCCGTGCGCTTCCTTCCCAGGTGGGAACGGTGTTGAATTTTCTGATTTAATTTACAATGCGTTGATTAATCAGATTGTTTTTGAAAGCCACACTGGTGACTATCGACTTAAACGACACAGAGATCGCTGAAGCTGCCTCGCAAATTTGCAAAGTTGGAAAAAGGTTAGACGAACGACGGTTTGCTGCAGCCAATGATGGAAACATCTCGATCCGGCTAACGGGCGACCGCATCCTGTGTACGCCGACCATGCACAGTAAGGGAGATATGGAACCGCAAGATTTGTGTCTAGTCGATCTGCAGGGTGAACAAATTTCTGGCCAAAAACGTCGGTCCAGCGAGGTCAAACTGCATTTGGAAGTTTATCGCCAACGCCCAGACGTGAATTCGGTGGTGCATTGTCATCCGCCGCACGCCACCGCGTTTGCTGTTGCTCGCGAACCAATCCCGCAATGTGTGTTGCCCGAGGTCGAGATTTTTCTTGGTGAAGTGCCGATTGCTGCCTATCAAACACCCGGCTCGCCAGCCTTCTCTCAGTCCATTCTGCCGTTTGTCAAAGATTGCAATGTGATTGTTTTGGCTAATCATGGGACGGTCAGTTTCGGCACGACTTGCCAACTGGCGTTTTGGTACACCGACATTTTGGATGCCTACTGCCGAGTCCTGATGTTGGCAAAACAGTTGGGCGGTTTGAACTACCTATCCGACAAGGATTGCGGTGAGTTGCTGGAGTACAAACAAGAGTGGGGATACTCGGACCTTCGAATTTACGGCGAGGATGCTGGTTGTAATGTTTGTGGTCATCAAGCCTTTCGCAACACGTGGGAAACGGCTGGCGCTCGGCCTCGCGCGTTTCCAAAAAGCCAGGTAAACGAAGCAAAGTTTACGGATGCTGAAATGGATGAATTAGCTGAACGAATCGCAAGCAGACTGAAAAGCAACAGCTAGCACCTTTGTCAATTTGTAACGATGGTTCGGGATGCAACAAGCGATCTCCTGATTCTTTGTTGCCATCAGTCCAAACACTTCAACCAGCACTCAAGGAAAACACGGATTCTTCCCGAAATCTGAAGTAAACCCAATTTCGGGAACCATCAGATTAATCCGCAGGATCCGAAAATGATCATTCGCACAACAATGATCCTACTGCTAACCGTGTGTTCCACAGCAATGCTCAGTGGTCAAACGCAAATCACTCGGGCTGGTCAACAACCCCTCGTTCGCCCGGCTGCGCCCGCAACGGCAACTTTTTCAGCTTTTAGGCAGCAGGAAGAAGACGACAAGCCAACTTCTAACGAGCAGGTGCTTGCCAAACAGCTCGACGAATTTCATAAGCGTTTGAAAGAACTGGAAGAAATCGCTTCTGGACTGCAAGACGACCAAGAAGACGGCAGTTTCAAAGAGCGAATTGAAACGATCGAAGATAGCCTGACTGAAAACACCGACGCTATCGGAGACATTGACGCAACCTTTGACAACTATGTGAAAAGTGGTCATGGCGCAACAAGGATGAAACTATCCGGTCGTGTTCACTTGGACTATTGGAATTTTCCATCTGAAGGTGCAGATATTGCAGCTCTCGAAGGTGGTGACCCTCAAGACCGTGTTGTCTTTAGACGCATCCGGTTCGGAGTAGCTGGAAAAATTGATTACAACACGGTTTACAAAATTGAAATCGAGTTCGCGGGCGGAGTCGATCCTTCGTATCGCGATGTCTACCTTGGTTTTGAACATTTGCCAGTTTTTCAGACAGTCTTAATCGGAAACCAAAAGCGTCCTTACGGTTTGGATCACCTTAATAGTTCACGATACAATGTGTTCATTGAACGACCTTTTGTTGTTGAGGGTTTCAATGAAGATTCGCGTCGTTTAGGAATCGTTAGCTACGGCGTTTCAGAGGACTTACGGCACAACTGGCGATACGGTCTTTACCACCAGGGACTAACGCAAACAACCGATGGCTTCACCTCGGACAACTATCAAGCCGAAGTAGCCGCTCGTTGGGCGACCACATGGTGGTGGGATGAGTGCAGCGATGGGCGTGGCTATGGTCACTTCGCGATTGCTGGATCGTATGGTTCTCCTAACGGTTTAGCTGCAGATCCGGATGATAATGCGGCTCAATTCCGGACTCGCCCAGAAGCCCGAACTGATAATCGATTCTTGGATACTGGAGAAATTCTTGGTGCCAACACAACGACTCTAGGTGCCATTGAAGGTGTATTGAACGTCGGTCCATTGCAAATTGTTGGCGAATACCAGAATTTGCGAGTCGATCGATTGGCGGCTTTTGGCCCACAGCTGAATTTCCAAGGTGGATACATCCAAGCTGCGTATTTCCTAACAGGCGAACACATGCCATGGGATCGTCGTCGCGGTGTTCAAGGACGACCCGTCCCATTTGAAAACTTCTTCTCAGTCTGTGACTGCGATGGATTCATTCAAAACGGACTAGGCGCTTGGCAAGTGGCTGCTCGCTATTCCGTTGCAGATTTCTCTGACGAAGACATCGATGGCGGGCGGGGCGAATCACTGACCTTGGCGTTGAACTGGTATTGGAACGCCTATGCTCGCATGCAATTCAATTACCTGGTCGGTGACATCGAAAGTGCATCAACGATCGCAGGCGATTACCAAATTCTTGGTGCTCGATTCATGGTCGACTTTTAGAGCGAGCGTAACCGACGTTCGCTCCCTCAAACTCAACGAATACCCAGTAATCACTCAAAAAACTCAGGTTTAATCGTGAAGAATTCAAAAAAATTTTTAACCAGTCTCGTCATCGGAATGTTGGCGTTCATGATGCAGGCTCATTGTTCCAGCCAAGTGGTGGCAGCACCGCAAGCGGGCTGCGATATCCGTTGCCCCGATTGCAGTCAGTGTTTTCCTGAGGAAACTTGCACAGTGCGAGTAGAACAAATCGAGGAGACAAAGGAGTGCTTCGAGGTTGATGTCAAAACGATCTGTATTCCCAAAGTCGTTCCACCTTGGAAGCAAGGAAACACTCGTGGCTGCGGTGGCAGTTGCGATGGTGCCTGCGATGGTAACTCTTCGGGCGGGTGCGACGGGCAAGGCGGCTGTGACGGGCAAGGCGGATGTTGTGACAGTGGGCAATGTCCCACCAGCAACTGTTCGCTTTGCAAGAAGGCGGGCTGCGATCCAAATGCACCACACAAATGTTGCCCCTCAAGTGAATGTGCTGAAGTTCGTTCCGTTAAGATCTTGAAGGTCAAGAAATACAAGTGCCCTAGCTGCCGATGTCGATGGGAAGTGGTGAAGCCACAACTACCAGCTGCTCCTGAAGCGCAGCCAGCCGTGGTACCTCAGCATTCGCAACCTGCCACGCCAGACGTTCAACAACCGTTCCAGAATACTAATCCCACGCCAGCCGCCGACTACTACCAGGGTGCCGGTGTGCGTCGTACTCTGCAAGATCGAATTCGCAGCCTAATGCCCGCCAGACGACAACAAGTCGCCTCGGATAACCCCGAACCAGCTGTGACACCGCAGGTTATTATTCGACCAACAGTTCAACCCAATCCTCGTCAGGTTCAAGTGGTCCCAGCGGCACCATCACGTATACCAGTTCGCAGCGCTTCCCGTTTCGCTCGACCCAGCAACTGGAAATAACCCGCTAGACGGAAACGACTGGTAAGCAGTCAATCGTAAACAAACAAAATGGAGAGCTGTCTATGGACGGCTCTCTTTTTTTGTTCTTCAACTTCGTGACTCGAACCTT
>CAZJBW010000067.1:5107-9832 GCA_964543985.1 uncultured Pirellulaceae bacterium | reverse complement strand
TTCCTGCCATCGAGAAGAATGAAGCACTAAAAAAACGCTTTGCGAAAGACTCGCAAAGCGTTTTTGGTTGGTTCAGTGTTCGGTAAACGAATCGATTAGACGGGTGCCACTAGGAAACCGTGATCGCCAAGTTCTGAGGTCAGCGTAAATCTGTTGCGGCCTTCGACTGAGACTTCGTACAGGTGTTCCAAGTCGATTTCGGTTCCGAATAAGTCCAGAGTCTCAATTCGGTTTCGTCCGAAGGCTTGTTCTTCAATGCGAACTGATCCACGGCTGATACCATTGTCGATTGTGAAATCGAGAGTCAAGTCAAACCCGTCTCGGATAAACGAGATGTCGTCGGTCAAGTCGTCCAATCCAAGGAACAAACCAAAACCGATAGTATCTCGACCGCCACCCAGGTTCTCGTTGATGACATTGTCACCATCGTTGTTCTTAAAGATGAAGCGATCACTACCAGCTCCACCAGACAACAAGTCATTTCCGCCGAAACCTTCCAGTGTGTCGTTTCCAAGTCCACCGGACAGTTCGTTGGCCACTTCGTTACCGATCAGAGTATCCGATCCGCTACCACCGATGGCGTTTTCGATCGTGACACCAAAGGCGATTGCAAAAGCCCCTTGGTTTACAAAGCTGTGCGAGCCATCACGCAAGTCGATAGCTGCCAGGTTTGAGGCACTGGCGTCGAAGACATCAATTCCGCCAGTATCCCAGATTGAGTCGACTCGGTTGAAGCTTCCACGCCAAAAATCAATGTCATAAACATTGTCGCCAGAAGCGTGTGTCGTGTTTGCTCCGTAAATCTCTTGCAGTGCAGCAATGTCGTACAATCCGTAACCATATTCAGGAATCGCCAAAGCATTATTGGACAACACAGTAAATTGGCTGGTTTGAGTAGCGCCCGGCAGAACGGGAGAGCCTTCGAACGGGTGCTTTAGGCCTAAAGAGTGACCAAGTTCGTGAATGAACGTGGTGTAATTCAGTGACCCTCGGTCCCAAGCGTCTGACGGAGTAGTGAATCCAGGAGGATCTGGAGTCATTGGATCGTCGTCTGGGTGTCCGCAAGGCGGATCACTGGCACCGGTAAAGAACTCAGCCGAGTTGCCCACGTGAGCACGATTCAACCAAATGTCACCACCGATTTCGCCGGCGTTTGGGAAGAACGCGAACGCACGAACATCGGATGGCCATTCACAGTAGGTCGAGATTCGAATGTCTCCACCTTGACCGTTTGGTCCAACCTGTGTGTCTGGCACTTCTTCAAAGTCGATATTCACCAACTGTTCAATGCTCTCGAACGCTTGTCTGGTCAATTGACGAAGTTCTGGCCAAGCCGAAATGTATTCTTCTTCGGGAGCTCCACCTTGATCAGGGAAGCTTTGCGTGTAGCTAAAGGTCAAATTCAGCGTACCGTTTACAGGTTCGCGGAAATCCAACCAGCTACTACCCTCAATCAAGGAATCAATGTATTCAGGCTCGGTGCGAATGTTGACTCGAGTGAAATCGCTTTCGAACGTTCCGTTGCCAACTCGGAAGTAGAGTTCGTCCTGACTGCGTTGTTCGAAGACACCCGTTCGAAATTCCAAATCAAAGAATTGTTGTTCGGTTAACGAGTGAACCACTCCAGATTCCAGCGTTTCGGTTCCCAAGCGGAATACGCCAGAGGACGGATCGGTATTGGCGTCAAAGACTTGGAAGCTGGTAAACGATGGGCCATCGTCAAGTTGCTGAATCAATTCCGAAACATCGACGAATTCCAGCTGCTCTCGGACGATCGACAGGTCTGTGGTAGTACCGATTCGAGGTCTTTCAGCCGTTTGGATTCGGAAGGTTCCGGTGTCACTGTAGTGGTTGCCATCGAAGATGCGGACACGAATTTGCTCGTTGAACGAACGTTCAGCAGAAACGAATTCGAATTCCGCCAGATCCGCTGCGTCAACACTAATGGTTTCGTTCGCAGGCAATCGTTCGCCAAGTCGCGAGATGTAACCTGAGAAATCGTGAGGTGACGTGTCTGTGAACTCGAAACGTTTGAATGTGTTGCCATCGGCATCAGAGCCAGCAAACAGTTCGCTAAGCGGGCGACTTTCTCGTGTCGCAAGTTGCGTTTCGGTTGGGATAACTACTGGACGATTGACATTCAAGGCCGTGCTCTGTTCGATGCGGACTGGCAGGCTCCAAAGCCCAAAGCCGTTGGCACCAGCGCCATCGTTGCGATCGAAGGCGCGAATGAACAATGGGTCGACGTTCGGAGCAGCGGTACCGGCCACAAAGCGGGCGGTAGCAAACTGCTCAGCAGAAATGCCGTTCCACTGGCCTGCTTCTAAAGCAACGCCATCAACAAAAATTTGACCAGAGCTTGCACCGCCGTTGGCGTCAAATAATCGCCAACGAGTAATCGGGTGACCGTCCGCGTCAGTTGCCGAGATGAAGTCTGAAAGCAAAACTGATTCGCTTTGCACGACACTGAAATCAGTGGCGGCAACGACTGGGCGAGTCAGGTTTTGTGTGACTCCGAAAATAAAGCCAGATTCGACGTTACCAAATTCGCCACCTGCAAAGGCTTGAAATTGGAACTCGTTCGGCTGGATCGTAGTGCCCGAGTTGAAAAACAATAGATTCAAATCGGCGTAGTCGATGGTGGTCCAAACGTTTGCTTCGATCACATCGCCGTCAAAAACGGCGGAGATCGAACCTGGGTCATCGTTTAGGTCGATGAATCGCAATTGAGTAACCGGGTTGCCATCGGGATCCGATGCGCTGATGTTCTCAATTGCAGATTCCGAAGTCCCTAGCAACACGTTGAAATCTTCGAAATTGACGGTTGGTAAACCCATTCCAAGCCTCTTTATAAAAGTGTCCCTGCGAATAAATCAGGGCAAAATGCAGATCCGTCGGGGATCAATCTTGCTAAGTAAGCGATTCGAATGCCTCTAAGTACTCGAAAAGCAGCCTTCCAATTGAATTATTTTAGTTGGAAACCTACTTTTCTGTATACACATTTTTGTGAACTGTGGCATGGTTCGTTATTACATTAAAAGCAGTTTTTCCGATAAAAGCAGTATAAACCGTATTCGGTATGGTCGCCAACACCTTCGAACAAACAAGCGTTTGTGGCCAACTAGAAAGAACCAAGGTTAGCTACTTCACGCGGTTGAATCCGTTCAGAGCCGCCACACGATAGGCTTCAGCCATTGTGGGGTAATTAAATGTGGTGCGCATGAAGTACTTCAGCGAGTTGCCTTCTGGACGTTCCATCACCGCTTGGCCGATATGAATGATTTCCGCAGCATTGGCTCCAAAACAGTGGATCCCAAGGACCTGCAGGCTCTCGCGGTGAAAAAGCAGCTTCAACATCCCCACCTGACGTCCGAGAATTTGGGCGCGAGCCAGAGACCGAAAATGGGCCACGCCAACCTCGTACGGCACACAGCCATCGGTCAATTCACGCTCCGTCTTGCCGATCGAACTAATCTCAGGGCTGGTATATATACCCGACGGGATTTCGCCCAAAGCATCAACATCGTCCATGTTCCCCAGAAAATGATTGGCTGCGGCCCGACCCTGTGTGTACGCCGCACTGGCCAAAGAAGGAATGCCAACCAAATCGCCGACAGCATAAATGTGCGAAACGTCTGTTTGGTAATGCTCGTTTACAGAAACGTAACCTCGCGAATCGGCTTCCAACCCGATCTTGTCCAAATTCAATGCCGAACTGTTTCCTGTTCGACCGGCGGCCCATAAGAAAATGTCGTCCTTGATAACCTTGCCACTTTCCAAGTGTAGTTCTACGGAATCATCATGAGTTTTGACGTGCGCAAACTTTTCGTCATGCCGGATGACGATCCCGTTTTCGCGCATGTGATAGCTTAACGCATCTGAAATTTCGTCGTCCAGGAAATCCAACAGGCGATCACGACTGTTGATCAAGTTGATTTTGATTCCCAGATGTCGCAGCATCGAAGCGTACTCGCAACCAATGACACCTGCTCCATAGATCGTCATCGTGCGCGGTTTGAAATCCAAAGACAAAATGGAATCGCTATCGAAGATTCTGGGATGGTTGAAGTCCAGGTGATCGGGCCGGTAGGGACGTGATCCGGTGGCTAACACAAACGCGTTAGCCTGGTAGGTCTTGTTGCCAATCGCGATGGTGTTAGGGTCAACGAAGCTGGCCTCACCGTGAATGATCTCGACATCGTTTCGATTCAGAAAGCCACGTCGCAACGATTCTTGTTGCCCGACGATCGATTCGGTACGAGACTTCAAATCCGCCATTGAAAAATCTACTGACACGCCACAACTTCTCATTAATGGCAAGTTAAGAAGTTCCGTCAGTTGATAAATTGAGAAACGCAATGCCTTGCTGGGAATGGTGCCCCAGTGCGTACAGCCGCCTCCGATTTTCGAGTACCGTTCCACGATCCGCACTCGGCACCCACTTTTGGCTAGCTGCATCGCAGCCCCTTCGCCACCTGGACCCGAACCGATCACAATTACATCTTGATTTTCCAAACTCATTCTTGGTTCTTTATTAAGCCGGGTTGGTCTAAGAGTGCTTCGATTACTGTGAAATGCTGAGTTTGCATTTTTGAAATCAGCCACCGAGCAGGCAAGGATTTGATAATAGCGAAATTCCATATTCGGACGACCCCAACCGCTCAAATGCGAAAACCAAGCCGCTCAAATGCGAAACCCAACCGCTCAAATGCGAAACCCAACCGC
>CAZJBW010000067.1:0-5007 GCA_964543985.1 uncultured Pirellulaceae bacterium | reverse complement strand
CCGCTCAAATGCGAAACCCAACCGCTCAAATGCGAAACCCAACCGCCGCTGTTTATTAAAGCCTATCAAATCGAATGCGGGCAAAACCGTATTCAGTGGGTCCGTGAAAATGGCCGGCCAACGCTAAGTCGACGTGGTAAAACGCCGGCAGCTTAGAAAGTCCATATCGGGGCGTCGGTCACCGTCCACCATATCCACCAATGCTTGCCCCAGCGTGGGGCTAAATTTGAAACCGTGCCCGGACAGACCGCAAGCGAATGCTAAGTTGAGAAGTTCAGGATGAGCATCAACAATAAAGTGTTCGTCGGGCGACATGGTATACATGCAAGTTGAATGTGATTTATGTATGCCTCGGGGACAGTTGAGTGTCGAGTGCATAAAGTCCTGGACTCGCTGCAAGTCAGCCATATCCAAATCGCGATTCAAAGTGTCCGCAGATTCAACCCCCTGCCCTCCCGAATGTTCGGCCAGCTTGCAACCACGCTCGTCAATTTTTGGAAAGCCATAAAAGTAACCTGCGTCGGTTTCGAAGAAAAACACAGGGCAATTGGCATCCAAGTTCAATCGGTCGTCCTGCACATCGAACCAGTGTTGATGTTTGGCGACGATCTTCAGCTGTGACCATTCCGCCGGTAGAAAGGTACTGGTCCAAGCTCCGGCGGTGACGATTAAACGTCGCGTGTGAAACGAATCGCTGTCCGTTGTCACTGTGAAACCTACTTGTGAATCCTGCCAACTTTGCACTCGGGTACCACAGATCAATTCGGCGCCGGATTCAGTGGCTAGACGCGCAAACGTCTCAACGCACTTTTCGACTCGCAGGAAGCCCGCGACCTTCTCAAACAGACCAACGTCCGATGCTCGACATTGAAACTGAGGATACTTGGCGGCCAAGTCAGCGTTTGACAGTTCTGTGATGTCCAATGAATGCTGGTTTGCGGCACGTTGCACTCCCTGAATCACCATGCCGTCGGGATGTCCGACCTGTAACAGCCCGGTTTCAAAAAACAGCGACTCGTTACTAGCCTGTTCGATTTCGGCAAACCGACGGTAACTTTCTAAAGCCAAAGGCACGTAATCGGGGTGCTCGAAATAAGCTTGTCGAATAATACGAGTTTGACCGTGCGAACTGCCTCGATCGTGGCCCGGTCGAAACTGCTCCAATCCAAGAACACGCCACCCCTTGCGAGCTGCGTAATAGAGAGCGGCACTGCCAATGGCTCCGCAGCCAAGCACAATGCAATCGTAAACTTTACTCACAAACAGATCCTTGCCGGTTGGTCGAAACGCAAGTTATCGCTGTTAGCCAAACCCGTACCCCCTCGACACGATTTAGATTCCATAGTTTAAATGCACCTGCCGCGTGCAGATTTCGCGGATCGAGTCTTCGTCTCGCAAGTGCCGGGCCTCGATCCCTTCGGCAAACAGTGCGGTCGCCAACTGCGAGTACTTTTCAACATCATAGCAATTAACGATGGCCGTCACGGCATATCCCTGCCGTCGCAGTTCACCTAGTGCGACACCGTATTCCAGGTTGATTTCGCTAAGGATGGCGATAATCGACGCGTCTTTAGGATAGCGTTGCTGAGATTCCTGCACCATTTGAAAAAAGCTCAGTCCGTCGGTCTTCTCAAGCCGAGCCAGCAAGTCGTAAATTTGTCGGGCCTGGTGCTCGTCTCTTTTGGTCGGCACGCCCACCGGACGCAAGCGAGTGTTCTGGTCATCCATGGTTGCCGACTTCAATGCCTCTTCACGAGTGCGACGATCCGAGCGCCATCCCTCTTGTCGAATGCGGTCGGCGGCGTCACGGCCGTTGCTGAACAGGCCGACTTGTTGGTTCATTTGCTGCACCGCATTGGTGATACTGGCGGCACAGGTCACCGCTAATTCGCTCCGCACAGGTTCATCAGCGGGGTCAAACGAGTCCCGATGAAAGTCCACAAGCAAGGTCACGCCCGCAACCGACGACGGTTCATAGACTTTGCTTTGCAGCTGACCCGTTCTGGCAGTCGCCCGCCAATGGATTCGAGAAAGCGAGTCGCCGTTTTGATATCGTCGAACTCCCGCGATGCGAGTGGGGTCTTCGAACAATTTGTGCGACATAATGATTTCGCCAATGGGGCGTCGCGATGCGATATCGTAGCCTTCCAGCGAGACCACTTTGGGTAGAACCAACAAATATTGAGGGCTCTGCAGCACTCGGTAACGACGGTTCAAACCAAACAGGTCACCCGTTTCAGCAACCAGGGGGCCCAATTGGAAGTAGCCGCGTCGTAAACATTTGATTTGATAAATCATTTGCAATTGCCCGTCGGCCTTGCAATCCGTGACCTCCATACGTCGGCCTGAAACTTCCAACGCGGTACCGCGTTCTGCTATATCTGATTTGTTAAGAACGTCTTCCAGTAAAACCCAGGTGATGTTTAATCGGCCCGTGTTGTGGACATTGATCCGGACGGCCACCGACTGACCAACTTCGGCCTCCAAAGTTTGGCAAGTCCGTACGGCTTTCAGAGACCCGATCCAACCCGTTGTGAAAAAATGGCTGACGAACAGGACGGCTGTCAGAGCGTAAACGGCGTAGACCAACACTCCTAAATTCAAAAGCCAAGCCATTGCTAAAAACAAAAGGCAGAGAAACAAAATCATGATTTTGCCTCGTTGCCCTCGTCACTTAAAACTGGGACGGCAATTTGTTCCAGCAGTTCGCTAATGATCTGCTCGCCCGTGATTCGACGCAACCGACTCTCGGGTTTCAGGATGACGCGGTGAGTCATCACTGGTGCGGCGATCGCTTTGACATCGTCGGGCAGCACAAAATTGCGACCGCGCATCGCCGCCAAAGATTGTCCGGCGCGAAACAGTGCAATGGACGCGCGAGGGCTACCGCCCAGTGCCAAATGTTCGTTCTCGCGAGTCTGTGTCACGATTTGCAAAATGTACTGCTGCACCTTAGGGTCCACGTGCACCGATCGCACCTTTTGTTGGCAAGCACGAATCTGTTCCGCCGAAACGACTGGCGAGATGGTATCGATGGGGTGCTGCATCTGCAATTTGCCAAGCATGTCCAGTTCGTCTTGCATGGCCGGGTAACCCAAGTTGAACTTCATCAGGAAGCGGTCCAACTGAGCTTCCGGCAAAGGGAACGTGCCCTCGTGATCCACCGGGTTTTGAGTGGCAATGACGATGAATGGTTTGGTTAACTGGTAAGTCGTACCATCGACACTGACCGAACCTTCGGCCATGGCTTCCAACAGCGAGGCTTGAGTTCGCGGCGTCGTTCGATTGACTTCGTCGGCCAACACGACGTTGGCGAACAGCGGTCCCTCACGGAACTCGAACTCGACCGTCTTTTGATTGAAAATCGACGCGCCTGTAACGTCTGAAGGAAGCAAGTCGGGAGTGCATTGGACGCGTTTGAATTCGCAACCAACGCTTTTCGCCAAGGCTCTGGCCAGCATCGTTTTGGCGACGCCCGGCACATCCTCTAACAAAATATGCCCTTCAGAAAACCAGCTGACCAACGAGTAAACGATCTGTTGCCGTTTGCCAACGATGACTTTTTCAACGTTTTTGATAATGGCCTGCGCCGTGGCCTGCACGTTCTTCATTAGTTCCCTTTTCCCCAACTAACATTGTCACGCTAAAAGTATATCCAGGCAGGCGTTACGACGGAGGGAGGGTTGAGTAGCGTACCGACCCAGATTCCGCAAATTCTAGGCAAACCGTATAGGATTCGCCAATTTTTGACGCTGGATTGAAAGGCATTGGCACAATTTGTGCAATTTACGCTATTCGCAGCGGAATATCTGCAATTCTGTCATGAGTTAAACGAATGGATTCTGACTGATTGTTTTTTCAAGGTGTATTAGATGAATCAACGGTACCGATACCTCCTTCCCATTTGTGCTGCACTGGCAACGATTGCCTTCCCCGAAGGCACGCAGGGCCAGCAGACGAAAGCCCAGCAACAGCAGGCCATCGAGTTCATTCGTTTGACGCAAGATGGTCAGCATCTGAAGGCGTTGCAAACTTCGATTGCTCGCTACCAGTCCTCTCAACAAGATGTAACGGTCGACTTGATCGGTGCCGTTCATATCGGCGAACGGTCTTACTTCGAGACGCTTAACGAAGTGTTCAAAGACTACGACGTCGTGTTGTACGAGCTGGTGGCTCCCGAAGGCACACGAATCCCTCGAGGTGGGCGGACTGGCGGGGCCGGAAATCCGATTAGTTTTATGCAAACCTCCGCTCAAAAGTTTTTGGGTCTGGAATCTCAACTGAAGTTAGTCGACTACACGCCCGACAACTTCCGTCACGCCGATATGTCACCTGACGAGTTGCGTGAGAAGATGGCCGAGCGAGGTCAATCGCCATTGTCGTTGGCCTTGGGCGCGTTTACTGAAATGATGAACGACCCGGATATGGCTGCCAAGTTGGGCGACCAAGGTGGTGCTTCTCTAAGTGATTTGCTGGACATGATAGGTAACCCGTTAAAGGCAAAACGTTTCATGGCCAAGCAAATGGGCGCGATGGGATCCTTGGATTCCGGTTTGGGGTCCAGCCTGAACCAATTGATTGTCGTTGATCGCAACAAGGCCGCCATGAAAGTGCTGGACGAAACGATCCAACAAGGGCACAAAAAGATCGGCATCTTTTACGGTGCAGCCCACATGCCGGATTTCCACGAGCGTTTGTTGGAACGCGAATTCAAATTCGTTCGCGATTCCTGGCTGACGGCCTGGGACTTAACTCAGTCTCACGCAGTCGAAAAACAAGATCCAGCCACGTCTCTTTTGATGCAGCTGATGAAAGAGCTAAACAAGTAACGCTCTGTTTCAAGAATTCTGCTGCTTAGAAAATTTTGCTTCGACGGCGATTTCGATCACGCGGTTCCCTTTCGCGTTATCGATCGCATTGTCGCGTCTGACATCGTCGTGATCGCGACAGCACACGGGTCAACGCGATTTCTTTTTGGTAAACTGTTTGGTGTTGCGACGCTTGTTG
>CAZJBW010000066.1:0-30710 GCA_964543985.1 uncultured Pirellulaceae bacterium | reverse complement strand
GATCATCTAATGGAAGCCGTCAACTACCGGATCCTCGACCGCAACATGTGGAGCTAGTCCAACAGCGTTGCGCGCCGCAAGCAACCAACTAGGAAGTGACGGAAACGGAAAGAGTCAAAGAAAACGCAGGCTAGTAGATGAAACTCTCCAATCGACAACTCGGACGTATGGTTACCGAGTACGAGAAGGAGCTTGGCGATGTCATGCAGCGTCGGCACGAGTTCTACGCTGGCCTCGGCTCGCTAGAGGAAGCTATACGGCATGCGACGGTTGGCATCCAACCGAATGGAAAAATGAACTCCCACCAACGGCGATTAGGCTACCAGTTATTGGAGCGGCAGGCGAAGGTACTGGTCAGAATTAAGGATAAGCTCCAAGCGGCATCGACGTTTGACGAACTGCATAACCTGATTGCGGCCAAAAGTCTAAAGCGGTTTGGCGTGTTGGCTCGATACGACACCGCCGAACGACTTGGTGCTTATCTTGGCATTTACCCCGACCGTGTTTATCTGCACGCGGGAACAAAGAAAGGGTATCGTAATTTGGGTTTACCTAACTGCGGTGGCATCGCTGAGGTGGAAGACTTTCCAAAACCGATTCGCCGACTATCTCCCGCCGATATTGAGAACTTCCTTTGTCATTACCAAAAACGATTTCTGAATCCAGACGCCGAGGTTCGGAAATGCGAATCACGACCAAAGAAAAAGAAAAAATCAAAGTGCTGATTCACCTTTCATCGATTGCTCCATTTAATCTCTTCTAAATTGCTCAGCCAGTCCGTTACGCCGCTAAATCGCCGCAATCATGCACGACTATTTGAGGAGCGTTTTAGCTAGGTATTTCCCACTATCATTGAATAATCTAGTAGTCCAGTCGTCAGTCATACCTGAATTGACGGGTGCCAATGCTTCACGCTTGCGTGAGCAATGCTTACGCAAGCGTATGGCATGGTACTCGTGCTACCAACACTGACATGGCCGTCAGTCCGTTATTGTTTAGTCTCGTTTTCGACGGCGAACTAGTAAGGCAATCGTTGCTGCCATCATTATGCCAGTCGAACCAGGTTCGGGCACACCAACAAAACCAGTCGTCAGGACGACGTCGTTTCCATCGCCACCCCTGTAATCGATTCGCAAATCAAAACCGTTGTCAGAGGTGACCACTGAACCCTGACTCAAACCGGTGAACACACCGTTTCGTGTTCCGTCAATATCGATGATTAGGAATTCCTGGTCGGCACCCAGTCCAAATCCTTCGTTAAAAAATAAATCCAGCGTACCGTCCAGGTTCGCATCTCCGGAGACATCGAGAAGGCTAGAGGACGTCGCCGAGTCAATTTGAATTACCGTGGTTCCATCGATTCCCTGAGTGAAGTCGCCATCGATGGTCAGGACGCCAGCTGAGAATCTGGATAATGAGAAACCGGGCAATACTAAACCTGATGTGTTGATGACGTCTGCGTTAACTGTGCCTCCGTTTCCGAACAACGTAGCAATGTCCTGCTGGGTTTCTCCACTGCTGTTGGTTTCAAGGCTGATCAATTCCAATGAGTTCGCCGTAATGCTGCCTCCGCTGTCGACAGAAAGTCCAATGTTGGTCAACGCAGTATCGTTTGACCCGAAGTCTACAAACCCGTCATTGAGAATTGAAATTTGAGAATTCGCAATGGAAGAGGTGTCCGAGTATGTGGTCAATGAAGATAAATCAACAACACTACCAGCTCCGTCCGCCAAGACATTGATCGCACGACTTGAGTTGATGATTCCGCCGGCGCCGCTGATGGTCGCAACGCTACTTGCGTCAACAAATCCACCATCGGTTGCTCGGACATTTATCTCCGGGTTGATGCTGGTCGCATTGAATCCCAGGCTATTGACATTTGAGATATCCAAAGAGCTGCCAAAACCATTTGCTTCAAGATTCAATTCACTAAAGTTGATTCCCTGGTTTTCCAGATCGCCTGTCAAACTGGAAACGTCCAGATTGGCTCCGGCATTGGCAATGAAGCTAGACGTTGCGGCATCCGTTAAGGCGAGGACGCGGTCAACACCATTCGATGTAAAGACGCCGTTCGTATAGTTTGTAATACGGCTGGTATCGATGGTGCCTCCAACGTCCAGAGTGACATCTACATTATTAAAGTTCAGGTTGCTTGCCGGATTTGAATCCAACCGAACTTCGCCACCATTGGTAGCTCGAATCAATGAAGTAACATTGTCATTGTCGTTGTTGAAGTTTTGCAACGAGGAAATGTCGACAAGGCTGCCCGCTCCGTCCGCAATGAAGTTAACCGCTCCAGAATCGATATCTGCAAGCTCAGAAAGATCTACGATGCCGCCATTTGCAGCATTCACATTCAGGCTTCGAATGAAACCTCCTCCTGTTAACGTTGCAACATTCGACAGGTCGATTGTGGCGCCATCAGCCGAGAATTCCCGGTCAAAGTTTCCGCCTCCGTTGGTGTCGTAAGATGTGACACCTGACAGGTCGATCGTTACGCCACTGTCTGCAATGGCACTTGAGCCCGTAAAGGTTGAAATGCCAGACAGGTCCGTGGATCCACCGTTGGTGAATTGCACATTGGTATTCACAATGTCGGTCAGGTTTCCAGCATTGATACTGGATGTTGCCCCGTCAATGATCAACTGGTTTTCGCCGCCATTTGTAGCTGAAATGGTTGTCAACGCACTTGCATTAATGGTTCCGCCATTTCGCGATTGCAATTGAGCAAAAACCAATTGGTCGTTTTGAAAGGTGGTCAATGAATCAATGTCTACGACACTGCCTGATCCATCAGCCAGAAAGCGGGTTGTTCCACCCACATAGTTAGTCAGATTCGACAGGTTGATTGTGCTGCCTTCCAACGCTTGAACATTCAAGGTCCGAATGAACCCGCCGCCTGTCAACGAATTTATGCCGGACAAGTTCAATGTTGAGGAATCGGAGGCTCGAAAAGTTCGGCTGATGTTGGTGCCTGTATCTGTCAAATAACTGGAAACCGTGGCAAGGTTCACGACCGATCCGCCGTCGGCAAAAACGTTCCCTCCGTCCAACACAGTCGTTCCGTTGGCCGTAAACACGCCTCCATTGACCGTCAAGTCTGAGTTGATGCCGTGAGTAAATGAACCGTTTATCGTTCCGCCATTTGCCAACACCAAATTGTTATTCTCAGTGAGCAGTAAATTTTCCTGGCTGATAAGCGAGTTGATTCCGGAAATGGATGCGCCGATGGTTACAAGGTTGCCGCCTCCTTGATCGATCTCAACATCGTCTGCGACTCCCGGTACCGAGCCGGTGGACCAGTTGGCGCCATCTTGCCAATTTCCGTCTCCGGGATTGACCCAAGTGACTTGAGCACACAGTTGTGTGGGAGCCAGGAAGATAGTGGCCAAAAGGCCAGGAAGTAGAATTGCTTTGAAAAAGCAGTGCTTGATATTTGGGGCAATCATGAAACTCTCCGCCAGATTTGTCCGCTGAAAATCGATAAAATTTATGCGTTATTCGTATAGAGGAGATTGCATGCAGATTTTGGACAGCAATTATCAGTATTTCTGTGAATTTTTTGTGGCGGTCAATTTCCTCGGGTTTTTGCGCGGATTCGAAAGGGTGAAATGCAGCAGCAAGGAAAGCGTGGGATAGAGGGAGGGCGTAGCTGATTCGCCAGAATTCAGGTTGGTTGACTTTGAACCTTTGGGCTGACGCCCAAGGTTAAGTGCTTTCGCCCCTGCGGGGCTGATCTGTCGCAAACGTGCTGTCGCCCGCTCCGAGGCTGTGAATTTTTGTTTGTAGTACCGCCTTTAGGCGGAATGCAGTGCCGCAAACCACCTCTATTCCGGCTAAAGCCGGTACTACGAACATCCAGCGATAGATAAGAAATTACCAAGGCTAAAAATTCACAGCCCCTGCGGGGCTGATTTGTCGCAAACGTGCTTTCGCCCCCTACGGTCTGGGGCGGTAATAAGCGAGGCCTTAGTCCCACCACCAATGATTTTGATCTGCTTTTGATAGAGCCTGATCGCGGTTTTCAGCGATGTTGTATTTCGAAGCGTCCAGCAAGTTTGAGATTCGCAAAGCTTCGGCTGGCAAAACGCTAACGCCACCCGATGGTGCGACCAGCTTAGTTGACTTCCAAGCCGCATTGGCTAGGCATTTGGCTGCGGTGGGAACGGGGCGAGTGTCGGCAGGCAAGCGATCGTTATCCAGCAGAAGACTTAGATCCAATTCTGTTTGCCGTAGTAAATCTTCTCGTTGCATGTAGTTGGCGACAATCAACAGATCGACCATGTTTCTCAGTTGTCCAAAAACGGCACTGGCCACAGCAATCTCTTCGTACTTTTCGGTAAACGATTCTGCATATAGGCGGGCCGCTCGCATTGGTTTGTGAGGCACAGCGATTACACCGCCCTTGCCGTCCTGTTTGTATTCTTCGGTCCCCAACCGCACGCCTTGTCCGACCATTTGAAAACCTAAACCGTCACCGGTCTTGGCCACACATTGATAATTGGGCGTAAACCACCAGCGTTGGAAATTGTCTTTGGGTGCACCACGCAACTTTTCCATAAAAGTCGGCATCCGTACCGGTGGTGGTTCGCGTCCAATGGCGATCAGTTTCATACGATAGTCGGCCTCCAACATGACGTTCGCCATATTGGATCCTTCGGGAATGCCAAATACCGCGACTGAGGCATTACCCAAAGCCTCTTCAATGGCTGGAATGATCGTTCGTGCAAACTCGGCCTTGTATTGCGTTTCTATTCGCCTAGGAATTTCGCGTTGCAGTTCGGACAAACGGCGACGCCCTTCTGGGGTTGATCCAATCGTGCAACCGACCCAGTTGTTGACCGCCTCGTTCGTGGAAAAAATTCGCAGTGCGGTCACCAAGTCTTCCAGCAACACGACCGCGCGACCGGAATTGATACTTACCGCGCGACCATCAGAATTTTCTAACCAACCTTCTGCTGGTCCTGCGATCACAATGTCTTTTTGGTCTGGATAGGCAAAGACGTATTCGATGCGTTGCAGGCCGGCTAACTTCAAAATTTCATCAGGCAGTGGCGTCTGTTGATCCAAGTGTTGCTTGATCGTTTCTTGAAGGCGCTTCAACGAAATCTTGCGTAACTTGCTGGACCGCACCAAATCTTGGTCCATCTTGGCGATCGCCGCTCGTGCCCTTTCGACGAATAGTTGGCCACCAGCAGGAGCAAATTGAATATGCTGCAGAACGCCGTCCGCGTCGACCGATACGCCAAATACTGGCAATTGGACCGTCGTGGCAGGTTCAAAATTAATTTGAGCCTGAACGGACAAAGACGCCAGCAAGCAGACCAATAGCGCCAAACCGCAGATTAAACTTCGCATCAGAAGCTCCGGTATCGAAAAAAGATTAACAGGTACCCGCCAAACGTATTGTATCGCGATAACGTCCGCCGGCGCACAAAATTCTTCTGGGAATCGACTGCAGCGACGTTACAGGCGCTGCGAAAAAGCTTTGCAGGTTAACGACTTAGCTTTGGAGAATAACGATCTAGGCGAATAAAAACCTAAGCGAATTCTTTTTGAATGACGGTACCCTCGGGTGTTTGCCGAGTCTCGTAACCCATTTCGTGAATCTTGTCTCGGATGGCATCCGAGGTCGGCCAATCTTTGGCCGCTCGCGCCGCATCCATATCTTTGCACAGTTGTTGCAACTGAGCCTCGATGTCGTCGGCCAAACCATCGCCCGTGGTAGGAAGCAACGCGGCATCGACACCTTCGTTAATCGGTGCCACGTTCAACACCGAATTGATCTTCTTAAAGACCGCCAAAGACTCGGCGGCATCCGAGACATCGGAACTCATGAACTGATTGACGACGCTTAGTGCCTCGGCAATGTTCATGTCATCTGCCAGTGCTTCGCCGAACTGTTTCAAGACGGGGTGATTCAAATCGACCTGGGCGACCTTTCCTTGGGCCTGTTCTTCCAACTTGGCGCGGTACTCGACCATTCGTCGCACTTGATTGGCCGAGTCAGTGATTCCTTTGGCCGTGAAATTCAAGTTCGTGCGATAGTTGGCTTTGATCAATTCGAAGCGGATCACTGCGGGATCAACTTTTTTGCCCCACTTTTCATCCGAGTCCAGTCCCTTTTTGAAGTTGCCTTCCATCACGTCGCGGACCGTATAGAACGTCCCCGAACTTTTGGACATCTTCTTGCCTTCGACGAACAAAAATCTGGCATGGATCCAGTAATTGGCAAACGAGTCACGTCCACTTGAGCAACGTGACTGGGCAATTTCGCATTCGTGATGTGGGAAAATCAAATCTTCACCGCCAGTATGGATATCGATCACGTCGCTACCCAGCAACTTGGACGCCATCACTGAGCACTCAATGTGCCATCCCGGGTACCCGGTTTGAAATTCGGGCGAGTCCCACTTCATGATGTGCTTCTCGTCTGGCTTCCAAAGCATGAAATCGGCGGGGTGCCGTTTCAATGACTGGTTTTGTTGAGAGACCCGACCACCCGCACCACTTCGCAAATCATCCAGCGAATTTCCGCTCAACTTGCCGTACTCGGGGAAGCTTTCAACACTGAAGTAAACCGTCCAGTCGTCAGCGACGTATGCGTGCCCTTTGTCGACCAACGTCTTGATCATTTGCAGCATGTCAGGGACGTAGTCCGTTGCCCGAGGCATCTTGGACTTCGGTTCTTCGAAAGCGATTTTGTAGCCGAGCCGTTTGGCGTCCTGCAAAAACGCATCTGTAAAAAAGTCGGCGATCTGGTGGGGGTCGTTGGGATCCTCGATCGCACCATCGGGGACTCGATACGACTTTTTGTCCTCTTTGAGTTTCTTGATGGCGGTTTCCATTTTGTCTTCGCCATCGTCGGCGTCGTCGACCATGTGTCCGACATCGGTGATGTTCATCACGTGTTGAACATCGTAGCCAGCGAATTCCAGAAACCGTCGCAATAAATCGCCAAACAGAAACGTGCGAAAGTTCCCGATATGGGCAAAGTCGTAAACCGTCGGGCCGCAACTGTACATCTTGACCTGCCCTGGATTGATCGGCTTGAATTCTTCCAGTTGTTTCGTCAGCGTGTTGTGAAACCGAATCTTCATTTACAAATCCAAAGTCCTAAAGCGATGAATCGGGCATTTGCTTCAAACCCCCAGCCATTAAAGTCTATCGACAGACGGCAATTGCTTGCTAGGCAAATCTTAAGCTGTCACCGTGTTGCGACAAGGCAGGGTTAACCGAGGTTCATTAAATTTTGGTTCGTCGTTGTAGCTGTAGTCACCAGCATCGGTTTTTGCGACTGGCCTGAATTCTGGCGAATCCAGGTACCCTAAGATTAAATGCCGACGCCGTAAAACACTTCGTAGATCCACGGATGCACCCACGGATTCGACCAGGCGTAAAAGGCACTTAGCATGGATATGATCAACAACAAGAGGGCCCCAAACCGTAGTGCTTTGACCTCGCTGATAGCGTCCAACGCGGGAATCATGGCCACCATCCACAGTGGAATCAGCCAAAACAGCCAGCGAGGGGCACTGCAAACGCCGCCATAGTTGCGATCTACTTCCGGCCGCAGAACATAAAACGTGATCACCGTGACCGAGATCGCCAGGATGACCCAGGCCAACAGCCGCAAACGGTATTGCGGCGAAACACACAACGCCGGCAGTCCAAACACGGCCAAGAACCAAATCGGTGTCAGAGTGAACACTCCGTGACTACCAACCGTTAGATGAGCCAGGTAGTCACTCCACTCTCGCTCGCCTCGATCAATTCTCGACTTGGATTCGTTAGTGGACATCCAGTAGCTGCCCGGGTACTCGTACCAATTGTTCCACTGTCGCACTTCGATTCCAAAGCCATCGACTCGTTCCAGCAGCACCACAGGTTCGCTCTTCACATCGAAATACAGCACCCAGCGATACGAGTACTTGTCTTTGTCTAGTCCCCAACCGCCGGGTAGCAGCCGCGGATTCTCAAACGAGTTCTCGTTCAAATCGGGGCGAACCACCTGAATCGATTCCAGGAATCCGTCTGGTAAGTTCCCAGCCACTAGGTCTTTACTATCCACGCCATCGATTACCGTCAACACTGGGCCATCGTGTCGGTGAGCATACGGGGTACGCCAATCGTCGTGAGCCCTTTTATTGGTCAAATAACAAGCCAATAGAATCAATATCACAGCGGGCACAAAAGCCAGCACCGATTTCGAAACGCTGCGTAGCAAACACATCGAAAACATACTGACCAAGAATGCCAAAGCCGGCAGGTCAAATGCTGCTGCCAAGGCGGCCGTCAATCCTGCCACGAAATACCAGACAACGGATTCTGACCGGCGTTGCCAAATCAAAATCACGGCATACAACGAAACGGCAACACAAGCGGCGGCCGGCACATGGTTATTCAATGAGATTGCAAAGGTCGTCAGGTAGGTTCCAAACCCAGCGCAAGCCATCAGAAAGATTCGCGTCCATTCGGCCTCGGCAACCAGTTCTGCGATCCGTCCCACAGCCCAGAAAAACAAAAACAATGGGACCACCTGACTGATGACAAGGGTCCAACGCACAACATCAAATGTATTGTTCTTTAGCGTCCAGCCTTTGAAGTACTTCATCGCTATGTAGGGATAGGTACACAGCGTTGATAGTAATGTCGGTTTGCTGGAGTAAAAGTGAGGCTTGTCGTCTGGGCCCCAGTGCATGACCTTATCGATCGTGTCCCAATTTTCGCCATCGTCATCGTTCAATACTTCGTCGATGGCGTAGGTGTTGTGATCGCCAAGCGAACGAATCGTGCACCATCGGCTACGATCATTAGCGCTGAAGAATGGAACTGCGTCGCCGTTTTTTCCAACCGTTTCGGCTTGCCAAATCCGGGAACTGACAACGAGTAGCGAACAAGTCATCAGCAACAAGTAGATCGACCAGCGAGTCTTCGAATCTAGTTGCGATCCGCCGCGTTCCTGAATTGAACCGCTATCTGCGGGTTCCTGCAAATGGTTGTCCATAACGCCGTTTCAATTGAGTGGCTTATTCTTTGAGTTCCCAGCAATCGACCGTTAATTACTCGGGAATTTGTTTGCGACTTGCCGTTTCGCCAGGAAAGATCGGAACGGAAACCGTCGTCTTTTCAGATCCCACCGTCTGTCTAACCGAATACCTGCGTCCCCGCTTTTGATCGCGTGCCACAATCAGTTCTGCTAGAAAGCCCATCGTTAGTAACTGTGCACCCAACAACAAGGCGGCTACCGAATATATCACGACAGGACGTTGGTGTAACGGTGTCCAATCCGGATAGAAATTCATTCTCAACGTCCAGTACACCGCCATGTAAAACAGGCCCAGCAAACCGACGAAAAAACTGATCAACCCTGTGGCGCCCAGTAGGTGTTGAGGCCGTTGACTGTAACCCGTCAAGAAGCAAACGGTCATCAGGTCCAACAACCCACGAATAATGCGACTGGTCCCGTAGCGGCTTTTGCCGTGCTTGCGAGGCCGGTGGTTGACGATCGTTTCGCCAATTTTGAATCCTCGCGCTGCCGCCAGGACCGGGACGAACCGATGGAAACCGCCATACAGATCAACCTCGTCAAACACCTCGCGGCGGTACAATTTGAATCCGCAGTTGTGATCGTGAAGTCTGACTTTCGTCAAATTGTTTACTAAACCGTTGAAGATCCTCGAGCCAAATCTGCGACTCCACGAATCCAGACGCTTCTTTTTCCAGCCACTGACAACGTCAAACCCTTTGCTCATTTCCGCGATTAATTTGGGAATCTCGCGAGGGTCGTCTTGCAGGTCGGCGTCGATTGTCACCACGTACTCCTTGGACGCGATGCTTGTGCCAGCCGAAAGTGCGGCTGCCTTTCCAAAATTGCGACGCAAACGAATCCCGCACACTCGCGGATCGGCTTCGGAAAGCGATTCAATGACTGCCCACGAATCGTCCGTCGAACCATCGTCAACCATAATGATCTCCAAGTCATACTGGTTCAGCTCAGCAACTTCGATTAGCTCCCGATATAGCTCGCGCAAACTATCGGATTCATTGAGCAGCGGGATGACGATTGACAGATTCATTGGGTGATTCGGTCGGTGTTTATTTGGACCGGCCGATTATTGGTTGAGTTCGTTAAGCCCGATTGTACCGTAAACCGCTAGCACATTTTGGCAGCTGCGGAACACGTTGCATCGATTGCAGACACCATAGCAAGCAACCGGCCAAAACCCCAAGCTTGATTTTCGACGACTTTGAAGGTGACACGGCGGTTCGACCTCGGCGTACCAATCTCTCTTTACCAAAATGCCAAAAACGGAGTACGATGCCCGTCGCGTTGTGAAAGCAGTACCGCCCGCAACGTGGTTTCAGCGTTTGATTGCGAGTTTGAATTCGTAATCGACGCGTAGTTAATGGATTAACTTTTGGTCGGACAAGACCTGGAGACAAGGATGATGCGACACTTCGCAACTCTGGCGATCGGCATAGTGGCCTTTTCTTGGATGGCGTGCCCTACACAGCTTAAAGCGCAGAATGCTAATCCGAATGACGCTCGCGCTACGGGTCCCGTTACTTTCGTCGTTCCAGTAACTGACGAAGATATCGAGCGGCTAAAAAGCGGCGGGTCATTGCTGAGCGCCATTCCTCCCGAGATTCGAAACCGAGTCACGGAAGTACGACTTCGTTACGAGCCCAGTCAAGTTGCCAGCCGCACGAATTCGAATATTGGTACTAGTTCTCGAATTAATATTCCTCAACTGCCATCGAATACATCGAATCAACAAACGCCACCACCTCGTTCGAATGGTGGATTCCAACCTGGTTCGACAGGAACGCCCAACAATGGAATTAACACCAGGCCACTTTCTCCAAACAATAACAACAGCACGCAGGGTTCGTCGTCGCGAAACGCGTTGCCACGTTTTTCGGGTTCTCAGAGTTCCAACGATTCGCAGATCCCACGATTTTCACGGTCAAACAATGGTCTGACCGGTCAACAAAACAATTCGAATTTGACGCCTATTTCACCACGGACTGGGACACCACGTCTCGGGCAATCGCAAATCACGCAACAGTACGATCAACCGGTCGGTCCGGCGTTGCCTCGTAATAACGGATTTGTGAGTCCATTTGAAAATTCACAACGCAACGGCCAATCGTCGACGCCACCTGTTCGAAGTCAAATGAACGTGCCCAGCAATCAAAACCTACCAAACAATGGTGGATACTTGCCACCTTTGCGTCCGCAACAACCTGCCAACACGGGCGGCCAGTATCAAATCGACACTAACCAACAAAACAACCAATACCAAACGGCTCCCCCCGTCAGGGGCAACGAATTCGATACGACGCGAAACCGTTCTCGACAAAACCAAAACTATCAGCCGTCGTACGAAAATCCAGCGCAGATCGCACAAGGAAATATGGGCACTGGCTATCGTCCAAATCAAAATCAGTGGCCCAACGATGTTGCGTCTCAAAACAGTCATTTGCAGCACAGTTGGAATTATTCGCAACCTGCAAACCGACCATCGTATGTACCGCCTCAACACTCCCAATACGCACCACAAATCGCCACAAACTACGATCAACGACGACAAGCTTCGATTGCTGATCACAATTACATTATGGAACCAAACCACCAGCCGAATCGAAGCGTATACCGATCCGGCAATGAACCTCGGCAACGCGATTCCAGCCTAACGGCCTTCATCCCGGCTCAAGATCAACACGGCGATGAGGTGTTGAAGGAAAACGACCGCCCGAACGGTTATGGACCTCAATCTCCGATCTCGCAGGTGACTCAGAAATTCAACGGCTTCTTGTGGTTCCTGTTGCTATGCTCTTTGGGTTTGAATCTGTACTTAGGTTGGATCTCGCGAGGCTTCTACGTGCGGTACCATGAACTGGCTGACGAGTTGCGAGATACATTCTCGGCAACCATTTAGGCATTTAGCAGTTGGGTCGTGCAGTAGGCTTCTGGGCTTCTTGACGACGAAATTAAATTCCATCCCAAAGTGACCTCTCCGATTGCGAGGCAGAGTTAGCTGGTGCAAGGGGATGTGCGTGAAGCCGAAGTGGAACAAGCCTTTTTCAATCGTCGGTTTTTCCCAGCCCTGAAAACAAAATTGCCAGCGATTGTAATTTTCGGATCGGTTTTGGTCAGTTGTTGATGGACGGTTTCTGGCGGAAATTCTGACCAGCAGTGATTGATCCGGAATGCCAATTGCCTAACTGGCTTTGGTTTTAAGCGACGTCGCGTATTGTCTTAAGAATGCCAGCACTGTGTTTGGAAAGAGATCGCAGCTTATTCGTCCAAATGAATGCATGTGCATTAACATATTTCAAAATTTCGGTCTTTACTCGGCTTGGAAATATCTCCAGAATGCCGCCGCAAAATCCCGCGAACAGTCCATGAGTTCAAGGAACGAACTAAACGGACTTCAGGAACACTAAAAAGCAATGGAGTGCTGATTATGTTGAAGCAAGTAACGGCTGTTGTCGTCGCCTGTGGAGCCGCATTTTTCTGTTTGAACCAAGCAGTTGCCCAACAAAATGTTTGCGTCGTTGACGTGGCCAAGGTTTTTGAAAACCATTCAGGTTTCAACGCTCAACTGGAACAACTGAAGCGTCAAGCGGAAGAATACAAGTTCTCGTTGCAGCAACGTGGCAACGAACTGAAGACACGCAGCGAAGAGCTAAACAACTACCAAGTTGGTTCTGACGAACACAAGCAGTTAGAAAACCAGTTAGCCGAAGCGGCCGCCAAGCTGGAAGTCGAGCGTAAGAACAAGACTCGCGAATTTGTCGAAATGGAAGCTCGTATGCACTTCGACACCTATGTGCAGGTCACCCAATTGGTCACCGAATATTGTGACAGCAAAGGTTACCGAGCAGCGTTTCGCTTCAACTCGACACCCATCGACGCCAACGACGCGAACTCAATCATGCAAGGTGTGAACGAATACATTGTGTACTTCAAACCTCAGATTGATATCACCAACGAAATTATCCGCAGCGTTTCAGGTGGCGGTGCGAACCAGCAGTTGGGTAACCGACCAGCCGGATCGCCTCGTTAGTCTCCCGCCATTGTCAGTGCGATTTTCAGTACTGCAGTCCCTTAAGCTTGGTGAATATTTTGTCTACTCCCAGAAAACAAAACACGATTGATCAGCCAGTGGCCGTCACTGGTTTTGGGTATTGGTCTGGCCTGGACGTTACGGTTGAATTCCGACCTGCTAGTGCAGACAGCGGTATTCGTTTCGTTCGCAAGGACCTTCCGGGCAGCCCGTACGTGCCTGCCAAAATTGCCAATCGAGCGCACTCGCCTCGCCGCACGACGATTTGTCGGGGCGATGTGACCATTGAAATGGTCGAGCATATTATGGCTGCGTTGTACGCCTTGCAAATCGACAACTGCGAAGTCGTCGTCAACCAGGCAGAGATGCCTTGCTTTGATGGTTCCTCGCAGACGTTTGTCGAAGCTTTGCAACGGGCCGGTCTGAAAACACTGGATCGCAATCGCAAGTGCTTGGTCGTCACGGAACCACTACGTTTGGGTGACGATGAGAACTGCTGGATTCAAGCCGAACCTGCTGACGATTTCCGAATCACTTATCACCTGAACTACCCGAACTACCCGCAAATTGGAAAACAAGAATACGACTTGCAGGTCACTGCCGATTCGTTCTGCAACGAGTTGGCTGACGCACGGACGTTCTTGTTATCGCATGAAGCTCAATGGTTGTTACAGCAAGGTTTGGGGCAACGCGTCAGTTACCAGCACGTTCTGGTTTTTGGCGATGACGGCCCCATCGACAACGAATTGCGTTACCCCGACGAATGCGTTCGGCACAAAACGCTGGACGTCGTTGGTGACTTTGCATTGGCAGGCTTTGACATCCTGGGGCACATCACTGCCTCCAGGACAGGACATCGGCTGAATGGCGAGATGATCAAGCGTCTTTTGAAACACGGGCAGATTATCGGAGACCATTCTCCGAATTACATCGCGAATTTGAAACAAACCGCCTAGCGAGCACCCGCTGAACCGAAGAGAGTCACGATAGTGGACGAAATCCTTTCCTTTCAAATGCACGCCGACGAAATGAGACTGGCGCAAGACCGACCACCCAATATTTCGAAATTGGCAAGCGTTGACCGCAGTGCAGAGATCGAAAACAACGTAGAAATTGGTCCGTTTTGTGTCATCGGTCCCAATGTGAAAATTGGCCGAGGTTCACGGTTGCGAAACAATATTACGGTGTACGGTAATGTCACCATTGGTCGCGACAATGAAATCTACCCAGGTGCCGTACTAGGTGCTGAGCCTCAGGATGTCGGGTACGACGGAACACCTACGGAAGTTGTCATTGGTGATCGAAACACCATCCGCGAATGCGTTACGATTAACCGCGCAACTACCAAAGAAGAATTGGTCACGACGATCGGTAACGATTGTTTCTTTATGGCCTGTGTTCATGTGGCTCACGATTGCCGAATTGCCAACAACGTCAAAATCGCAAACGCGACATTGCTGGGCGGTCACGTTCATGTGATGGACCACGCGACCATCTCGGGCAACGCCGGGGTTCATCACTACACACGGATTGGCAAGTTTTCTTTTGTGACCGGTGTCGGCCGCGTCATTCAAGACGTGCCACCTTACCTGTTAGTGGAAGGGAACCCTTCGCGACCTCGCTGCGTTAACGTCGTGTCGCTAAAACGAAACAAGTTTTCAAACGACACCATTCGAAAAATTAATGAAGCCTATCGATTGATTTACCGATCACGTGTCGGTTTGGATAACGCTCGTGAGATTTTGCGAGGCAAAGATTATTTGTGTAACGAGATCAATCACCTGTTGAACTTCATCCAGTACCAACAGGACGGGAAACACGGTAGAGGGCGCGAACAAATTAGGAGAGCGGCGTGAGCCAACTGCGAGTTGTCATCATCGGTGGAGGCCATCTAGGCAAAATTCACACCCGTGTGATCAAGGGAAATTCTCAGGTGCAATTGATTGGCGTCGCCGACACCTGCCTGGATTCACGGCAAGCTGTCGAAGAACAACTGGACGTTCCAACATTTTCAGACTATCGCCAGGTACTCGATCAAGTTGACGCCGCCATTGTCGCCACCCCAACCGCAACTCACTACTCTATCGCCAATCATTTGTTGGACGAAGGCATCCACACCTTCCTGGAAAAGCCTATCACCAACACGACGCCTCAAGCTGATCACTTGATCCAATTGGCTGACCGCCAACATTGCATCTTGCAAGTCGGGCATGTCGAGCGTTTCAATCCGGCATTCGAAAAGGCTCAAACACTACAGCCAAACCCTCGGTACATCGAAGCTCATCGCATGAGCAGCTACACGATGCGATCTATCGACGTGGGGGTTGTTTTCGATTTGATGATTCACGATATCGATTTGGTTGTTTCACTAGTTAACAGCCCATTGGTCGAAGCGTCAGCCGTTGGCATGTCCGTGTTCGGACCTCACGAAGACGTGGCTCAAGCCAGACTCGAATTCGCCAATGGGACCGTCGCTAACCTAACCGCATCGCGGTGCAGTTTCGAAGCGACTCGCAAGATCTCATGGTTTAGCGAGTCCGGATTTGTGTCAGCCGACTTAGCCAATGGGACGTTGAAACACATCCGCCAATCCGATTGGCTAACCATCGACCAGAATCGTGACATCCTGCAATTCAACGAGACTCAACGAAAACTGATCCAAGAACAGTTGTTCCAACAGGTGTTGCCGCTAGAGACTTGCACAGTAGATCCTCACAACGCTATTGAACAAGAACAAGTGAATTTTGTGGAAGCGATTCGCGAAGAGCGGCAGCCGCGAGTCACCGGGCGACATGGTCGACGTGCCGTTTCGATTGCCCAATCCGTCGTTGAATCGATCAACCAACACCGCTGGCAAGATGGCAACGGCACTCGCGTTGGCGCCCATGGTCAACGCATTACTCTGTTGCCAACCAAAGAGTCACCCGACCAGAACCGGGACGCTGCCTAACGGTCGTCTGTTATTTGCGATTCAAACTTTGGCGGCATCTACGCCAAGTCGCGATCTTCGAATAGCACTAATGCTAACAGCAATGCGATCAAGCCATACAAAGCGCAATAGATCGTTGACCAACCGAGATAGACCACTGGTACATCGACGCCGCCAGTAATCGCCGCATTGATATCGAAGTGATCCAGTACCGGGAAGATGATCGAAATCAACTGCCCGAAAACAACTACGCCTTCGAATGATTGAGCGACTTCTGCGGACTGCACGATTAATGGTGTCAGGTGGCCCAAAACATAGATCGAAAAACAGATCATAAAGTTGGCCAAAATTCCCAATCGCGTTGAGATCACGACACTGATCGCCGCGAACACCATCGCTTCCAGGTAAGACAAGTACATTCCGGGAATCGTGCTGACTGCTTCCCGGTGACAAGTGGTCCAGGCAAAATCGCGGACGGTCGATTCACCGCTGTCGTAGACAGGCTTGTAACCTGTGCAAACGTAGAACAATAGGCCGACTATAATAAACAACAGGGCGATCGACATGCCGATACCAAAGTATTTTCCGATGATAAACTGTCGTCGGCTGACCGGCTTGCTAAGCACCGTTAAAGCGGTACGGCCTTCGATTTCTTCTGCCAAAGACTTACTGGCAGCCCACACAGCCAAAAAGATTCCCAGCACGCGAATCAACGTAATGCCCGAATCTTTGTACATCTTGATATCTTCGCCGAACGTGTTGTACGGGATATAAATCGAAGCGACGGCAAACACGCATCCGATCATCAATAGGATCAAGAAGACTGGTTGTGAGACTTCGGTTTTGAAAGTGGACTGAGCCACTGCAAAAACTTTCGGCAGGGTCGCAAGCAGGATCATGTATGCCAGATACAACCCCAGTACCGAACCTGCTGCCCACCAAATCAAACCTGCTTGTGGAGTGTCTGGAGCATTTAACCAACGGATCGTTAATTCCGCCGGCCCGTCACCTCGGTTTTTTAAGTAGAGGCCATCAATGGGTTCGCTAGGAAAACGGAGGTCGTTGGCGTCGCGTTTGAAATAGATCTTATATTCATCCGAAGCGGGTAAATCTAAAATCTGGTTTATCGGCAAACTGTCAGTGATCGGAAAAACACTCAGTTCGACAGGCTGATTCGACTTGACCTGGATCCAGCGCATCGTGGCGCCGTCAAAATTCACCTTGCTGACTATTTCGCCTTGATCGGGTGACGGGTACTGAATTGAAAAGGATGTGCGACTTTCTCCACTCGTAGGCAACTCCACCGCAGATTGAAGGAAAGTCTCTGGATTGTCGACCAGCAACAACCTTCCAAAGCCATTGTTTTCTGCCAGAATCCATCCGGCCACTGCAAATACGATTGATATGCAACAAATGATCGAAGTCCAAAACAACATGCCATCTCGTGGAACTTGAGCAAGCTCGGCATTGCTTTTCTTGGAAACAACTGCCACCAGACCGAATCCCAAAATTAAGGCGGCACCGCCATAAAAAGTTGCCATCAAGATGAGGTGCCGAACCCAAGCGTTGTCATCCATATCGCCCTGGGTCCAATAGCCACGCGGCCACGAAAACAAAAAGAAAACAGCTGCGAAAATTCCAAGCGAAACCAATAGCCCAACGATAAATCCGGACGTCGAACCGTGCAGAGAATTCAAACCTTTGATTTTGCCCAACGACCACAGTGCTATCCAAACCAGCAACACCGCTAGGAAACCGACAGCCAAACCAACGGAAAGGGTCCAAACGGGCGTCAACCAGTTGGTGATTTTTTCAGACTGCCCCAACAGGAACATCATGGCAAAGTTTCCAGTTCATCGAACAAGCGTTATCGGAAAGGAAGGTCACGTCAGTGCCTATTGGTCATACGTAACCCAACGACGATTGTTTGCGATAATCGTCGATCGCAGGCGACTATTATGCACACAGCATTGCCAGACCACCACCACTGGAACAATGAATTTTCGATACTTCAGGGTTGTCTCGGCTGTTATCGCACGCAATCGATTAGCAATCCTGCGACATTGGCAACAGTCCAATGGTTCTTAAGCGTATCCGCCTTCAATTCTTAATTCCTAAGGGCTTAGACACGACATTGAATCGGCAAGTTCTCGCGTTGCGGTTGTGCAGGAAGCGGACCGGCATCCTGCGAATCTGGCTACGACAACAGGAAGCTGCTTAGCTACTCACGGTAACGTTGCTTACTGTTCAGAAGGTTCGAATCGTTAACCATGTTGACCTATCGCTCGATACGATCACGGTAACCTAACAAGAACAAAGTCCGGTGCGTCGCAGACACAAAAAAACCCCACCGCTTGCAAAGCAAGACGGCGGGGCCGGAACAGAGAAGAGGCCGAATTTTGCTGATAAACCGTTGGTTCATCAACTGGTATGTCTCTGAGATGATGATTTGATAATACCAAGTTGGTTGCCAAAGTCCAGACTTTCAGGCAAATTCCACAGCTACCCCTGTCCCAACCTGAAACCACCAGGATTGTCAAACTGGGCATCAGCAACCTCCAGAACGCGCAAAATTCTCGAAAAACCTTAACGTACGGACTCAAAGTGAATATGGAAGTTTCGTTGGATCACCTGTTGGAAACCTGTAAAAAAGCAGCCCAGGTGGGTGGTCAGCAATTGTTGGACTGGAGATCCCGATTCGACGCTCGGTTAAAAGCGCCCAACGACTGGGTAACGGATGCTGATCTAGCGTCTCAACGAGCCATTCACGACTGTTTGGTCGAAGCCTATCCGGACCATGGTTTTTTGGGCGAAGAGGATTTGGATTTGCCGATGCTGGGCAATCAAGACTCCGATTTTCGCTGGATTGTCGATCCGCTGGATGGCACTCTGAATTACGTTCACGATTTGCCTTCGTATTCGGTTTCCATTGCTTTGCAGCACAAAGGAAAAATTGTGGTAGGCGCGGTGTTCGATCCTTGGTTGGACGAAATGTATTCGGCACATGCCAATGGTCCGGCCAAGCTGAACGACAGACAGATCCAAGTGAGTGGCTGTCAGCAGTTGTTGCAAGCTTTGTCGGTGGTCAGCTTGCCGTCGAAAGTTACAAAACAGTCCCCTGAGTTTGAGGACTTTCAAAAGATCCTGTTTCAAGCTCGCTCGGTTCGGCGACTCGGTTCGGCAGCGTTAAATTTCTGCTACGTGGCGGCGGGACGATTGGATTTCTACTGGGCCACAACGGTCAAAGTTTGGGACATTGCCGCGGGATACTTAATCCTGAATCGAAGTGGCGGGTGCACGACCGGTGCCGACGGAGGCGCATTGGATCTTCAGCAGCCCAAATTTGTGGCAGCCGCTTCGCAGCCACTCAACCAAGAAGTCGTCAAGCTGTTGCGGGACGAGTGACGCCAGGACTGGTCAACGATCCAAACGTAGATAGGCGACAACAGCTAAAGGCACAAACAGAATAATTGGCAGCCATGCCGCCAGCGATGGTGGAGTAATAATGCGTGCTGCCCCCATCGATTGGCTGGCAATCACTGTTAGCACCATCGCGATCACGATGATCAAACAGAAGCCGGCAGACACGATCAGTTTTCGCTCGCCACGCACGATCACTAATGGCAGCCCAATCAACAGAATCGAGAAGTCAAAAAACGGCTGAACAATTCGCCAGTGAATATCGACTCGGTGCCGATTGGAAAACGAAGCACTGGGACTCCGACCGTTTTCGATCATTTGTTTCAATGACGAATACCGGGTCATTT
The DNA here is from genome assembly GCA_964543985.1 of uncultured Pirellulaceae bacterium. Taxonomy (GTDB): domain Bacteria; phylum Planctomycetota; class Planctomycetia; order Pirellulales; family Pirellulaceae; genus CAJQPP01. The sequence continues at coordinate 10,938 of CAZJBW010000066.1, read as the reverse complement.
CTTTGGCGAAGGCCAATTGCACGGTATCCAATTCAGTAGCGACAAAGACTTGGTCGGGATGCAACCAGTTGTTTTCTCGAGGGCGAAAAATGACGGGGCGACCCTCCAACCGCTGTGACGGTAACTCGCGAGATGCCGCTTCGACTTCGGTCAGCAAGTACCCGGCCGGGTGTTGTTCGTCGGCCGCCAGAAACTCGCCTTCCTTGGCTTCGATTTTCGTGCCGTGTTCCGACAGACTAGCCGGAAGGGTAAACACAGGTGATTGAATTTTTTGCACGGCAGGCATGACCTCTTTGCCACGAATCGCAATCCCCGATTCTTGATCGATGGTCATCCCAATCGAACGCCCTTTTCCGACCGCTAAGTCTTGAGCCTTCATTGCCAAATTCTGTCGGTACCTGGGGATCAAGACTTCACGGTTTACAACCGTCAACGCAATCAGTACCGTCGTTGCCAACAGGATCGGCAAAACAATCCGACGATTGGATACACCACCGGCCGAGACCGCCGTCAACTCGTTGGAGCGCTGCATTCTGGCGATCGCAAAGATTGCGGCGACCATTGCGATCATGGGCGCCATGCGATCAAAAAATTGAAAGATTCTTGGCATATAGTAAGACAACAAAACGACAAACGTATTTTGCTGCTTGCCCAGTTTTAAGAATTCTTCCAAATTGGAAAATGCATCCACAACCACAAACAGGCCGGCGAAGCTAAAAAAGCAAATCGCAAAGATTTTCAAGAAAGCCCAGATCACATAACGATCAAAGATCCACATGGCGGGTAAGGAAGTTGGTTGAAATCGAAGAAAAAGCTACACTGAACGCTGCCTACACTATAGAAAAATGTGCCCGACAGCCCGATAGCAATCTGCCCGTCGATTAATGCGATTCTTCTGTTGATTTGAGTTATGGAACAACAAAACACGGAAGCTTGCGAATCGCCGCCAGAAAACTCGTCCAGTTTGGTGGGCGCCCAGCCGAACATCTCGTGGAAGCGTTCCGCCCAAAATCTGCTGTCTCCGCCCACCTGCATTGCTTGCCAGGACCTGCTTAGTGACCATTGTGAGGTGTTGGTTTGCCAGGATTGTCGCTCTAACATTTGTCGCCCAGAACTGTCATGCTTTTGCCACGGTTGTGGTGCCTGGCTGCGACGCGACTTGGCGGCGGTGGACGAGTGCCGATATTGCCAGCCAGTCGATATGCCGTTTTCCAGTGTGGTCTCGATCGCCAACTACAGCGGACTGATGAACCAGTTGGTCGTGAAGATGAAAAGTCGCAACGGTCAAAACACGGCCATCCAAATGGGGAATTGGCTAGGCACCGTATTGAGTACGCATTGGCGACAGCTAGGGATTCAAATCGACTTGGTTACGCCGATGCCGATTCACTGGATGCGTCGATGGAGTAGAGGGTTTAATGTGGCGTCCCTATTGGCCGAATCCGTGTGCCAATTCGATAGATTGCAACGAAAATCGGGATTGTCATTAATTGACCACCGTAAACCGGTGCGGCTGTTGCGTCTCAATCGGAAAACCCGGAAGCAAGGGACACTTACGCTGAACCAGAGGTTTCAAAATGTGAAAGGCTGTTTTCAGTTTTCAGGGAAACACGATATCGATTCTAAGAGTATATTGCTGGTGGATGACGTGATGACATCTGGAGCCACGGCAGTCGAGGCCGCCAGGACTTTGCTGCAAGCAGGTGCCGGCCAAGTTCATCTAGCGTTGGTTGCCCGCGGAATTGGCCAACAATAATTGGGTTGCCCAACAACCAACGATACGAAGTCAAGCAAAAGTACAGTGCATTGAGCAATCCTTCGATTGAAAACGAGTCCACCGAAGCCGAACCAACTTGGTGGCAGCGCTCGTTCCAACCGTTTCGTAAAGCGACGGTTCGCGGTTTGGCCATCGTCATGCCACCTCTTTTAACGTTGGTCGTCTTCCTGTGGGCATGGAACATTATTGATTCCTATGTACTAGGACCGGTCGAGGCGGTCGCTCGGCATTTGATTGTTTGGACGGCAGGAGACATCCGAGAAGAACGCGAAATTATCGCCGAGATTGAGGGTTCGCAGCGTGAAAACTCCCAGATCAATACCGAGACGGATCCGCCCACCTATCTGGCCGAAGACGGGACCCCGTTGGTGCAAATCAGCCAACAATGGGTTCCCAAACACGTCTTCGACTTAGTCGAATCAGACCCAGGGGAACAACGTCCGGATACCGCCAAGGCCTATTTCCATCGTTACGTTCAGCTGGAATTTCTACCTAGGCACCTGGTCATTCCAGCGTTCCTTAGTGTGTTTGTCCTGGTGCTTTATTTGTTGGGCCGCTTTTTCACGTTTGGTATCGGGCGTTGGTTGTGGTCGATTGTTGAGTCCTTTATTTCTCGCTTGCCCATCGTCAGTAATGTGTACTCATCGGTCAAACAAGTAACGGATTTTGCGTTTAGCGAAAACGAAATTCAGTTCACTCGCGTTGTGGCCGTTGAGTATCCTCGCAAGGGTCTGTGGACCATCGGATTTGTGACTGGCGAAAGCATGTTGGATATTCGCACAGCAGCCAACGAACCAATCGTCAGTGTTCTGATGCCGACCTCGCCAATGCCGGCCACTGGGTTTGTGATTTCAGTTCCGAAAAGCGAAACCATCGACCTGAACATCACTATGGACCAAGCCATCCAGTGGTGTGTTTCGTGCGGTGTAGTCGTGCCGCCGCATCAACAGGCACGAACAATTACTGCTGGCAAACCGATCGTCGACCCGGTGCCACTTCCGCCGACAACCGATCCGCCGCCAACGAGTGACGACCAGCCTGAAGTTTCCGGTTTGCCCAGCGTCCAAGATCCACCTGCGGAAAAGTGATATCATTGGTTTGCTTTCACGCGTTACCAATTCCGATGGATTTTCCGAAAATTCGCTGATAACGCCACAATCGTTGGACTCACCCCAGATTACCTGACGAATATAAATGGTGGAACGATGGCCACCGTGCTTTTCGATGCCATCTGTTCAAAGTCAAATTCTTTCGCAACGACGCTTACGAGCTTGTCATGAAAATTCACACTTCTCGATTTGGGAACGTCGACATCCAACCTGATGACATCCTGTTTTTTCGGGGTGGTCTATTGGGATTCGAGGAATGTCAACACTGGGTCATTTTGGCAGACGCCGCTAACCCATCCGTGGCTTGGTTGCAAAGCATGCAATCGGCAGAGATTGCCTTGCCGGTGGTTTCTCCCAGACGCTTCGTTCCCGAGTACCAAGTGCGTTTGGATCCGATCGACATCGAATCGTTGCATCTTAGTTCGATTAATCAAGCGTACGTTCTATCGATCGTCAGCCGCGATCATGACGTGCTGACGTTGAATTTGCGAGCTCCTATCATCATCAACCTGGATCGCCGCTTGGGCTGTCAGGTAATCACGACGGACCAACAGCCGATACAATACGAATTGACGGCCTTACCGTTACCGATGCGACGAATCGCGTAGCTACGCACGCGATACAAATGTCAGGTTCGTCACAAGTCAAAGCATAGAAGTTTCTCGGAAGCTTCTTGAGTTTGCGTGACGATAGCATGTTCATCAGCAGAAATCCGCTCAGTCGGAATTGCGTATCCTTACATTTTGAGAATCAAAATTCTCACTCGTTTGGATTTATGCAGGGAAATTAATCTGCTGAATGGCGAGATCTGTTTTTGGTTGCGTAACGGCACGCAACGCTCGGCCAGGAAATTGAATGTGTTAGCCCTGCAAATTATTGGAGTTCGTCATGTTGGTCCTCTCAAGACATCGCGATGAGTGCATAATGATCGGCGATGACGTGATGATCACGGTCGTCGATATCCGCGGGGACAAAGTGCGTTTAGGGATTGATGCTCCCAAGAACATCCCGGTTCACCGCCAGGAAGTCTACGAGGCGATCAAACGCGAGAACAAAAAGGCCAGCAACATTGGGCCTGCCGAGACTAGAGAGATCGGCAACTAGAAATTTTATTAGTCCTGTTTAAAGACAGTACTATCGCCTGCATTCTGCCTTAGTCGTGCTGTGCCTGCTGCGACTCTTCCAATACACGGGTCACCGTTCTCGATAGCAGTTCGACGCGAATCGGTTTGGTCAAATACGCGTCCACTCCCAGAATCTCAGCGTAGTGGCGATGCCGTGTCCCATCGTTACCTGTGATCATGATTGCTGGAATGTACTGCTCCATTTCCCGCATTCCTTCCAGCACCAACAAGCCACTGCGTTTGGGCATCATTAAGTCCAATATCACCAACTGAGGCTTAAAGAACTCAATGCAAGCCAAGCCTTGATTGCCGTCCGGTGCCGAAACGATTTCGTAGCCCAGAGGCTTCAATGCTTCGGTCATCGTACGCACGATCGATTGATCATCATCAATGATCAAAATTTTACAGGCGTTTTCCGTGTTCATGTTGTCCCCGAAAAGCCACAAACATTCTGAATTGCTCAAATCACTCTTCATTTCAGTTTACCATCCCCCCTTCGAACAGACAGGGCTATATCAATCATTCCGAATGTTTTCGCCAATTCAGTGCGTGCGTTTTCGAAGGAATGAGCCGTCGTAGTGATCAAATGGAGTCTCCAGTGTGGGCTCGCGAATGGTGTACAGAACGACCGATAAGGATCAAGAGTTGCCTTGTTTTTGAGCAACCAGATCGGTAAACGAAAGGGTGAACAAATGTGGCGGTCCATTTTCCTGGCAGTCGGAATTACTTTGATCTTGCTAGGTGGTCAACTTTTTTTCGTTGAGCAATTGGAAATCAAACGTGTTCGAAACCAAGCGAAACCACAAGCGACCAACAATCAGGTCGTCAACTTCAACAACAATAACAACTTTGGAAGCCCTTTCCAAAATGTGTCAACGCCCGCCGTGGTGCAACCAAAAACCATTCTCTATACGCCCAAAGATTGGATGCCGTGGAGCCTACTAGCAGTCGGGGCAATCGTGATGATTTACACGTTTACAATCCCGCGGCGATCCCGTTATTCTGAAGAGTAGCCTCGGAAATTGGCCTTTACCGCCCAGCAGAGGTCTGGTGTCGTTTCGGCGGCCTTTCCGTTTTTAAGTCCAGCAAATACGATAAATGTTATGCAGGCGGCATCGGCAACCCCGTCGAAGATGCTGTCGCCTACAAATCGCAGATTTGGATCGAACCACTGGCTTATCAAAGTTCCTGCCAACTAAAAAGATCTGCCAATTTAGGGACTTGTGATCCACCTGAACTTATCACTACTACCTGCGCAGCGACCATCTGCGATACAAGATGGAAACAAACGACCCCCACAACGAACCCGAAAAACAACGAGACCGCCGTCGTAGTAGCGGCAGATCGTCCTCGCGCCGACGCAGTTCCAAGTCTGGTACCGGCGAACGTTCGCGCTCGTCATCAAGCAGTGGAAGGTCTCGACGTTCGCGTTCGAAAAGCGCTAGTCATTCTGTCGAACTTTCGCAAATGACAACGGTGTCAAAAGGAGTCGACAAGTCAAATCAACGTTCGTCACGCTCGGGCAAGAGGTCCAGAGAAAATTCGACGGCCTCGATGGCGTTCACATGGCTGGGTCGCTTCATCGTGTTTGTGCTGCTGGTCGGCTCGCCATGGCTTTATGGGTCGGTGTCACAGATGGCGCAATTCTACTTGTTGTGTTTGGCAATCAGCGGATTAGTTGCCTGGTGGTTCGCCATGGCTTTTGGACAGCGGTCGTCGCAGCTATTCCCCTACTTGGCTTTCCCGGTCATGTTGGGCCTGGTCCTTATTGGATTCCAATTAATGCCTCTGCCTGAATCAGTAGCCAAGGCTATTGCGCCAAAACAATTGGAGCTTTATGAGACCTACGGTTCGGCGGTACAGGGTGAATTATTTAGTGATGTCGATGACAAACAGATGTACGCGCCACGCATCACAATGGACGCCGATGGCACTGCGAAGATGTTCAATTTGTTGCTTCTGTCGTTGGTTCTGCTGTTACTGGGTTGTCACTTTTTCAACTCGCGGAAATCGATCTACTTGTTGCCGATCGCGCTGACAATCAATGGCGTCTTAATTAGCGGCTACGGAGTCGTACAGCGGCTGCAAGGGATTCGCACGATCTTTGGACGCGAGCTAACGCACGGCGGAATCCCGTTTGGCCCGTTTGTTAACCGAAACAATGCTGCAGGCTTCTTGCTAATTTGTCTCGCAGGCAGTTTGGCGTTGCTGTTCGCTGCCTTCAATCGCCGCGCCGCCAGTGGGCAACGACCACGGCAAATCATCACTCAGGAATACCCAATTTGGCGTAGGATCAGTTTGCATGCTGGTTTGTTTTTTGCCGAACTCAACGCTACAAAGTTGCTGGCATGCTTTGCCTCATTCGCGATCATCTTTGGCATTTTAGGCACACTGTCCCGAGGTGGGATTCTGGCAATGTCGATTGGTTTGATTTGCGTCACCATCTACGTTTGCGTGTATTTGAAGTCGTCGAGGCTGCTAATCGGTTCCCTGGGCATTGGGTTCCTGGTGCTGGGCTTGATGTCGTTTCTAGGCTTGGGTGATCAACTGGCTGGTCGCTTGGGGGCGCTGAATGATGCCGAGTTGGTGACGTCAGATAAACGACTCGCCCACTGGATCCAAACAGCGCCGGCGATCTCGGAATTCAGCCCGCTGGGCAGTGGGGTGGGCAGTTATCTAAACGTGCACCGACTGTACCGAGTTGATTCAGAAAACCAGGTCTTTTTCTTTGCTGAGAACCAGTATTTCCAAACCTTGGTCGAAGCTGGCTTTCCAGGCATTTTACTGTTGTTGACTGCCATCGGTCTGTTGGCGTTGAGCATCCGGTTTATCATTCAACGCGGAAACTCGCCCAAGACGGCTTCGGTAAGTGTCATGGGTCTGTTCGTCGTTTCCAGTCAAGCCGTCGCCGCGTTTTTCGACTTTGGACTATTCATTCCGGCCAACACATGTGCATTGGCCATTGTCTGTGGATTCTTGGCCGGGCAGGCTCACGGATTAGCGGACCGATTGAAAAAGAAATACCTGTTCCAGTTTTATTTACATCGCTTCATGACGATGGCTCTTTTGTTGGCGGTGTTCTCTGCTTCGGTGGTGGCTTTGCTTTCCTGCTACCGCTACTACCAAATTGAATCGGCGATGGGCACCAACCCGCAAACCGAAAGCTACCGCACGCTAAACTTGCAAGACACTGAAAAACGCATCGAGAAACTGCAGACAGCTTTGAGTAGTAAGCCAGACGCCAATGGCATGACGCGTCTAGCCGAACTGTATCTGTATCAGTATCGAATTCGGTTGTTTGAAGCATTGTTGGGAAGCAACTTGATCGACGCCGTTGATTCTCAAAAGCTAGATAACAACTGGCTTTCGACAGGATTGGATCGACTGCATAATATGGTCAATCAAGCTAGAGCCGTGGAGGACTCAAGACGCTTGAACACGTTACTTACTGACCCGTTGGTCAATGAAAATTTGCTTCCGGCAGCTCACTTTTTGAGGCACTCGCGGTCTAGGTCACCACTGCAACCGTCCGTTCATTTACTGTTAGGGCAGGTGCATGCCGTTGGACAAGAAGCGAATTCGGATCAGTTTCATTTGACGCGAAGTTTGGAATTGGCTCCGGCTAACGCGCCGACCGCTTTCATTTGCGGGATTTTTAATTTGCAAGCAAAACGCACCGAAGATGCCTGTCAGAACTTTCAAAGATGCTTGCAGATTTCACCGTCGTTTTATCAAAACGTGGTTCAGGTAGCGGTGCCTTTTCTGCCCCCAGAGAAGATCGTTAACGAGATACTTCCGAACGATCCAATGGTCCTGTACAACTTCTCGCGGACCTATTTGACCTCAAAGTCTTCCGAATCGCTAAAGTCTAACACTTACCGGCGTGTGATCGAACTTTTGGAAGAAGCTAGGGATTGGGACCGCAAGTCCCTGCAGGTAAAGGCCGACGTACAAAAGGAACTGGGTGACTTACAGGGGGCCATTGCCACAGTTCGCCTTTCAGTAGACCTGCATTCAAACGTTTTGGGAATCCGCTATCGTTTGGCACATTTGCTAATGGCAGACGATCAACTTGATGAAGCTTTAGCAGTGGCCCGATACTTAAGGCGTCGGGACAGAGACAACAGATCTTACGAATCGCTCGAATCCAAAATCCTACGATTAAAGAATGAAAAGCTCCCTGACCAGCTGTAACTTTTCCGATCCATTGCTGTTTTGGTTTACAGGGGTATCGATTCAAGTACGATAAGTGCTGGATGGTGCCACTGAGATATTGCTAACTCCGATGATATATACGCCGATCGCCGCCTTCGTCATTGCCGCCTGCCTGGCCATGGCGATCATTCCGCTCGCAAAAAAGTTTGCTGCCAAAGCAGGCTTAGTTGACTTGCCGGATCAAAAAAGAAAGCTGCACAAAAACGCCACTCCGTTGATTGGGGGTATCTGCGTTTTTGTGGCGACCTTGGCCGCTATCGCACTTACTGCGATCCTTTTCCGGTCTGAGCTACAACAGATCCAACTAAACATGCAATTGTTGCTGGGTTTGTTGATAGCCTCGGCTGCGATTTTGTTGCTTGGTGTTCTGGATGATCGATTCAATATCCGAGGACGACAAAAGCTACTAGGACAAATTGTTGTTGCCACCATTCTGATTTTGTTCGGCTACCGTTTCGATTCGATCTCCGTCTATGGTCACACGCTGGACCTACAGATATTCTCGATCATTGTTGTGTACGCTTGGATCCTGATCGGAGTAAACTCGGTCAACTTACTAGACGGCGCCGACGGCTTCGCCACCACCATCGGCTTGCTGATGAGTATCGCGTTGTGTGTGATGTCGTTTCACATCCAGAAATATGACGACGCCGTTATTTGTGCCGCAATGGCGGGTGCTTTGCTGGCATTTATGCGATTTAACTTTCCGCCCGCTTCGGCCTATCTGGGCGACGCTGGCAGTATGTTGATCGGACTGTTTATTGCAGCCATGTCGATCAAGAGCGCCTCGAAGGAGGCGGCAACCTACGCGTTCCTGGCACCGATTGCACTTTTGGCAATCCCGATGTTCGATACTCTGGCGGCAATTGTTCGTCGGCGACTGACGGGTCGCAGCATCTACACGGTTGACCGGGGCCACCTGCATCACGCCTTGATGGGCAAAGGTTTTGGACCTCGCAAAGCGTTGCTGCTGTTTTTTGCCATGTGTCTGATGACGGCGACTGGCGGCACGATGTCGTTGATCTATCGCGAAGCAGAATACGCCATGCTGTCCATTATGGCGGTAATCGTATTTCTGTTCGTCGGTCGAGTTTTCGGGGTGGCTGAGTACAAGCTGTTGACCAACCGGTCGAAATCAGTGTTTCGTTCGTTTTTCACGATGCCAAACCCTGACAAAGCAAGTCATCATGCGACGGTCCAACTTCAAGGTGTACGGGATTGGGAAAGTTGCTGGGAGGTACTGCGGCAATTCGCCGAAAATCGACGTTTGCACAAGATGACGTTGGACTTGAACCTTCCTTGGATTCACGAGAGCTTCAACGCCAACTACACAAACGGCGAACGCGGCCGACAGTCTGATGAGATATGGGCCATTCATTTGCCATTAAAATTGGGTGAGCGGATTATTGGACGCCTGGACTTGGAAGGGGGGCTATTTGACTCCGATGACTTCGAGCTTGTGGTCCAGGATCTCAATTCCATTCGTGCGGATCTAGAGCACTTTTTCGAGTTGACGGTTGGTCTACCGACCAAGGAAATTGAAGATTCAGAGGCGAAGATTCAATCGATCGAATTCACCACTGCCGAAAAACAGGCTCAAGTTGGTTGAAATAGCAGCACCTGTTAATTCAATGGCCAAACAACTTGTCTCAGAGGCAATGTTGATGAATAATTGCCAAACTAAGCGACAAATCACACATCCGCTGAAGTGTAGGAGTTGACCAAATTCAGGATGATCTTATTTACTCATCAATGCCCCAATTGCCACAAGAACCAACGTGTTGAATTGAAGCAGCTTGGAACGGAGATTTCCTGTCGCCATTGCCATCGGCCATGCACTGCTGTCGATTCAGACATTGAATCGTTGGCTATGTATGATTCAATAAAAAATCACGCCGAGCTGGCTGATGTGGATAGTTTTTCAGATCAAGTTTTTCGGCCGCGTTAAACTAACCCATAGATAGAGACCGAAAGCTATTTTTCAAAACTGCCGTGTGGACCTAAGGTCATTTTAATCTAAACATAGTATTAGTGATCGCAAGACCACCGACAGTTCTTTTTTAACAACTAGCAAAACTCACAAGAGTTAATTGATATGCAAAATTCCTTTTCAATCCGTCCCCATGTGTCGTGGCTAATTTGTTGTATCTCATCTGGGATGTTGGTGGCAGTTTTGGCCGTTCCAGCTTCCGGACACGGCATCTTCAAGAAGACCTTGGAGAAAAAGTACAAGGAAGAAGGGTTGCGTGTCACATGCAATATGTGCCACGTGAGAGGTGAGCCCAAAACGGAACGTAACGATGTCGGCGAAACATTTTTCAAACAGTTTGACGGACTGGACCTTTCGGCCCGCTGGGATGCTGCGGAAGGTGACGAGCGTAAAAAATTGGAAAAAGAAGTTATGGCGCCTGAATTTCTTAAGGCACTTAAGAAGATCTATGAGCTAGAAGAAGCGGGTGACCTGGAAACGAGCTACGCCGAAGAAATTCCGGCTGGCAAAGTTGAAGGAACCAAACTCAGAAAGAAAGACTAGGCTGCTTCAAAATATGAGCCTTGGACTTGCCGGGTCGCTCGAAAATTAGCAAACCCGATTGACGAATGTGCAGTCCATTTTTTATAGTGTTTCTTGATGCTTGAGGGCGATTAGCTCAGTTGGCTAGAGCGCTTCGTTTACACCGAAGATGTCGGGGGTTCGAGTCCCTCATCGCCCACT
>CAZJBW010000065.1:0-31108 GCA_964543985.1 uncultured Pirellulaceae bacterium | reverse complement strand
TGTGCGCTGACGGCGTCGTCAATTTGAAAGAATGCAAGCGCGCAGACCGCCAATAGAGTCCATATCTTGTTCATCGATTTCTCCACCTGGAACAACGGGTTTGAAACGGATTAGTTTGCTGGAGTGCCATTCGATTTTTGAATTGCACTATTTGCCACAAACCATTGAACCCGTTAGAACGCAGCTGGTTTCGAAGAAAAATCAATCCGCTGCATTGAGGCCCGACTCGGCAAAACCCGATAATAGACTCACGGCAAAAGATGTCAGGGAATCGTCATGGGCGACCAGATACTGTTCGACCGGCCCGAAAGTGCCTCCAGGAGGGCCTGGTCACGAAGACGTCCCAGTCATTGACTGAATCAAAATCCAAAACCCATTAGCAACTTGCAAGCCGATGGGTTTTTTGTTTGCCGCATAGAATCGCCTGTTGTTTGGTTTCGCCATCTACCGTCTGGGACGGATACGACGTCGACCAACCCGTAATCGTGCAAGAGCAGTTTTCAGAAAATGGGTCATCCAAGCGCAACCGCTAAAAAGGCTTGGTCAGAATGGCCAGGATTCGTTGCGGATTTTTTTGAGGAATACAACACGCCCTACTTTGATTTTTTCAATTCAAGTACGGCTAAAACGGGTCGATGATCGGAAGTGACTTTGGCGTCCAGCACGCGACTGTCGATCAATCGCCATGCGGAGACGGGGGAAGCGAACACGAAGTCGATCTCCCTTTTTGGTTCGACAGAAGAGAAAGTCAGTCGGTCGGAATCGGGTATTTTGGCGTCCAGTGTTCCTTCCGATAACAAAGCCAAGGTTCGTGAACTCATGACATCATTGAAATCGCCCAACAAGATGTACGGTGTTTCCAATCCCGAAAGGAACTCGGCCAGTTTAGTCGCTTGGGCGTATCGAAAAGTATCATCGCGGACCCAGTCAAAATGCAAATTGACCGCTGTAACGAACTGGCCACTGGGAAGTTTGATCTTACAGGCGACAGCGACGCGCGGTTCATTCCCTTCGGGTAGGCGGATTTCTTCCGACGATTCGATCGGATAGCGAGAGAGAATCGCCAGACCATAGCGGCCTCCGTCGTAATCCATAAATGATCCGAAGGCTGAGTGCATCTTCAATTGTTCGCCCAGCCAAGTTGCCTGATCGACGCCTCCGCTTCGCCGCACCTGGTTGTCGACCTCCTGCAAACCAATGATGTCGGCGTGCAGGTTATTTAGCACTGAACCCGTTCGCGCGAGGTCAATTCGATTGTCATTTCCGAACCCGTGTTTGATGTTGTAGCTGACGACCCGCAGTCGATCGGGAGCAGGTTGGTCGGAGGTGCCGCCTGACGGCCATGCAAATTGAGTAACCAAGGCGGCATGATCAGATGGAAATCGATCGACATTGTCTTCACCAATGAAAGTGTCGATCACACTGGAATCCGTGGCTTGCAAATGATTGCCACGATAGTAGACGTAGTCGATGCGATCTTGTTGTTGCTTGGGAAACCGAGGTGTCCAGGTGCGATCCTGCTTTCGATCAACTTCCGGGAACCGCTCTCGATAAGCGTCCCGATAACCCGCATCCATCAACACGTGGCTGGTGGGCCAGTCCATCACAACGCCATCGAACTGTTCTTTGAATGACGGAATGTAGTCCAAATGAGACATGCTGTTGAAATCACCAGCGATAATCACAGGAACGTTTTCGTATTTCGGTTGATTGAGTCGCTCGTCGATCGCGGCTTTGATCTTTATCAGGTCGTCGCAGGAAGCTTGGCAAGCTTGTTCCATTTCTTTCAGGTTGCTGGTGTCGCGAGTTCCTTCTGCCCAGATCTCCTTGTTGTAGGGCAGCCAGATAGAAAAGAAGGCGATCTGCCTTTTGTCGGGCAGTTCGATCAGCGCGCCGACGACTTTGAATTCTTCAAACACCGATAGATCTTCGATCACAGGAAACCGACTGTGAATCGAAACGTTAGTGCCGCGAGGATGGAATTGAAAACCGAGTTGCTCGCTGATCAGTTCGCCCGATCCGTAGGTCTCTTGCATCGCCACCACATCAACTTTGGACTGCTTGATGATCTCGATGACTCGCTGCGGACCCTCGGTTTCGCCATCCTCTTTGCCACCGCGCCAGATGTTCCAAGTCATAACGCGAAAGGAGCTGTCCTGCTGAGCAAAAGCTTGCATCGGAACGACCAGCGTCACCAGAAACGCTACCACCAGCAACTTATTGACGAGCGACATTTTGGATTGCTTTCTACGAAAGTGATTGAACTTTACGGTCCAATCATCTTGATCGTATCGCTACCAATTTTCAATATTGGGCTTGTCATTGGTTCACATTCGGCGAACTCTGGGCACGCAAGTTCAGGTCGGTTCGAAAATTGCGGTTCTAAAAACGCCGCCACCAAATCCGCCATCGCTTCAATGTGCCACGGTCAGCAGGAAAACCAGGTTCTAGGAATGGTTAGCCAAGGTGTTGTTTTACGTTGGCGGTTGAAATGGGATCGATGACGCCGCGTTCGGTGATGATGGCGGTGATCAAATCGGCGGGTGTGACATCAAATGCAGGGTTGTAGACGGCGACTCCATCAGGGGCAGTTTGTTTGCCGAAACCTTGAGTGATCTCTTCAGCCTTACGTTCCTCGATAGGGATCTCGGCACCGGAAGCAATTTGCAAGTCGAACGTGGAACTGGGTGCCGCGATGTAGAAAGGGATCTGGTGATGTTTGGCCAGGATGGCTAGCGAGTACGTTCCGATTTTATTGGCGGCGTCACCGTTGGCGGCAATTCGATCGGCGCCGGTCACGACCGCTTGGACTCGGCCTTCTCGCATAACCTGGGCGGCCATGGAGTCACAAATCAGCGTGGCTGGAATGTTGCGTTGCATCAATTCCCAAGCGGTAAGTCGAGCCCCTTGCAACAGCGGTCGCGTTTCGTCGACGTACACATGTAGGTCTCGGCCTTGATCCTGAGCGGTAAAGAACACGCTAAGCGCCGTACCGTATTCGGCCGTGGCCAGACCGCCTGCATTGCAATGCGTCAACACGCCCGATACGTTTTCGCCCAACAATCCAGCACCGTGTTTGCCAATGTTGTGGCACATCTGACGGTCCTCATCGTGAATCGCTTGGGCCTCGGTCAACAGAGCCTGTCGGGTCTCAGCGACGCTGGCTGAATCCATTCCTTTGACGAGGTCACGCATTCGATTCAATGCCCAGAATAGGTTGACGGCTGTCGGTCGGCTGGTCGCCAAGTACTCAGTCACTTCGTCGAAACGTTTTTGAAAGGCGTCGCGATCATCGTTGCAATTGGCAATACCGACGACAACACCGTAGGCTGCTGCGATGCCGATGGCGGGAGCCCCACGAACTCGCAACATCTTGATGGCCTCCCAAACGGTCTCGACATCTGCGCACTCGATCGTGGTCAGTTCCATCGGCAACAGCGTCTGATCCAGCAGAATCAGTTGACCGTTTTCGTCGCCCTGCCAGACGATGGAATCTGTTTGAGGTTGAGTGTTCATCGTGAGTCTTCCATTTTTTGAGTGTGGGGCCTCCGTTTATCAACGGCCCGCTTTTTTTGAATCACGCGATTTTATTTGAACCACGCGATTTTATTTGAACCGCGCGATTTTGCTTGAACGCCGCGATTTTGCTTGAACGCCACGATCGCCGGACTACAGAGCCGCCTGTAGTTTGGCATTCTTGGCATCGATCTTGCCGACCAATTGCGTTTTGAAGTCCTCTAGTTTTTTACGCATGCCTTCATCAGCGGTGGCCAGAATTTGCACGGCGAACAGGCCAGCATTTCGCGGTCCACCCATGCCAACGGCCATTGTGGCAACAGGCACGTCGCCGGGCATTTGCACGGTGGCAAGCAAGGAATCCAAACCACCCAATTCGGCGGTGGGAACGGGAAGCCCGATGACTGGCAGCGTGGTATGGGCCGCGACGACACCGGCCAAGTGAGCCGCTCCGCCAGCAGCAGCAATGATGACCTTCAGGCCGCGATCAATGGCCGACGTTGCGTATTCGCCGACCACGTGTGGTGTGCGGTGGGCGCTCATCACGTTGACCTCAAACGGCACACCGAATTCGTTCAGTGCGTCGGCGACTTTGTTGATTTTGGGCCAGTCGCTGTCACTGCCCATGACGATTCCAACAACAGGGTTACTCATGATTATTTCTCTTTGGCAAATTCTTGTTTGATCGGAAATTATGGTGAAAGGCGGTGCCCAGGGTGGGACCGTCAACAGACTGACTCCGCAAACGGCCAGATGACCGCCCCTTGGCAAAGCAAAATCCTATCCGGTTTTGCACAAAATTAAATCCCGTATAAGATGTCGGCGAATGTATTTTCGGATGTTGGCGAATTGTTGTTTTTTTGCATAAGGTCAGGCGGTAATGCCCAAATTTTCAGATCGCTCCGTTCGCTTACCGGCCTCGCCGATCCGCAAGTTGGTTCCGTTCGCAGACGCCGCCAAAAAGCGTGGGACGAAGGTCTACCACTTAAATATTGGGCAACCCGATATCGCCACGCCGCCCGTGTTTCTACAGGCGATTAATGACGCGAACTTGCAAGTGATCGCCTACAGCCCCTCCAATGGTATTGAACCGCTACGTGACCAGATCCGTGGCTACTACGACCGGCTGGGTCATTCGTTAACGGACGACCAAGTGATGGTGACCACTGGAGCCTCGGAGGCTCTGTCGTTTGTCTTTGCAGCCCTGATGAACCCTGACGACGAGGTCATCGTGCCGGAACCGTTTTATGCAAACTACCTTTCGTTTTGTTTGGCCAAGGACACCAAGATCGTCCCAGTGACTTCGGCAATCGAGGATGATTTTTGTTTGCCGTCGGTCGAGGAATTCGAGGCCAAGATCACGGATAGGACCAAGGCTATTTTGATTTGTAACCCGGGCAATCCGACTGGCGTCCTGTATCCCGAAGAAGCGTTGACCCGTTTACGCGAGGTCGCTGAGAAGCATGACCTGTTTGTGATCGCCGACGAGGTTTATCGCGAGTTCGCTTATGGCGGTGCCACGCATACCAGTTGTTTGGGGATGCAGGGGTTCGAGCAAAATGTGGTAGTTGTCGATTCGATCTCAAAACGCTTCTCGGCCTGTGGGGCCCGCATCGGCTGTGTGATTTCGCGAAACGAAACGTTGATGTCGATCGTCTTGAAGCAGGCTCAGGCTCGATTGTCGCCGCCGACGTTGGGGCAAATCGGTGCCACGGCCATGTATCGGCTGCCGCCCAGTTACTATGCCGAGGTGGCTGCCGAGTATTCCGCGCGTCGCGATATGTTGAAGTCTGCGTTGGATAAAATCGATGGGGTGCACTGCCCGCAAGTCAACGGAGCGTTTTACGCGATGGTCCGTCTACCCGTCGACGACTCAGAGAAATTCTGTCGTTGGATTTTGGAAGAGTTCTCGCATGAGGGTGCCACGGTGATGATGGCTCCCGGAGCAGGATTTTATGCCACTGATGGGCTGGGCAACGACCAAGTTCGCATCGCCTACGTTTTGAATCAAACCGATTTGGCAGCCGCGATGACCTGTTTGGAAGCTGCACTGGCGGCCTATCCGGGAAAGGCTTAACTCTCTTGGGAGGCTGCTTGGTCGGCGTCGATCAGGTTTTGCGAGTCGGTTGTGCTGCGCGGTTCCAGGATCAGGCGGATCGGCACCTCGCCGAAACTAAGGGTGTCTCGCAGAACACCTAGCAGGTACTTGCGGTAGCTGCGCGAGAACGCATCTGGGTTGTTGCACTTCAACACGATGGTCGGCGGTGCGGTGCCGATCTGGGCGGCGTAGTAAATCTTGGGACGCTTGCCCCGTCCAGTTAGTGACGGCGGATGGTGTTGCAAAGCCAGCTTGATCAGTCGGTTCAGTTCGCTGGTGCTAACCCGATCACGACTCTGCTTGTAGAGCATTTGAGCGTGATTGAGCAGTTTCTTGATGTTCTTGCCTGACTGGCCAGTGATGAAGGCGATTGGCACGTTCCATTGAGACGTGAAGTTGTCACGCAGGTAATCGGCCCAACGTTCTGTCGCCATATGGTCGGCCATCAAATCCCATTTGTTGACCACAAAGATGCACGGCTTGTAATAGTTCTCGATGTAACCACACAGTTGTCGATCGACTTTACTGATGCGGCGACTGGCGTCAAAGAACATCAATGTGACATCGGCGTAGCGTATTGAGCGTTGAGCGCGATGAGTGCTGTAGAATTCGATATCCGTGCGGACGCTTTTGTTGCGTCGCAGTCCGGGAGTGTCGATGGCCACGAACGTTTTGCCATCCATATCGAATCGCACGTCGACGCTGTCGCGAGTCGTTCCTGGGACCTCGCTGACGATCATGCGAGGTTCGTTCAATAACGAATTAATGAAGGTGCTCTTTCCGACGTTCCTTTGACCAACGATGGCCATTCTCATTTCCGGGTTGTCGGGGGTGTCCAGTGGAAGGTCTGCCAGTGCGCCCATTGCTTTGCAGATCGAATCCAGCAAATGACCTTTGTTGCGATTTTTTTGCGAGCTGATCAGGATCGGGTTGCCCAGACCGAGTTGAAAGAACTCGTTGGCATCGGCCTCGAATTTTTCGTGGTCGACTTTGTTGGCGACTAGCAGGATGGGAACATTACAACCGCGTAAGCGTTTTGCGATCCGTTGATCCAAGCCGGTAATGCCCTCGATGTTATCAACCACGAACATCAGGTACTGGGCCGTGGCGATGGCATAATTGATTTGCTCTTCGATCTCGTCCGAAAGATCGTCGATATCGTTGATGCCAATTCCGCCAGTATCCACAACCTCGAAATATCGCTCTTCATATTCGATAACATGGGTCATGCGGTCGCGAGTGACCCCGGCCACATCATCGACGATAGCCAGCCGTTGTCCGACCAGCCAGTTAAAGATGCTGGATTTGCCGACATTGGGACGGCCGACGATGGCTACTTGCGGTAAAGACATGATGGTGGAAACTGGGAGAGTTGAGATGGTATTCGGCAAGTAGCGTTTCGGTCACCTAGCTCTGCGGCCAAAACAGATGGCGCGGGCGGAACCTAAGTGCCGATTGTTTCAAAACGGAATCAAAAGTCAAACGACAAACACTTTAGTTGACACCTCGATACGATGGACCAGAAAGAACTAAAAGAAACCGCTCTTCAATACCTGCAAGGTCTGCAGACGTACGGTGTCGCGGATCTGGATACCGACGTCGAGCAGCGACTTCCGTTGGCGTTTGAAAGTGAGGTGCCGGCCAGCCCGCCACAGGTTGCCCAACCGTCGCAGGTCAACGAGCCCAAACCGTCCACCGATCTAACGGCAACGGCCAGCAACCCATCGTTGCCAAATAGTGTCGCACCTACCGACACGTCTTCAGCCAGTTACGGATCAGCCAGTGATCAGATCGAACGGATCGACCAGTTGGCCATCTTGAGCCAGCAGGTTGCCGCTTGCGAGTTGTGTCCGGAACTTTGTCGCAATCGTAAGAATACAGTGTTTGGCGTTGGAAATCCTCAGCCACGTATCGCTTTTTTTGGCGAGGGACCGGGGGCGGACGAGGACCGTTTGGGCGAACCGTTCGTGGGTGCCGCTGGAAAACTGCTGGATAAAATTATTGCTGCCTGCAAGATCGCCCGCCAGGACGTTTACATTTTGAACACGGTAAAGTGCCGTCCGCCCGGCAATCGAAATCCTTTGGAGTCCGAATTGTCGAACTGTCGCCGTTTTTGGCAGAAGCAGTTACAGATCCTGCAGCCGGAATACATCGTTTGTTTGGGCTCGGTGGCCGCCAAGACGTTGTTGGACACCACCGACAGCGTTGCCAGACTGCGTGGCAAATTGCATAGCTACAAAGATAGTAAGGTGATGGTGACGTACCATCCCGCCTACCTGCTACGTACGCCTCAGGCCAAAGCCAAGACTTGGGACGACATGAAAATGATGTTTGCTGACATGGGTGTCCAGTTGTAGCACTGGCTTGCGGCGATCATTGTTAAATATGTGCCATGACACGCTTGGTGTGCTTGTGCCAACAGACGATCTGTATTCTGGCCACACTTTCCTGGGGGAGAGTCGGAGTCTCAGTATGCGGAGAGGGGGTTTCGCATAGCGACGTTCAATTTGCGAGTGAAATGCCGCGAAAATGACTATAATCCTTAGAATCGAGCCTCGTTTTCATGGGATCGACGATGTGGCTTGAAGTCTTGCTGTGCGGCGAAGGTGAGTAATCTCCGGGTTTTCCGGCGGCCACTTAAAAATGAGGCTATAACGGGTGGCAAATTCCGATATTTTCTTGCCGGCCCAGTTTCCCGCAATTAACATTGGTGTGTGTCTTTTCATCTCAGGTAGACTGGGAAAGTTGTAGGGGCACACGATAGTTTGCATGTCCGCTGCCTCAGGGGCGGTAGGCGGTCCGGGTGACGTTCTGTCATCGACTTTTGCCGAAATATTCGGCCTTTTTGGAGGAACCCAAATGACGAGTCTCGCGATTCGTAGCAAGTTACTGGCCATGGTCGCAGCACTATGCGTTCTAACTGTTGTCCAAGTAGCAAATGCACAGTTCACCTTCACACCGGCTGGTGTAGAAATTGATGCCGAGGGTGTTTTGCGGACCCGGTTGTTCCCGGATCAAGGCGGCTTAGCTCGTCAACGATTCGAAGCAGCCAAGCGTTCGCTTCCAACGGATGTCATGGAAACCAGTCAGTTGCGGAAAGTGTCATTGAACCGCTTGGAAAAAGCCATCAATGATAAACTGGCCGCTGGCGAACCGATTGACCAAGTCATTCGTAACCTGGCTGGTTTGACTCAGATTACTCACGTCTTCTACTATCCCGAATCACAAGACATCGTGATCGCTGGGCCGGCTGAAGGATTTTTCCCAGATCTATCTGGTCGCATGATCGGTATGGATTCGGGTAAAGCCACTTTACAGCTAGAAGATTTTTTGGTGGCGTTGCGAGCTTTCTCGCCGAATGAAAAATCGAGTCCTGTGATTGGATGTTCGATTGATCCGACTAAAGAAGGTTTGGCCAACTATCAGGCAGCCGTTTACGAACTGGGTGCCAAGACCTCGTCCAACCAAATCATTATTTCGGGTAACGAAAACGCAATTGTTGACACACTGCGAGAATCGCTTGGCAAACAAGTCGTTTCGATTCATGGCATTCCAGCGAATACTCACTTCGGCCAAGTTTTGGTGGAAGCCGATTATCGCATGAAGATGATCGGTATCGGATTGGAACAGCCACCGGTTGAGATTCCAAGTTGGGCAGCCAACGTTAAACCTCGCCAAGTTAGCCGTAACGCTTTGATGCGTTGGTTCTTTACTCCCGACTACAAGCGAATCAGTGTTAGTGCTGACGAGAATGCCATGCAGTTGATCGGCGACGGCGTCAAATTGATTGGCGCTGACGAACGAGTCGCAACGGATGGTTCTCGATCCGCCTCGAACTCGGTAGATCGAGCCAGCAAGAACTTTACTCGCGTGTTCACTGAAAAGTACACCGCTTTGGCAGATCGTTCGCCAGTGTTCGCTCAATTGCGAAACTTGATGGACATGACTATCGTGGCAGCCTTCATCAAAGAAATGGACTACTACGGACAAGCTGACTGGGACATGCCTCTGTTGGGCAACGAAGCCAAATTGGCAACTCAAACTTACGTCGCGCCGACTCACGTTGAACCATTGGTTAACGGGATGTGGAAAGGCCGTCAGTTCGCGGCACCGATCGGTGGCGGAGTTTCCATCCAACCACAAAAAGCTCTCGAATTCGACAACATGATCGTTGACGAAACCGGCGAAGTGAACGAAACCAAGAACTCGATCTCGCTAAGCCACTTGAAAGATGGCCAGTGGTGGTGGGACTAGTTTCAGAATTGCTTGCTTAAAGCATCAATTGAAATTCACAGAAAAGCTTGATCCCAAAAGATCAGGCTTTTTTGCTGCGCCCTTTTTGCTGGCCTAGTGGCGGGCGTACCAGTGGTAAGATGCCCAAGCTTCTAGCTTGGCCCTGAAAAATCGTTCTATTTTGAACACTGGTTTCTGGCCCACGAAGCGAAAGATGATGAGTTTTTCGTGGCAGTTTCAAAAATTCGTAACATGTTCGTCAAGTTACCGTCGATCCATGCAAACGATGCGTTGTTGCCACTTGTCTGCTCCACCGCGTAAAATCAACAGCTGGATACGGGATGGCGTAAGTTACTTTTGTAAATAGATCAAGCGGCGTTAACGTGCAAACAAACAGAACCTATTTCAAGATTTCTTCACTCGGTTGTCTGTTGCTTTTCGCGATGGCGACATCCCCTTTGTTCGCTCAACAGGTTCAGCACCGTTTCGCACCGCTGTCGCCAAGTACTGTGCCGACGCCCAACCAACTTACCCAGCGTCTGCAGGCTCAATTGGGCAGTCTTAATCTGAATTCGTCGTTCGCTGATCGCTTCAAAGATATGAGTTCGATGCTAGATGGCATGGATCCCGAACAAATTAAGAAGCTGATGGAATTAGGACAGCAATTCCAACAAGGTGACTCGCCCGAAATTCCAGACGACTTGCGTCAAATGCTAGAACGGAAAATGCAGGATCGTGCATTCGTGGAACAGTTGCGAAACATGGAAGGAATGCAGGATCTTTTGCCCAACAGCGGCTTGCCTTCGGCAGAGCGAATTCCAGGTGTTAATCCTCCGAAGAAATCTTCGCCTCAGCCAAACCAAGGCCGCACGCGACCACCAGTGAATCCCCGTCAGGGTGCGCAAGGTCGTTCTTCGCAACCGAGCAATCCTAACAGCGAAACGGAAGGATACAGTCGCCAGCCGCAACCGAATCGAATGCCGAATGGATTTGATCCTTCTGAAGCTGAACGTTTGACCGAACGTTTTTTGGAGCAGTTGAAGCAGAACCGATCGAGGGACTTGGATCTACCCGATCTGCCCGAAGAGAATCCATTTGGCAATCCAACGGACCCGGTGGGTAATCGCTTTGATCGCATGATCCTGGAAGCGATTAATAATCGAGCCAACAGCGATCCAGAATCTACTTCGCGTTTTATGAAGTCTTTGGATTCCGCATTTGAAGGAGTCGCTGGCCATTTGCACGAGACGGCCAGAGATAGCGGGTTCCTGGATTCCTTAGGTTCACGTGGGCGTAATCGCAGGTCTGGATTCTCGAGCCGTCGACCACGTCCGTCTGTATTGGGCGGTGTAGATATTCCAACCGTGACGACTCCAAACAACTTTGCCGAAGTCAGCTGGGTGCTGTTGGCAGGGATGGGCGTGGTTTTATTAGCGTTGCTGACATGGCTTGGCTTGCGAGTGTTTGGCGGCAAAAGTGACATAGCCACGGCAGGTACCTCGTTGTTCTCGCGTAGGTTTCGTATTGGGAAAATCAAAACACCCGGCCAGTTGGTGCAAGCCGTAGATGGGTACTTGCTGTCGACATTTGGCAAGCCGTCCAGTTGGTGGCATTCCCGTCGCGCCGAATCTGCGTTGTTGACTCAAACGCCAAGCATGGACAGTGAAATTGCCGAGCTGGTAGACGTCTACGAATACATTCGCTACTCGGAAGTAGGAAACTCGATTTCTGAAAACCAAATTACACAAGGGGCTCAAATCCTAAAGCAACTGGTCGCCGCCAAACCACAAGCAGTAACGGAAGACGGTTCATAAATGTTTGAACGTGCTGACAACCTGTTGCGTGTGACTGGTCTGACGTTGCTGTGGGCAGCTCTGTTGTTGAGCTTTGCTTGGGCAGCAACACCATGTTTGGCTCAGCCACAAGAAGGCGAAACGCTCAGCGATTGGCGATGGCGAGAAGGCTACAACGGATTCGCCATGATTTGCCGAGCTTTGGAACTGGAGCCCGAGGATGACGAGGATCGCTTTTGGAGACATCCTGCGAGTGAGTCGGTTCTGGTGATCTTTGGTCGCCCCCATTCGACGCGTGCTCTATCAGCATTTATCGAGCGAGGTGGCGCAGTGTTGATGGCCACAGACAGAAGATTCAGTCGTCGAGTATTCCCATTCTCGTTTGAAGAAGGTCCCTTGCTGGTTAATGAAGTCAACGGGTTCATGCAGTCCCGTGATTGCCCAATCGTTTCCGAATTATCTCAACGACACCCAGTCACCAAGGGCGTGCAACAAATCGCCACCAATAAACCGGGTTATGTAGAATTTTTCCCAAGTCGATTCGAGTCTCTGGGAAGTTTTACAGGCGTGAACAGGTTTTCCCGTCAACCATCTTTAATCGCAGCTAGTCAAAAAGGCCCACCTCAACTGATGCTGGGTGATCCATCGATCTTTACGAATCAAATGTTGTTTCATCTGGATAACTCAAAATTTGCTATCCAAGCAATGCAATGGTTGAAAGGTGAAGATCGAAAACACTTGATGATTCTGAATCGAGGTCGCTTGGATGTGCCTTCCGACCCGCGATTCGTTGACGCTGAATTGCCTCCTTTGACGAAGGACATGGTCTTGCAGGCTCTGAAAAATTTGCCTCCTGACGGAATCGCTTCGTTCGGAAACGAACTGGCATCGATCGTGCAAGAAGAGGACTTGGTTAACGAGCTACTGACGACCTCAATCGACAAAGTTAGCGATGTTAAATACCTACGCGCATTGATATTCTTAGCGACTGCGATGTTGGTGGCCTTTTTGTTTTATCGTTCGATAACCAGCGAAGGAACTCTGCAGCCAGCCTTGGGTACCGACGTTTTGGATGGCAAAACGGATCAGTCCGGTAAGATGGAAAGACGGATTGTGGCGCGAGAACTGTTAGCTCGCTTTTATGGCCAAACCACTGGCGGCCAGTTCGATATCGAAATGTTCCCAAGCGGGATGATGTTGTTGGTTGACGCTTCAACCGCCAAGCCAATTTGGAAATCCATGGAACGTGTTCGTAAAAACGTTCATCGAAAATCCGGTTCTTGGTGGACAGAACGTCGACTGAGCAAGTTGCAGGCAGAATTGAACGCCTGGGAACAAATGCGTCAGGCCGGCACCTTGGTCGCCGACCCAAACTTTGGGGCTGGTAATTCGCCCCAGCAATCCAATGAGTTACCACCAGTCATTGTTCAGAAGGAAGACACTGCGTGAACGAACCTATTCAAATCAATGAGATTGCCGCCGACGCCGGGCGAATTGGCCGTGAGATTGCCGAAACGCTATCGCGGTCGTTGGTCGATTTGGAGAATGTCATCGAGCAGGTGATCATTGCCATCATCGGTGGCGGCCACGTCTTGTTAGAAGGCGTGCCGGGCACTGCAAAAACGACGTTGTGTCGCAGTTTAGGGCGAGTCCTGGGTTTGGATCATCGCCGAATTCAGTTCACACCGGACCTGTTGCCTTCGGATGTCACAGGCACTCGGATCTTCAATCAAGCTCGCTCAGAATTTGTTTTGCAAACGGGGCCAATTTTCTGCCAACTGTTGTTGGCTGATGAATTGAATCGAGCACCCGCTCGGACTCAATCGGCCCTACTGGAAGCGATGCAGGAACGACAGGTGACCATCGAGGGTGATACGATGGAATTGCCGGCACCGTTTATCGTTTTGGCGACTCAGAACCCTGTGGAACAGGAAGGCGTGTACCGTCTGCCAGAAGCCCAGCTGGACCGTTTCATGTTCCGTGTTCGCGTTGGCTACCCACAACGGTCTGGCGAGATCGAATTGTTGGACTTGCAGGAGGCACCACCCGAATTGCCTCGCAACGTTTGCGATCAAGACAAAATTGTTCGCTTGCAGAGTTTCGTCGATTCCGTGCATGCGTCGGCCGAATTGAAAGCTTACATCGTGGATATCATCCGCAGCAGTCGGGAACACCGTGATGTGCTGTTGGGTGCTAGTCCGCGTGCCGGAATTTTTCTGTTGAAAGCCGCGCGAGCCCGAGCCTTGCTGCATGGCAAAACGTTTTGCACTCACGAAGACGTGCAGGCGGTCGCGAATCCAGTTTTGGAGCATCGCGTCATAATGCGACCCGAGGCCGAATTGGCCGGTCGATTAATCACCGATGTTTTAGAAAGCGTCATCAAGAGCGTGCCAGTTCGCGAACCAAGTTGACCCTTTCCAATCGATTGCGAAATTCCATGCTTGTTCCTTTATCGCCGACTTCTCATTTATGTTAACCGTACGCAGTAGTCTCGTTCTGTTCGTAGCCATTATCGCTATGTTCATCGGGATCATGCGTCCTCACGAGGGCGTGTTGTTTTGTGGTACGACGATATTGATATGGCTGGGATTGCAATGGTTGTTGGTGATGTTGGCGTCACGCACGTCCACCTCCATGTTGGATCAATTGCAACGAACGATTGACGGAGAATCGGAAGAGAATTATTCGCTGGCGATTGGTGAGGACTACACCGTCCAATTGACGGGAACCATGAACTATCGGATAAGAGGTCTGATGGTGAGTGTTCAAGATGTCGTCCCAGCGGCATTAGAAACGGTGTCTGGGTATTCGGGGTTGAAGGTTCACAAGCGTTCACGCAACCAAATTAGTTTGGTCTATCAAATACGCCCTCAAGTTTGCGGGCATCTGTTTTTGTCAGGCGTGTATATCACGATCGAAGATCCATGCGGCCTGTTTAAGACTCAGAAATTCATTCCAGTGCCTCAACAAATCACGGTGTTGCCATTCGTTATCCGAGCTCAAACGACTAGCTCGGTGCTTAAAAACAATAACGTGCAACGAGTACTAGGACACCACCGCCACAAAACGGCTGGATTGAGTGCCGAATTGTTAGGCATTCGAGATTATCAACCGGGCGATCCGCCGCGCACGATCGCCTGGAAACCGACCGCTCGGTTGGGCAAGTTGATGAGCTGTGAATTTGAATCGGAGGTGCCCATTCGCGCTACCATCCTGGCCGACTTGTCGTCCTATCAATTCGTTGGACGCCCGACCTCGACGGTCGCCGACCGGGTCATCACCAGTGTCGCGTCGATTAGCCGGTTGTTGTTGTCCGACCGAGACCCCGTAGCCTTGGTGATGTACAGCGAATTCGGTGCGAGTCGCCTGCCCCATGGCCAGGGCGAAAGACAGTTGTCGCGTATCTTTCAACGTTTGCTGCAGGCGGCTGACCCCAACCCGCGAGTAGAATACGTTTCTACCAAAAATCTGGTCGAGATAGTGTTTCGCGAAAGCTTTCGGCGGTTCCCACATGTTTTCGAGAGTCACACTAGCTTTGTTCCGCAACATCGTTCGCTGATCCGACCTTTTCGCGGCAAGAGGCATCGAATGATCTGTCGTATGGCACCCGTTTTGTGTCACATTTTGAAATTGCCGTTGGGTTACGAATATCGGCTGATTCACGATCCAGCCGCATTGCGCTTGGCGTGCGTAAATTATTTGCGACGATTCCCGATTACTACGGAACGGATTCAACCGCCAGCCTACTTGTACGACAACGACTTACGCAGCACGGCGAACGACTTACTATGTCAACGACTGATGGAAGCTCAGTCTCGATCGAAAGACAACGAGTTGTTGGTGGTTATCGGATCGCTACCCAGCGAAGCGATCGAGCTTCAGAAAGTGGTCGATGTTGTTCGGCTTTGTCGCGCTCGAAATCATCGCATGATCTATGTCGATGCTGGACGTTATCAACCGCATCAAACTATTTCGGACGAGTCTCTACGACAATTCTTGCCTGCGATCGAAGACCCACTGCGGAAACGGATTGCCGAACCGCTCATTCAATTGGGGGTCCGCTGTGCGAATGTTGATGATCCGAAGCTAATCGAAAAGGTTGCGATCGAAGTCGATTTGATCCGGTCTGGAAAAATGCGTGGTGGAAGATCGTTTGCGGGGGCCAGAACATGAGCGAAGTTCAGGCAAAAAAATCGAATGACAAGTTGGAACAATTTGTGCCGTTGGGGATGCTGTTGATGGCTGCCCTGTTCGGGTGGCTGAGTGTGCAGGCTGCCGAATTTCAAGCTTTTTCCAGCGCTTTGTCGTTCGGCATCATGAGCTTGGCGGTGCTGGTTCGTCAAAGTTGGTTAGTGTTGTTTGCCGTTGGCGTGTTCCTGTTCTTTAAACTTGGAGGCGATGGTGTTGAGATGGAGCTTCTGCTAGGTTTGGCAGATGTTGTCATGACGATCTTTTTGTTGGCTTACATGCAATTCTCGTTTCGGTTTTGCGACATGTCGGTCAAAATCGAATGGAATCTAAGCTCAAAACCAAACGAGCTCGGATTAGAAAAGACGTTTGTAGAATCGGACACGACCCCATTCACGGTGGGTTGGTATTGGATCCCAGTCGCAATGATACTTGCATTTGTCATGTTGGTGTTTTTTCCATTCGATGCGACAACCAATGCTACTTATCGAATCACGCCTTCGGGAATGCGAGCCATCCGGTTGGCTTGGTTTTTGGGAGTTTCTTGGGCAGTGGCCGAGTCGGTTTTTCGGTTGCTTTCTAGTGGGCAACGCGATTCACTATGGGCAGCGGTCTTCAGTCGATCCGAATATTGTCGCGAGGTGCGACGCGAGATGCACGGCATCGAAGCACGCCGTAAGAAACGCAAATTTAAATTGAATCGAAACCGGGATTAAGGAGCAACAATGATACGTGAAGGTTTGGGGTGGATCCTGCTGGTGCTCGGCAGCCTGTTGATAGGATTGTTAGTGTACCTGGCTTGGAACCGAATGGTGTTCGAAGCGATGGCATTGTCATTTCCAGCCGTGATCGTTTTTCGCGCGGGGGTTGGATTTCTACGCATGGCAACCGCGTCGCGAATTGCGAAAAGTATGTTGGACACCGAATCCTAATTTCGGGTTGCCAATCGATCCGAGACTTTGACGCACGGCCCTATTAGTTAGCAACGTACTTGTTAGCAACGTACTTGTTAGCTCAACCGCGTTCTGTCCAGGTTATGGGGTAAAGACGGGAACGTAGTTAAAGGGGATCTGCAAGATAATGCAGGCCATGGCGGTTGCAAATTCCTTGCAGACACGTTGGTCGTCCCAGACGCCGTCTATGGATTTCGCGAGTAGCTCGTCGCGAATGGCCGTGTACCATTCATTCCAATAGTCGGGGTGTTTGAATTGAGCGTGCCACATTGCTTGGACGGCATAGTAATGTGCATAGTAGTAATTCATTGGACTGAGAGTGCGACTGCCGGTGGCGCTGGGTTTGTGGTCGAAAATCCATTTCAGTGCCTTCTCGATGTTTTCTCCTTCGTAGATCCCAGCACTGTATAGCGAGACAACTCCCGCAGCCGTTAACGCTACCGAAACGCGACCGCCACGTAACAGGTATTGATAGCTGCCGTCATCCTTTTGGCATTTATTTACATAATCAACTGTTTTGTCGCGAACTTCCTTAGATACATACATGCCCGCATCGTGGGCTGCGCGAAGTGCCATGATCTGGCAGATGGTAATTGACAGGTCACCTTGTTGTTTTTGGGGTTGGTATCGCCAGCCACCTTTGTCGTTCTGCACATTGCAGGTCATGTCGATCGCCAGTTTCAGTTTCTCTTCCACGGCCGATGTGGCGGCCATGCCGTAGACCTGGCTTAAGAAGAGCATGCCGTATCCGTGCCCGTACATGTTCGAGGATTGGTTGCCGGGTGCCGAGATGTAGCCACGGTCACTGGTATGCCGTAGTAAGAAACTGGTGCAGTGCCGAATATTCGATTCGTGAGGCCCGCCGACGGGCGTTGATCCTGCACACATGAATGCTAACCCAGCCAAGGCTGCCACCGCAGTGCCAGCGGCGTAACCGGAAGTGCCAAACGCGCCTTGGTTCTCGCCGGATTTGACTTGGCGATTTTGTAGAAACCGCAGCCCCTTTTTGATGGCTGCTTTGGTCTCGTCGGTAACCAAATCGTCAGCGCCCAGGGCTCGGCTGGCGTTTGGGTGAGTTCTTGAAACGAGGCTTGTCGAATTGAAGTGGGACGTCGATGGAATGGACAATCCGCCTACGGCAAGTGCGCCTGATCCTAAAACTGTTTTCAACCAATCGCGTCGTCGCATGCCAAGACCTCTCCAGACCTAAAACTCAGAAACACGAAACCTCTCTGGAAACAAGTTTATCGGATTCGGGCTCCAAAGATCCATAACTAACGGTCAAACGGCAAAAATGTGTCGGAAGTCACGCGTATATGGGCCAAGAAATCCAAAATTTACCATTCTGGCTAGGGACAGCTTGTAGGGCATCACATCGCAGACTTTAATACAACGATAGTTGTTTATTTTGAGTCTCGGAGCAAATCGTGATTAACTTCCACCGCGTGTCGATTGTTTGGCTGACTGGGCTACTAATATTTAGTGCCGGAATCTTGCAGGCCCAAGATCAAGCCGTCAAGAAATTTGATCAAGAAGACAAGTTTCGACAGCTGGAAGAGATTCTTCCCACGCCCAACGACTACCGCACGGCATCGGGTGCCCCTGGCTACCAGTACTGGCAGCAAAACGTTGACTACATCATCGATGTGGAAATCGACGACGAGACTCAGATGCTGATTGGGTCCGAGGAAATTACATACATCAACCAATCGCCTGATCCACTGCGATACATCTGGTTGCAGCTTGATCCCAACATTCGCGAACCGCATTCTGATTCGCAAACGACCACGGTCGACGGAACGATGGATCGGACCTCGCTGGACCAGCTTCGCAACTCATTGCAACGTAGTGAATTCGATGGCGGCATTAAGATCGGCAAAGTGGTCGACCTGGAGACCGACAAGCCACTGAAATTCACGATCGTGAAAACGATGATGCGAGTCGACTTACCGGAAGCGATCGAAAAGGGAGACTCGTTCCGTTTTCAAGTGGATTGGAAGTACGCGATCAACAACTCGAAAGTCGTGCGAGGCCGTACTGGCTACGAGCACTTCGAAAGCGATGACAACTATCTTTATGAGATGGCTCAATGGTTCCCACGCGCTTGTGCCTATACCGATGTTACTGGTTGGCAACATAAGCAGTTTCTGGGTCGTGGTGAATTTACATTGGACTTCGGTAGCTACGAAGTACGCATTACGGTACCCGCTGACCACATCGTCGCCTCAACCGGCGTGCTACAGAACTCCGACGACGTACTGACGGAAACTCAACAAGAACGGCTGAAGGAATCGGAAAGTTCGGAAGTCCCGATGTTTATCGTCACGCCCGACGAAGCCAAAGAAAACGAAAGTAGCCGCGCTACAGAGAAAAAGACGTGGGTCTTCAAAGCAGAAAATGTACGCGATTTTGCTTTCGCTACCTCGCGAAAATTCATCTGGGATTCGATGGGTGTCGACCTCAGCGGCAAAAGAGTGATGGCAATGAGCTATTACCCGAACGAAGGCGAGCCTTTGTGGAGCCAGTACTCGACCCATGCCATCGCTCATACTTTGGAAGTCTATTCGAAGTTCACGTTTGATTATCCGTATCCCGTAGCGATCTCGGTTAACGGCCCGGTTGGCGGCATGGAATACCCGATGATCTGCTTCAACGGACCTCGGCCCAACGAAGACGGTACTTATTCCGCGCGAACCAAATACGGTTTGATCTCGGTCATTATTCACGAGGTCGGTCACAACTGGTTCCCGATGATCGTCAACAGTGACGAACGCCAATGGACTTGGATGGACGAAGGCCTGAATACATTTATGCAGTTCCTGACTGAGCAAGAATGGGAAGAACGCTATCCGTCGCGCCGAGGTAATCCGGCCAACATCGTTCCTTACATGACCAGCCCCAACCAAGTGCCGATCATGACCAACAGTGAATCGATCCTGCAGTTTGGCGCGAACGCGTATGCTAAGCCTGCCACGGCACTGAACATTCTGCGTGAAACGATCATGGGACGCGAACTTTTCGATTTCGCATTCAAAGAATATTCCAACCGTTGGCGTTTCAAACGACCGATGCCTGGTGACTTCTTCCGCAGTATGGAAGACGCTTCGGGCGTCGATTTGGATTGGTTCTGGCGAGGTTGGTTTTACACGACCGACCATGTCGATATCGAAATCAGTGGTGCGTCTTTGGTCGACTTTGATACTCAGAACGACTACATCGAAAAACCGAAACGCAAGACAGAACGTGAAGCCGCCGGCATCTCGGTCAGCGAAGAACGTAACGCGGACTTGCCGAAGCGGACGCAAAAGTTCCCTGAGCTAAACGATTTCTACAACGAGTACGATGCACTCAACGTCACCGATGACGACCAAAAAGCCTACGCTCAATTTTTGGAGTCTCTAAGCGACGAACAGAAAAAGACTCTATCCGAATTGCCCAACGCTTATTTGGTCGAGTTCAAGAATGTTGGTGGTTTGGTTATGCCTTTGATCGTTGAATTGCACTTTGCCGATGGCACCAAAGAAATTCGCCGAATCCCAGCCGAGATCTGGCGTCGCAACAACAAGGTCGTCTCCAAAATGTTCATCACAGAAAAACCTGTGCAGCATTTTCGCATCGACCCACGAGGCGAAACCGCTGATTCGGACGTTTCCAATAACTTCTACCCACGAAGAATTGAACCGCAGGCAGTTCCTGTTTCGCCTGGCTTCACCGATCCAAGACGTCGCGGTGGTGACAACCCAATGCGTCGTGCGATGAAGAAGCAGGATGCCCAAAGCGAAGATGAAAATGCCGATGGCAATAATTCGCAAGACGATTCTAGCAGCGACCAATAAGTCTATTTTCAGTTCGGAAGAATGCCGGTAGACATGTTTTGGCATGTCTACCATTAAGGCAAGAAGAAGACGAAACGTTTATGCTGATCATTCGTGGAAATGAGATTGAATTTACGGCCGCTTCGCACGAGGACTCAAATGACCCCGGCGTGCTGAAGCGGGTGTTGGCCACCAAGCACGACCTGCTAGTCGGCAAAGTGCAAATGGTTAACTGGGCCAAACTGCCCGTCGGCAGGTCGTTCCAGCGACACTATCACGAAGACATGCAGGAGGTGTTTGTGATCTGCCAAGGTCAGGTAGCCGTCACCGTCGACGACAAACAGGACCGTCTACAGGCCGGTGATGCCATTCTGATTGATCCTCGCGAGGTGCATCAGATGACTAACGAAAGTGACCAGGACGTTTTCTATGTCGTGTTTGGAATCTCGACTGGCGAAGGTGGCAAGACCGTTGTCTGCGGTTAATTGTTAATTGCTCTGTTAAGAACAAAGTGACAGGGACGTTCGTGCCGCCTTCGACGCGTCGATTTTGTTAATGGCCGAAGACCCGATTGAGACTGGCCGATAGATCGAATTCGGCGGCACTGCGAACGATGCCTTTGTCATCGATGATTACTTTGCCATATCCAAAGTCGCCAAAGGTAACCGCGTCGCTCCACCCGCGGGGTAACACGACACTGGGCCAATCGCCGCCACCGTATTTTTCAAACAACTGGTCGGCTTTTGAGTCGTAAAATTCTTTGCTGTGATCGGTACTCAAAAGGATGACTTGAAGGTTTTCTGATTGATACTTGTCCTGCATCCGCTGAACCAGCGGAAATTCTTCATAGCAGTTGTGTCACGTGACTGCCCAAAGATCCAAGATGGTGGGTTTGCCCAAAATGCTTTTGTTGCTGATGGTTTGACCGTCCACGCTGGTGAACTCAAATTCAGGACATTTGCGATTGAGTACCACTCCGGATAACGGTGCATCGACTTGCTGCAGCGTAAGTCGCTTACCCTTGATGTCGATTTCACTGACTAGAAACATCGTGTCCAAGATGCGAATAGGGCGATTGCAAGCAAAGGCCTCGATTTCGGTAAACTTCATATCGCCATCTTGATCGACGGTCAGGTAGGTTGTCGAGTTTTCAAAAATGGTCTCGCCCGTGCCCTCGTTGTCGATCGCATAGGACTCCAATTGCGGCAAAAAGATTTGAATAGTTTTATTCTCGACTTGGATCTGACCTTTTAAACCGAGTTTTTCTTCAGCACCACCGGCCGTGAATATACTGAGAGCGTCTTGGAATTTAACTTGAGGCCTGACTAGGTCACAGTCTTCCAAATCCAAATGGATGGGTTGCCCCACCAATTCGAACGGCGTAGGTGTTTTGCGAGTGGCCAGTAGGACTTTGGGTTTTGATGATTTCTTCAGGTTGAACTGAACCGTTTGCGGCGGCAAGCATTTCGTGTCATCGCACACTTGAAAGCTAATGGTGCCTTTACCAGAAAAGCTTCGACGGTTGCGTCGCACATGAAAAACGCGTTGCCATGAAACTTTGCCCGAGTGAACTTTTTGTTTTTCGTCAGCTATCACAAAATCTTCAGGCTGGGGGTCTGCAACGTAGTCGTCGCTGTCAGCTTTGATTCCGCTGGGCGAAAACGTGATCTCCGTTGGGAATCCAAACACGTCTTGAGCGTCTTTTTCAGCAAGCGAACCGATATGCCAACCTTCGGAAATCTTGGCTTCCACGTGCAAAATCACTTCTTCGCCAGGATCAGCGTGACTGGGTGACAGCCAAACTTGAAACGTGACTTGAGGTGTCGCGATGGTGGTCTTTTCGGTTGCGTTGTCCTGTTCCTGACCGTTAGCGATTGCCGTACAGGCAATCAGGGTGGTCACTAGCAGTAGACATCGCGTGCTTATTCGAATGATCATGGTCGGCTCCTGCAAAATTCTGTTGTCTAATAAGCTAACCGCTCTGTCGGACCGTATGGGACTGAATTTTCGGCAAAGTTGAAATTTTGTTTTGTTTGCGTGGTGACCAGTTTGTTTGGAGCCCGCGTTTGTATTATTCCTGGTTAGGCAAAGCATCCAATTCACTCTGCCACTTTTCAATGGCTTCGGCATCGTCAGAGTCTTTCGCGAGTTCAATTAAAGCAGTCACCGCTTCTCGCAAGCGAGGTCGTCCGGCATCGGGTATCTGTTCGACACGCTCCATCATGCCTTGGTAGCCGTCGATCAAAAGTTCCCGGCCTTCGTCAAGCTGTTGTTGCTGTAAAAGAATACGACCCAGCATGCACTTGGTATTGAACAGCAACCAGGAATCAGCCATCTGGACCTGGCGAATTTGCAGGCATTCTCGAATCCATTCTTCAGCCAACGAGTACCGTTGATGGTTGATTAATTCGAGTGACTGGCTGGCCAGCTGGCTAGCAAGTCTGGTTTTATCATCGCCTACAAAAAACTTCCGACCAGCAGAGACATAATCGCGACTCGCTTGCTCGGCGTCGTCGATTTGCTGCGAGCCAGATTCCTGGTCGGACTGTCGGCACCAAGCCCAATGTTGCCGGCATCTCAATTCCATTGTATTGATCGACTGGTTGGTGATCCCAATCGATTCAATTTGCGATCGCGTCAATCCATCTAGCAACTCGATCGATTCTTGATAGTTGCCATCAGCCGCATAAGCCACTGCCAAATTTGTTTGAAAGAGCCACGTTGTACGGTGAGAGTAGCCCAATTTTTCTTGACTGTAGGTTGTCGATTCTTGAAGCAATTCAATGGCACGAGTGACCTTTCCAATCCGTAGCAGTCCCACGGCATAGTCATTAGCGATACCCATCGTGGTCTCAGGATTCGGGCTGTGTTCTTGCGAATCCTTTAATGCCTTTTCAAAAAGGGCGACGAATTCTTCCTCGTCTTCTCCTGTTTGTTCCAGAAGTTGAGCCAATTTCCCGCGAGCAAAAATAGTTCTTGGGTGGAATTCACCTAGCTTGTCTTCCAGCTGCCCCAATGAGTCACGTCGCAACTGAATCGCTCGATCGAATTTACCAAGAGCTCCAAGCGTGGTTGCCAAGTTGCTAAGGTACAATATTGTTTGCGGGTGTTGCGGCCCCAAAACATTTTCCGCCACCGGATAGATTTGCTCGAGTATTTGCTCTGCCTGTTCGGGCTCGTTGGCGGCTAACAGTGAAACGGCGTAAGTGTTCTTGGCAATCAGTGTTGACATCGATTCGATCCCAGAGACCTTTTCCAATTTTGGGATCGTCGATTTCAGAATCGCAATTGCTTCATCTAGCCGGTTGGTGCGTTGCAACGCATCGGCGTAGTTCACTTGGTAGTTGAGAGTGTCTAGATGGTCGACACCAAGTGTGACTGCGGCGATGCTGTTGCATTCCTCCAGTAATTCAATGGCGACACCTAAGTCACCACGCTGAAGGTTGGCCATTGCCAAATTGTTGGCGGCCTGCAGATACAACGGGTGTCCTTTCTCTAAACTGGCTTGCATCTGCTCAAATACGTTGCCTCCTAGTTCAATGGCCTCATCAACGTCTCCAGAATTCCGTAAAGAATCTACCAGCCCTAATTTGATGCCCAAAGTTCTGGGGTGATCGGGACCAAAGAAATCTTCGTATTGCTGAATCGCCTCCTGCATTAATTCGCGACTTTCAACAACGGCACCCGATTTATTCAATGCGGAAGCCAAGTTGTTTCGTACCATGCGAGTCTGTTCGTGGCCGGCCGGTAGTTCCCGTTCGCAGTCTTGTAAAAGTTGTTTGTATTGTTGAACGGCCGCGTCAAATTCTCCGTTGCGTACCCGTGCTTCGATGTAGTTCTTTCGCTGTAGCAGAGTGAGGGCTGATGTTGGACCGAATTCTTGTTCGCACAACAACATCGACTGCTGGCTAAGTTCTAAGGCTTTTTTCGTTTGCCCAGCATTCAGGTAGGCCACCGCCAGGTTACCCATCGAACGATACTTCAAATCGTCGTCATCCATGAACGACTTGCTTTCCAAAATGTGTTCCAACAGCTTGATCGCTCGATCAAAATCGCCATTTTCCAGGTAGGCCACTGCCAAATTGTTTTGCGAACCCAACGTTGCAATATCTTGTGAACCCAAATATTCTTCGCGAAGCCGCACGGCCTTTTCCAAAGGTGGGATGGCATCGGCATACAAGCCCAATCCGCCATACGATTGTCCCACGGCGTTTAGCAATCTGGCCTGAGACAGGGGGTCGTCTTGGAAACGTTCGTCAATTTCCGGCATGGACCGTTGCAGCAGAGTCGCTACTTTCATGTTGGGGCCGTCGGTGGCATCCTGTGTGCTGCGGATGACGTCCTCCAAATAGGCCACCAGTGATTCGGATTGCTCTCTAGCCAACACCGCCTGGTTCTTTTGTTCGGTGGCGATTGACCGAGCTTCACTTTCGCGTCGGTTCGCAGCCATTAACAGCACGGCTGCGATGGTCGAGGCGACAGCCAAGACGGTTACGGCCGCAGCTAACGAACTGACCATGGTGCGGTGCTTGCGAACCCAACGTTGGACTCGTTGCATAAACGGTTCTTGCCAAGCAGAAACTTTTTCGCCCGCCAACCAAGCCTCAAGATCTTGAGCCATGGCTTCTGCCGTGGAGTAACGCTCCTTGCTGGACTTGGCCATGGCCTGCACGCAGATCGCATTCAACGCAGCGGGAACGGAACTGTTACTTTCGCGTGGAGGCCGAAACTCAACCTGCACGGTTTTCATAATCGCTTTTTCAGCAGAATCGCCAGTGAAAGCGATTTGACCCGTCAACATGCTGAACAGCGTGGCCCCCAAACTGAATACATCAGATTGGATCGTTAAATTGTCTAGCCAACCAAGTGCCTGCTCGGGACTCATGTATCCCGGCGTTCCAACGACTCGACCTTGTCGCGTATCTCGGACATTGGAATCGGATTCGGCGTACATCGTCTCCAACGGTTCCAATGTTTCAGGAGTTCGTCGACCGATGGTCTTGGCGATCCCCCAATCGACGACTAACGTCTCATTGAAATCACCGATCATGATGTTGTCGGGTTTGATGTCGCGATGAATGACACCCCGACTATGCGCGTAATGAATGGTATAGCAAACACTGACGAAGCTCTGCAGTAACCGTCGGAAGGCGACCGAACGAAACTGCTCAGCGTCAATCGGTTTCTCAGCGTCAGGCTTTCCTCCGAAGAATTCGTGAATTGCCTGCTTCAAACTTTCGCCACGGATCAGTTTCATGGCGTAATACGGCGTGCCATCTTCGTTCTGCCCCAGTCCGTAAACGGGGACGATCCCCGGATGTTCCAACCCGCCCGTCAATTCCGCCTCGACGCGAAACCGGCTTGCCAGGTCCTGGTTATTTGCCAGATTGGCGCGAATTTGTTTGAGCGCGACCTCGCGATTTAATTGATTATCGCGAGCGATAAACACTTCCCCCAATCCGCCTTTGGCATGAGGGTTTAAAATCTGGAAACGACTTGCCGACCGCTCGGTTGAATCTTCAGACATTCAACACAGACCTCTCGTAGAAGAACGCTCTACTTCCCGCCAGTCATAGAGTCGCTGTGCATTTACTAACTTGTTTGTGCAGGGTTTTTAGTGCCCGGCTACTGTAAGTATAGCAGCAGTATGCAGTGATTCGTGCAATCCAAACTTGTCCGAGACTGCAAAAAAATCGTTGAAAATTCAGAAAAGCGCAGCAATCCCATGACGGTCTTGCGGTCGAACTGTCAGTTTGCCTTCAAGTCTTCCAATTATCGGCGGTTTACGGATTGGCGATGCGCTTCAACGATCTGGCCATCCAAGGACTGGGGTGTTGCACTGCGAACCAAAAATCAACCGAATGCCAACTGCGGTTGCCTTCACCGGCGCCCTTAAGAAACAGGATGCTTTCGGCGTCTGTGGCGATACAGGGGTGCTTGTCTTTCTCGTCACTCTCGAAACGCTTGATGACTACATCAATACTTTGATCTTTCAACGCTTCATCGCCCTTTAGCACCTGCTGTATTTTGTATTGGCCGTGATATTCGATCACGCCAAATTCACTGGAGAACGACATCCAGTCACTTTCCATGTTCCCTTTTACGACCAATTCTGATTGGTCTAGATAAAACTTTAGAGTCTCATCGCTAGTATCTTTGCTGACGAATCTTTCAGCCGCTGCCAGCCCGAGGATGGCAAAACACAAAGCACCACAAAGAATCGTTTTCATTTTCAAATCCTGAACAAATCAAAACTCAATTACCACCATTTGACGAATATCTACGCAAATTGTTTCAGCAGAAAGCCAAAAATTTGAAAAGGAGCACAAGTAACCTTATTCACTGGTTCGCGTCCGTGATTGCCTGACCAAGGTAACAGTCTGATCACGTGACACGGCATCGTGGCTAATGAGGCAAGAAATCCTGAGGCCCCAGTTTCGATTCTTGGTCATTCTGGTGATGACACAACACTTGACGGAACAGCACCATTATCGTCCTTGGATTTTGCAATCGACCTGGCAACGGATACTACCTCTTTGGCATCCCAAGTCCGATCGAATTTCGTTTTTTTGCCAAGCCAGTCGCTGGTCGTTCTAACCACAGTTACCGGCGATGTTGATTTTATTTCTTCTTCAAAGTGCAAGTCCGTAGCAAAACTTGGAGAAACAACTCGTACGTTTTTGATTCGCCATACATCGTACCACGATAGATTCTTATTCCCGAGAACTCCAGTTTTTCCATTGAATACTGAGGCAACAGAGTCGATTCTTTCGGCCTTGGTAGCGTTTAACCAATTCCGCTGTTTGTATTTGTGATTTGCGAACGCAAAAACCGCAAGCAAGGTAGCTGCGACAAGAAGTCTTGTAATTACTTTTCGGTTCATAAGTAACGCACAAAGCTATGCTATGAATTTATGTTTGACCATCACTTCTTCTTTCACACTTTGACTCCCGGAAACTGAGAACAGCTTTACGCGACGTCATCACTCATTTTCGTCACCCCAATTAGTCATTGCTGTTGCGCGATGTTGTGTGGCAATCCAAGTTGATAGATCCCATGACTATAACGTATCGATATTCAAGCACCAAAGACCTCATGGCGTGCAGATGTCTCAACGACCTTGACGCATCGATTTGCGGTGAAATAGGACTGTGCCGTTTTGGCGATGGTTTTGTAGTACCGCCTTTAGGCGGAATCGAAGCTGAACGAAGCCGCAATGATCCGGTTAAAACCGGTACTACGAACGGTGCGATGACCTTAATGGAGTGATTGCTTAATCTTGGTATGTTGCCGACAATGGAATCGGTTTCGCAAAATGAACCCCTCTGTTTTCTGAACGTAAGGGAAGAAAATGATCGACCTGGTCCGCACCTTTTTTGAAGACGATTCGGCGTGGGATCTCTTTGTCGAAAAGCTTGAAGCCTGGTCCGAAGAAGAGTTCTTTGTCGTTAGTGATGCAGGTAACAAGGGAATTTCTTGCCAGCAGCTTCGCAAACAAATTGCGGATAAGTACCGCGAACGAATTGTTTGCGTTGCCGACGAAAAAACCGTTTCCGATCCCGAACACCCGGTGCTCGTGTCGATCATCGACCGAAAACCTGCGCGTGAGTTTCGGGTTGCGTTGAACCAACTGGGTGCAATGGTCGCATCATTCGACCGTGACGGCTTGCGTCCATTCTACTATTTCGCCAGTTGCGATGAGGACGGGGTGTTTCGCGAGATGCCAGAAACTCGCGCCGCATACGAACCGATCTGTTCGATCGCGTCCCTGCAAGAGCCTCAGTCAAAACTACGCTCGAAAATTGGCGGATTGCCTTGGGGTCTGCCAAAAAAATACTGGAATGACAAATTGGCGCTGTTGGCTCAACTGGTTCACGAGCCACCGATGGTCGATCTTGGCGGCGACTATGTCCTTCATCTGTGGCATTGGTCAACGCCAGACGACTATTGCGACCCACCACTTTATGAAGAATCAGAACTCTGGGCGACTCTGGTACCGGTTGCAGAAATGACTGAAACGAGTTTTACCGAACCGCCCGCAGGAGTGACTCCGTTTGAAGAACTGTACATCGATTCATGGCGGGAATTCGATCAACAACAAACGCTTGGTCGATTGTACGGAGGACCTGAAACGCGCGTTGCCGGTTTACCAGGTGGCGGCGGGCACTCTAACCCCGAGGACGATTTGCCCTTGGGAATGAGCTTCTTGTTTCAAACCGATGGGACCTTTGTCCTCGGCGCACCACCGAGCGTCGACACAGACATGGAACGAACTTCAATTGCCGAGCTTGAAAAATCGCTCGGCGTCGAGCCGCGACTCGCTGGGCAAGAACGCAAATACAGCGGTACGCTCATGAAAAACGGGAAAGGAATCTGGCGAGCCTACATCGCCGACTTTGCCAGCGATGGCAACGCATGGGTGTTCATCGACCGAGCAGCCGATCCACCAAAGGTTGTCTGGAATTGGTCACGGTAAAGCGATCGCGAGCGAAAATACAAAGAGTAGAACAGATCACTTGGATCGAATCGGCGGTCGAGGATTCACGTCCCGCAACAACAATGGCTTGTCAACTTTTACTTCAATACTAAGTTCTTCGCTCTCTTCTGCTTCGCCTTTCGTTTTCGTGATCCATACCGATACTGCGTGTGGCTCGACAACGTTTTTTGCGACCCTGAATCGAACTCTGACTCTTCCTTCAGCGTTTCGTCGTACGCTAAACAGATTCGCCGCGCCGATCTCTGGCCCCTCTGGATAGGCCTCCTTGAAACTCGCGTTGGCCATTTGCACGGTCTCCAGAAAAGCCTCTTCGCCTCCGACCAAAGCCAGATTGGAAAGTTCGCGGCAAGCCTCTTCGACCTTTAGGAATCGTTGCAACTGCTGTGCATTAGGATGTCTTTTCCTTCCCAACCCCAAGCGGTCGTGGACCCATGTGTTTCCAAAATTGACAACATGGGAACCCTCGGAGGTATTCGCGGTCACTCTGAACGAGGTTGGCGAAGGTCGCTTTGCCCTGCGGCGAGGAGACGAAACCTCGGCCAGAATTGCTTCGTCGGAAATCGTGACGAATTCATTCGCAGTGAAAATCTCTGCAAGGATCTTCTCGAATTTTGTTTCACTCAACGTAAATTCGTAGTCGTCAGACTCGACATCGGAAACCGATCGAACCACTCGGCCATCGGAATAGACTAACAACATTGGCCTGCGATCCTTGTTGGCTTCGTTGTAGTACTCGTC
Organism: uncultured Pirellulaceae bacterium; assembly: GCA_964543985.1. GTDB lineage: Bacteria > Planctomycetota > Planctomycetia > Pirellulales > Pirellulaceae > CAJQPP01. The sequence goes on along the minus strand of CAZJBW010000065.1, from coordinate 1,277 downwards.
GACTCTTAGGACAGGCACTTCGGCTTCCGGGAAATTGAATTCAATTTGAGCAACCGCATTATGGGGAAATCCCAGGCCGAAAAGCAGTGCGGCAAAACAGATCGGCAAACATCGAAAGAACATTCAAACCCTGCTATTTGGAGATCCAATGAACACCAGTTGGTGCCAGCCAATGATTGTAACGTATCGAATTTAAACACGAATTAACCGATAATCCCGTTCAATTCACTTTGTAAAACAATCGAGTCTTAGAGGCGATGGTTGGAATTTTGATCAATCCAAATCGTTTTTTGATTGCAAACATCGTTGATGTCCACCAGCCAAGATCGCGATAGCGGATTTCCTTTCCAGTTGCTTCCAGCGGCTGTCCCTGCAATTGTCGTCCTTGACTGCTTTCAATCTGTTGAAGCATGGCGACAAAAGGCTCCACGATATTTTCGGCAATTTTCAGCTCCAAAGAGACTTCATCATCTTGCGGTGAAACGTCCGGGTAGACTTCGAACAGCAGGTTCCCTGTATCCACACCTTTGTCGATCATGTGAATGGTTGCTCCGATCTGATCGAAACGGTTTTCCAGCATTGGCCAGAAAAGAGTGTGCTGGCCTCGATAAGCGGAACTGATTCCAAAGTGAATGTTGATCGTGCAGATTTTTGGGATGCCAAAGATCTTCTCTCGCAAGATGGGTGCTCCGCATACCACCATGACATCTGGCTGACAGCCGGCGATCATTTTGGCTGTTTTGTTCGAGTTGATTACGCTGGTTGGTAACCGCTGCTCGTTGGGAAATTCGATTTTGGCAACTGGCAGTCGATTGTTGACTTCCTTGATGCGGTTAGCATCCAGTTTCCGTCGGCTAAAGGTATTGAGCAAACCGATCACTCGCCGTGGTGTTGGCAGGTAAGATCGTGGTTTGTTGCTGGCGGAGTCCCACGACAAGCACAGTGTTTTGCACGGCGAGTAGGTCTTTGCAATGCCCGATAGAACGGCGCGGTTGACGGGGTCATCGTTGGTGATGAAGAGAATCTTCATGGCTCGATCCTGGAAGAGAATTCATTAGCTGGAATGAACTCTACGTCACCCGATTGAGTGCTGGAATCCGATTGAAACCGTTGATGGATACGATTTCGGGAACCCTGAAAAGGTTCATCCGATTGCGCGGCTTATACCGATTCTTCGCCGGTACTTCGCCGTGCCCCCAAGGTCAGTTCGAACTTTAGCCTGGCTGTTTTCCGTACACCCGCTTCCAAGCGAGTACCGACAAGATCGTCAACGTCAT
>CAZJBW010000064.1:0-31214 GCA_964543985.1 uncultured Pirellulaceae bacterium | reverse complement strand
CCCGCAGAACAATTCGGCGCCGTTAGCTTGGTTGAAACTTCGACAAAATCAAGCGAATCACATTCGCACTCGCATAATCACAGCCATCACCATCATTCGCATGACCACGACCACGATCATTCGCACGGACACGATCATTCTCATTCCCACCAATCGCATTCGCACGGCCATCATCACCATGGACCGGTAAGGCACTATTCAGAAATCGTCAGGCTGGTCAATGAGTCGTCACTTTCGGACAACATCAAGAAACGATCGATTGAATGCCTCCGATTAATTGGCGAAGCCGAGTCGAAGATCCACAATCAACCGCTCGATAAAATTCACTTGCACGAAGTCGGTGGTGTGGACGCGATCATCGACGTGGTTGGAACCATCATCGGATTCGAATTGCTCGGCGTTGATCGAATCGTCTGTTCGCCGCTTCCGCTGGGACGTGGGTTTGTCGATGGAGCCCATGGCAAGATCCCTTTACCTGCACCGGCGGCGGCTTTGATTCTTGATGGAGTCCCCGTTTACGGAGTCGAGATCGATAAAGAGCTGGTCACACCAACGGGAGCTGCGTTGGTCAAGCATTTGGCCGACGAGTTCGGGACGATGCCGGAAATGAACATAGACAAACAAGGCTGTGGAGCCGGAACGCGAGACCTGCAGATACCGAACATCGTGAGATTGTTTGTGGGAGAAAGTGCCCAACCAAAAACAAACTCCAACCCGACTCAGGTTGCGTTAGCAACTGGGGCTTCTTCGCAATTGTTGATGTTGGAATCGGACATCGACGACATGACGCCCGAGCAAGCTGGCTATGCCATGGAAATGCTACTGTCACAAGGCGCGTTGGACGTGACTTTTAGTTCCGTGCAAATGAAGAAAAACCGCCCTGGATTTCGCGTGAATATTCTTTGCAATGCGTCGCTCAAGAATTCTCTTCTCAAGACTCTTTTTGTTGAGACATCTACCTTCGGCGTACGTGAAACACCCGTCACACGGCATGAGCTTGAACGAGAGATCGTCGAAGTTGAAACCGAATTTGGCAAAGTGCGAGTTAAGCATGGACGATGGCAAGGCGACACGCTGAAGAAGGTTCCCGAATACGAGGACTGTGTCAAGCGAGCCCAGGAGCACCAAGTGGCTTGGCGATCCGTCTACGAGGCCGCACTGAAAATTAGCTAGAACGCGCCACGTCGTCGTACCACAGAAACGTCAACATCTCGTTACCATACTTGGCCATCCGCTTTGACAAACGACTGATGACGACCGGGCTGCGTGCTGCTCACAGGCCGGAGGCCTATGCCACTGTTGCTAAAAAGGATGAAACAAAAAAGAACTTGAAACGTCAAGTCATCGTAGACCATTGTCAAAGTCATACATGAAAAAAACGACCATGCGCAAAAACCTTCCTCAATTTTTGGCCGTGCTAATCATGGCACACCTTTGCGTTCTTGTTGCGGGAACAACCAATTTATTATCGGCGTCGCCGCAAGAAACATCGCCTGCCACAGATCAAGATTCGCAACAAGCGGGCTTCCAGGTAACTGGGCGGGTTGTTCGCTCAGTTGACCATGCTGGTACGTCGATTGAAGCGTTGTTCAGCTGGGATCCAAAGGACATGGCGGAAGAAGCGTTGGCAGATCCAGAGTCTAATAAAACTCGCCTGACAACGCAGACGGATGCCCAGGGCAATTTTTCGATCGACTTTCCATCGGAACTTTTATCCAAGCCAGGCATAAAAGTTCAAATCTCATTGACCTACCCCGGTTATGTTGCTCGCACCATTGAGTCGTGTGATCCTAACTTGCTGAACCCTGAAAACACGCCGGTTACCTACCAAACGCAGCGAGTATTAAATGCGCTGAAACAAACCAACTTGAGACCGGGTCGCCAGTTTCGTGGTCGAGCTCTGTTACCAGACGGATCGCCGGCCGCCAATGCCACCATTACGTCTGCATCGCTAGCCCCACCCTATCAGTGGAAATTTCCCGACCCCAACTACTATGCCGGTTCGGCGAAAACCAGCGCGAATGAAAACGGCGAGTTTGAAATCTTGGTTGACTCGATGTCCAACCTCTCGGTTTCATCAGAAGGACATGCCCCTTTATTGATTGGGAACCTGGACGACGTCGATGACCCCAACAATCTGATGTTACCCATGGGGATACGTCCGTCATTGCAACTGGTTGACCGTTCTGGAATTCCAATTGGCGGCGCAATTATCAGCTTGTGGAAACAGAACCCATATAACGAGCACTCGTCACCACAGATTTTTGTGCAAACACTCGTTACGGATTCTCAGGGCAAATTGAATTGGCAGAATCGTCCGTTGCCGCCTGGTGACTATCGACTACAAACGGTTCACCGCATCGCAGACGCCATGGATGCCCAAGGCATCGACCTTGACGACAGCAGCACTTGGCAACATTTGAGAAGGAGCCCCTTGGATGACGTGGTCATCCCTTTAGATAAAACTTTTAGCGTCGATGAACTGCATCCTGAGTTTGTGTGGCGTGGTCAAGAGACTTGCCATGTTCACATCCAGGTTGAGCTTGACAATCACAACGATGGAAAATCCACATTTCGCGCCTCTGGCCAATTCAATGGCACACGCTGGATTGGAGAAGCCACGACATTGCTCGAGTCAGGAACCTATTCGATTGCTGTGCCAAAAGGCTTGCAACACAGTCAGATTGACGGTCCGATGGCCTACCTTAAAGACAACGAAGATATGAACGAGAGAATCGGGTCTAACTTTCAACTTGGCCAAATCAACGAAGACCGCGACGATCTTCATGTGCGAGTACCAGGGCACGTCGGGCTTACCGTAGTATTAAACGGTGTACCTTTTGAGGAACTCTCTAAGCACCGCGTTGACATATCTTACGTGCACGACGATCTGCCCAAGGATCATGTTTACACGCCAGCACAGTTCGATTCACTGACAAAAATCTCAACGAGCACAACATTATCTGGAATCGACAAAACGATCACCTGTTACGCCATTATGGAACACCCTTTGATACTCATGATCAGGGATGACGGCAATAAAGTGGTCGTTCAAAAAAATCTTTTATTGACGTCAGACAATCAACGCGTTGTTATCGATCTTAACGCGTTATCCCGGTAGCGTGGTATTTATTTCGTTTCCCGTCAACACGTCCGCTCAAACACTCAACATTTGCAATTTCGATAATTGCCCGTCGTCGATGGTGACTCGGCCGTCTTTCATAACCAGTCTGGGGAATTGAAACATTTGGCAGATGTCATCGTTCAGGTTGTAGATCGTCAAGTCCGCGTCGGCGCCGACTTGCAACGAGCCTTTGTTTTCTAAACCCAACAACTTGGCGGGTGCCGACCGAGTAGTAATGGCGATTTCTTGCAACGTGTACGCGCGATTCATGTCGTACAAGTTGCTGTGATGGCGAACATCGTCGTGCAGAGATTCGATTTTTTGCCGACGTAACTCGGGTCGCATTAACAACTCAATGATCTGTGGGTACACCAAAAACGAGGCACCGTTCGGGTGATCGGTACTGAGTGCCAATTGCCAGGGATTTGTCACACTCAACATCCACTCTAAGCCGATCGCCCATTGCAGGCCGTGGATTCGATTCTTGTGTCGATACTCGATTGGTGAAATGCCACATCCGGTTTCACCGCCCGTATCGTGCGACACCCACGGTTTCCCAGAGATCTGTTGCAAGTAATAACCCAACACACTGTCGCCCGTCATGCTGACGGTCTTGCCGAACATAATTTGCCCGACGTCCACCGAAAGATTTTCATGCTTGTTCAGATAGTCTGCCAGTGGTGGCACGGCCGATCCAAAACTTGCCTCGTCATCCGCGTCCCGGTAACTGTGGAATTGAATGTGAGCCAAATGGCCTCGTTGATCACCCAACGCTTTCATGGTTTCCAAAGTCGTTTGCCAGTTGCCGGGCAGCCCCAACTGGTTGCAGTGAATATGAATCGCATGCGGTCGTTTCAACCGGTCATTCGCTTGACTTAGCATCCGCAGAATCGCCCGTGGTGTCGTTTTGTGATCCACCAACGTTCGATCGATCGACGTGGTCGGTTCTCGTCTTCCAGCCTTCCAATCATCGACTCCGCCAGGATTGACGATCTTGATGGCGTGCGCCCCCGATGCTGCAAACAAATGCTCAGCGAACTGATGGACTCGGTCTTCATCTTCAGCGGCGACAGCGTTCAACATCGTCGAGTGGTTGCCTGCCATCACAAAGAACCCAGCATCGATCAAACTCAACTGAGCAATTTCCAACTGAGCCATTTGGCTAAACGCCGGAGGAACGGCGGCATCGAAAGCCGTCGTATAACCGAGCCCGGCGTACATCAATTCGGTTGCTCGCAAATCTGGAACAACCGAGCCAACGGCTTGTTGACCCAGCGAAGTGCGAGTCGTCAGTTGGCGACCGGCGTTGACTTTGGGACCTACGAAGTGGCTATGCATGTCCACGCCGCCCGGCATGACTACTCGGCCAGTCGCGTCAAACTGCCACTCGGGTCTTTGGTCGGCGGCGGGAGGATCCACAAATTTTCCGTCACGAATCCACAAGTCACCGATCTGATCCCGGTGGCCATCGATCAATCTTCCGTTCTTGATCAGTCTGTATTCGGACATGGCTTCCGATCCATCATAGGCTTGCCAGCCGGCGAAACGGCTAGGCAGAAATGGCTAGGCAGATTGACACCAAGGTACTAACGAGGCTTTTTGGGATTGGCAGACGTCTTCTGGTCCGCTTCGGCATCGGGGACTCGTGATTCCAGGTCGCTTAACATTGCGTCCAACAGATCGTAGTTGGATTGAATCCGTTGCAGTCGCTGCGTCACTTGTTCGCTGTGACATGTGACACTGGGCGATTCCAATTCGTCGATTCCGTGTGCCAACAAAGCATCTTTAACCGTCGTTCGGCGAGATCGTTTTGCATTTGATCTTTTCTGGGCCAAAGGAATTTCCTAATTGCCAAATTGCGTGATTGAAATTTCTGACTGCACAAACTCTATTTTTGTCACCAATCTGTTCGAAAACAAGACGCTAACTTGATCTAGGATCCAAATGCCAGCACCGTTTCAACTTTCCGTTTGGCAGGGCGACATTACGACGCTGGCTGTTGACGCTATCGTTAACGCGGCTAACGAGACATTACTCGGAGGCGGCGGAGTCGACGGAGCAATTCATCGTGCCGCGGGACCGGAACTACTAGCCGCTTGCCGAGCGATTCCCGAAACCCAACCGAACGTACGATGCCCCACTGGACAAGCCAGAATCACACCTGGCTTCTGCTTGCCGGCCAAGCATGTGATTCATACCGTCGGCCCAGTTTGGCGAGGCGGCGCTAGGAACGAGCCCAACTTGTTGCGCGGATGCTACGAACAGTCTTTGACGCTGGCCGCCAAGCAGCACTTAACTTCTATTGCGTTCCCAGCCATTAGCTGCGGAGCGTTTGGGTATCCGCTGCAGCAAGCTTGCCAAACGGCAGTGCAATCGATTCGCAACTTTTCTGACATCGAACAACTACAAACGGTAACGTTAGTGGCCTTTGATGCCCGAGTGCTACAGGCTCTGCAGGTGGCGTGTCAAGAAGCCTCTTAAATCACGTCCGCCGAAGCCCAGCCTAATCCTGCTGACAGCTCTCAACAAACAGAGCCAAAAAAATTGGAGACGCTAAAACGTTTAGGGTTCTTAATGAAATCGTTGCCTCCTCAATTTCACCTTAACTGGACTGCACTTGCGCCGTCTCGTAAGTTATATTGAGGACCAGTTAACGCCTCAATTCTCGCCTTTAATTGCATAACGTCTTCGTATGGATTTTTCAGACATAGCATTCGACCAACCGCTATGGAACATGGCCATCGTCTTGATCTCCGGAATTATCGGAGGCGAGCTCGTTGGTCGAATCCATCTACCCAAGGTTACGGGTTGGATCGGTACCGGCATACTTCTACGCGCTCTGGAACTTGACGGCTTAACGCCTGGTCCTGATGGGCTCGATCGATTCTTACCATACATGCATTTCGTGCTGGGCTACATTGCGTTCACCGTTGGTGCGGCACTGCATTTCGGAAAACTTCGCAACGCCCGATTACGTCTTAGCTTTGTCGTTGTGGGCGAGATGTTTATCACGCCGTTGATTGTATTTTTGGCTCTGTACTTCGTAGGCGGCATGTCGTTCGAAGCATCGATGTTGTTGGCTGCCGTAGCCATCGCCGGTGCTCCCGGAACAACCGTATTGGTTGCTCAAGAGGCTCGTTCGAAAGGCATCCTGACCAAGACTTTGATCGCGGCACTAGCGTTGATCGATATGGTCGCGGTTGGTGTCTTCGTATTCGTGTCGGAAATCTTAACGACAGAAGCCGGCAATGTCGGGGCGGGTATCGTTGCCGTTGGCATTGAATTTGGATTGGCTGCGGCACTGGGCACTCTTCCAGTATTGATCGCATTGCTTTTGAACCGCACCGTGGTCGGGCCAGCGTTCCTGGGCCCATGTTTCGTATTTGTAATTCTTGGATCCTGGGGTGCAGCGGCAGCCTGCGGAGTTTCCGGGATCCTTGCCTGTACCTTTGCAGGGATCGCCATCACTAATATCCAACACGATACCGTCCTATCGGTGGAAGCCTATCTGGCAAATATGGGTAGCGTGTTGTTTGCTGCCTTTTTCACGTTTGCCGGCATGAGGCTGGATTTCAGTTTGGTGTTACCCGCCGCAGGATTGGTCGCGCTATTTTTCATGGCTCGGTTTATCGGCAAGTACTTAGGCGCGTTCACGGCCATGAGTATCGCTGGCGTACCGAATCAAGTTCGCAATTATTTGGGCCTAGCGCTGATGCCACACGGCGGCGTGGCCGTTGGCTTGATCCTGATTGTACAGGGCGAATACGGCGAGAACTCGGCGATTGCCTCGGCGGTCACCACGGTCGGACTGGCAGCCCTGGCCATTAACCAACTGCTTGGTCCTAGCGCCGCGCGATTTGCATTGCAGTTTGCTGGCGAGGCCGGTTTGGACCGTAAACGACTGCTGGATTTCCTGGACGAAAATCATATTGCCGTAGGGATCAAAAGCGGAACCAAGGAAGAGATCATCAAGACGCTGGCAACTCAGTTGTACTCAGCGAATTCGATGCCGTTGCCACAAAACGAATTTATTCAACAAGTCTTAGATCGAGAATCCAGTGAAACCAGTTGCCTAGGCGAAGGGCTAATGATCCCACACGCAGTCATTGACGGTGGTAGCGAGGTGACCGGCATTTTAGGACTCAGTTCGGACGGTTTGGAGTTCGACGCGCCCGATGGTCGACCCGTTCATGCCGTATTGTTGCTGGCGACACCCGAGGCAGATCGACGGCGACACTTAGAAGTGCTGGCCGCATTCGCATCGGCAATCACTCACGACATGAACCTTCGCGAACAACTTTATCATGCTCGCTCGCCAGCTCACGCCTACAGCGTGTTGCACGCGGAAGAGGCGGAAGATCTGAACTACTTCCTGGAAGAAGCCCTGGAACGCGCCGGCGTTTTCGAGGACGACTAACCAAACAACGTTCAGACATCCTCGCGCGCCGCTGCATCATCCCGTTTACTCGTTTCGTTTTGGAGGCAAATATGTCGCGGATCGCAATCATGCTAGTCGTCTGCTTGATCACGTTGGACGCACAGTTGCTTGCTCAGCCATTCGCTGCATCTGGGATCAAGATCGGCGAGGTCGATCAAACGTCGGCCATCATCTGGGCTCGCCTGACCAAAGAATCGAGTCTCGATCTTGAACGACTGCCCGCCGGACTGGAGGGACCAATGCCTGCCGACATCCTTCCTGGACAAGCAGGTCAAATGGCTATCAAGTATTGGGTGAAAGGTGACACCGATCACGCTCGGCAAACTGATTGGGTAGGCGTCGATCAAGCATCCGACTTCGCCACTCAGTTTTCGATCAATGACCTGACGCCAAACACCGCTTACCAGTTCGAAGTGCGAGCTGATCAGGATAACACGATTGCGTCCGGTTCTTTTGCAACGGCACCGTCAGCCGACCAAAGCTCGCCGATTCGGTTCGTGGTGACGACTTGCCAAGCTGTTCTGTCGGTCGATTCAGGTGTGGACGGGCATGCCGCTTACGCCAAAATGCTGGACTTCGCTCCTGACTTTTTCGTGCACACTGGCGATATCGTGTACTACGACAAATTGCCGCTGGCAAAAACGGTCGCTCAAGCACGTGCCAAGTGGCATCTAATGTTTGGCTATGGATTCAATAAGCGGTTTCACGAACAAGTGCCGTCGTATTTCATGAAGGACGATCATGACACGCTGAAAAACGACTGCTGGCCCGGTCAGAAATACGGCGAGATTTCATTCGATCAAGGACTCGCCATTTTTCGTCAGCAAGTGCCCATGGGTGACCAAACTTATCGGACATTTCGATGGGGCAGCGATGTGCAAATTTGGATGACCGAAAACAGAGACTTCCGCTCGCCCAATACCATGGAAGACGGACCCCAGAAAACAATTCTTGGCGAGCAGCAGAAAAAGTGGTTGATGGATACCGTCGCCGCCTCGGATGCCACCTGGAAATTCGTTATCTCGCCAGGCCCCATCGTGGGCCCTGACAAGAAAGGAAAAAACGACAACCACTCGAATGATGCCTTCGCAAACGAAGGGCAACAGCTTCGCGATTTCCTGGCGACTCAACAACGCACGTTTGTAATCTGCGGCGACCGGCACTGGCAATATTGTTCGCAGGATCCTGAAACAGGCTTGTTGGAATTGGGCTGCGGTCCCATTAATGACCAACACAATTTTGGCGGCAACCCAGGTCAGTCCGACAACTTCCATCGCTACTTCAGCAACAAGGGAGGCTTCCTGGGGGTCACCGTCCAAGACGGTAGTGCGACTGCCACATGGTACGGCGTCAACGATACGACAGGCAAAATCCTACCTGAAGCCACCGTGTTGCACAGCGAGTCGTTGAAGTAACCAAGTCGCTTCCAATCTTGTGGTGACAAAAGGTTAAATGTGAATCGCCCCGTGGATCGAGGCAATTCAAATAAAATCCAATCTACCTACTGGTAGTCATGGAATGGGATGCCAAGGGCGTAGCGAGTGCCGGCGTGGATGCGATCCATGCCGTGTTTTACCGATCGCAAACCGTAGGACGAACCGACGCGTTTAAGGCGTGACCGAGTGCAGAACAACACGGCGTCTCCCAAACTGGCTGGTATAAACTTTCGATCGTTGGTTTCTTGTTCCGGTTGGTCGCAGACAATGAATTCGCCACCGACAAAGCCGATGCCGTCCTGGATTTGCGACTGATCCGAAACTCGAGGACTCAACACGATTAACAATTGAATCGGGAAGAATACTTCGCCACGAATGTCTTGATGCAGGTCGTTAAATCCACCAGACTCGTACCGCAATAACAATGGCGTCGGATAAGTTTGCCCGGCCTGAGCACAGATCTGTTGAAACTGAGTCCATTCGGGCGGGTACGTTTCGGGTTTTCCGAGTTCACGTTGCCAATCGTTGGCGATCTTTGCCACCATCGGATAGGTCAATTGTCGCAGTGCGTCGATCAGGTTTGGTAGCGGGGCACGAAAGTACCGATACACGCCCTGACCAAAACGTTCCTTTTTCATCTCCACGGTTCTAGCGAACAGTTCCTTGCGGTCAAACATGGAAACCAATTGCTGACACATTTCAGGACTCACGAATTCTGGCAAGTGACAGTATCCATTCTTGGTAAGTTCACTACCGACTTGACTCCAAGCGCGCCCCGAAACTCTATCCGAAAGTTCGGACTGTTGAGTCTGATGATCGCAGAGTGATTTCGTCGTGACCGGGATGACTGCTGCTTGATCCGCATCATCTGCTTCTCCCAGCAAAGCTTTGGTCGCGTTCAAATGTTGTTGCAACACTTCGGAATCGGCAGCCAATTGAACCGCTCGGCAAGCCAAACTGTAGGCCTCCTGATAATTCCCTGCACTCAGTTCCAGTTTCGACAACTGGTAAAACGGTTCGGCAAAGGTCGGAGCAACGGCAATCGCGGATTGAAACGATTCGCGCGCCAGCGCCACGTCGTTTACCACGAGTGCAAAACAGCCTTGATCGTTCCAGAGTACAGGATTTCCGAGGCTAAGGTTGACCGCTCGTTTAGCAATCTTCAAAGCTAAATCGTAATTGCCTTCTTCCGCGGACTGCCAAGCTTGCTGCCCTAACTTCTTGGCCTTGCGTTGGTTTTTCTTGCGTTGTTTGTTCTTGTTCATAGCGCGTACATTCTTCGTAATTGAGTTCCAGAGAGCGCAGGCGGATCCGTGCGACCGCCAGCGCGCAAATTGAGAGATGCACTTTCATGGCAAAACGTGAAAGCGCAGAAAGAGAGGACATCCGCTTGGGGTCAAGCAAAGTCCTACAGGCACAAGAACTAATAAAGTAGTGAGAATCGCATACTATCGAGACAGTATCGGTGCCTAAAGGTTCGCGTCCGTCGTGACGGCTTCAAGAATCCAGCAGGCGATTAACTAAATCGTTTTTCCAACCGCAATTGGGACAGTGAGCGAAACCAAAGAAGTGACTAAGCCAAGTCGCGATTTTGTGGTGGCCCGCTGCCTTGGCCCATTGATTTACCAGGAAGGCAGGGTGGTCGGGTTCGAAATTCCCAAACGTGTTACGTGGATATATGGTTGTAGGATCGTCGCGGTTTCCGTCCGCAATCACGACTCGACGAAGGGGCAAAATGTACTGGACTTCGAAAGGCTCCGAGTAACCCAACAGGAATTGATTGGGGTCACGACTTGGATCATAGGTGACTGCTGGTCCACGGGATTGCAGGCATTGATCGCAATGTTGACAAGTAAAATCCGTTTCCTCTTCACCGTGCCGCAAATATGTCCCGACCGTCTTTAGCCCTCGCAACGTGGCTAGTCGCCCTAACAAATTGAGCGAATTCCACATATCACGCCACTGGCTACTGTTTCCGTCCGCGACCAGCAGTTGTTCTGCTTTCGGTTCCAATCGTTCAATCGCTTCGTAGTATGCAGCGATCTCGGTCGCATTCAACGGGCCATACGATGGACGTTGGGTAAAAATCCACGTTACCAGGTCAACGATTTGGTGTTGTGAACGAATGTCCAATCGATCCATATACTGCACCAAATAGGGCACCGTAATGTATGTCGATGGGTAGGTACTTTGTTGATGGAAGATCAAGTCATTGACCGTATCAAGCGTTCTCTCAACATTAGACGTGGGTTGTCGTGGATCAAAAAGAGTTTCTAAAGCAATACGCAGTTGATCATCGGTGCCTCGCGAACTGGGCAGCTGTTCCCAGCGATTCGAGATAAACGGTACGAGGTACATGACAAATTTTGTTCGGTAGGTTGCAGAATTTTGAGCCAACCAAAATGGTAGTTAAAGCGTTGGCGTCTCGATAGACTTCTGGCTTTCTCGAAAACAGAATTATTCGTCGAAATGAGACTCTATCTTCTGCTGTAGTTCTTCCGTGATTTCGCTGGCTGAAATTCCGACTTTGAGTTTCCGACGTGGCAACAGTAAAAGTTGCTCGCCAAACTCTGCTGAAACGTTCTTCAAATACAGTTTCTTTAAATCGTCGACGTCCACAAGATATTGCAAGAACTGTTGGTTGATATCGGCCTTTTCGGAAACGGTGAAGTGCACGTCGCAACCGGGGACTCGCTTGTACGGCAAAATCACGTTTCCTTTATCATCACGACTAAACGAGACGCTGAAGTCGGGACTGACGTACGCACCGATGACTCGCAATTGTTGCAACGCCTGCACATATTTCGGATCGTGAGCAGCCGTAATCCATCCATCGACTTTTAATCCAGGATTTGCCAGTTCAATCAAACGGACTCCCACAGGCGTGACAAAGGTACCGTCCAACTTCACGCTCTTCAGATTCTTCAATTTGGCAATTTGCTCACATGTTTCATCGCTAATAAAGGTCTGCTCGATCACCAGCTCTTTCAGGTTTGTGTGAACAGCCAAATACGGGGAAACCTTGTCGGTGATACAGGCGTAGTCGATTTCCATGGATTCCAATGCTGGAAGATCAGCCAGGTTTTTGATCAGATCGTCGTCACAGTATCGCGGCAATTCAACTGATTTGACGTTCTTAAACCGATCAAACCCCGTTAGCTGCTTGCCGGGTAATTTAAACACCCCAAGACTCAAGCGCTGCAGCTTGGGGCAATCGGCCAGGTGGTCAAGGAACCGCGGATCAGTCAAATCACCGCGATTGGCGTGAACCGTTTCCAGTGCCGGAAACTCTTTCAGAAACTGAAATAGTTCCACAGGCTGTTCGGGATCGAAAGAGAGTAGCTGCAAGGTTGGGATTCTTGCGAGTGCGGTCATCGTAACCTCGTTTTGAATGGGTCGCCTTATATAGAGGTCCCTTAACGAATTCGATTCCCCCAACATTGCCACTTGTTCTTCAGTCATTTTGTATGGGCAAAAGATGCGCTTGAGTCCCGGTGCTTGGGCCAAATTCCGAGCCGTGAAGTCATCTACGGTCACGTTCTCAAACAAAATATGGCAAGGCAAATTGATGTTTCGCAGCGGCCACAAACTATTACCATCTTCGCGACGACAGTCTCCACGCACGTGAATCGACAGATAATTTTCATCCTCGATCCAATACACCGATGCTCCCATCGTTTTGATGATCTCAATCGCTTCGGATTCACTGCAGTCGAGACTCTCGTTCAAAGACCCATCCAAGATCTGGCGAGAATGTTGACGGTAGTCGGAATCAGCACAAAATTGCTCGATCAATACGGAAACTCGCTCATGAAATTTCGCATCGTATTTTTCCAACCAAGCTTCCATCAATTTCAAGCACTCGGCTGCCGACGCCAGTGGAGCCTGCGTAGATAGACAGTGACGCAACGTTTGTTCAACCGCGGCATCACGTGACTTGGCCAACCGGCTACTGGCGGCAATACGAGTGTTGTAATCGGCAGACGCTAATTGTTGAATCCACTCTTCGACCTCTGCCTTCGAAGCAGGTGGCTGGGCCTCAATTTGCGGATCGACGTCCTGAGCTATTCCAACTTCGGGCCATAGGCTGCCGAACAAGAAAACGACGAACCAGAGTACGCGGGTCTTCATGGTTTGCCGTTTCATGGATTTTCCAATCAAAAATTTTCAAACGCTGCCGATCAACTTCAACTGTTATGCACGATCGGTTTAACCAGGTCAACTTTGTTGACAGCAGAACGAATGTGATTGCCGTCGGTTTCGCAAGAATTTCGAGACTTTCGTTAGTATCAACCAAACGATCGTCACTCCGTTGTAATTCAGGGCCAGTGATGTGTTGCAAAAAAGCATCATTGATCGCGTGGGCTAGGAAATGAGCTATGTTTGAGTAGGTAAAATTCTCTAACGCCTATCGCCAAACCAAGCATCTATCAGGAACCAGCACGTGCTACCGAATCCCGATGAACAAACCAATCCTTCCGAGCAACCCAATAACGAGCAGGCTAAACAAAGCGTGCCAGTCGAGTTCTCAAATGAATGTTCCGGCGTGGCATGCGCCCGATGCGAAGGTACTCTTGAGGTCGTTTACGTCGGCGATTTCAAGATCGCTGGTTGTCAATCTTGTGGGGGCATGTTGATCGAGAACCGATTATTGGCCGGCATCATCAATACCTATCGTGCAGAATTCGAAGGGCCTGACGCTGTTATAGAACCGCTAAATCAAGCCGAACTACGCGTCAAAGTGGATTGTGTCGTTTGTCTCAATCGCATGGACACGCATGCCTACTGCGGACCGGGCAGTGTCGTTGTGGACTCTTGCATTGGGTGTGGATTGGTGTGGCTGGATGGGAATGAGTTGCAACGGATCGTGGAAGCTCCCGGCCCGCGTGAATTAAACCACAACCAACTTTTCGAGTTCGATCCCAAGGATCCTTTGAAAGGTGTTGTGCACCGGCAACCGACTACTCTTTTCGATTCCTTTGTTGCCAACCATAGTTCTAGCGGCTAATCCGCACTTTGTGCGCAACTCGAATAAAGCTTCAAACAGCTACCTGCGGACTGTTGTGACGATGGCGACAAATATTGCAATCAACAGAATGAATTTAACCGGCGCTATGCATTGACGAATAGGGAAATGTCGTCGATTTTGGCAAACCTTGACGCAGAAGGACACGTGGAACAGTCGATCTGAGACGACATGTACCTATGTGGAATCAATAATGAGTGAATCAAAATTTTGCCGATGCTTGGTCGTCGTCTTTTTGCTGTGCACTCTGTCTCCGTGCGTCGGCCAGCAATTGAAACCGATCAACGGACGAAAACATGTTGGCTGGTCGCACCGACCACTACCCAATCAAACGTCGCAATCATCGCGAACTCAACCTTCACAACTTTCTGCGCCAAGCGAAGTACCGTCGCTAGATGCTGCCTTTTTCTTGCAGCAAGACGAAGAACAGCAGGGTAGCGATACGCGAGGCAATTACGACGTCCAACCAAGTTACGAGCTGATCGACCCTTCTGCTCAAGACAACGCTCAAGATCCTTGGCATGAAACGTCTGGCCGCCTGGAAACGATCATCCAACGCTACCCTGACGGCAAGCCTCAAATAAGCCGCCAGGTAATGCAAGACGAATCGGGCAACTATCGAAATCACGGTCCATGGAAATTGTTCAATCGTGAAGGACAGGTGCTGGCCGAGGGCGAATTTGACCAGGGCCGCATGCACGGCAACTGGCAACGTTGGCACCCGCCCAACTCAACCGGCTTGTTTGCAGAAGCCCCGTTCAACCAATCCGAAGGACCCTTTTTGTCCACCGCCACGTTTATCGACGGCGAATTAGATGGCAGCTGGGCGATCTCGAATCGATTACAACGCAAAGTGTTTGAGATGTCGTACCGCGAAGGCAAACGACACGGCCGCGCCATCTGGTATTACGAGAACGGTTTGCCCTTACGAGAAATCGACTTTCAAAATGGGCTGCTTCACGGGGCACTCATCGAATACGATCGCCAAAATCAGGAATCGCGTCGGGCCGTTTACGATGAGGGCCAAGAATTGATCACTCGCACATCCTGGTACTACAAAGACCAAAAGCGAGCCGAAAACAATTTCCTGGGCCCGCAACTGCGTTACGTCGGCAAAGACGATTGGTGGAACGCCGAGCCCGCGATACTAGAAACAGTCGGCGAAGAATTGCAACATGGACAGACTCAAGAGTGGTGGCCGAACGGTCAGATTCGTCTGCGAGGCCAGTACCGACAAGGAAAACGAGTTGGACTATTTGTATGGTGGCATCAGAACGGACAAAAACAAATCCAAGGCCTGTTCGTAAAGGGCCTGAAAACTGGCCGTTGGACTTGGTGGCACCCCAATGGCATCAAAGCCATTGAAGGCAACTACCAAGAAGGTGTCGAAGAAGGTACTTGGGTGTGGCTGAACGAAGCCGGCGAAATCGATGATAAAGAAGACTTTTCGAATCGCGGACTAGATATCGACAGCATGGAATCTTTACCGGCTATCGAAGATGATGACGACGAAGATAGTGCTGAAGAAAATGGCGACGATTCCGACGAAAATGTCGACACCTAAACGTTCAACTCGGCCAAGTTAACCATCACCGCCTATCTCTGGCAGCCAAATGAGTTAAATGGCCGCCAATTGGAAAATGATCCAGTTCAACAGCGTCAGGAACAACCAGCCGGTCATCGCCACGGCCTCGGACGCCAAGTAGAACTTTCCTTCTCGCTTAAACACCAAGTGCCATGGCGACATCTTACCGATCTCTGGGAACGCTCCTGGCAACAGCAAGCCAAAAGACAGGGCCGATACCAAGGTAAACCCGAAGAAATACCCAATCGCCCAAAAGACGGTCTGAGTGGCAGTGCCGATCGCGGCAATCCACCTATCCGTTAACATCCGTTTTCCACCTCTTTTTGTAGTTTCCATTTTTATCTTCCTCCAAGCTACTATTCGTTGAAACACACCCAATATTGGGAAGATCAAGAGGCAAAATAGTTCGCGAAAAGGCTCAATGGGCCACCCTAAAATTGCTGGCACCAGTCGCCAATCGCCAGGCGGCCCAATCAGTTGGTTTACATACGGCCGCTCGCTCACAGTTCATTTACAATGGATTTCCGCCTTCACCCGACGTTTGCCGTCGCGCACACTAGACTTCCCGACGGTCCTTTGAATTCGAGATCCCTAAACCACATGTCAATTTATCGCTCAAGTTCCCAACGTCCGCTTGATGTCCTGCTGTTGATAGCACTGACAACCTTGTTCATTGCAGGCTGTAAAAAGAAACCGACGGAAAAACCGGACACGCCGACGGTGGTCAAGCTGGGTGTGGGTGGTATCAAAACGATGCCACTTAACGAGCGAAAAATAGACGCGGCAAAATTCGTCGCGCTGTCGTCTGATCAAACAGGGATCGAGTTCTCAAATGAACTGCAACCGCAGAACATGCGAAAGTATTTGTTGAACGGAGCTGGCATTGCCACTGGCGACTACGACAACGACGGTGACGTGGATATCTACGCGGTTTCTCAGGATGGACCGAATCGTCTTTTTCAGCAAACCGCACCTTGGAAGTTTCAAGACGTCACCGAAACTGCCGGGCAACTAGATGGTGCGAACTTGAAAGGGACCGGAGCAGCATTTGCTGATGTAAACAACGACGGTTGGCTGGACCTGTACGTTTGCAACATTGACGGACACAACATGCTGTTTATTAACCAGCAAGACGGGACGTTCCAAGAACAGGCTAACCAACGTGGCGTCGACTATCAGGGCGCTTCGACCATGTGCTCCTTCGCCGACTACGATCGCGACGGCGACTTGGATATGTATTTGGTCAACAATCGCATCTATTCCATCGTGGACGAAAAACGAAGTATCAAACTCCGTTTGGTCGATGGACAACGACAAGTCCACCCCGATTTCAAGGACCAATACTTCTTGTTGACCGATCCAACGACCGGTGAAAGAAAGCTTCAGGAAGGGGGACAACGAGACCTATTGTTGCAAAACGACGGCCAAGGAAACTTCACCGAGGTCGGACAAACGGCGGGCATTTCCGGGTTCGACATGGGGTTATCCGCAACTTGGTGGGACTACGACAACGATGGCTGGATGGACTTGTATGTTGCCAACGACTTGAAGTCACCGGACCACCTTTATCGCAATCAGGGCGATGGCACTTTTCGCGATGTGATTGCTGAAACGGTTGGGCACACGTCTTGGTTTTCGATGGGCGCGGATGCAGCAGACATCAACAACGACGGGCTAATGGACTTCATGGTTTCCGACATGTCCAGCACGACTCATTACAAACAAAAAACCACGATGGGGGAGATGGGGAAATCGGCATGGTTTTTGACGATGGGCCAGCCAAGACAATTCATGCGAAATTCGCTGTATGTCAATTCAGCAAGCAAGCGACTGCACGAGGCCGCCAATCTCAGTGGGCTCGATTCAACGGACTGGTCCTGGTCGGTTAAGTTTGGAGACTTGGATAGCGACATGCTGGTCGACGTTTTTGTGACGAACGGAATTGGTCGCAACATGAACGACTCGGACTCCAACCTACGATTCGCTCAACTGGTCGCCAAAGAACAACACGAGGCCGCTGAGGCCCAGTTGCTGGAAATGCCGCCACTGAAAGAAGAGAATCTGGTCTATCGCAACTCGGCAAACCTGTCGTTCCAAAACATGTCTGCCGACTGGGGCCTAAACCACTTGGGCGTCAGCCAAGGCGCATCGGTCGTCGATTTGGATCGTGACGGAGACCTGGATATTCTGGTCAATAACATGAACGAGCCGCTGGGCGTCTTTCGAAACGATTTGAACCACAACCACAACAATCTGTTGGTGCAATTGAAAGGGCAAATCAACAATCGCTTTGGTCTGAACGCCAAAATTACTCTGGTCCTGGGCGACCAACGGCTGACTAGGTTCATGACTTCGGCGCGAGGGTTCATGTCGGCCGACGAACCGACGGTGCATTTTGGCTTAGGTACTAACGAATCCGTTGACCAACTGACTATCGACTGGCCGAACGGTTATCGACAGAGCTTCAACAACATCCAAGCCAACCAATTGGTGACCATCACCGAAGGCACTTCAGGAGAAACCAAACCAATTGACATTCCCGCCGTCAAACCGTTGCTGACAGAGACAATCGAAACGGGACTGCAACACCGCCATCGCGAGTTGCCTTACGATGATTTTCGCAATCAGCCGCTACTGCCAAACAAACTCAGCCAACTGGGGCCGGGGGTCGCATGGGGCGACGTCAACAATGATGGTTTGGACGATTGTTTTGTGGGAGGTGCCGCCAGTTCTGTGGCAGCCCTGTTCATTCAAACATCACCGGGAAAATTCCAACCCAGTCAACGCTTCTTGAAAGATCGCAGCTTCGAAGACATGGGCGCCGTGTTCTTTGACCTGGACGGTGACGATGACCAAGACCTGTACATCGGTAGCGGCGGATACGAACGACCGGCCAACGACCAGTTTCTGGCCGATCGCATGTACTTGAACGACGGGACCGGCAAATTCACACTCGCGCCTTCTGGTACGATCCCCGAATACCTGGCCAGCGGTAGCTGCGTAACAGCAGCCGATTTCGATCGGGACGGAGATTTGGATCTGTTCGTTGGCACTCGCTTGCAACCTCACCAATGGCCGCTACCTGCCAGTTCATACTTACTTGAAAACCGCGACGGAAAACTAGTCGACGCAAGCCAGGACGTTGCCAAGTGCTTGACGAATATCGGCTTAGTGACGGGTTCCGTTTGGTCTGACGTCGATCAAGATGGCTGGATCGACCTGCTGGTTTCTTTGGAATGGGGACCAATCAAACTTCTGAAGAATGTCGACGGAGTTCTGCAAGACAACACCGAAATGGCTGGACTTTCATCTCAAACTGGATGGTGGAACTCCATCAACAGTGGTGACATTGACCAAGATGGCGACATCGATTTCGTGGCCATGAACTTCGGGCTAAATACTAAGTACCACGCGGACGAACAACACCCGATCGTTCTGTATGCTGGCGACTTTGACGGGAATGGAACAATGGACTTGGTCGAAAGCGAGTACGAAGGAGATACCTGCTATCCGATCCGTGGTCGCAGTTGCAGTTCCGCAGCCATGCCATTCCTGCAAGAAAAGTTTCCTTCCTTTCACCAATTCGCTTTGGCCGAACTCAGCCAGATTTACTCGCCTGAATCATTGCAGCAGTCCACCAAATATACGGCCAACCAGTTAAGGTCGATGGTGCTGCTGAACGATGGGACTGGAAAATTCACATTCCAAGCTTTGCCTGAACTGGCACAGATCGCACCTGGATTTGGCACTATCCTGGAAGATATCAATGGGGACGGTGACTTGGATCTGGTAATCGCTCAAAACTTCCTGCATCCCCAACCAGAAACGGGTCAAATGGACGGTGGTATGGGGCTGCTGTTAGCGGGCGATGGAGCCGGTAATTTTCGGTCGGTGGCACCTAACGTGTCTGGAATCTCCGTCTCAGGGCAGGGGATGGCATTGACCGTGGCGGACTTGAATCAAGACGCGGCGCCCGATCTATTAATGAGTATCAATGATCAAAATACGATTACTTGGTTGAATCAACCAACGCCTGCAAATGACCGATTGGCCATAAGGTTGCGAGCAGAAAAGGGCAACCGAAATGGAATCGGTAGCCGCGTGAAATTGATCACTGCTGCAGGTAAGACTCGTTCATTCGAGGTGACGGCAGGTGGTGGGTATCTCTCCCAATCCAGTCCACAAATCTTTGCCACAGCGGATGCCCAAGACCCCATCACCACGATTGAAGTCACGTGGCCCGACGGTTCAAGCCAGAGTGTCAATGAGCTTGGTACTGGTAGGATCACCATCCAAAAGCAGTAGCCAAACACTTTCAGGTACTAACGCCGGTTTCGTCTTGGACGATTGTTTCCGCCAAACTGTTGTCGGATCAAATCGACAGGACTGGCTGACCAGGCGTCCGCAAACGACTCCTCGAAAGACCGCCCACCCTTCAAGTCGCTCAAAAATGTATTGAACGCCATGCTGTTACCTTCGCTGAGTGATTTCACAAAAGCGTAGGCCACCAACCCCGAGCTATCATTGGCCAATCGTCCTTGTAGAAAGTCGGTCGGATTGTTCATGGATTGCACTGCGGCAGCAAATTTTTGTTGCCAATCGGAAATCGTTTTCTTGTCCTTTACAATTTGCTCGGCCACCACATAACCCATCCCATTAGCAAACCATTCGGGCACGTCGCCAGATAGTGAAGCGACGGTGATCGCGGCCAACTTCTGAGTCAACTCGGGCTTCATAGCATTAAACTGCGCGTCGTCATCCAACAACATAACGGCATAAGCACTGACCGTGTTGTAGTTCCAATGAGCCTTCCAGTGTTTGGGCAAGTCACGTGTCTCAACCATCTTTCCGAACTCGGAATAGTCGTACCGGCGCTGGAACGCGTAAATCACCACTTGGCCTTTGACCATTGGTAACTGTTTGTCCAATGACAACTTGGATTTGATTTTTCCCGCAACAGAATCTGAGAACTTGGAAATCTCTTGCAGCAATTCAACACCGGGCGTACCAAGAACTTCAACTTCCTTGCCGGCGGCGTGCGAGAAGTCGATATCGGACATCACCTTTTTCCAATCGCGTCGAGCCGCGGCGTGGCGTTCAGCCGTAAGTTCTTCATGAGTGGCCGCTTCGCTTCTGGCGATCGCATTGACTTCACGCAAATTCATTCGAGCGGTGCGTCCATCAAATCTGGCTCCCTCCTCGATCCACTTGGCAACTTTATCGATAATTGCCTTATCCAATGCTGGCCGTCGTCTGGGCATCCGTGTGTTATCGGAGGCCGTCAAACGTTGAAACAAGATACTGTTCTCGGCATCGCCCGGACGAATGATCGGCCCCGAGTCACCTCCGTTTAGGAACTGTCGAAAATTATCGAGTCGCAGTCCACCTTGAGCATTCTGAGCTTCGAAGTGACACCCCATGCAATTTTGCATCAACACCGGCGCGATATCGGTTGAGAAGCTGACCGTTTCGGAACCGGTCGGGCGAACCACTGTCAAGTTAGCATTCGCAGGGCGACCGGAAGCGGCGGCCATCTCGGCCACACTAGCGGTTCGATCCTCGCCATCAAAGTTGGCTCCTTCGTCGATCCACTTTTTTAAGCGAGCAATGCTCTCTTCGGAAAGTCCTTGTCCACTGGGCGGCATTGAACCCTCTTCCATAACCTCGATCAAGCGGCTTTCGTCAGCTTTGCCCGGCACAATCACTGGCGCTCCGCCAACACCGGAAGCCAAACGATTGAAATTCGCCATGCTGAACTGGCCGCGTTGTCCCTGCACATGGCAACGACCGCAAGTCGTGTTCAACATCGGCGCCACCTCGCGAACAAAACTGACAGGTGCGTCCGGGTCGACAGCGGCGGCAGGCAGATCGGGAATCGATGCCAGTGTTTGACCCGCTTGATTCAAAATATCACGAGCCTGTTGCAGACGCGCATGTTGTGGTCGCACGGCGGCCAACAAGGTGGCCGAAGGAGAACCCTTGACCAGATCTTGCAATTCGTCAGACGCTTCTTTGATCGCATCCGCCGACTGCTTCAGACGTTGATTCGTGTACAACTTTTCCGCTCGATCAATTCCTGAGGCAATCTTGCGAATGGCTCGGTTTTGAGCCGGTGTCACTCGGTCTTGACCGTACACCGCCGCCTGCGGAAGCAAGCACAGTCCAGCCAACAAGGCCAACATTGCATAACATCGAAGCACACCATGACATCGAACGAGCTGGAACGAGTCTGCTGGGAACCGATCAAACATAGTTGTTTCCTCACATTTCCAATTCTGGAGAAGCACAGCAAGCTGGTTTGCTTTGGCCATGACGACACAAACATTATTCTAGATTCTACATGCCACCATTGGCGATGTCACATTCGCATGATTTCTCAAACCGTTTACGTTTCTTAAACCGTGCACGAAAGGGCTGGTTGCCTGGGCGTGCAATATCGGTCTGGGCTGGTCCGTACCCGATGCCAGCGGCAAGGCCATGTTGGATGGAACGTTCAAGCGACCCTCTTGATCCTCGTCGTCCTTGGAATCCGCTGCTAGAAAGAACATGGCAGCCGCCATAAACAAACCCAACAAGGCCATCATTCCCAACACGAACCCGACCATCAACCATTGCTCTTTGGGATTTTTTCGTTTTGGGACCGACGACGTTTTGCGTTTGACTCGGTTATCAGAAACGAACTTTCTAAATTCATTAACGCCAACTTCCGATGCAGATTCTATCTGCGTATCAATGGCCACTTCGGACGCATCGACTCGAGCCTTCTTTTCCAACTGCACTTTGACAGCGTTCATTTCTGGTCTCGATTTGGACTCGCGCTGTTTCTCAGTCTTTGGAATCTGCGATTCAACTTTGCGAGCAGCTCGTTTGCTCGCATCCTTATTATTGGACGAGTTGACCGGCTGCTTGGCTGGTTTTTTGGGAGGGTTCGGTTTAGCCTTGGCAGGCTTAGAAAGCGTTGCTTTGGATTGTTTTTGGACCGCAGCCTTGGCAGGCTTAGTGGTCGGTGTTGGTTTTGTGCCAGCCGCTTTGGGCGATCGTTGACCGACTGCTTGCTTGGATGCCGGTTTCTCTTGCCGGTCGTCGACAGGGTTGGTCTTCGGCTGAGCAGACTTCGTCGGCTTGGATGCTTTTGATGAGCTGGCTGGTTTTGCTGGAGGCTGTTTGGTTGGTGCTTTGGTTGGTTGCTCGATTTGCCGTTTCGTTTTTTGGCGAGCCACCGCATCGACTTTAACCTTTGGCGTGCCATCGCGAAGCAATTCACCAACCATGCGCAGCGAGTTGGCAGTCTCTTTGCAATCCTGGAACCGTTCGTCCGCTTTCTTCCGCATCATTTTATGGACGATCGCCAAGAGATCACCAGGACAGTCTGCGCGGTAGTCGCGAACATCCTGTGGTTCGACGGACTGATGTTTAGCGATTCGTTGCGCCAGAGTTCCTTCATGAAACGGTGGCTTACCGGTCAGCATAAAATACAGAGTACATCCGGCGCTGTAGATATCCGAGCGATGGTCGACCGAGTGACTGTCCACGGCTTGTTCGGGCGACAGGTAGTCCGCTGTTCCCAGGACGCGTTCGTTGTGCATCACCGTTAACGAAGTTTCTTCTTGTTGAAACAACGCCAATCCCAAGTCAAGAATTTTGATCTCGCCTTCGGGAGTTACCAACAAGTTCGCTGGTTTGACATCGCGATGCACTAAATCGTTGTCGTGAGCATGCTGCAGGCCAGTCATCGTCTGCACGGTGTAGTCGATAGCGGTCAAAAAATCGACTGGTCCGTCGCGTTTGACCTTTTCGTAAATGTCCTCGCCCTTGACGTACTCCATTACCAAATAATGGGTATCGCCTTCGTTGGAGATATCGTAGACCCGCACGATATTTTTGTGATTCAATGCCGCAACGGCTCGGCCTTCCCGGTAAAAACGATCCAGGTAAGTCTTATCAGCGACTCGGTCACGCGGCAGCACCTTGATGGCGCGTTCCTGGTTAAACAGAGTGTGTTGGGCTAGGTAAACGGTGCTCATACCGCCCGTGCCCAAATGCCGCAACAGTTTGTACTTCCCTAGAAAGAACCCTTTGTATTTCCCAGACAACAGCTTTTTCAGATGCCATTCCGAGATCATTTGCTGGCTAAGCAGATGCTGGGTAATTTGGTCCAGCTTAATCGGAGCACCGTCAGATCGCTTAAACAGCGAATCCAGCGTCTCCTTCAAGACGTCTGCTTCCAGCAACTTGCTTTTTCGCAGCAATCCAATAAAGCTCTTAGCACTGAGGTCAGACATATGGCGATTTCTAGGTCATTCCCCTGAAGAAATAGAACGGTTAACTTATCCAATGCAGTTACAAAAACCAATGCAGTTATAAGAACCAATTGGGACAAAAACCAATGGGTGATCATTGGTACCGAACGCGGTGGTGATTAGGATCTGGTGCGTTCCAACTGCTGAATGTCTCTTTTCGATATTATGCGCCGAACCTGCCGTGAGAAAATCCAAAACATCAACCCACATAGGCGTTTTTGCCAAGTACTGGACTCCAGGCAACGTCAAAACCAGACTGGCTGCTTCGATCGGTAGTGAAAACGCGGCGAATTTGTATCGAGAATTCATCCGCCAAACATTGTACCGTCTGGATTCTTTCGACGTTCAAAAGTCGATTTGGGTCACACCGCCGGAAAAAATCGATGCCTTTCACGGCCTGGCGCCGGCCGATTGGAACGTTCATTTGCAATCGGATGGCGATTTAGGCAAGCGTATGCTGGGCTACTTTCAGGACTCGTTTCAATCGGTTCCAGATCGGCAAAAAGTCATTTTGGTCGGCTCGGACACTCCCGATTTACCACAGTCCCTTGTGCAGAGTGCCATTGCCGCTTTGGACGACCACGACTGCGTCATTGGACCTTCGCGTGATGGCGGCTATTACTTGATTGGCATGAGTCGCGTGATTCCCGAACTGTTTGAGAACGTGGCCTGGAGCACACCAGACGTCTTACCTCAAACTTTGCAAATCGTTAAAGACATTTCTGTGACCTGCCAACAATTGGATCACTGGAACGACATCGATGACCAGGACGATCTAAATGCGCTTCAGCAGTCTCTGCAATCGCTTGACCCTCGACCGGAAATCGACCAAGCGCTTTTGGATGCCATTCAAGTTGCGACCCGTTAACGTCCATGGCCTCAACATCTGACCAATACGATTTTGCCATCGTCGGAGCCGGTGTCATCGGTCTTTCGTTGGCGTGGCAATTGGCCAACCATGGTTCTGTCGTCGTAATCGATCGGCAAAAAATTGGCCGCGAAGCTTCTTGGGCGGGGGCCGGTATTTTGCCTCCGGCATCACAAAAAACGGCAGTGCATCCGCTGGAACAATTGACGGCCACCAGTTTCGCCTTGCACGCAGCGTGGGCTGAGCAACTTCGATCGGCCACCGGCATCGATACCGGTTATCGAGAATGTGGCGCCGTGTTGATCGCACGGACGGTGGGCGAGGCCGCGGCGTTGGAAGGACAACGACTGCAGTGGCTAGAAAACGACGTGGTGGCCGAAACCATTTCGGTGAATCGTGTCGTGGAGTTAGTACCAAGTTTGGCTCACTGCCGCGACTCGATTCAAACAGCCGTTCTGTTGCCAGACGAGGCTCAGATTCGTAACCCCGATCACCTGGCAGCTCTGGTTGCAGCTTGCCAAAAACAAAACGTCAAATTAATCGAAGAAGCTGGCGAGGTAACGTTTCCCAGTTTGGAACAGACGGTGACTATCCAAGCTGGCCAGCAAAAAATTCAGGCCCGGCGAATGTGCTTAACTGCTGGCTGTTGGACAGGGCAACTCGCAGAATCGATCGGGCTAAAGATCAGCATGTTGCCTGTGCGAGGCCAAATGTTGCTTTACAAGTTGCCGTCAGCATCTTTTGCACCAGTGGTCTACGAAGGGACCCGCTACATTGTTCCTCGCGATGACGGACACGTCGTTGTTGGGTCGACTCTAGAAGAGGTTGGCTTTGATAAATCAACAACGGAAGCGGGGATTTCTGGACTGAAAGCATTCGCCAACGGACTGATCCCCGAATTGACGTCTCAGCGACTCGTAAAGCAATGGTCGGGCTTGCGGCCAGCCACCTTTGACGGCTTCCCGTATATTAGTAAGGTTCCCAAACTAACCAACGTCTGGGTCAACACAGGTCATTTTCGCTCGGGATTATTGCTTTCAACGGGTTCCGCGATGATCATGGCCGAATTGATGACCGATCGCGTCCCTTCGATCGACATCATGCCCTTCCGAGTCGATCGCGGATAGAATGAAACCTGGGCGGACCAACCGTCGCTATTCGTCATTGGATTTGACGATGTAGCCACATCGCCTACTTAACGCAAAACACATCGCCAAACACCAACCCTCAAAACACATTTTTCGAATGGTCATCCAACGCTGACATGGAAAACGAGAATCCCACGATTGCCATTCTTGGAGCCGGCCCAATAGGGATCGAGGCAGCCTTGTATGCTCGGTTCTTGGGCTACCCGGTGAAAGTTTTTGAACGAGGCGAATTGCTAAACAGCGTCCGTCGCTGGGCACACGTAACTCTGTTTTCGCCCTTTGGCATGAACTGCAGTGCACTCGGTAGGCAAGCCTTGCAAGCTCACAATCCCGACCATGTGCTGCCGGCCGACGATGCCCAACACACCGCCGGGCAGTGGATCGACCAGTACCTTCAACCATTGGCCGAGACCGATTTATTGGCGGGCCGCATCCTTTGCAAATCGCAAGTCGTCGGGATTGGCCGCGATCGATATGCCGAGTCATTCGACGCCGAAAAATACCAGTCCTTTCGATTGGTCGTCGAAACCGATGGACAAGAACAAATCCACAATGCAGATATCGTAATCGATGCCAGCGGCACCTGGAGCCGTCCGAACTTCACCGGAATCGGCGGTGCGCCAGCCATCGGCGAACGACAAGCCCGTGCCGCAACCAGTCCTGACAACCTGTTCACCGATCACATTTTGACTTCGCAGGAACTCGAAAACGCCAGTGGGCATTTCTTGCTGGTCGGGCGAGGCTACTCGGCTGCCACGAATCTGTTGATGTTGGACCAACAACGGGCCAATGGCAAAGACATCACTTGCACCTGGGTCACTCGGGGTACCGCCAGCGACCAAGGTCCACTTTCCCTAATCGAAAACGACAGCTTGCCTTACCGTCACGAATTGGCCAGCAAGGCCAACCATCTGGCCACTGCCGATTGGGTTGATTGGCGAGCGGAATGCGAGGTCGCTAAGTTTGCATTCCAAGACGGTGTCTACTCGGTGCAATTAAGTGATTCACACGAATTGAACGTTCAACACGTTTTGTCAAACACGGGATACATGGGCGATTACGAAATGCTGCAAGCATTGCACCTGCATCGCTGCTACGTTTCGGGTGGCCCGATGGCGTGGGCGGCTTCGGTTGCCGGAACCGGTGGCGACTGCCTGCAACAAACCAGTACTGGCCCAGACGCGTTAAAGACCACGGAAAAGAACTTTTACATTTTAGGTTCGAAGTCTTACGCTCGCGATTCGCGTTTCCTGTTTGCGACAGGGTTGAAACAAATCCGCGATGTATTCAAATTAATCGGCGAGCGAGAAACTTTGGACCTGTACCAGGGTTTTGCCTCAACCAATTCCAACGGATAGAAAATGATAAGCGATCCAAAAACGACACCCGATTCGGAAGATGTTCCTGAAATTTACTTGGACCACCTGGACCAGTTGTGGTTTCAAGTCGCCGGCACTCGTTGCAATCTGTCTTGTCATCACTGTTTTATTAGCTGCCACCCAAAAAACTTCTCGTTCGGGTTTCTGAAGCTGCAAACGGTGAAAGAGCGGCTGGAAGAATCGGCTGCGTTGGGCGTTAAAGAATACTATTTCACGGGCGGCGAACCGTTTCTTAACCCAGACATGACCGACATTCTGGTCACGACATTGAAATATGGTCCGGCGACGGTGTTAACCAACGGCACGGTGATCAAAGAGGAATGGCTGGAACGATTGCGGGACGCCGAACAGGAATCAACGTTTGGATTGGAATTCCGCGTTAGTATCGACGGTGTGACCTCAGAACAAAATGACCCTATCCGTGGCGAAGGCTCTTTCGACCGCGCGATGAAGGGCGTGTCCAAGTTGGTCGAGTTCGGTTTTATGCCAATTATCACCTCGGTCCGCACTTGGGACATGGCAGACGATTTTGCGATTATCAAGAAATTCAAAGAACTGTTAGGCAACGTCGGTTACAAGCGACCGCGGCTAAAAATCCTGCCGCCGCTACAAATGGGTGCCGAAGCCGATCGAACACGTGGCTACAGTGTTACCGAACGAGTGACTCAGGCAATGATGGACGGTTACGACCATTCGCAACTGGTTTGCAGCTACAGTCGAATCGTCACCGATCGTGGCGTTCACGTTTGCCCGATCTTGATCGAATCGCCCGATTCCAAGATGGGCGAAACATTGCAAGATTCAATGAAACCTTTTGCAATGAAACACGGTGCCTGCATGACGTGTTACCAATACGGTGCCATCTGCTCAAACGCCACGGGATCGTCGCGTGAATCGAAACAGGAAAAGCTTCCCATCCTTCCGAATATCGTAACGGACGAATAAAGAATTAGCCGGATGAACGACCAACCTGAATACACACGTATCGCCTGCCTGGGCGGCATCTACAGTAACTACCTAGCTCTGGAATCGGCGTTGGAAGACATCGCGGCACGCGATGTTGACGCGATCTATTGCCTGGGAGACTTGGGCGCGTTCGGTCCTTTTCCTGATCGAATTTTTCCTCTGGTCCAACAGCACAACGTCCAGTGCATGCAGGGCAACTACGACGATTCGATCGGCAACAAACTGGATGATTGCCAGTGCGGTTACACCGACCCGCGAGACAATCACTTTGCGCAAATCAGTTACGATTACACGCTAGCCAATACATCGGATGCCAATCGCAAAATCTTACGCGAACTGCCCAAGCAAGTCCGTTTGAAGTTGGGTAACAAGAACGTCCTGCTGTGTCACGGCAGCCCTCGCAAGGTCAACGAATTCCTGTGGGAATCGGCAACCTCCAGCCACTTCTTGAGCGCTCTGTGCGACGAACATTCTGCGGACGTCATCATTGCCACTCACACCGGCATTAAGTGGCATCGGGACCTGGGCAACGGACGGCACTTCGTGAACGTCGGGGCACTCGGCCGCCCCGAAAACGACGGAAACACACACGTGTGGTACACGCTTCTGGAAGGAACCAACGATGACTTGCAAGTGAAGTTCATCCCTGTCGAATACGATCACCAACGCTTGGCTGCCGAAATTCGCCAAGAAGGATTGCCTGAAGAATTCGCCGTCACCATCGAAACCGGCTGGTGGACAACTTGCCTTGAGATCCTACCCGGCAAAGAACGCAAAGTCGGCGTCCACTAACCAAGCCTTGGCAAATCGGTACTGCAGGGAACAAAAATCGCCGCCTCCCCCTGGTACAATTCTGTGGTTTGACATTTCTCGGTTCTTAGGGGACGGGAGTCATGGCGCTGGCAGGTGCGTGCCAAACCTTCTGTTAAAGGACAACTAACTAGACAATGATAAACATCGATCAGCTAAATGTGCGGTTTGGCAAATTCGTCGCTGTCGATGGCCTTTGTCTAGAGGCTGCCCCAGCCCAAGTATTTGGCTTCCTGGGTCCAAACGGTGCTGGCAAGACAACGACAGTCCGTGTGCTGACCGGAGTGCTTCGACCAACATCTGGAACCGTCACGATCAATGGCCATCTGATTCCAAACCAACTGGACAAAGTTAAGGGACTGTGCGGCTACGTACCTGATACTGAGGACCATTATGAGGAACTCAGTGGGCGAGAAAACTTGCGGATCTTTGCATCGTTGTACGGATTGCCAAAACAGAGTGTTGACGCTGCGCTTGATCGGCTGGAGCTCTCCGAAGCTGCCAATTTGCGCGTTTCAAGATACTCTAAAGGCATGCGAAAAAAATTGTTGATTGCGCGAGAAATTTTGCATCGCCCCAAAGTCCTTTTCTGTGACGAGCCGACTGCCAATCTTGACGCGCACTCCACCATCGTTGTACGGCGATTGCTGCAGGAACTTCGCGAAGAAGGGACCACCGTTTTTTTGACCACACACAACATGATCGAGGTGGAAGAGATCTGTGATCGTGTTGGGATTTTGTCGCGTGGCAAATTGATCGATTGTGACACCCCCAGCGCTTTCATGACACGACACGCTGAACGCAAAGTCCGTGTTGAGCGCGACGTTAATGGAAAACAAGTCCGACAGTTGTTTGACATGGACGATTCCACTTCCCGCGCGGAACTTGCTGCATTGGTAAATGCAGAGTCAAACTTACGAATCCATTCACTCGACTTTCGATTTGAAGACGTGTTTCGCAAACTGACGGGAGAGGCCTACAAGTGAGAATACGTCCCAGACTCATATTTGCTTTAGTCCGCAAGGACATCGCCCGTCTGCTTCGCAATGGTCCAGCGCAGATGCTGTTGGGTTTGTTTATCGTGGTATCTCTGCTGTTCGCTTCCAGTGGTTTGGTCGAGGAGAAAGACCAAGAAAACGTCACAAGTACAACGACTGAAAAGCGTGCACTATCGTGGATCGTCTATTGGGAAGACAGCCCTTGGATTGAATTCCTCAAAGAACGGGCGCCTGAGAAGCTTGCCATCCGTTTTGTCGCAGCAAGTCAAATTGATACAGATGCGTACCCACCCAATATTTGCGTGGTCGAGATTCGCAAATACGGTAGAGATCGGAGAAACCAGATCCGCCGCCCCATTAATTATCGCTATCCAGGTTCAAACCCCAATGTTTTGTGGCCAGTAACTCGGTGGTTTCTCTCGGCATCACTTGAGCACTTTGGCGAAGAACCCGCTTTGTTCGAGCAAACAATGCCGCTCAGTCCAACGACACGAGGTGCTCAAACTCGGGCCGCATTGGAAAATGTCTCAGTTGCTGACGTTTTGAATTTTCCATTAATCATGACGACGATGTTAACAACGATCCAGTTTTTTGCAGCCTGTGGACTGATGGTTTCGTTGACTGCTCAAGAACGCGAGCGTGGAGCATTGCGAGCACTTTTACAGACACCAGCAAACTATTTCGAATTCATTGCTTCCAAAGCCATCGTTCATGGCGGACTCGCTCTGGGAACATCCGCGATCGTGGTCGGTATTTTGCAGCCAATAACATTGTCGTCCCTGCTGTTTTGGGCGACGATGGTCGCGCAGATTTGCGGCTACTTTTCCGTGGGCCTTTTCATAACTTGCTACGCGAAAAATCAGATGGCCCCCAACCTGCTTTCGTTTGCCTATTTGCTGGCCATCGGTACATTGAATCTGTTGTCAGTTCGATTTCAAGCTTTCCAGATTCTCAGTGCGTTTACGTTTGAACGTTACGGCTTGTTTCTGACACTTACCAGCGTGAACCCTGAAGGCTTGAGCTTCAAAGACAGCGTCAGCGTCATGCGATCACCGATCTTCCATATGCTTGTGTTTCTTTCGAGTGGTCTGTTGCTGATCGCGACCTTCGTCGGATCGCGACGTTTGCGGGCGTGA
>CAZJBW010000063.1:19349-31521 GCA_964543985.1 uncultured Pirellulaceae bacterium | reverse complement strand
ACCAACTCAGCGAGACCTTGTGACAGACCGGAATGGAAATTCCCCAGAAATTCCTATTTTCCAGGCTTTTCCGGGCTGCAAAGAAATAAATGAGCCACCAAGAAACGCAGACTCGTCAATTCTGGGTAGCTGATTCGCCGAATTCAGGTCAGTCCCAAAAACCGAAGTCTGGCGACTGCCTCGATAGAAAATCGACTAGCGGCTTAGACGTCGATCTTTCCAACGGTCGTACATCCAGAACTGCAAACTGACCATTCCAATGGAAGCAAAGATCATGAAGAATTGGTACAGCCGCACGTCATTGAAAAATTCTGGGATGTTTTTGATATTGGCGGCAACCACTTGTTTGACCAGATAGCCATTGCCAATCATCAGAACGCTAATCAGGATTGTCAGCTTGAACAGGTAGCCCAACCCGATGCCTTGTATTTTTCGTTTGGGTTTTTTGCGTTTCATGATACAAGGCTGAAGAAGATAGATAACTGAATCATAGTCATCGAAGGGGCCAGATTCAATCTGCGTCACGTCAATAACGCGATGTCGAAGTTTTGAACACCGAATTTTGTAAGCTGGAACATAATTGAACGATGAGTGAAACCAAAATCTATTACGACGCCCAGATTGACGTGTCGGTGCTGTCCGAAAAGACAGTTGCCATTATCGGCTATGGGGCTCAGGGTCGCGCTCACGCTTTGAATTTGCGTGATTCAAATATTGATGTGTTGGTGGGTCAACGTCCAGGTAACGGCTTTCAGCAAGCTATTGAGGATGGTTTTCAGCCAGTGCCTATTTCGGAAGCTGTGCCTAAGGCAGATTTGATTTGCCTGATGTTGCCGGACGAACAACATGGGCCCATCTTTGAAGCAGAGATCAAACCCAGTTTGCGGGACGGTCAGACGCTGTTGGTGTGTCACGGATTTAGTCTGCTTTACGAAACCGTTACACCACCACCTCAGGTAGGTGCCGTATTGGTGGCTCCCAAAGGAGCAGGACACATGGTCCGCACGGCCTATCAGCAGGGCGGCGGCGTTCCCTGTTTGGTTGCGATCACTGATGAAAAAAATCGTGAAGTCGAGATGTCACT
This sequence comes from uncultured Pirellulaceae bacterium, assembly GCA_964543985.1. Lineage (GTDB taxonomy): Bacteria > Planctomycetota > Planctomycetia > Pirellulales > Pirellulaceae > CAJQPP01. Next base: position 30,437 of record CAZJBW010000063.1, on the reverse strand, counting down.
AGCATTGGCGTACGCCGCGGCTTTGGGCGGAGGCAAAGCTGGGATTATGGAAACAACCGTTCGGGAAGAAACGGAAACAGATTTGTTTGGCGAGCAGGCCGTGTTGTGTGGTGGTGTCAGTCATCTAGCCATTGCCGCCTTCGAGACTTTGGTCGAAGCTGGGTATCGTGAAGAGATTGCCTATTTCGAGTGCGTGCATGAACTAAAGCTAGTCGTCGATTTACTGCACCGTGGTGGACTGGCGTTTATGCGAGACCATATCTCAAACACCGCCGAGTACGGAGACTACACTCGCGGGCCCAAGATTGTCGACCAGCACGTCAAAGAGACTTTGAAGCAAGTGCTGCAAGAGATTCGCAGCGGTGAATTCGCCAAGCAGTGGATCGAAGAATCAGCCAGTGGCAACAAGAAATTTGACGCCTTTCGCCAATCGCATCAAGCGAAGTCGGTCGAGGCCACCGGAAAGTCGCTACACCAACGGATGAAGCTGACTTAGGCTTTGAAAGGGCAACCGCGTTTACAGGCCACGCTTGTAACGTTTGCCTCGTCCACGTGACGCCGTTTTCATCTCTTTGACATCAATGGTATCGAATCCATCGATCGAGTCGGGGATCAGTTCTTTATTGATCCGTTTTTCGATTTGTTGCAACGCAACTTTTTGCATTGGTGTGACCAGAGAATAAGCGACTCCGTCTTTTCCCATTCGTCCGGTACGGCCCACGCGGTGTACGTAATCGTCACTTAGTTCCGGGATGTCGAAGTTGATGATGTGCGAAACATGCGACACATCGATGCCGCGTCCGACCACGTCCGTGGCCACAAGAATCCGAGTGTCACCTCGCCGAAACGAGGACATGACCTTGTCTCGATTGGGCTGAGTCATATCGCCGTGGATGGCTCGGGCTTGCGAATAGTCTTCGGTTTTTTGCAGTTTGCGAAATAGACGCTGAGTGCCCAGGCGAGTGCGACAAAAGACAATCGCCTGTTGTGGTTTTTCGCGATCCAACAACTTGACCAACAATTCATCTTTTTGATCTTCGCGGACCGTAAAGTAAAACTGGTCGATCGTATCAGCGGCAACCGATTGGGCCGAGAAGTTAATCAACTTGGGCTGATGCATGAAGCGTTTAGCGATCTCAAGGATCGGCGTTGGCAACGTCGCGCTTAACAGCAGGCTCTGTCGTTCATCGGGCAGTCGGCGAAAGATGCGCTCGATGTCCGGCCGGAATCCGATATCCAACATTCGATCGGCCTCGTCCAGCACGACCCATTCGATACGATCCACGTGTAGGGTTGCGCGTTGCAAATGATCGATGATGCGTCCAGGGGTTCCAACAACAATGTCTGCCCCTTCTTTCAAACGATTGATTTGCCAACGAATGGACTTGCCGCCATAGATCGGGACCGTCTTCACCGCATTTTTCGATTGAGGGGCCTTGTGGTCTTGGGCATTGGCGTTGCCGGGGTCATCGATTGCCACACCCGACAGTCGTTGAATCTCTTGAGTAACCTGTAGGCAGAGTTCCCGAGTTGGCACCAGGACGATGGCTTTGGGGTGACGAGTTTTTGATTGTGGATCGTTTTTTGGTCGTTGCTCAAGGAACTCGATGATCGGGATACCGAAGGCTGCGGTCTTACCAGTACCGGTCCTAGCCTGTCCGATCAAATCCATCCCTTGTAAAACCAGTGGAATCAGACCAGCTTGGATAGGCGACGGCTTGTCGTAGCCGATCCGTTCAAGAATTTCGAGTCGACGTTCCGAGAGTCCCAGCGACTCAAAACAGAGTTTTTGTCGAACGCGTTTGTTTTCTGGTTTCTGTTGTTTGGTGGGCACGTGGGGAGGTCGCCAGGCAAAGCGTCAGTAATATAAAATGTAGATAGGAAGTCTGAATGTGCCCGCGAACAGTCATAAAATGAGGTGTTTTTCGATGCGGCCAAGCAAACAAGCTAATTAATATCAATTAGCTAGGTCAACGCGAATTGTGGCGAAATAGCATTTTCGAACTTTTTGTGACCAGAAAGGCTCGAAATACTGTGAACTCAACCGGTTTTGGCTTGCGCAGCGCACTCAATAGACGAAACCAAAGCTTTTTTCGAATTGCCCGAACACTATGAATCAATACGTAGACAACATTCTGCATGCCTTCGCCCAGTTGGACGACGACAACGACCAACTGCAGCGAATTCAAACTTTGGCCCCCGAATTGAACTGGGTCGAGCCGGCAGACATTGACGCCTTGTTAATTAACCTGGCCGAGCTTTCGGGTGGGATTTCACCAAATATCTTGGACCGAGGTCTGGAGATTGTTGTGGGTCGGTTAAGCCGTCAATCAGCCACCGCCCAGCCCGACGACCAACCGCTAGACGTCAGTTCATTGGTCCAGGCCATTAGCCAGTTGTACCTGGCCATCTTGCCGGAATCTCGTGGCCGAAATTACCTGCTGGGTTGGTTGGCCAATATGAATCGTGCCAAGTCTTTGGATCGATTCGTCGATTTGATTTTAGAGTCGCCTCCGACCTGCCCCAACAGCATCGTTATGGCCTTCGCACCGCTGTTGAAGGTCAACAACGATGTTCCGATTGACCACTTGTTTCCAAAATTGCTGGGCGGTCTACAGCACCGCAGTGTGGCTGCGGCGATTTTGGATTTGGCAAACTTTTTGACTCGCGAAAAACGTGTTGCGGAACACCCGGCATCGGGGCATTCCGAATCGTTGATCAAATTGTTGGGGATGTTAACCGAGCAGTTGACGATGTTAGAAGAGGGTAAAATCCCGGAAGGGAAACAGCCAAACGAAATCAGTGCCATCGTGAATGACACGGTTTCATTAATCGCCTCGCTTTGTGATTCGTTGGCTTTGGTCGGTGATGAAAACGCCATCGGGAAATTGAATCGAGCGTCAGAGCTGAAGCATCGCCGAATCCGTACCGAGGCGCTTTGGGCATTGGCCAGCTTGGGCCAGGAATCGTCCGGCCAGCAACTGATCGAATTGGCTGCCGAACCGATTAGTCGTTTGCGAGTCATCCAGTACGCTCGGGAACTCGATCTAATCGACGAGGTCGACGAGCAATATACGAGTGACGAATCGATTGCCGAAAGCCAATTGGCCATGTGGCTGGCTCACCCGTCCAATATGGGCTTGGCACCTAAAGAACTACAGCTGATGGATCAACGTTTCCTGGCTTGGCCTGGGTTTGACGACCCGCAGTCCTGCTTCCTGTTTCGATACAGTTATGAACTTAGCCAGTCGCGGATCGACAACATCGGCATTTCCGGACCGCTGTGCCACGCGTTTTCCATGAACCTTCAGCACCTTGCTAACAGCGATATCTACGCATGTTTTGCGGGCTGGCATTGCACTCACGAAGAAATTATGGAGATGGGAATTCCTCAGGCTCGGCTGCAGCGGCCAGGTTTGGTGGAACGGTTAACGGCTCGTTTGTCCAGCGAACAGATCGACGAGTTGGACTTCGAGAATATGGAACCGCAGTTCTTGGGCCTGTTCATGGGCGCAGAGGCGTTGATTCTGAACGCCAAAGTCAATGGACAATGGGGCACGTTGATTGTCACTCGCGACACCGTGGATTGGTTCCCTGCCGATCCAGAAAATTCGCCAGCCAAAACGGAATTGGCTTACTCGATCTATAAAGGCCGCAAGCTACTGGGAGCATTCAATCAACCTGAATTTTGGCCTGGCTTGGAAGAGACGACTCATGACTAAGCCTTGTTTGTTACAGGTTGTGTTGATGTTCTGGTTGACCGGCAGTGTTTGTCTTGCCGGGTGTCGTCAGACGCAGTCTTCACAACCGTCGACGTCAGATGGTCAAACGATAACTGATCAAGAAACGGATCAAGAAACCGACGCTGCTGTCTCGTTCGGCAAGCGGACTCGATTGGGCAAGTTCGATACGGCGTTGATCGATGAGAGTAGCGGGTTGGCGATCAGCTTGCAGAACGATGGCTACTTTTGGACTCACAATGACAATGGTCAGCGGCCCGGCTTGTTCCTTTTTGACAAAACTGGAAAGCACCGCGGAACACTTCAACTAGATCCGCGTTTGGCACCTTTTCGAGATTGGGAGTCTCTGGATTCAGCCACCATCGAGGGACGTCATTATTTGTTTCTAGGCGATATTGGCGACAACGCATCGCAACACGAAACCTGTCGCATTCATGTGATCGAGGAACCGGCTTGGCAACTTGACGACGCGAAGGTGATCGAAGAAACCAGCCAACCGATTACAACGATCGCTTTTCGGTACCAGGACGGACCCCGCGATTGCGAGGCCCTGGCATTCGATACTGACCAGAAACGATTTTACCTGTTTTCGAAATTTCGGACTCGGGATGCGAAGCAAGACCGGTCATTGATCTACTGGCTACCCTGGCAAACGCAATCGAACGCCCAGCCAATCGAAGCCAAAGCGGTGGCGTCCGAATTCGATTTTTCCAATTTGACTGCGGCGGATATTTCACCGAGCGGTGATTTGGCAATCGTTCGCAGCTATACATCCGCGTGGTTGTTTCAGCGACAGCAAGGTGAAACTTGGGCCCAGGCATTTGCCAGCCCGGGGCCTAGCAATCTGATGCCATTGCAACTGCAGGGCGAGGCTATTTGTTTTGATTCCTCGGGCCAAGCAGTCGTGTTGACCAGCGAGGGAGTTTCGCAAACGATCTGGGAAGTGAAGATTGACCGTTAAAATTTGCCCGTTAAATTTCCGCATTGAACCTACCGGCGTTGCCAGTCGCAGATGGATCTGCTTGAATGTCAGGACTGACGCCCTTGGATATTTGGCTCTATGAATATTGAAAAACACCGCATCCTGATCGTCGACGATAACGTCGCCAACCGTGAACTGTTGGAAGCTCATTTGTTGGGTTTAGATTGCGAATTAGATTTTGCAGAAGATGGTCTGCAAACGATCGAAAAAGTCGCTGCCAACAAACCGGACCTCATCCTATTGGATGTGATGATGCCTAGGCTCAGTGGTTTCGAAGTTTGTAAACAGCTGAAAAATAATCCCGAAACTAGCAACATCATGGTGCTAATGGTGACAGCATTGAATGAGCTGGGTGATATTGAACGCGCCGTCGATGCTGGGACGGACGACTTTCTTTCGAAACCTGTCAGTAAAGTCTCGCTGCTAAAGCGAGTCGAAAATATGTTGAAGCTAAAGCATATCGCTGACGAAAATGAGCGGCTTCGTCGCTACATCTGCGAGATGGAAGACGGCGCAAGCAACTAAAACGCTTGTTCTGATTTGAGAATTTCTCTCTCAACCAAATAAATAGCTGTCCCAAATAGCTGTCGCACCACTGCTATGCAGGAAAACCCTGTGCGCAGCTTCATGCACCAATGGCTAGCGGTCCAAAACGCTATTCCAGTAATTTCGCTAGGTCCCTACTGTGCTGCGTTCGAATGACGGAACGTGACGGACTTAAAAAAGGTTGGGGCGTCGATCCGAGCAAGGAGGCTTGGCATGTCGACTTTCATAACAGTTGACCAGTGGCGAAATAAATCGTGCCTGTTGGTTTGCATTTTGCTGACGATCAGTAGCCTGTTTTCCAGTTCTACGCAGGCACAGTTGCCCATTGCAAATCGCCAGGCCAATATAACGCTTGGGTCTGTTCAGGTACCTGTGCCAAATTCGATCCAGTGGATTTGGCAGTTGGACGCTTCCGAGATCAGTGTCCGAGAAGCTGCCGCACAAAAACTAGCAAGCGGCGGTCCCGAATGTTGGGACTCGTTAATCCGGGCTGCTCGGTTTGGCAATGTCCAAGTCCAACGAGAGGCTCAGCGAATCCTAGCGTCGGTTGAATTCTATGCTGATTATGCAGAAACCAATCCTCAACTTTTGGGATATCAGCGACTCGATTTCCGCCAAAAAGCTAGACGGATCATCCGGCTTAGCAAATCGGTCGAACGCGAAAATCAAAACGCTTTGGTTTGGATCGCTCGCTTCGAACTGGACGAACTGCTGTCTCGCGCTGCCGCTGTCGAAGTGATCACAAGTCCAGAACTTTTATTCAATCCAACACTTTTTGGAACCAGTGGGCGAGTGGCGATTCAGTGGCTAAGACATACCCAAGTTCTGCAAACGGATATGACTCGATCCGCTGCCATGCAATATTGGGCCAGGCAATTGCAAGATCCAGATTTTGCGAAGGCCCACCCGATTCTGGCTGGTCGACTGCAACGCTGGTTTATCGAGTACACACTTCGACAAACGCCCTCGTCGCAACAGGTGGCGGAACTACAACAGGCGGTATTGAAACACTGCGTACAGCAGATCGATGTGACCACCAGTCTTCCGGATTGGATCGAGTGTTTTGATTGGTTGCGATTGAATGGCCTGTTGCAAGAATGTCAAACCGTATCCGCCGCCGCTGGCGAGTTGGTTCATGAAGATGCTCGATTTCTTTTTCGACAGGCTGAGTTAGCTAGGCTGCAGCATGAACCTGATTCATCTGTGACGGGTTGGTTGGAGCAATACGATCAAATGGAATTGATGCCACCGTTTAAATTGCAACTGGCGAATCACCTGTCGGTTAGCGGTTTAGAGTACTGGTCGCGGGTCGTCTTGGAGCGTCTGTTGACCAACGAGCAATTGCAACCTGTTCACGAAATACCGACGGCTTGTTTATTGAGCGAGTTGCAGATTCAACAACAAGATTACGAAAATGCTGCTGCGATATTGAAGCGAGCCAAGGATGTTTGGGACCCCGGCGTTGCTGATGAAATGAGGTGGTTTGGGGTCAGCCAAGATTCTCTGCAGGCTCGTTGGAATTTTTGTTTGTACCATCAATACCGTCTGGATGGTGAATCGGCGTTGGCACGGACGGCGTTATTGGATGGTTTGCAAGCTGATCCTGAAAACGCGGACTTGTTGATTGCCTTGAGTCAGACGGACGCGACCGATACCAGTGATCCCAGCGGTTGGAAACAGGTCACCCAAGACTTGGTGCAAACGGCCTTGCAACAAAAACGAACACGGATTCAACAGTTGCGAAACCAAATCCAACCCTGGGAATCCAAACATTTGCGTCTGCAGGAAGCTGAATTGGCGGCTCAGTTGAACAGTTATGCTTGGCTGGCTTGCCAATCCAGTGACGAAGTCTCGGAAGCTGAATCTGCCGTTCGTGAGGCATTGCAGTTGGTGCCCCAAAATCCCGATTACCTGGATACGCTTAGTCGATGTTTGTTCGAACAGAATCGATTGACGGATGCAATCACGTACAAGAAGTGTGCCTTGCGACAAAACCCGTACTGTCACCGTCTACGCAGCGAATTGATGGAATACCAACAACGAAGATGGGTGGCTGAAAATCCAACACTGTTCCGGTAGTAGAAAACGGAACGCAGGACCGGCAACGCTAGGCGGCTTCGGCCATTTGCACGTTGAAGATGGATTCACTTTTCATAACTAGAAATGCTTCTGGGAATGTGTGAAACGCTCGAACATGCACGTTGTTGCGTCGCGACTGGATGTTGATGTAGCTGATGGCACCGGGAGTGAATTGGTCCCGGGATTGGAATTGGAACAACATCCCTTCACACGGGATCGACCGCAACAATTCCTTTTGAATCATGTGGAACGTTTTGGGTTCCGCCGGATCCAATTGAAACTGGAAGGTGTAATCGACTTCGTTGTGGCGGCAAATTTGATTGCTAGTCGGCATGCCAACGAGATCGCCAAACAGTAGTTCTCGCTTGGGCAGCGGTTGAAAGGTTGCCGAAGCTACCTCGGAAAGCACTGTCCCATTGCGTTGCCAGGTCAGCAAGTGACCCGAGCTGGTGATGTCAATTCGCAAGCAATATTGTTCGCGATTGATCGTGCGAGATTCAAAACTTTCGAACAACTCAGGATGCAACGAACGCCCGAATACTCGGAAAGCGAGTTCCGAAACTTTGGGGCGAACACTTAGCACGGTTGTTACCTTTTGTTGAATTAAACGTTTGCAACGTAAGCCTAGCCCACGTTGCGAATGAATTAACGGACATTCTATTTATCGGCGTTTGCATTTCACTTCTTTGGAAACCATTTGGTTTTCAAGGAGTCGAATGTTTGAACAATTGAATTATAAACTCTGTAAGTTGCAGCTTATATAGAACTTTTTACAAGTCGCAAAAAAGAACTTGCGCGCCAAACCATCACAAAATTCTTAAATTAAATTTGGACGTGAAGTTGAGTCGAAAGGAAATTTTTTTGGTAAAAAAATTGGTGTTGTAAGTAGCGTGAAACCAAGAGATTTGCACCAAAAAATTTTGAGCAAATAAAACATTAGCTTGACACCGCTAAGATTTGTGTTTTGACGTTTGGACAAAAAATGTCAAATCGAGGGTTCGCCTCAATTGTCTCAAAGACAGCTCAGGATTGATTGGACAGTCGGGCACCCAGGCCTTCTTCTCAATGGAATCGTCGAGCCTCGGTTGCCAATCCGGTTTTGCCTGGATAGCCGTAGATTTGTTTTTCTGGACATGCTTTTTTTCAAGCAAACCGAAGGCTTTCTGTAGCCGGGACTGATTTTTTGGATTTCTTTTAACCTTTTGGCAAGTCGATCGTCTTAGGTCAGGGTTAGAAACAAAACACCAATCCATTACGACCCCCGGAAGACGGCCCAGTGCAAATCGACTTTGACCAATATGTCGACGGTCTTTATCGATTCGCGCTTAGCCTGACTCGTGATCAACACCAAGCAGAAGATTTGACTCAGGAATGCTGCCTACGCGCTCACCAGCATCGACGGCAGGTGAAAGACCAAGACAAGATTAAATCGTGGTTGTTTCAAATTATGCACAACTTGTGGAAAGACCAGCTGAAAAAGAAAAAACCTCAAACCGACAACGCTACTGTTTCCGAAGCCGTTTCATCAGTCTTGTCACCAGAAAAGGCAGCCAGCATGCAGGAACAACATGAACGAGTGCTGCGGTGGATGCAACAGCTGCCCAATCAACAACGTAGCGTGCTTTTTTTGTGTGTCGTCGAAGGTTTCAAGCAACAGGAGGTCGCTCAGTTGCTGGGGATTTCATTAGCCAATGTCAAGGCAACGTTAAGCATCGCTCGAAGAAAACTCACTGAAAAAGTCAATGCATCGCAACACGACGCAACGGACAGGATACCAAAGGGTGCCCAATGAATAACGATGAACAATGTCAACAACTACAAGCCTACTTGCAGGACGATTTGGACCAGTTGGATCGATCGACGTTTGAGGCTCACTTGACGACCTGTCCGTCCTGCACGGACGAATTGATCCGCGATGCTTGGGCTGGGGTTTCAACGCCGGTTGATTTAGCGGCCAATATCAATCAGCAGACGAAAGTTTCGGTCGCGAATTCGGTTGCCAATTCAGACGGTCGTTCATGGAATTGGTCAACGTTGATCGCCGTCGCTGCAGCAATTGCTTTGCTGGGGACATTGGCCTTTTTCGTGACCAGGTCTGACACGGGTCCGCGGTTATCTGGCAATGACGGAAGCAATTCTGGATCGATAGCGACCCCTGATCAAACGTCACAAATTGCCAGTGAGCAGGCAGAACTAACCAATCAAAATTCGGTCAGCCAAGATCCGGTGGTGACCTTTTATCAGACTGGGTCCGGCAATCAGGCTATTTTGGTTTCTGTACCTTCAACCAGTCGGGATGCCAATTTCACAATCGTCCACGCTTTGCAGCCAGTCAATTTGACGTCTAAGCAGCCAGCAACCGTTTCACCAACCAATTAATACACTTCCAACTATTGAAGCAGGAACCAAAAATGCGCAAGAAAACAGACTACGTTCAACGATACACAGCTTTTGCAGCGATCGTGTTGATGAGTTTAACAGCGTTTACGAATCAATGTCATGCACAGTCAGACGACATGGAGTCTACCGTCGGGGTATTTCATGTGTTGCACGCTGACATTGATAACACGTTTACTGTGTTGCAGACTCTGTTACAGGATCAGAAAGGTTTGAGAATAGCGATTGACCAACGGTTAGGCGCGATAATAGCGAGTGGCAGCCAGGCGACGTTGCAACGAGTGGAGTCATTGATTGAATCCATCGATGTTGTTCCTGCTCATCGAAAAAACGTCATCAAGATGATTGATTTGGAAGGCCGAGATGAGGGTGGCATTGCCTACCTGCTAAAGGAGTTGGGTGAATCCGTGCGTGTGGCTGTTCAACCAGATCAAGGGATTGTCATTTCTGGTTCTCAGGTAGAAGTAGACTCCCTCATGGAAACTCTTACACAAATCCTGGATGGCAGTGACCCAATTGTATCGTCAACCACAGCATGTGTTGTACGAATTAGTTGGCTAGTTGATCCGTCAAGTTTCCAAGAGGTGGGTCTTCTGTACGAACCCGGTTCGCATTTGACGGAACTGGTCACTGCACTCGGCGAGCAAGATTCAATTAAGAACGGAAAGTTGATCACGTCTTGTCAAACTGTCGTGCAAGTAAAATCGAATGACAGTTCATTGAATGGCGAATTTACGACGTCCAGTCTGCGAACGTACGCAAACGGGGAGTTCTTGAGAGACGTCTCTGTGCAAGCCAAAGGTAGTGTGGCTTCGTTCCGCGACGACAAGCTGCTTCTGGAACTGTCTATGACAGTCGCCGATGGCAAATACTCAATTCCGATCAACACAACTTTGTCATTGCCAAAAAATCACCCGGTTGCCATTAGTGTCTCGAATGTGGGTTCGTTTCGATCGGCGTTTGTTGTCGAGTTGTTGGATTCGAAGTAGGGTTTGCCGCAAACGAAAGAGAATTGATTTTGGTTAGGGGAAGGAGCGGACCCTCCCCGGAGCTGAGCTCCGACCCTCCCGCAAGCGGGAGGGTGTCTTGAATAGGCTTGATTTGATTAGTCTTGATTTGATTAGTCTTGATTAGTCTTGATTAGTCTTGATTTGATTGGTGTGGATTTTGAATTTTAAATTCTGAATTCTGAGTTGGATGCTGAGTTCTTAAGAATTTGGCTAGAAGAAGGAGCGGACCCTCCCCGGAGCTGAGCTCCGACCCTCCCGCGAGCGGGAGGGTGTCTCTTTCTGAGCTCCGACCCTCCCGCAAGCGGGAGGGTGTCTCTTTAATAGTCTTTAATAG
>CAZJBW010000063.1:0-19249 GCA_964543985.1 uncultured Pirellulaceae bacterium | reverse complement strand
CTGAGCTCCGACCCTCCCGCAAGCGGGAGGGTGTCTCTTTAATAGTCTTTAATAGTCTTGATTTGTGTATTGCTACCGAAATCGGTTTTAGGTGGGAAATAAGCCTTGAAAATCGGCGATTTCGCAAGCTGTTGTCAGCAAACGACTTGCGTTGTCAAAGAAACGGCCGGTTTTTGGAAAAATTGGGCTCCAGAAATAATTATCAATTTCCCGCCAAATTTTACCAATCGCTAGGCCGCTTCGACGAACAACCCCCTAAGCAAAATGCGTTCTACCAGGGACCAGAACAAAACACCCTTTGTTGGAGGAATACTAAATGTTCAAGAAGTTGCTATTTATTGGTGCGGGAGGCCTCTTGGTGCTAGGCCTAATGTTTGGCCGAAATTTGGTCCCGTACGCAGGCACTGCGGTTAGCAAGGTGCAATCATGGGCCGAAGGCCAGGTTGAAACCGAGTACAAGTTGGAAACCGCTCGTAATTTATTGGAGCGAGTCGAAAAGAACATCGAACCAATGGTGTTCCAGATCGCTCAACAGAAAGTCGCCGTCGAGCGTCTGAATTCTCAAGTCCAAACCGCTGACGACACGTTGGCCAAGTCGCAACTGCACATCATGAAGTTGCGAAACCATCTTAACTCAGGCGAAGCCACCTACGTTTCGACTGGAGGCCAGGCGTACAGTAACAGCCAAGTTCGCGTTACATTGGAGCGTGCTTTCCGCAACTTCAAACAACACGAACAAAAGTTGCAAGCACTGGAAGCCACTCTGGAAGCTCGCCAAAAAGGTCTAGACGCTGCTCAGCGTAATCTGGAAGCGACTCACGCCAAGCGTAAAGAATTGGCGACTCAGATCGAGAACCTGGAAGCTCAGTTGAAGCTTCTAGAAGTCGCTCGCACTTCCAGCCAGTACGCCCAGTTCGACAACAGTGACCTGGCTCGGACTCAAGAAATGCTGGACGAAGTCAAGGTTCGGATCGACACGGAATCGACCATGATGGAGATCGCTCCAGAATTGATGGGCGACCTGGTCCCGATGGAAGACGAAACGGAAAGCGAAGACATCATTGAAGCCGTTGACGCCTACTTTGGCAACCTCAGCGACGATGTAGTCTCGAAATAAGAACCAAGGCCGATTGGGGCTCGGGTTGGCGAAGCTTGCCCGGGCCCTGTCTCTTTTTGGCCTTTTGTTTTCGCACGACTTGGGGAGAGACCGCGACTGCCGAATTTGACGGACTAGATATAGCTCCGGCTATGGCACCTCTCGGACGACACGCAATCGAAGACATTCGAATATGCGGTTCTTTGCCCACCTTTCTTTATCTGGGCAAGCGATGTTTTTTCTTGGCAAGAAAATTAGACAAGCTAAACAGCTTATACGCCAAGGCGAATTGAACCTGGCCTGTGACCTTGCTCGGCAGCCAGATTTCTCTGGCAGTTCCTATGGAAAACGAATTCAGCGTCGATTGATCGATCAATTGGTTACGCGGGCTCAATGCTCAACCGTATGCGGCGACCTAGCCAGTGCTTGGCGAGACCTTTGCGATGCCTCTACTATCGCCAAAGGAAATTGTTTCGATTGGATCTCCAAAGAAAAGAACCGCTTGGTGGATCAGACCGTTGGGCTGGCTCAATCAATGTTGGCTTCCGGCAAGCCAGTTCGCGCCGGGTCATTGGTCCGACTATTAAAAGAACGAAACATTCAAGATCGTCGCGCGGACGAAGTGCAGATGATCTGTCAATTCGTGGCCGAGGCTGAATCGTTGGCAGCCACCGGTCGATTAAAAGACGCTCTTTCGAAACTGCAACAAGCCCAACAGAGACGGCCCGACCTGCCGTTCCTGGAGTCTCGAATACGTAGTTTCGACTTTCAAAAATCGGTACTCACCGATTTGACTCGTGAATTGCAATTTGCCATCAACCAATCGGCATGGAGTGGCGCAAAGGCTGTGTCGGATCGCATCCTGCAAATCGCTCCTCGAAACCAAGTTGCTCTAGATGCCCAAAAGCGATGTGGCGTAAAACAAGCCAACGCCATCCATTTGATCAAGGATTCGCAAAATGTCCGAACCGACGATCAAGACCAACGGACGGACCTGTTAAACGAATCGAGTTTAACTTTAGTTGACACACAGGATATTGCCTTGAATTCAGAACCGCAAAACATGCGCTCGTTCATGTTGTGGATTGACGGCGTAGGCGGGTTTTTGGTTTGTACCAATGAATTGCTGACGATCGGTCGAGCCGTCGATCAACCCGGGGTGGATATCCCGGTGCAAGCTGATCTGCGTCGTCGACACCAAAAAATCAAACGGGTGGAAAATCAATATCTGACCACTCGCTTCGATCAGGAGGATGGCTGGCAACTGTTGGTCGATCAGCAAATCCTGGAATTAGAAAACGGAGTGCAGGCGAAATTCAGTATGCCCAACCCGCTGGGATGTAGTGCTCGTTTGGAATTTGTTAGCCGACATCGTACTCAGCCGTGGTCGGACGCAGTTCTGCTTTTGGGCGATGCGTTGCTGTTGGGACCAGATCGTTCTCATCACGTGTACTGTCCTCGGTGGAAGCAGAAAATGGTCGTCTTTCATCGTGATGGAAAGGTTTGGTTGCGAACACCGGGTCAGGCCGAAGTGAATGGCCAAGTCGTCTCGGGAGACATCGAACTGAATGACGGTGTGCGAGTAACCGGTGACGAGTACTCGATTAGTTGCGAGGGAGTGTCGACGGTTTGACGGAGGATTAGTTCTGGAATTTGAATACGGTTCAAGTCTCTTGCCACTGATTTTTGGCATCAAAACGCGCCCAAACCCGTCAAGTTATCAGGTCTGAAACGGAAAAACTAAAACGAGGTCGCAAAATGTGGGTATGTGCCTGTGCGACTATAAAGCACCCATGGCGGTGTTAGGTTAAAATAGAGTGAACACGATGGACGATCAAAACGCCACGCTAGAGAAAAATATGAAGCCAACTGAATATGGTGATCGTCCTGTCGGCCAACCAAAACGGGTCCGCGGGATGAGGTTTACTTACGCCAGCGGTTCGACGCCGTTGGACGGGTACACCATTAAACGCGGGATTGGCATCGGTGGTTTTGGTGAAGTCTACTTTGCGCTAAGTGATGCCGGCAAAGAGGTGGCTCTCAAGAAAATTCAACGCAATCTGGATGTTGAGCTTCGCGGCGTTCGACAATGTCTGAATCTGAAACACGTCAACTTGATCAAGTTGTGGGACATTCGTACCAACGAGCATGAAGAAAACTGGGTCGTCATGGAGTACGTGCCTGGTGACAGCCTGCAAGATGTGATCGAAAATCACCCGCAAGGGATGCCCGACGATCAGATTCGCTACTGGTTTAATGCCATCGCTGCCGGTGTCACCTACCTGCACGAACGCGGGATTGTGCATCGCGACTTGAAGCCAGGTAATATTTTCCGCGATGACGACGAACAGGTCGTCAAAATTGGCGACTACGGATTGTCAAAGTTCATTTCCTGCAGCAATCGCGATGGCCAAACGGAATCGGTTGGCACGTTCCACTACATGGCTCCAGAAATTGGCAAGGGTGTGTACGGCAAGGAGATCGATGTCTATGCCATGGGAATTATCTTGTTCGAGATGTTGACTGGTCGCGTTCCCTTTGAGGGCGAAAGCAGTCAAGAAATCATAATGAAGCACCTGACGGCCGATCCTGATCTGGCAGGAATTCGTGCTCCCTATCGAACAGTTATCCAGAAGGCGTTGACTAAAGATCCCGAACGTCGATTCTCAGACGTGCCGCAGATGCTACAAGAATTGGAATCGCCATCGGAATCGATCGATCAACCAACCAGTCACTCGACAAACCACTCAGTCACAAAACCTGCCAGCCAACACGGGGCAATGCCACCGGTCATTGAACCGATGTTTATTGGTGACGACACGCCGTCCGCTCAAGGAATTACGTTTGGCGAAGTCAGACACTCAAGTGCGGGAAATGAACGTTCCATTCATGGCACCGTTCACGCCAGTATTCGCGCTGATCGGCCAGCGACGACGACCGATCCCGTTTCTGCCAACGGATCGGTTCATGGATCAATTCATGGAAACGTAGCCAAAGAACCAATAGCCCGCGCGGTCCAGGGTGGTTGGCATAAAGCCAAGCATTGGTGGGTCAACAACGATATGTCGACTCCTGTTAAGGTGGTCGTCTTGTCATTGGCGTCGTTGATTTTGCTAATCAACAGCCCCTGGTTAATACCGGTATCGGCTGGATTGGGATTGTTGTACTTGCTGTATTTCGCGGTGCGTTCCGTGTTCCAGCCAGATCAAGCTAAACGACCAAAAGTCAGTCGCTCGCAAAAACAAAAGTTGCTAAGAACCAATTTGGCAAAACGACCCGTGGCCGATCGATTTACTGAGGCGATTGGTTCCTTGGTGGTGTCCGGCCTGGTCTGTGGCGTGCTGGGGTTTTTCACACTTTTATCGTCTAGCGATCCATCCATTGAAAGTTCACAGAAGTGGGCTTTTTACGCTTGGACCGTGGTGGTCTCGGTCGTAGCAACTTGGTCCATCCTGATTACCAACAAAACTTGGGAGCATCGGACGGGCGAGGCAACGTTGCGGCGCTTTGTGATGCTAACTTTAGGCGTAGCGGTTGGCGTGGTAGCCTTCGCGTTTGCCAGTTTTCTACACTTGGACTGGACTCAGCGAGCTTGGAGCCAAGAAGGTGGACCGGCGTCGCCACTAGCGGTTGAACTGTTTGTGGACGGGCAAGCTCCGAATTTGCTGGGCAATGTCCTTTTCTTTTCTGGTTTGTTTGTCATCCTGCGTTGGTGGCGACAGGCAGATCCCGTTCGAAGCAGTAGACTTAGTCTATGGAGCGTGGGATTGTGTTTAGTATGGGGAATGTTGATCGGCCAACTGTTCCATTTCCCGATTCCATGGAGTTGCATTCTGGCGGTTGTGATCTCGATCGCGACTCAGATCGCCGCGCCATGGTTGTCGAAAGAGCAACGGACTGAGTTTTTGGCGAGCACGACGCCGTCATAAACTTGGCGATAGGAAGAGAGTTCAGGTGGACCTGAGGCGGAGCTTTCAATGAAACAAATCAACAAAACAATACGACGGCTTTTTTTACCATTTTGCATTTTGGCAATTGCCTGCCTTGTCTGCTCGTTCGGCTTGGCCGCAGTGCCGTCAACAGTGCCGTCAACTCAAACGGAAGATTCCAAAACTCTGGCGACCTCCTCGACTTCCGACAATAAGACGGTTGGCGAGTCAACTTTCTATGAAGACGTGGCCCTGAAACCCGATTGGGTACTCAAAGGCGATCACGCCAACGAGGCAACGGGCGAGCAGTGGATGGTCGTCTCGTCCGAACCGCTGCTAAAACAACGCGAAGCCATCGAAGACTTGGAAATGCAACTGGTTAAGACAGTGAAACAGTGGATCGACGATCGCTGTTCGCCTGGTGCTGGCGACACGATCGATATCGACTTGAAATTGATCCAGAATCGCTTGCTGCAAATTCAGCCTGATTGCGACCATAAAGGGATGCACCCTCACCTGTTACGTTGGAAAATTCCCACGGACAACCAGGAGATGTTGGGCGACGATGAATACGGCGACGCCTACCAGTGTTTCGCTCAGCTGAAATTCGACAGAGAATTCGAGTCCTGGGCACGGGAACAATGGAGCGAAAAATTGGTCGCTAGTCGTACGCTGCAGGTCGCTTTGATTTCATTGGGAACGTTAATGGGCTTGGGACTGCTGTTCGGTTACTGCAAAGCCGACCATAAGACTCGTGGCTTCTATTCAGGCCGTTTGCAAACCATTGGAATCGCTATGTTGGTCGCGGTCGGTGGGCTGATTTGGTGGTTGGCGACGCAGTTCGCTTGGTTGTAGCAAACCTTTCTGTAGTGATTGCGCTGGTCGACGCGTGGCTTTGACTTGGGCTTCCCGATACAATCGCCAGATTGACTTCGTGTTCGTCCATTGAAAACGCATGCTATATCTCGTTGCTCAAGGCCCGGAAACCCAACAGCGGTGGCGTCGTCGCTTGTCGGAAAGCGAAACTGTGCACTTGGGACGTACGCAGGTGGGTTGGCGGGTGGAATGGGATTTGCAAGTCAGTCGCTTGCATGCTTTGCTGACGAATAGCGAGGGCCGATTGCGAGTGCAACGTGTCAAGGATGCCAGCAATCCCATCTTTTTCCAAGGTAATCAACTGGATGAGTTTTTCGTGTCGCCCGGCGATCATTTCGTGATCGGGCAGACTCGTTTTCAATTGGTGAAAGAGGACGTTCACGTCACGATGGACTTGCCCTCGCCGGATGCCGAGCGGAATTATCGTCGAGACAACTTGCGGCGAGTTGGCTACCGGGACGCCGAAAAGAAAATCGCTGTCCTATCACAATTGCCCGACATTATCTCGCGTGCCGCCAACGATGTCGATTTGCACGTGCAAATTTTGAACGTTCTGTTGACGGGCGTACGGCGGGCCTCGACGGTCGGAATCGTCCGACATATCAAAGACGCAGATGCCGTAAACGATTCTTCGACTGCCGAAGTTGTGCATTGGGATCAACGCCTGATGACTGGCGGCGATTTTCAACCCAGCGGAAACCTGATTCGTCGCGCAGTAAAATCCGGCGAGACGTTGTTGCATCTGTGGCGAACCGGCGGCCAATTCGGTGACGATAAGATTACGATTCTGCGAGATGGTGACTGGGCTTTCGTGTCACCTTTGACGGGCGAGGCTGCCGACGGACTGGCGATTTACGTTGCGGGTAACTACGACGTTCCCATCGATTCCAATCCTGACAACGATCCGTTGGATTTGCATGACGATATTAAATTTACGGAATTGATCGCGACGACACTGGCGAATCTGCGAGAAGTCAAACGGCTGCAAGCCCGGCAAGCCAGCTTGCGCGCCTTTTTCTCACCCGTCGTTTTGGACGCTATTAATCAACGTGAACCTGAACAAGTCTTGAAGCCTCAAGAGTGTGAAGTCTCGGTGTTGTTTTGTGACCTGCGCGGTTTTTCGATGCGCAGCGAACAATACGAAAACAACTTGCTGGAATTGTTGGACCGTGTCAGCGATGCCCTAGGTGTAACGACTCGCGAGATTCTGGCTCAGCGAGGTGTCGTAGGTGATTTCCATGGCGATGCAGCGATGGGGTTTTGGGGTTGGCCGTTGCAGCAACCCGATCGCGCGGTGCGAGCTTGCCAGGCGGCGCTGGATATTCAGGCCGATTTTCGTGGCTTTGGTTCTCAGCCAGATCACCCACTGCATGACTTTCAAATGGGTTTGGGAATCGCCACCGGAACGGCCGTCGCCGGACGCATTGGGACAGAAGATCAAGTAAAGGTCACCGTCTTTGGACCCGTCGTGAATGTGGCCGCTCGATTGGAAACCATGACCAGCCAATTTCGCGCTGGAATCCTGATCGATGAACGGACGGCTGAGCTATTACGAGCTGGCCACATTGAATCTGAGGGACCGTCTTTACGAACGCGACGATTGGCTGTTGTGCAACCAGTGGGTATGAACAAAGCGATCAAAGTCAGCCAAGTTTTACCTCCGCCCGGTCAACCCAGTTCTTTAAGTGACGAAGCGATCCAGGTTTATGAATCTGGCTTGGACCAGTTCACGGCGGGCGATTGGCAGAAGGCCTTCGATACTTTTCACGAAGTCCCAGCCGACGACCAAGCGAAAGATTTCTTGACCGTATTTATCGCTCAACACAATCGTCGGGCTCCCGCTGATTGGCCCGGCTACATCGCTCTGCAACAGAAGTGATAGCCCCCGGCAAAGGGTTTGGGTAGTGCTTGAGTTGAGTGGTGGCAATGACGGCATCAATACGGTGGTTCCGTTCAAAGACGAACTCTACACCCAGGTCCGTCCCAAGCTTGCCTTGCCGGAAAACGAACTGCTGAAGATCAACGATGAAATGGGACTGCATCGGTCGATGAGAACGGTCAAAGAGTTGTTCGACGACAACGAGTTTTCGATCATTAACGGTGTCGGTTACCCCAACCCCAATCGCAGCCACTTCGAAAGTATGGCGATCTGGCATCGAGGCTTGCGCGATAATAAGCGCGAAGGCGGCGAGGGCTGGATCGGCCGAGCGATGGATATCAGTCGCGTCAAAGAGGCTCGACGGATATGGACGGCTACTTTGTGGGACGCCAGGCGGTTGCGGAGGCGATGCTCGGGCGTCGAGCGCAGGTGGCGGCGCTTTCCCGATTCAAAGATTTGCAATTGGACAATTCCGTGTCGGCAACGAACCTTATGCAACAACAGGATGACATTGCCGAATTCGTGCAAAGACAAGTGACAAACTCCTATGCGACGGCCAAGCAGATCGAGTCGATGTCGAAACAGTCGTCCGATGCCAGCGCATACCCCGACAATCGACTGGGCCAACAAATGCGTTTGGTGTCACAGTTGATCAAATCGAATTCGGCTGCTCGAGTTTACTACACGGTCCAGGGCGGTTACGACACACACTCGGCGCAGGCGAACTCGCATTCAAGTTTGTTGTTCTCGCTGTCCCGAGCGTTGAAAGCCTTCGTCGATGATTTGAAGGCCAATCAGTTGGATGAACGAGTCGTGGTGTTGGTGTTCAGCGAGTTTGGGCGGCGAGTGCACGAGAACGGTTCGATTGGAACGGATCACGGGACCGCCGGTCCGGTTTTTCTGGCGGGCACACCGGTCAAAGGCGGTTTGATCGGCGAAACAACCAACTTGGCCGACCTGCAAGACGGCGACATCAAGGTCCAGTACGATTTCCGACAAGTCTACGCATCGTTGCTGGACAATTGGTTGGAAATCGATTCCACAAAAGTTCTGGAAGAAAAGTTTGAGCACCTGGATCTGTTAAGCGGTTAGCGCGGTTGGCAAATTTGGGTATTCAAAACACTGTCTCTGCCATTTTTAATAGTTCACCATTAATAGTCCACCAACGCCCGTCAGACGATTCTTTCTATGTCCTAGTATCGCTCGCTTTCTGTCGCCACGATTTTTTTGCTGGCATGCGGCAAAGTGTGGCTGAGGCGATTCTTGGGGTGATTTTTGGGATTCTTTTCGCGGGTGGTTTCAGGAAACGGCTGCAATTGTAGAATTCGGGGCATTCTTGAAAACATCACCCTGTCTGCGACTTTTGTTTCGTTGACAGGTGTGGCCTCGAACGGTGGAACTGGAACTGGCAAATGGCTAAACGAAAGAAACCCCCTGAAAACCTATCGCAAAAGCAAGCTAAGCAGATTCAGCTGCACTCGTCGATTGATCGGCCGATTGCCGAGATGACGTTTCTTGAGCGATCTTTGTTGTTTGCCGAGATCTCCATGATCTCGTACTTGCAACCCAAAGAGTGCACTCAGGTGGCCCGTCGGTTAGGTTTTACTGGTGGCAAGTTTGTGAACAGTAACGGTGCCCAGGCCTACATGTTCACTAACAAAACGGATGCGGTGGTCGTCTGTCGTGGCACCGAGCCCAATGACTGGAACGATATTAAAGCGGATCTTTATGCATTGATGGCGATGGCCGAAACGGTTGGCCGAGTTCACCGCGGGTTCAAGCAGGAGGTCGACGACCTGTGGGGCCATATGCAGGAGTTGTTAGAGGAAAACGAACTGCCGCTGTGGTTCACAGGTCATTCGTTGGGCGGCGCGATGGCAGCGATCTGTGCCGGGCGTTGTTTCTTGTCGCATATTAAAAGTGAACCGGTCGAAGTTTACACTTACGGTAGCCCACGGATTGGCAACAAACGCTATGTCAATCATGTCAAAGTTCCCTTGTACCGTTGGGTCAACAACAACGATATTGTGACGCGAGTCCCGCCGTTGTGGATCGGCTATCGTCATGTCGGCACCGAATTTTACATCAATCGGTCTGGGGTGATTTCCGAATTGGACGGTTGGAAGCGAGTTGCCGACCGCTTAAAAGGTTTCGTGTACGGACTGGGGCGTTTTTCAATCGATTTGTTTAGCGATCACTTGATGGGTGGGTACATTGAAGCCATTCAGCGAGCAATCAAAAATAAGGTCGACGTTTCTCCCAAGCAAGAAATGAATTCCTGAGCACGTCGGTTTCCAATGCGGTTTCCAACCCGAAAACCATTGCGATTCGGAGTTCGCCGCTAATCGGGTTACAATAAGGCAATGGAACCGTCCGATTCAAAACCTGATATCTCCGAAGCATTGCGTCAGATGCTACCTGACAGCGGAGCTGCGATCGTCGAAGAGGAGATTTTGATCGAGATCGATCACAAGCGTGCCAAGCAAAACGCCAAGCGTGGTGATCAACGTACGTTGGCGCGCTTCTTCGGTTTCATGCTGGTCATGTTGGGTTTGCTGAACTTGATTCCAGTGGCCTATTTTCTGATTGTTTTGGCCAACGAAGGGCAGACTCAACCGATCCCTCGTTGGATCTATTTTTTGGGGTTCGTGGGTGCGGTCCACTTTCTGTATGCCACCTACGTTGTGCAGTTGGTCGACTTTAGCGCCTTGCAAATGATTAGCTTGTTTCTGTTGGTGACGACCTGCATTTTTGGTTTTGTGGGGATGTCTCTTTTCCTGGAAGGTCGCGGAGCCAGTGATGTGGTGCGTTATTTGCAAATCGCCCAAGTATTAAAGTATCGGGCGACGGTATGGAGCGGCATTGTGTTTGGTCTGACCGCGTTGTGTTGCTACTTGGTTGGGCGAGAAGCGCTGTTGTGGCGACAGCGGCATTCCGTTCGCATTAATCCCGACGTCTAGAACGTTTAAACCGAAGTTTTAGCATCACTTGGTTTCAACCTTCGGTGACAAATTTGCAAAGTTCTGATTGGCACCCGTCGAAAATAGGAAAAAGAGACAGGTGAGTTTTCGTTGGCAGGGACAGTCCAAAGGTTCTGACGGTAGACAACCGATTTGGTGAGTTGATGGCTTTGTCAAGCGGGGACCTAGGCTGATCGAACGCTTGACTGGCCGTTTTTGATTGGACACAAAGAACAGAATTCGCCTCGACTTTTACAATTTGACGGGATTTTTGTTTAAGCCAAATGGCAATCGACGTTAAAATCCTTGCGACATAGCACTCGCGAATGAGTGTCTTAATGCGTTGAATCGTTCACACCAAACCCATAGGACCTTCCCGTGAATCGTCTGCTTACGTTGTACCGTAGCACTCTGGGTAAGAAATTCATTGTCGCGTTGACTGGAATCGTGATGCTTGGATTTTTGCTGGGCCACGTGGCTGGCAACCTGAAGATCTTTCTGCCGCCGGTCGATGGACAACCTGATATTGATCATTATGCCGAATCTCTGCGAACTCTTGGCGAACCGTTCCTGCCCTACGCAGCATTCTTGTGGACGGCTCGGATAGTGTTGTTGGGTGCGTTAGTGATGCATGTGATTTGTGTGATGCAGCTTTCGACGGCGAATTTGTCGGCTCGTAATGTCGACTACGCTAGTCGAAAATTTGCCAAAGCCACTTCGCCAGCGCGTTGGATGATGTACACCGGTGGTTTCCTGTTGGTCTTCGTGGTGGTGCATCTGTTGCACTTTACTTTTGGAATGTTCGGCGGAGGGTTTGAACATGGCGAAGTGTACGCCAACCTTCACGGATCGTTTACGAATGTGGTTTGGGTGCTGTTTTACGTTATCAGTTTGGCAATTGTGGCACTGCACTTGTATCACGGTGTATGGAGTCTGTTTCAAACTTTAGGGTTGGACAATCCTGATCGAAACCGAGGTCTGCGTCGTTTGGCAACCGTGTTAGCGGTTGGATTATTCGTCGGCTTCGTTACCGTACCGACCGCCTTTTTGGTTGGCATGGTCAAAGGCCCTGAAGCGACCGAAAACAGCGATGTGGCAACTCAACAAGCCGTACAACCTGTCGAGGAAACGAAATGAAACTGGAATCAAAATCACCCGACGGCCCTTTAGAAGACATGTGGACAAACCATCGCGAGAATATGCGATTGGTCGGTCCGCGAAATCGCCCCCGTTACAAAGTGATTGTGGTGGGAACAGGATTGGCAGGAGCCTCGGCGGCCTCGTCGATCGCAGCGATGGGCTACAAAGTTGACAGCTTTTGTTTTCAAGATAGCCCACGTCGAGCGCACAGTATTGCGGCTCAAGGTGGCATCAACGGAGCAAAGAACTATCGTAACGATGGCGATTCGGTCCACCGCTTGTTCTACGATACGCAAAAGGGTGGCGACTTTCGTGCTCGCGAAGCGAACGTTTGGCGGTTGGCCGAGCTAAGTACCAGCATCATCGACCAAGCGGTCGCGCAAGGCGTTCCTTTCGCCCGTGAATACGGCGGCATGTTGGCGAACCGTTCGTTCGGTGGCGTTTTGGTCGAGCGCACTTTCTATTGCCGCGGCGAAACGGGTCAGCAATTATTGCTGGGTGCGTGCTCGGCGCTGTCCCAGCAAATCAATACTGGTCACGTCCAGATGCATACTCGTTCCGAGTTGATGGACATCATTGTGATTGATGGCCGGGCACGAGGAATCGTGACTCGCGATTTAGTGACTGGCGAGGTCAAAGCACATTGGGCTCACGCCGTAGTGTTGGCCACCGGTGGCTACTCGAACGTGTACTTCCTGTCGACCAACGCCAAAAACTGCAACGTGACAGCGGGTTGGCGAGCGTACAAGCGCGGTGCCGGGTTCGCTAATCCTTGCTTCAATCAAATTCACCCCACGGCCATTCCAGCCTCGGGCGAATTTCAGTCGAAATTGACGCTGATGAGTGAATCGTTGCGGAACGATGGTCGCATTTGGGTTCCTCGCAACGCTGGCGAAAATCGCGCCCCGGATCAAATTCCTGAAGATGATCGTTACTACTATTTAGAAGAGCGCTATCCGCGATTCGGAAACTTGGTGCCACGAGATGTGGCATCCAGAAACGCAAAAGACGTTTGTGATCAAGGGTTGGGCGTGGGAGCCACCGGCTTGGGCGTCTATCTGGATTTCCGTGACTCGATCAGCGAATTTGGGCACGACACCATCGGGGCTCGGTATCACAACCTGTTTGAAATGTACGAGCGGATTACGGGCGATTCGCCATGGAACGGGCCGATGAAGATCTACCCTGCCCCGCACTATACGATGGGTGGTTTGTGGGTCGATTACAACCTGATGACCACGATCCCAGGTCTGTTTTCGATCGGAGAATCAAACTTTTCTGACCACGGTGCCAACCGTTTGGGCGCCAGTGCCATGATGCAATGTTTGGCTGATGGCTACTTCATCATTCCGCTGACCATCGGCGATTACCTTTCTCGTCACGAAACGGATGATCTGACGGACCACGCGGCTTTGAACGAAGGTGTGCAAAACGTAAGCAATCACATCGACAAGCTAATGTCGATTAACGGGACCAAGAATGTTGAAGATATACATCGACGACTCGGAAAGTTGATGTGGGACGAGTGCGGGATTGTGCGATCCAAGAAGGGTTTGGAAAACGCTCTGAAGCAACTTCCTGAATTGAAGGACGAGTTCTGGAACGATGTGCGGATCAACGGTTCTGGCAAGCAACTGAATCAAACCTTGGAGCACGCCGGTCGCTTGGCCGACTTCCTGGAATTTGCCGAGGTGATGTGTCACGACGCATTGGCTCGTGAAGAATCTTGTGGCTGTCACTTGCGTGAGGAGTATCAAACGCCGGAAGGTGAAGCGATGCGAAACGACGAAACAAGTGCCAATGTTTCGGTTTGGGCCTATGAAGGCGAAGGCAAACAGCCCGCGCTGCACCACGAGAATCTGGAATTCAACGAACTGCAGCCGACGCAACGGAACTACAAAACATAATTACGAGAACACGATTATGAAATTTACATTGAAAGTCTGGCGTCAAAACGATTCAGACAGTCGCGGCTCATTCGAAGTCTATTCCGTGGACAACATCAGTGGCGAAACCTCGTTTCTGGAAATGTTGGACGCGCTGAACATGCAACTGACTCGCGATGATGTCGAGCCTGTGGCATTTGATTCCGATTGTCGTGAAGGCGTTTGCGGCATGTGCTCGATGGTCATCGATGGCCAGGCGCATGGTCCCAATCCCGCCACCACGACCTGCCAGTTGTATATGCGGCACTTCAAAGATGGTGCTCAAATTACGATTGAACCGTGGCGAGCGACGGCGTTTCCTGTCGTAAGAGATTTGATCGTGGATCGTTCCTCATTCGATCGGATCATGCAGGCTGGCGGTTATGTCACCGTGCACTCGGGCCCCAAACCAGAACCAAATTCGATTCCTATCGAGCCGGATATTGCCGAAGAGGCACTCGACGCCGCCTCGTGTATTGGATGCGGTGCCTGCGTTGCGGCCTGTCCCAATGCCTCGGCAATGCTGTATTCCTCGGCGAAAGTTTCGCACTTGGCATTGTTGCCTCAAGGCCACCCGGAACGCTCGAAACGCGTTCGCAATATGGTCGATCAAATGGAGGCGGAAGGCTTCGGTTCATGTCGCAACTACGGCGAATGCGAAGCTCAATGTCCCAAAGAAATCAGTATCAAGTTTATTGGCAAGATGAACCGCGAGTACTTGCGTGCCACGGTGCTGGACGAAGCCGATCCACGCGGCAAGATGACGCCGCAGTAGGCCAAGGTAGTTAATCGCCTGCACAGCCGTTACTTTTGGTCGTGGTAGACGATCAAGACCAAGAATTCGCTTGGAATTCTCACGATTCCAGAGCGATCTGTTCAAGATCCGCGCAAAAGACTCGAATAGTAATTATCGGTCTTGAATTCTCAAATGATGTGGACGTCTATGAATCAGATAAATTGTGTTCCTTGCAATGGAACTGGAACGGATACATGCCCTCGTTGTGACGGATCGGGTAAACGAGAAGACAACTGTGGTCGTTGCTTGGGTACCGCTAAAGTGAACTGCACATCTTGCGTCGGAACCGGCAATGTCAGTTGTAAAATTTGTGGTGGTTCGGGGCAGAAGTACAAAGGCGCGGGGTCAGAAAATCCCTACGAAGACTGCCCTGAATGTACACGGGGAAAAGTTACTTGCAGCTGTGACAAGGGCCGAATTGCCTGCGACTGTCAGGCTGGGCGAGTCACCATGTCTTGCGGATGCATGTCAGGGCGGATCACCTGCGCCACTTGCACCGGAAGCGGCAAACAAATCTGAAGCAAACGGCCATTTTCTACATCAAAGTAATGAGTTACGTAGTGGTCGAATTCCGTAGTTATCCGGAAGGAATCGGCACCACTTTTTGGCTCAGAGATTTGGACATTGCTGCTTCAGCATGATCTCGCATGGGGACCAGTTTCCAGTGCCGTTCCATCATGTCCAAGCAGCGATCTAGTAAATCGATTTTCTTTTGCGCTGGCGTTTTCATAGCTGGGAAAAATGCCAGTTCGGGGCAGTCATCGATGTCCATAAAGTCCAGTGGATGCAACAGAAGTGACGGCTGCACACCCATCATCCAACACATCTTCATGGCCTTCCAGAAATAGAATCGAGCCAGCGTCTTGGAATAGCCGGCTAGATAGAAAATGTAACTGGCGTGAATTGGCAACTTGAAAATCGGCATCGTGGTAACTGGGATCTCCAGCAATTGCTGATCACCAATTTGCCATTGGAATGGTTTGTTGGGTCGGAAGCCTTCTGAGAATTTGCCGAACAGCTGCTTGCGGTCTTGTTTTTCCTGTTTGTTGAGTGTGCTGGAAAAGAAGTAGTAGGCTCGTGCGACCGGTCCCAAGAAGGTTGGGAAGGTTGAACCGTCGTAGCGGTAGCCTCGTTGAGCCAACACATTTAGTACTTCGTTTGAAAAGCTAAATCCGGGTCCTCGGAATCCCAGGGTGCGTTGACCGGTAGCCGTAAGAATCGCTTGCTCGCTTTTTTGAAACTCTTCCAACAACTCGTCGTCGCTATACAGATGCAACCATGGTTCGTGATTGAACGAGTGATTACCGATCTCGTGACCGGCATTAGCAATACTACGCAAGCTGTCGTGGTTAGATTCGATAGACGCGTCCTGGCCCACGACGAATACAGTTATTTTTGTTTGGCGTTTTTCAAAGAAGTCGATAATGCGTGGTACAACGACATCCAAATAGCTAGGAAATGAATCCCATCCGCTATCACCATGTGTCTTCATGTACGACCATTGGTTGTCCAGATCCAGTGAAACACTGGCTACTTTCTTTGCCATCGTTCCGCCTATAGCTCTGTGACTTTTTGATCGACGATGTTGTATTCACGTTGGCATTCATCACATACGTAATGCTGATTCGCAGTTTCGGCGATATCTGCAAACAGGATCAACATTTTGCCGCAGCGACAGATGGCGCCAATGCTGCGTGCGGGACTGCCAATGACCAAGTGGAAATCAGGAACGTCTTTGGTGACGAGACTACCCATGCCGACCATGGCGAACTGTCCAATCGTCAGGTTGTTTCCGATCGTGCACGCGGCACCGATAGTGGCTCCGCGGCAGACTTTGGTTAGCAAAGTCTCCTCGTCCGGGTCCGACGGTTTCAGTTCTTTCAAGTCCGGAGTCGTAGCGCGTGGGAAGCGATCGTTTGTGAAAATGGTGCCAGCGCTAATCATGACTCCGTCTTCAATGGCAACGCCGTAACAAATGTAGACGTTGGAATTGATTTTGACTCGATCACCAATCACCACTTCGTAGGCGATATAAGTTTTCCCGCCAACGATGCACTGTTCACCTATTTTAGTGTCACGTCGAATGTGGACGTGATGCCAAACGGAGGTTCCTTCGCCCAGCTGGACGCCGTCTTCAACGATTGCGGTTTCGTGTACTTTTGCTGTCATAATTAGGTCTGAGCGAAAAAAAGGGAAGGCTGATTGGCCTCCCCGTTCTGCGAGAATCAGTAGACATGCGACGCAAAAGGAGGCGTCGCATGACGGTTGTTAATTTTAGCTGTCGACTGTCTTGGCGTACATTTCGTCGGAATGTTCCACGGCCAGCCAATCGTCGTTGTTCATCGCTCGGTATGCAGCTTCGACGGTGTAGACAGATGCGATCGCGTCTTTGGCTGTGATTACCAAAGGATTGATACCGCGAATCGCGTCACCGAAGTTGATCAGTTGGTTGCGGAAGGCTGCGACTTTATCGTATCCAGTTCCGAACACAGTCCAATCGTCGTCGCCTTTCAGCTTAAACTTGGATTCCTTCCAGCCAACGTGCAGAGTCCCTTCGGTACCAAACAGATTGATAAAGGTTGGAAGTCCTTTGCTCATGCTCCATGACAGGTCGATACTGCCGATGACACCTTCTTGGCTTTTCACAAAAATGTGAACGGTGTCTTCAACGTTCATGCTTTGCAAGCGTTTGCCTTCGACGGCACGGATTTCAGCCAGTGGGCCTAGCAGGAATCGCATGATGTCGACACTGTGAGTTCCATTGTCGATCAGCACGCCACCGCCGGAAAGTTCGGGGTTCGAGTTCCAACGCTCGGACATGTCGACCACGCCCGTGAAGCTGTTTTCGAACAGAATGATGTCTCCCAATTTGCCACTGGCCAGGATTTCACGGGCCTTGCTGACATCAGGAACAAACCGAAATTTCGAGGCCATCGTGAAGACAACTTCGTTGGATTGACTGGCACGGACCATCGCCCAAGCGTCATCGGGCGTCGTCGCCAGCGGTTTTTCGCACAGCACGTGAATGCTGCGGTTCATTAACTCGATTGCGATATGGCGATGAGTCGTTGGAGGGGTGCAAATGATTACGGCATCGGGTTGCATTTGATCGCACATCTCCAGGTAATCTTCGAATGCAGGACAACTATGTTTGTCGGCCATTGTTTTGGCCGCATCCATGTTGATGTCTGCCACACCGACCAGATTCATAGTATCCAGCGATTCCAGTGCCAAGCTGTAGGCACCTGAAATTGCTCCGGCGCCGATTAAGGCGACCTTGATTGGTGAATTGCTCATGGTTGTCTCTCTTCTAGTTGTTCTTCATTTGGTTGATTGAGTTGTGGATGGCGTCGGCGATGTATTCAACGTGGGTTTCGTTGTATCCCTCGTTCCATGGCATTACCAGAATTCCTTCCAAGCCAGCGAACGTGCCTGGGTAGTGGTCGGGGTTGTAGTCGACTGCTTCGGGGCGAGCTTCGGTGAATGGAAACTGGCTTTTGCCGAAGGTCACTTTGTCACGGAAAATTTGGCACTGGAAGGCCGGCTTCTGAATGTAGCGAGGTGCCGAGAAGATGCCGTAATTTTCTCGCAGTTCTTTGGCCAGTCCAACCGCACCGCCAGGGATGACATCGCCATCTACGTTTAGGCAGTACTTCCAATAGGTGTGGACTGAGCTCTGCGAGATTTTCGGAGTCTTAATTCCTGCAATGTCTGCAATGCGACTGGTCAACATATCAGCCATTTGGATTCGCGTGTTAACCGACATTTCCAGTTTATCCAACTGGGCCAATGCAACGGCACCAGTGATGTCGTTCATGCGGTAGTTCGGAGCGATGAAGTAGTGATCTGGTTTCGCGTCACCGTAGCCCCATGCCTTATTAATAAACAGGAACATGCGACGGCCCAGTTCCTCGTTGTTGGTAACCACCATGCCACCTTCACCAGTGGTGATGTGCTTGCCCTGTTGCAGGCTGAAGCAACCGATGTCACCGAACGTACCGATTAGCTGGCCATTTTGAGTGGACAGAAACGCTTGAGCACAATCTTCGATGACCGGAATGTTCTTGGCCTTGGCCAGTTCCATGATGGGACCCATTTCGCATGGGTTACCAAACAGGTGAGTCACAATGATGGCTTTGGTGCGTTCGCTCAGTACCTTTTCGATCGTTTCGGCTGTCACGTTGCAGGTGTCTGGGTCGACGTCTGCAAAAACGGGAACAGCGGTTTGGTACAGGATCGGGGTCAATGCACCCATGTCTGTGATCGAGGTCGTAACGAACTCATCGCCCGGTTCTGGATCCACGGCCGCGTAGGCAGTGTGGAGTGCTGCGGTTCCGCTGGAGGCACAGTAGGCATGACTTGAGCCCATGATTTCGGCAAAGCGTTGCTCGAACTGTTTGACAAACGTCCCCTTGGTGCTGGTCAAGGTGCCGCTCTTCAATGCTTGCGTTACAAAATCGATTTCCTCAGCTCCCAATGTTCGACCAGAAGTGTTCTGGTCACTGGGTAACTGAATTTGGTTTACAGATGAGGTAGGGTTCATAGTTGTCAATCCAGGTTCAATAGCTTTATGGTTTGGTTTTGTTCGTTTGGCGAGACAAACCGTAAAAGAAAATTCGAGCCATCAGGCGAAAGTGCTTGAGGGCAA
>CAZJBW010000062.1:0-31772 GCA_964543985.1 uncultured Pirellulaceae bacterium | reverse complement strand
AAGTTTCGATCTTGCGATGGTTGGATTGAGTCGCCAACTTCCGACACTCGCAATTAATAGTCTGAGCGTGGCGATTCTTTCTTCGAGAAAAATTCCATCAAGGACTGCACGAACTGTTTCACAAACGGAGCATCCAATGGTTGCTGAACCATTTCAACATCTGGCCACTGAAAGTCTTCCAGCATTGTTGCAGTGGTGGCTGGTTTGACTTGCAACCGCATGTTAATTCCGGGGTGCTTGGAAAACACACCAGTCCCATCGAATTCGCAACTAGTGTCACGGAATCCACCATTCTTAAAATCGGGCTGTACAAAGTTACCAACCATCACGCCATCTGTTTCGGTAACCTTCGTCGGGAAGGTCGCATGGTCGCAGGAACGGTCAACGAAAAACTGGCGGCAACCTTGGCGAGTTGAAAACCACGGTCGCTGCAACAAGTCATTCCAGGTCGATTCGGCCGCTGTGGCACGCGAACTAAACGCGCCAGAGATATTGATCTTAAAAGAGTCATCCGGCAGCTCCTCAATCAGGAAATTCAAGACCGGAAAGAAAGACTCCTTCAATTCCAAAATTTGGTTACTACCGCTTTGATACCACCGACTTCCTTGCTCGCTGCCTTGAAACTGCAAAGAGGTGGTACCATCTATGGTGAGCTGTAATTCACAGAGTTTATTTTGAAAATCGATGGCGAAACGAAATTCGAAAAGCGACTCGTCCGGTAAACTGCAGTCAAACTGCAAGACACCATCGTTTTGTCGAAACTGCTCCATCGCATCGAAGTACAAATCAGCCACATCGTCAGCATTAGCATCTAGGTTTTCGAGAATCTCAATCAGCTGGCTGGCGTCTTTGGTTGGTTCTGCATCCGGCCAACGCGTGATCAATTCCTGACAACGAGTGATGGCTAAGTCCGTTTGTCCATCTGCCGCCAAGCAGACGGCACGCCAGTAACAAAGCTTTGGCGAATCGTTTTTGGGTAAGCTTTCGATTTGATCAAGTGCTTTGGAAAACCGATTATCTTGCAGCAGAGTTAATATTTCTTCATGACTTGACTGAGCATTCGTCGCGCCGGTAATGCAACCAATTAGCACCAAACATGTAAGAATACTTGCACGCTTCATGACAAACCTTTCTTCGTTCCTTGCTCACTATCTTTCATTATTATCGAGGGGATAGTACTTAGATGGTTCGACAGCAACAAGTCCGCTTCCAATCGACGTGTCTCTGTCAACTGTCGTACCTGTCTCCCTCTTGAATCTTGAGGAGTGCTTCCATCGATGCTAGCGCAAAAAACCGCCACCATTTTGACATGGTGGCGGCTTTGATTTCCTATCGATTGGTTATTGCAAAGGCTATTTGCCGATACTATACAGCCATTCTTGGTCAGTGAGCTTGACACCTTCGGCGACTCGCATCAGCAATTGATTGTTAACGATGCTGGCGGTGGCGAACCCTGCACTGCCCAATTGGTTTTCAGCAACCACTTCGAACGCTTCTGGATTCGCTTTGATGACATACGTTTTTCCATTTTCCAGAGTCATGTAGATGTGTCCGTTGGCTAGGACTGGCGAAGCGCTGACCTTCTTTTCCATCCGTCCGTTCCACATTTCTTCACCGTCAGACGCTCGCCAACAATAGCAGACTCCGGAATCAGCCAAGCCATACACGTAACCATCATAGTACAGCATCGACTGTTCGTAACACTTCGCTCGATTCTGCCAAGCGACCTCGCCAGATCCATCGGCTTTGATCGCCATCGTTCCTTGGCTGGGAAAACCACCACTGACAAACACCATGTCATCCGACCAAACAGCAGTCCCACAGGTAACCGACCATGGTCCCTGAACTTCCCACATCTTTGATCCGTCTTTCGGATTGTACGAAATGGTTTTGTTGCCACCACTCAAAATTAACTGTTCTTTGCCACTGACGTTAGCGACGACGGGTGTGGAATAGCTAGTCGCTGCCTCACGTGCCACACGCCAAACTTCCTCGCCGTTGTCCTTGTTGAAAGCCACCATGCTGCCTTCTTGTTCGCATTCGCTGCAGACAATTACCAGGTCGTCATGAACGATAGGCGAAGAACCAAAACCAAACTGGTATCGCTTAGGGACGAACTTGGCCGCCTCTTTTTTCTCCCAAACAACCTTGCCGCTCAAATCCAAAGCGACCAATTGGGCAACTCGGTTATTATTAAAGACGGCAAATAGGTGAGTCCCATCGCTGGCCATGGTAGACGAAGCATGAGTATTCGTTGGATAGATCCGTGGGTTGAAATTGCCCTTATTGACTTCTGTGATCCAGTTTTGCTTACCAGTCTCCAAATTAAAGCTGACAACCGATTGAGTTTCGTCTTCTTTATTCGCCGTGGCAAGAATGATCTGATCATCAACGACGATCGGCGAAGCATGACCTCGGCCAGGGACTTTGACTTTCCAATTGACGTTCTCAGTATCGCTCCATGAAGTCGGAGGATTTTGATCGATAACAACGCCGTTACGATTGGGACCGCGCCATTGCAACCACGGGCCAGCAACTAATTCATTTTCCACATCCTGTGCGTCACTCAACAACGATGTGCTACCGCTGTTGGACGCATTGCTATTTGTCGATGTTGTGACTTCTTGTCCACCGCATCCCAGCGAGAGGGCAAGTCCGGTTACTAAAAGGACACAGCTTCCGAACTGTCGCTTCAGTCTTTGGGTCAAATTTTTGTACAAGTTCATTCTCATGTTTATTTAGTTTTGGTGATGAGTGGGGGAGGCATACGGGCTAGCCGACTAGCCGGCAAACCAAACCCCAGTTTATCAATTACTAGGCTTTGATGAAAACGGTCATTCCAAACCTTTACTGAACCGACTCAAACCGTAGACTAGGGGGCCCTGTATTTGAAAAACTGTGAGAGAACCAACATGACCAAGTCCGTCCGAGACCTAGAACCTCAATCCCTGTGGAACCATTTTGCTGATTTGAATGCAGTGCCCCGCGCCTCCAAAAACGAGGAACGTGTGATCGAGTTTGCTCGCAAGTTCGGTGAATCGCTGGGTTTGGACACCGTGGTCGACCAAGTCGGCAACGTCATCATCCGCAAACCGGCAACCGCAGGCTTGGAAAACTGCATGCCGCTGGTGCTGCAATCGCACCTGGATATGGTTCATCAGAAAAATTCGGACACTGATTTTGACTTCGATAGTCAAGGCATCGAAATGATCGTCGATGAGGATTGGGTTCGCGCGAACGGCACAACGTTGGGTGCCGACAACGGGATCGGCGTTGCCAGCATCATGGCTTTGCTGGCCTCTAATGACATCGAACATCCGGCCATCGAGGCCTTGTTTACGATCGACGAAGAGACGGGCATGACGGGTGCCTCGGGGCTGCAACCCGGTTTGCTGAACGGCAAAATCATGTTGAACCTGGACACCGAAGCGGACAACGAACTGACGATCGGATGTGCTGGCGGCGTCGATATTTTGGCCACCGCGTCCTACCAAACGCAACCAGTACCAGCCAATCATACCGGTTTTGAAATCAGCATCAGCGGACTGAAAGGCGGGCACTCTGGCATCGACATTCATCTAGGACGCGGCAACGCTAACAAACTGATGAATCGAATTTTGTGGAATGGCAGTCGTACACACTCTTTAAAAGTAGCGTCGATCGAAGGCGGTGGGCTGCGAAACGCAATCCCCCGCGAATCCAAAGCCTGCGTTCTAGTGCCCAACGAGCACGAAGACGCATTTACATCCTGGTTTGAAAATACGACGGAACAAATTAAATCCGAGTACCGCAGCACTGACCCGGAAACCGAGATCACTTGCACAAAAATCGACTCGCCCGAATCCGTGCTGTCGGACGAAGTCCAAAAGAAAGTTCTTGGTGTCGTTTATTCAGTGCCCTGCGGCATTCACCGCATGTCACCTCAAATGGCCGACTTGGTGCAAACCTCGAACAACTTGGCCCGAGTCAACGTTAAAAACGGCCAGATCAGTTTTGGATGCCTGACGCGTAGCAGCGTCGATAGCGAACGCGATGACTTGGCCAACGCCATCACCGCCACGTTCGAATTACTGGGGGCCGACGTCCAATACCAAAGCCAATACCCTGGTTGGAAACCGGAACCTGGATCAACCATCGTCAAACTGATGGACGATCTATACCAAGAGTTGTTCCAAGATTCTGCCGACGTCGCGGCTTGTCATGCCGGGTTGGAATGCGGCATCATCGGTCGCCATTACCCCGACATGGAAATGATTAGCTTTGGGCCAAACATCCTGGGAGCCCACTCGCCAGATGAACGAGTGCAAATCAGTAGCGTTCAAAAATTCTGGGGCTACTTGTTAGAAACACTAAAACGTGTCCCCTCAGACCGGTAAGTCTTTCTGACTTCAGCATTCACTTTTCCCGAACGGATCGGCAATGAATTTTGACTCGCTTCGCAAATCGAATCAGTTGCGACATCAGGAATGGGCCGGCGGAAAATCTTTGCCGCTGGCGTTTCGCGGTGTCGAACTGGGTGGCGAAGCGGGTGAAGCATGCAACGAGATCAAGAAGATTGAACGGATTCGATTGGGCATTGCTGGCGGCAAAGAGGACCTTCAAGCCCTGGCCGAAGAATTGGCCGACGTGATCATTTGCGTCGACCTGATCGCGATGGATCTAGAGATCGATTTGGCCGATGCTGTGCGAGCCAAGTTCGACAAAACCTCGGACAAGTACGGACTAAAAACCAAGTTTCAATCGGAATGATCCTGGTCGGTTCGTGTTCTTAACTACGCATACTTACTGAATCCGGTTCCAGTTTTACCGGTTAGTCCGGCCACGCCTTCGCAAAGAGAGGGGATTCGTCAGCTGAGATTTTGCGTTCGGCATCTGATACGCCTACGGCCTATGTTTTCTGGTGTAACGACTAGTCGATCCGATCCGACGTTAACCAAAGGGCCAAACGTGATCCAAGTATCTGAATTTTGCAAAGCCTACGAATCTGAAATTGCTGTCAACGACGTATCTTTCAACGTTCAAGCCGGGCAAGTTTTGGGGCTAATCGGGCCCAACGGAGCCGGCAAGACGACCACTTTGCGTGCTTTGGCTGGCCTGATTCCTGCCAGCCGAGGAACGTTGAGTGTCAACGAATTCGACGTTCAAAATTCGCCCATCGAAGTTAAACGACGCACGGCGTATGTTCCCGACGATCCGCAACTGTTTAACGATTTAACGGTTTGGGAGCACTTCGCATTTGTAGCCAGCGCGTACTCTGTAAAAAACTGGCAAACCGAAATGAAGGCGTTGCTGCAAAGATTCGACTTATTAAAGAAGCTGGATGCCAAAGCCTGCGATCTATCACGCGGCATGCGGCAGAAGCTGGCCATCGGCTGTGCCTACCTGTACCGCCCTGCCGCCCTTTTGCTGGACGAACCAATGACGGGCTTAGATCCCTTGGGCATCCGAGTCCTCAAGAAATCGATTTGCGAACGAGCTCAACAGGGTTCGGCTGTCATCATTAGCTCGCACTTGCTGGCCATGGTTGAAGACATTTGCACTCACGTACTGATCTTGGAAAGCGGCCAGCAGAAGTTTTACGGAACTCTGGCCGAACTCAAACAACAATTCCAAAACGATCAAACCTCGACCACCTTGGAAGAGATTTTCTTCCACGCCGTCAGCAGCCCAGTCGATCCCGTCACGCAAATACCAATGGTGAACTGATGTTCGCAACAAAACTACTCAACCTTCATCCCGCTTTAGGGGACCTGTTTACCCGCCGCGCGGCTGGCAAACTAAAACGCATGGCCAGCGGCTTTCGTTCACGACGTCGAATTGGTTTGACCATTATGGCGTTCGTCCTGGGAATCATTTGGACAGGACAGGCAGTTCTGGGAGTGCTTTTCCGAAAGCCCGCAGATCCCGAAAGTCTATTACGGTGGATTCCTCTAAGCTTGGCGGGGTACGTTGTTTGGAATTTGCTAAAAGTTGTGTTTCAAAAAACTGAGGAGCCATTCGATTGGACTCCCGCGGAACAAGAATGGTTGTTATCGGCGCCGTTGACTCGGCGTGATCTAGTTCGGTACCGATTCAAGGCCATTGTCGGCGCAGCAATCATGAAAGCAGGCATCTTTGCCTTAGTGATGATCCCTGACTTTCATATCTTGCTGCTCGGTTTCACCGGAATGCTAATCGGTTTACTAGGTATCGAGTTACTGCGACTGTGCGCCGAAGTATTTGTTTTTGGATTGAGCCCACGACAACGCAACTACCTGCGTTGTTTGGTCGGTGTGCCAGTGGCGGCATCCCTGCTAGCCGCAGGGTTTTGGGCGCATCAACAATGGAGTGCCGGTGAATTTCGCAACTTGTTGTCATTGGAGGCCGTCGCCTGTTTCAGCCAAGGTCTTCTAACACTGACAAGTCTGCCATTCATTAAATGGGCTTTGGTGCCGCTGACTCTCCTTGGACAGACGATGCTGTCTGCACAATTTTCAGTCTCGGTATTTGCGACTTTGGCGGTCGGTGTAGTGATCGTTCTAGCGTTGCGCGAGTGCCTCATTCAACTGGACCAACAGTGTCAAAAATGGCCCTCGGCTCGAGAAAAAATCAATTGGCAAACTGCTCTGCAACAAAATGATGTGCAACGGAAAAACCTCCAATCGAAACTTCCAAGTCTGCGTGCACCCGCGCGATGGAAAGGGATTGGAACATTGGCTTGGCGACAATGGCAAGGAGTCCTGACCTATAAAGGATCGCTGTTGGTTGCCATGAGCGTACCGTTTGTCCTAGCGTTGGCTCCCGCCTTTGACGAAGGCCAAAACGCGGAAACAGGTATCTTGTTGGTCGTGGCACTATTGGCTTGCTATTCGCTATTGTTACTACCAGCCGCATTGAAGTTCGACTTTCGCCGCGACATCGATCGCATCAATACATTGAAGGCGCTACCCTTCAGTCCGACTGCCATTTCCGTGGGCCAACTGGTAGTACCTGTGCTGCTAACTAGCCTGTTTCAATTTACGGCCATCATTGCCGCATGGTGGATCAAACCGTTTGCTTTGACCCTGGTGGTCGGTGCCATGGGAATCTTAGTGCCCTTCAATCTGTTTGTTTTCAGTTTGGAAAACTTAATGTTTCTGTGGTATCCCTACCGCATTAAAGGGGAAGGCGTGCAGGTGCTGATCCGATCGATCCTGGCATTCACTGCCAAGGGTTTGATTTTCTTGGGCAGCATGTTTGTTTTGGGCCTGTGTCACTTGTTAAGCAAACTTGCTACGCAAAAGCTGTTTCATGGATTGCGCTTCGAATCGACATTGATGTTGACCGCGATTTTCTTTGGCGGATGCGTCCTAGTCGTTTCACACTTGTTGATCTGTGGAATCGCACGAGCCTTCAATAACATCGATGCCAGTCGAGATTTAGCCGCCATCAGCTAACGAATAACAGTGCAACAAAAAAGCTCAGTCGGTCTAAAACTCGAAATACTTTTAGTGCCAATTGAGTTCGCCACTTTGTACGCTTTCACCGACTCGCGTGCCGGGCTTCACGGCGGATTGAGCCTGCTTGCCAACTCCAAAGATCTCTGGGGCGACATCGGAGCGTGAAATTTTCAGGAACTCTGGCACAGTCAACCCTTTAGCGGCAACCGAGGCAATTTGTTTCTTGAGATCTCGCCACGCTTGACGCTCGGTTTCATCAATCGAATGACCCGATTGATAGCCTACTTTTTGGCCTACCAGCATGACCAAGTAACCTTCCGCAGTGAAAAAGTCACGTTTCAGGTCTGGATTTAGCAGGAAAAAATCGGGCCCCACCTGACGAAAGTACTCGACGTACGGTTGGGCTTCGCCAATCGGGACATCGTTGATGGCCGCTTGCCAAAACGGACTCTCGATTCGCTGATTGAATTTGTAATGCAACGCCAAAAAGTCACGCACGATCGACCAATTACGCAACGTCACACGATTAAAGACATCACGTTGCTGCTCCACGATTCTCCCGCCAGACGCAAACATAGCTTTTGACAACCGCAATGCGGCGTCACAAATCATTCCAATCGACGTGGCCTCCAATGGTTCCACAAAACCCGCAGCATTGCCAATCGCTACAACGTTTTTGACCCAAGTGCGTTGATGCACTCCGGAAGAAAATCGAATAACCCGAGGCTCTTTCACCAGTGGATTCGACTGACAGAATTCGTCAATCGCTTGCTCATCTGACAGAAAAGGGCTGCTGAAAACGTAGCCTCGATTGATGATTTCATCGTGTTCGATTCGCCAACACCAACCCGCCTGCATCGTTTCAGCGGTTGTAAATGGATGGTACGTTTCGTTGGTCCGCTGCCAACCGCCAACGACGGCTCGATCACATAGAAGGGCGTTTGAAAAATCGAGCTTTGGTTCTTGCAAAGCCTCGCCCAAAATGGTTTGGTGGAACCCGCTGCAGTCGACAAAGAAATCACCGTCGACAGTTTCGCCTGAGTTCAAACGCAGGCCAGATACTCCGTCTTGTCCAACGATCACATCGGTAACCTGAGCGTCGACTTTCGTGATACCGAATCGATCAGCCAACTGTTCGATATAAGCAACAAACTTTTTGTTTTCCAGATGATAGGAGACTCGTGGATTAAAACGAGGTTTCCCGTTCGGAAATTGCATGCAAACTCGGTCGTGATTCATCAACGCCGAATCGATGTCCGCAAAATCGAATTCGTCATCGCAATAGTAGCCTCTGGGAAATCGCAATTTTCGATGAGGCGTCACCAACTGGCCTGAAAACGAGTAGTTAAAGTAGGGTCGAGGGCCCCACAAAAATCGAATGCCCAATTTGGGACTCGCTTTCACCTGACGATAGAGTTCAAAGCGATCGATATCCAGATACTGATGTAAAAAGTGAACGACGGATGGGATGGTGCCTTCGCCGACACCAATAACGCCCATCTCGGTCGATCGCACCACAACCACGTGGGTATCGGGCAGCGTTTTCTTGAGTGCCAAGGCTGTCAAAAAACCAGCAGTGCCTCCACCCAAAACCACAATCTTCCGAACGTGGTTTTGGGACGAAACATCGCTATCGTGATAGGTATTCATACGATCAATCGGCGAAACTGCTTAGGGCTTAAGGCTTAATGAATGCTTAGGTTGTTCATTGGCCACCCAACAGCATACTCAAAATCGTTGACCGACAAATGCACATGCAACCGCACTCGCGGTGAACGCAAAGGGAAGGCGGTACCCTAGGGGATGATAGCGCGGGCAGATTCCTGACCAACCACGAAATGGCCAAGTTCGTTTTGCCGTTTATCTTTGATCACCCAAACTTGATTGGCCTTGGTTTGATACGGCTTGAACCACCCACGTTCCAAAGTTCCATAAGGAAATTGTTGTCCATCCGCATCAACGCGAAAGATGTCGACGGGCTGGGCACTCGTGTTATGGAAGAAGATATCAAAAGTTAATTCGCCAGGATTGGATTTCGGTAACGTAGCTTCGGTGGTCTTATTCCAATCCAATAATGGCAAGTCCGTAGTAATCTTGGCTGGCACAAATGCTGCGAACTCCTCCGGAGCACTCGCCTTCAGTCGTTGCAAGTCCGCCACGTATTCTGATTGGCCAGCTAAATTCTGCCACTCAAATGGGTCCGCTTGGATGTCGTACAATTCTTCGTCGCCGTTTGCGTAGTGGATGTAGCGAAAACGCTTTCCGGATATACCGTAATTGTTGGGACGATCTAAATGAGTTATCGCGGTGTGTGGCCATTCTGTGTTCGCATCTTGCAACAGCGGCAACAAACTGGGCTCGTTCAACCCTTGCTTTTGTGGCAAACCAGCCAAATCAATCAACGTCGTAAACAGACTGGCAAGGCTAACCGGTTGATCGCACTCAGTCCCCGCCGACGTGCCCTGTGGCAGGACCTGACTTTTCGGAGCCTTAATAATTAGCGGGACACGCGAACAGGCCCGCCAAGCAGTGTACTTTTGCCAGTGATTTTTTTCGCCCAAGTGCCAACCGTGATCGCTCCACAAGACGACAATCGTGTTGTCTCGATGAGAACTTTGGTCCAAAGCATCCAGCACTCGTCCTACCATCGCATCTGCAAAAGCGATCGAAGCCAAATAACCTTGCACTCCCTTTTTCCACTGGTCGTGTTCCTTGATATGGTCAAAGTAACGTTGGCGAATCGCTTGTCTGGCAGCCTCAGGCAAATCTTGCAAATCGTCTTCGCGATAACCGGGTGGCAATTGAATTGAATCCAATAGAAACAAATCAAAGTACTTTTTTGGAACAAACCAAGGTTCGTGCGGGCGATAAATTCCACAGGCCAGGAAAAAAGGTTTGTCGTGCGACTGGGCCAATTGTTTGCTAATCCAATCGGCAACCAGCCAGTCACCGCCAAATTCTTGGTCGGTAACATCTAATGGACCCCAATCGGTTTCGATGTACTGCCAATCACCAGCTCGCGGCAAACTAAGTGGCCTCGATTCCGGATACAGCGTACTTGGAAACGGATTTTCAGTTTCTTTCGGCGGGTAGTACTCGTTCCACGACTGAGCATCAATGAAGTAATGCAACAACTTTCCCGAACCTGCCGACCAATAACCATGATCAGAAAAGTACTTGGGGATGATCTCTGCATCGGGCAGCAGAGTTCGCATGCGTTGACGGTTGTCATACAAACCCGATCGATAACAAGGTAGCCCGGTCATGATGGCTGTACGAGAAGGATTGCAAGACGGCGACGGGCAATGCGCGTTAGTAAACAACACTGACGATTGCGCAAGTCGATCGATGTTGGGCGTCAAAGCTTGCGGATGCCCACCCAAACAACCAATCCAGTCATTCAAATCGTCGATCGAGATAAACAATACGTTGGGCTGCTTAACTTGCTGGTCTTGAAACCCAACAGCTAACTGCGAAAAACAACCAATTGCCAGCAGAACGACTAAACGAATGGAAACAAAAACGACGGCATTGCGTCGAACTCCAAAATGATCATTTCGTTCAGCAGTTCCGAACATGTTGGTGGCATTCATAGAATAAAAATTTACGACTAGTTTTTGTGGCAACGAATACTGGGGAACGAATATTCTAATGAAAATGGCGGGCATCAGAAGAAACTTCTTTTCTGTCATGTCCGACAACGTTTAGCATAATAACCGAGCGTCTTTTGATTGAATGCCGTGCATGAACTCCTTTCATTCCTAACTCTGTCAACACAAATGGAGCCGACCAAATGAAACTTAGCAACGTTCTATTCTTATTCGGTTTTTTGATGCTGATCACGGCACTGGCAGCATTCACTCAATCCAAAAAAGGTGTGACAGGCGAAGTTACGTTAGCGATTGTCAACGAACAGCAACTAACGTTGGTCAGTGATTCCTTAGATTTGCAGCGAATCCCTGCGTCCATCACCAACAACACTAACTCAACCATACGACTGGTTGGCACAGATGTCTGCTGAGGCAACGAATGCGATTTCGGTACGAAGTCAATTCCAACAGAACTAGCGGTCGGCGAAAGCATTTATTTCGATTTGCTGTGGATGGTCGGTGGCATCAAAGAACTGGACGTTCATTTTGAGATCGA
Source organism: uncultured Pirellulaceae bacterium (assembly GCA_964543985.1). Classification (GTDB taxonomy): domain Bacteria; phylum Planctomycetota; class Planctomycetia; order Pirellulales; family Pirellulaceae; genus CAJQPP01. The sequence goes on along the minus strand of CAZJBW010000062.1, from coordinate 20,208 downwards.
CGGCAAGTTGGTCACAAAAGTCCTGACAATCCCAGAAGGCACGGTGCCACCAAGGTTGATAACAATGGATGATTAAAATACTCGTCCATTATTCCCAACCGTGATCTTCGTGAATGAGCGAATCCTTCAGGCACCGCACAGAGAACCGATCGCGGGACGCCTTGCGTTGTTGGCTATTGTATTCCCAACAGCTCGTGAACTTTTTCTTTCATACCGTCGGCCCATTGCTGGTAACCCTTCGCTGACAAGTGCAGGAAATCGGGTGTGATCTCTTTGGTCATGGCGCCCGAGTCATCGAAGAACTGGTGACATATATCCAAGTAGTGAATCGATTGGCCGTCATGAAAATCCTTAATGATCTCGTTCAGTTCATTATTGTTTTTTCGGCGAGGCGATTCTGGATCCTTGTCAAACGGAAACACGCTCAACAGCAAAATTTTTGAATCGGGAACACTCGATTTCAATTGGCCAAGGATCTTCTTGACACCTGCGGCAATCGCTTGTGGCTTGTCCAGGTTGTGGCCAGTGTTGTTCGTACCGATCAGGACGATCACCAAACCGGGATCGATATCATCCATTTGGCCATTTTCGTTTCGCCAAATAACGTGCTCGGTTCGGTCACCACTAAATCCAAGATTCAATGTATTCAATTCGCCAAACGTTTTCTGCCAAACATCCTTCCCTGTACCTTCCCAGCCTTGAGTGATCGAGTCGCCTAGCAGCACGATGTCGATCGATTCCATTTCTTGTTTCTGTTTCATCTTGGCGGCCAAGCGGTTTTTCCACCATGGTTGTGCCATCCGATCCAGCGGCGTCGTAGTCGACAATTCTTCTGACTTCAAATTCGACTCCTGAGCATACCCATTGCTGGGCAGAAAACAGATGATTAACAATCCGAACAATCCAACCTTCTGTTTAGCAATCCTTTGAGGCTTAGAAAAAAACATCCGCGATCTCCGTGTGGTTGGTTCAGTGGTCTCTTTGATGCATTATTGCTTCTGCAAGTCCGCTTCGCCATCAGGCGTTTCTAGTTAAACTGGTGCCATGCGAAACTCATTTCCCTGTCAAATGTGCGGTCGAACAACCAAGACTGGCACGACCGAACATCATCTGATTCCGCGAACCTGTCACAGTAACAAGTGGTTCAAAAAGAACTTTACTCGCGAACAAATGCGCGAGACTGTCAAGTTATGTCGAGATTGCCATAACGCGGTGCACCGGTTTGTGCCTTCGGAAAAGGAACTGGGCAGGTACCACAACACACTTGAACGGTTGCTGGCCCATCCCGAGATTGGGAAATTCGTCACCTGGATCCGAAAACAAAAGTAATTTCTATTCCGCCGATTGAGCCTGCAGGCAGCTGGCCTACAATAAGACCTCGCCACGGCACCAATCAAAAATCATCGTTCTCAAAGACAAAGGCCCAGCAATGGACTCCAGTGTTTTCAGCGGCTGTATCCCCGCTTTAATGACTCCATGCAAACCAGATCGCACTCCCGACTTTGATGCCTTGGCACGCAAAGGCAAGCAGTTAATGGACGCCGGCATGAACGCAATGGTGTACTGCGGATCAATGGGCGACTGGCCGCTGTTGACCGACCAGTGGCGAATACAGGGAGTTCAAAGTTTGTGCGAGGCCGGTGTTCCGGTAGTCGTGGGCACTGGCGCTGTGAACACCAAGACGGCCGTCGCACACACCGAGCACGCCGCTTCGGTTGGTGCCAAAGGCTTGATGGTGATCCCCCGAGTCCTATCGCGCGGCACATCCCCGTCGGCACAACGCGATCACTTTGCCGCCATCTTGAACGCCGCTCCCAATGTTCCGGCGGTGATTTACAACAGTCCCTATTACGGCTTTGAGACTCGGGCGGAACTGTTTTTTGACCTTAGAAAAGATCATGCCAACCTGGTCGGCTTCAAAGAGTTTGGTGGCAGCCAGTCTTTAAGTTACGCCGCCGAGCACATTACGGGTGCCGATCCTTCGTTGACGTTAATGGTCGGCGTGGACACGCAAGTCTTTCACGGATACATCAATTGTGGTGCCACGGGCGCGATCACCGGCATCGGAAACGCGTTGCCCCAACAAGTGCTGTGCTTGATCGACCTGTGCCAAAGAGCAGCCACAGGAGACTTTGAAGCGCGTCGTCTAGCCAAGGAGTTAGACGAGGCCATGATCGTGTTGTCAACATTTGATGAAGGACCAGACCTAGTACTGTTTTACAAACACCTGCTAGTCCTAAACGGCGACAGCGAATATCAACTGCACTTCAATGAGTCTGACCAACTAAGCGCAAGCCAACGTCACTTCGTCGAGTCGCAGTACCAGTTGTTCCAAAACTGGTGGGACCAGTGGCCCGGCAAAGACTCCTACCCAACCGTGACCGGCAAGGCGCTAGCCGCCGGTTCGTTGTCCAAGTGAGCGGCAAGGCGTTTTAGCTAGCCGCCGGCTCCCAACACCCCTGCCCGTCCTCATCAGGCCGATTGCAACTCGCCGATGTCAGCCTTCGTCCACTGGCCATCGACTTGTCTCCAAACTTGCCCTGGATTCTCGTCTTTCAACACGTCTGGCAGCCGATGCGGTCGCACGTTATCGAAACACTGCAGCATCGCAAACCTCATTAGCGACCCCGGAATCCCAACCGCCGTAAACCCCGGATGGCCCGTTGCCGGAAACGGCCCGCCATGATTCATCGCTGCACTAACGGCGACCCCGGTGGGCATCTTATCGTTCAGCAAACGCCCTACCCTATTCCGCAAGTGGAGAGCGACTTGGTCGTAGGCCGAGTCATCCGTACCGTCGTTGGCCGAGTAAATACAGCCTGTCAAATTGCCTTCCAGCGTGCCAATGATTTGAATGGCCTGTTGATCCGAGTTCACCGTGACCAACAACGTCGCGTTACCGAACGCCTCCGCCTGCAAAGCAACATGATTCGCCAGAAACTGATCGCCGGACACCTGCATAACCGTGTTGTTATGGCTGTACCCTTCTCCGCCGCCAGCCTGACCACCGCACAGGACCTGGGCCCCGGCTTGCTGCAGATCAGCAATCGACTTGGCCAACCCTTCTTGTCCAGACTTGGATAGTAACGTCCCCGTCCCGGCCTGTTGGAACTTTTCGACCAGTGTCGAGGTAAAACTTTTAGCCGTGTCACCTTCTTGCAAAATAACCATACCTGGATTCGTGCAAAACTGACCGGTTCCCATTAAACAGCTGCCCGCCAATTCTGCAGCAATCTCGTCACCTCGTTCGGCCAAAGCGCCTGGCAATACAACGACCGGGTTGATTGACGACAGCTCCAAATAGATGGGCTTACCGACGGCATCGGCTGCCCTTTTCAGATTCAAACCTGCCTGACGACTACCCGTGAAGGCTACCGCAGCCAGACGAGGATCGGCCACGAACTTTTCTCCGTCCGAAAAATCCATGTTGTAGATCAGTTGAACCGTTCCGGGTGGCATCCCAGTTTCGTCAGCGGCCGCTTGCGCTTCTTCGGCCAGCAAACGAGTCGTGCCGGGATGCAACGTGTGTCCTTTAGCGATCACAGGATTCCCGGCCGCGATCGCAGCCGCAAAGTCTCCACCAGAGATTCCACTGAAAGCCAACGGAAAATTGTTTGGTCCGAAAACTGCCACTGGTCCGACCGGTCCGTAGCAAGATCGAATGTTGGCCGCAGTATCAATGACTGGCTGGCACCAACTGTGATTCCTGGCGGCAGCCGCAGCCTGTCTCAATTGACCCGTAGTCCGAGGCAATTCGCCGGAGGCCAAACGAGGCTCGACGGGCAACGCCGTTTCCCGAGACGCCAATTCACAGATCTCGGTCGAGCGAGCTTCGATGCGATTGGCAAATGCCTCCAGGAACTCAGCTCGTTTTTCGGCCGGCAACTTCCTGAGTGCTTCGAAGGCTTGGACCGCCGCATCCAACGCAGACTGGCATTCCGCCCAACTACTGATCGGGTAATCCTGAGCGATCGCCGTTGCCGCTTTGGGGTCTTCCGCTTGGAACGAGCCTGTCGAGTCTGAATCTTTCCACTGTCCCGCGATTAAAACTTGATGCATTGTCATCTTCGATAGCCCTTTGAATTGAAAAGAACGATTCCGCCAGTTAGCGATTCAACAAGTTGCCCGCGTTTGAAAGTCGGAAATTGATTTCGCACTCAAAGTACAGTAATATCCTTCGATTGCAATGCATTAGCAGGCGGCACAAATATGAAGAAAATCAAGGTCATCGATTCGCATACCGGTGGCGAACCAACGCGAATCATTATCGACGGCGGGCCTGATCTGGGTGCAGGCACCCTGTACGAACAGCGCGAGATTTTTCGCCTGCAATTTGATGATATCCGCCGCGCCGTGGTTGACGAGCCTCGCGGCAACGACGTCCTAATCGGTGGCCAGCTGTGCACCCCCAGCGATGATCGCTGCAAGGCCGGAGTCATTTTCTTTGATACTGCGGGCTTCCTGGGAATGTGCGGTCACGGCACGATGGGTTTTGTTGTGACTCTGCAACACCTTGGGATGATCTCAACGGGCCGGCATCTGCTGGAAACGCCCGTCGGTATCGTCTCGATTGAACTCAACGACAACAACTGTGTCACCATCGAAAATATCCCCAGTTACCGATACCAAAAGGCCGTGTCGGTTGACGTACCAAACTACGGCACCGTAACCGGCGACATTGCTTGGGGCGGCAACTGGTTTTTTCTAGTAGACGATACGCCCGAGCAACTGGAATCCACGCGGACCGATCACCTGCTACGCGTTACCAAACAAATCCGCGACGCATTGAAACAACAAGGCATCACTGGCCCGTCTGGTGAAATGGTGGACCACATCGAGTTGTTCACTCAGCCCAAGGACTCGCAAAACCATAGCCGCAATTTCGTACTATGCCCCGGCGGCGAATACGATCGTTCGCCATGCGGAACGGGGACCAGCGCCAAACTTGCCTGCCTGGCCGCCGATGGCAAGTTGGCCCCCGAACAGGTTTATCGCCAAGAGAGTATTATCGGAAGTGTCTTCGAATGTCACTACCGACCCACCGATGACGGAAAGATCACGCCGGTCATCAGCGGATGGGCGCGTGTCTCGGGCGAATCGACCTTATTACTGGATCCAGCCGATCCGTTTTGCATGGGAATCCCTAGATGAGCGAACAAGTCGTCGTGATTGGCGGAGGCGTGATTGGTGCTATGTGCGCCTGGTACCTTTCCGATGCGGGTTGCCAAGTCACCATCGTTGAACGCGATCGCTTCGGTGCCGCTTGCTCGCATGGCAACTGCGGCTACGTTTCCCCTAGCCATATTCTGCCGTTGACTCGCCCTGGCCAGATCAAGTTGACGTTAAAAGAGTTATTCAAAAAAGACTCGACATTCGCCATCAAACCGCGGCTCAATCGCGATTGCCTAAGCTGGTTTTGGAAGTTCGGACGGCGCTGCAACGAAAAGCACATGTTGGAATCGGCCGAGGGGCGGCATGTGTTACTGCAGTCCTCAAAAACGCTCTATCAACAATTGGTTCACGAGCAAGGAATCGACTGCGAATGGAAAGAGGTCGGTATCTTGTTCGTCTTCGATGAAGAAAAAGGATTCGACGCCTACCAAAAAACTGACGACATGCTGAACAGCCGATTCGGCATTCGGGCCACTCCGTATGACTCGCAAAAACTGATCGAGATCGAACCGGCGCTCAAACCCGGCTTGGGCGGCGCGTGGCACTACGAAGGCGACTGTCACCTGCGGCCCGACAAGCTGATGAGTTCTTTACGAGTCAAGCTGGAAAGTCGTGGCGTCCAATTTGTGGAACAATCAGAGGTCAAGAAATTCGCATGTGAAAACGGAGCCGCCAAGGCGATCGTGGCTGGCGGACAAACCATCCATGCCGACAAATTTGTCGTCGCCACCGGTGCCTGGACCCCGTTTTTGAATAAGCATTTGGGTTGCCGGATCCCCATTGAACCCGGCAAAGGTTATTCGCTAACGATGCCCACGCCCGCCAGAATGCCCCGCATCCCAATCATCTTTGAAAACGCTCACGTTGCGATCACTCCGATGGAATCGAAGTATCGCATCGGATCGACCATGGAGTTCGTGGGCTACGATGACACGCTGAACTACAAACGCCTGGACCTATTGAAAACTGCTGCTCAAAAATATCTGCATGATCCGTATTGCGATCCCGTCGAAGAAGAGTGGTTTGGCTGGCGTCCGATGACATGGGATGGCAAACCGATCATCGATCGCAGCCCCGCAATGAGCAACGTGTGGGTCGCGGCGGGTCACAATATGCTAGGCATCAGTCTGGCCACCGGCACAGGAAAATTAGTCCGCGAACTGATGCTGGATGAATCGCCGCACGTTGATCCGGATCATTTTTCGATCGCTCGACTAAGCCGTTAGTCTGATCCGTGCGATGTTGCCGAGTTCTGATGCGCCCAAACTTGTTTGATGAATCCCGTCATCTACAATGAGAGACAGTAAGCCAAGCATAGGCTTCGATTTTGGACGACGGCAAAATTCACAATGAGTGCAGACAATGGGCGACCAACAAATTAGTCCTTTGACAAGCCAGGCCAAAAATGACTTTCTGCGGCATCTGCTAGATGACATCCAAGCTTTAGAATCGATGATCGCGGATGGCTTGATCGAAACGGGCAAGACTCGAATCGGCGCCGAACAGGAATACTGTCTTGTCAATCGCGGTCTGCGTCCAGCCATGACGGGGCCCCAGATCCTGTCTTCCATTTCCGATTCGCACTTCACATCCGAATTGGCGCAATGGAACCTGGAAATCAATCTGGACCCACAAGACGTTCAGCCCGGTTGCTTTCAACGCATGGAAACTCAGCTGACTAGATTGCTGCAATTGGCTCACGAGTCCGCAAAAAAATTTGACAGCAAAGTTGTGCTCACGGGGATCCTGCCTACGATTCGTAAAAGCGAATTGGACTTCAACAACATGACGCCCAATCCTCGTTACCGAGTGCTGGATCAAATTTTGAAAGAAATGCGAGGCGAGGAATTTACTTTGTATCTAGAGGGGGTCGATGAGGTCAACGTAAAAGCCGATTCCATCTTGTATGAAGCCTGTAACACCAGCTTTCAAATTCATCTGCAAATTCAGCCGGATGAATTTGCCGACATGTACAATTGGGCGCAAGTGATCGCAGCACCCGTTTTATCTGCCGCCGTGAATTCGCCACTATTGTTTGGCAAAGAACTGTGGATGGAAACGCGGATCGCATTGTTCCGACAGTCTTTGGATATCAGGCACGCTGGTAACTACGTCCGCGACAAACATCCGCGAGTCGCCTTTGGACACAAGTTCCTCGACAAATCAGTCGTCGAAATTTTCAAAGACGATATCGCTCTGTATCACCTGCTAATTTCTGCAGAGATCCAGGAAAGTTCGTTGAATGCGTTGCAACGATCACAGGTCCCCGAACTGCGTGCCATGAATCTGCACAATGGCACGTTATATAAATGGAATCGCGCTTGTTACGGGATCGGGAACGGCGTCCCTCACTTGCGAATCGAAAATCGCTACATCCCTTCTGGGCCCACACCGCATGACGAGATGGCCAACACCGTTTTTTGGGTCGGTCTGATGTTAGCACTTCCCGAAAAATTCAAAGGCAAGTGGGCTCAGCAGTTCCATTTTCGCGATGCCAGACACAACTTTTTGAAAGCCGCCCAACACGGCCTGTCGAACGAGTTCGTTTGGTTCGGCAAATCGATAACCGCCACGGCACTGATCCTGGACGAGTTACTACCCTTGGCAGCCAGCGGACTGAAAAAGTTCGGGCTATCCAAAAAAGAATACAAACCTTACCTAGATACCATCGACAAACGAGTGACTCGCAAACAAACGGGCGCGGATTGGATCGTGAGATCGATGCGCAAGCTTCGCAAGAAACACTCGGTAGATGAAAGCATTCTGATCGTCACTGACCAGATGAATGAGTGTTGCCGCCAAGGCATCCCGGTTCACGATTGGAGCCTGCCAAAACGCAGAATCCTGAAACGAATCCCCGACCGGTACGAGCGAGTTGACAGCGTAATGAACAGCAACTTTATGGTCGTCCGCGATGACGATTTGCTGGATTTTGCTCAGTCGATCATGAAATGGTACGACTGCGACCGGCTGCCTGTCGAGAATTCTCGCGGTCAAATTCGCGGCGTCGTGACCGCCAAAGACGTCCAGCAGTTTGACAAGTCCAGTTTATCAGAACCGGCTTTAGTCAAAGACTGCATGACCATCGACGTGCTGACCATCACACCCGAATGCTCTTTGGAAAAGGCGGAAAAAGTAATGTTGGCTAACCAGATTGGCAGCCTACCAATCGTACGCGACGATCGTATCATTGGCATCATCACCGCCGACGACATTCGCGAAACGCACAATAAAAACAAGAAACAAACGAAAATTCAGACTACCTAAAAATAGCAACCTACTTATCGTCTGGTTTTTCACCACCACCTGGTGCCGATCCGAATTGCAAGTTGTCTGCATCCAAACCCATCTCTTTTAGTTTCTCTTTAATTTGATCTTCCATACTGCCCTCGCCACTGAGGTCATCCATGGAAAAAAAAGTCATTACTTGCCCAACTTCTTTCGGCTGCGAACCTGCCTGCTGACTGCCTCCTGAAGATTCTTTGCCGTCGCTGTTGCGCGCAACTTGAACGGGTGAAGTCGCTACTCCCGACAAACGAGTCAACGAGCCCTGTTGCAATGCAAACGCCATCGCCATGTGGCAAGAGGACCACAACGGATCGGATTCCACGCTCAGCAACGATTCGTCACCGTTGGAGACCAAGTTGGCATAGAACGAACCGTCTTCCTGTTGATTTGCCAAACCGGCAACTTTGAATCCGTTATGGAAATGAATCCAACTCTGTTTGTCACCGCCGCGCGCCAACAAAGCCGAGCTTAACAAACCGCTCATAGCCAATTGCGGAGCTTGAAAGACGTCGTGAACACGTTCCATCGAATCCTTTTTCAATTGCTTCAAAAAAGCGTCTGAGACCTGACAGTTGATTGCGACCAACCCGCTGGCCGTCCCGGCATTCAGGGCCGCCTTAACGCGACGGTCCATTTCGTTAAGTGTTCTAAGTTTATGTTGCTGCTTGAGGAATTGGCACGCTTGAGCAATTTGCTCAGGATTGCCTTTCATATTCTTGGACTCCCAAGCACCAATACTCATCAAGACTTGGTTGGTAGTGTGAACCGCCAGATGATCCAATTCCATTTCAGGTTGAGCCTCGTCGTCGGTCGCAACCAAAGCCACGCTCCAACCTCCTGAAGTATGTTGAGTCGAATGCAATAGACTGACCATGCTTAAAATGCGATTCATCCACTTCTGGTTAACCAGCTGAATTTCGGATTCCGCCAAAAACTGAAGCACGTAAGCAGTGCTCAGTGGATCGAGGGCAATTTTGGCCGGCGTCATGCGTATTACATTTGCGGACGTAGGAGGTGACGCATCTGCAGCATTCGCTTGACTTTCAATCGTTTGCGGTGGGTCAGAAGCTTTTGTACTGAGCGAATCGACTTCAGTAGCCAAGAATTCCAAACAGCCATCAATCTGCGGCTGATAGTCTTCCGAATTCGCAGCCAGCATTGCCAACCCTGCGACCGACGTTAGCTGAATTTTGTCCGGCGTGGAGAGCGTCGAATTGCCGAACGATCCATCCTGGTTCTGTTGCGATGCAATGTGCTTTATCGCGAGTTCTGCCGCCGAATCAATTCGAGCGACTTGGTACGGCAACCCTTCGTCGATAGAAGTTTGCTTGTGCGGCAAAGAAACCGTCTGGTATTTTCCTGCGCGAAGAATTCCAATTTCGATAGCTGACAGTTGACTGGAAACGGCAGATTCGATGTCATTCAAAAAATCCATCGTGGCATCGTCTTTAATCGGCAACCACTGCTCACCCACTCGTAAGATGACATCGCCTGCCTGCAAGCCACTTTCGGCAGCCGGCAAATCTGCGATTACCTGGCGCAGCACCAAACCGCCGGGCCTGACCACAGAATCAGGATCATGCGGATCGGGGATAGCAATGGCTTGCTGCAATGGCTGTGAAACGGCTCCTAACCAACCTAGGTGTTGCAAGTCTTCAATACTTTGGTCGACATAGTCGTCTTGCACAGCGGCAGTATATTCTTGCAGTTGCACCGTCTGTTGCTGGCATCCACAGACGCTGGCAATCAAGACTAGGCCCGCCCAAATTCCTGAGCGCGATCGAACCGACATAAGGTCTCGCTTATTCATCTTCTTTGTCCATTCGTTTGCGAGTTGTCTTGACGTACCGTTGAAGTGACTGCAGGGCAAAGCCTGTCCCCCATTTGTCGCCGTAGTCGGCAGCTGCGGTGTCCCACCAGCGTCCATCGTCTTCTTGCGTTCGCAACATTTGCCAACCGAGTCGATCCCATTGGTCTTGCGGCACACTAGGGCCAATTAATTCGGCGGTCAACGTTGCGTAGTTGTAGCCGAAAAAGAAAAAGTATCCCGATATCTGGTGAACTACCGAGTGCGGTTGGATGCGTTTGCGCCCCATTTCAAGGTAGTTTTCACCGTTAGAAAAAACCTCCATGCCTGCCACTAGATCGTTTTGACTGTACCGTCCCATTTGGAACATGGCGTACGAGTTGGCAATCGTCCTGGACCCAGCGCCAAGGTTAGCCAACGCGCTGGAACCCGAATTAAAAAATCGAGAATCGTAATGGAAACTGCCATCGGGAACACGTTGGCGATCGACCACTTTCGCGGCGTCTCCAACCATACCTTTGGGAACCTTGACACCCATTTCCGAGGCCCGATGTAGCGACAAAGCAAACAACGACGTATTAAACGACATACTTCCCGCATCCATCATGGCGCCATGTTGGTAGTAATGCCAACCGCCATTATGTTGTTGCGATTCCAGTAAATTGTCGACACACTTTTGAGCCGCAACCTTGATTTCCTGTTCGTACTTTTCACCCAAATCGGACGCTGCCAATTCAACCAGGAATTCCAATTGATAACCGTTTCCCCAAGTATCGAACGATTCACCCGGGTAGAATTCGTAATCGCGAGGCTGCAGTAGATCCTTGATCGCCAGGTCGAGTGCTTTTTGTTGAACCTCGTTCAGATTGCTTTGGTTCAGAAAGGCTTGGGCACAAATGGCCGTACAAGCAGCCCGTACCGCATTTTGTGCTCCCCGATCACGTAACTGAAATCCAAAGTTACTCAAGTTGGCGATCTTGGGATCATGAGAACCCCACGACCCGTCCTCGTTCTGACTTTCAACCAGGAACTTCAATCCTTTTTGAATCGCCTCTTCAGCCAACGGCACCAGCTTTTCAGTCTCGTGGGGAGGGCGTAAGCCATGAACGTCAGCCGTTTTAATTGCAGGGTTGTTGGCATCCTGTTCATCTTGAGCCCACGCTGGCGAGCCCGCAATAATCGAAGCGATCGTCAATAAACCCAACGCGGTAAGCCATTTCGCATTCATTCTTGCACCTCCTTGTTACCCGGACTCTTTACGTTTTCAGGAACCGTTACACAGACTTCATCGTTTTCAGTCAACCCCGATAAGACAGCGACGTTTTCAGAATTTGAAAAGCCAATTTCAATCGAACGCTTTTCGAATTCGTCGCCCGACTTCACATAGCAAAACAACGAATTGTCTTTGTTGGCAAACACAGCGTGAACGGGTAACAACAAAACGTTTTCCGCCGTCTTGGTGTGAATGGTGACTCGGCAATTCATTCCCGACCGCAGCTCGGTCGTCAATTCATTGCACTGCCCCAACACTGCGAAATTTTTGTTCGCCGCACCGTAGAACGGATTCGAGGTCGCAATTTGTTCGACAGACATTAATTGACCAGCAAAACTCTCTTTGGGAAATGCAGCGGGATACACCGTAATTGATTGGCCGGTCTTCAGATGTCGAATGTCGTTTTCTGGTGCGTCCATCTTGATCGATAAACGTTGCATATTGGCGATCGTCATCAGGATTTCGTGAGTCCGAATCCGACCTCCAATTCGCAATTCGTCCCGCACACTTCTTTGTCCGGCAAAATTAATGACCACACCGGCGGGCAGTTCTGATTTGGTTGGGCCGTACAGAACGACGCCACCGCGGGGAGATACAATTTTGGACTGCTGCCGATCCAATTCCAAGTCCGCTACCTTCTGACTGGCAGCATCCATCTTTCGTTGAGCCTTAACAACCAAGCTTAGTTTTTCTGCAGTGGCAGCGGCCAAAGTGATCGTTTGCTTTTTGATCTCAGCCTGCTTTTTATCGATGTCCAGTTCTTTGTCCAGCTGAGTCTTGGTTTTGTCAAACTGCTCGAAATAGGCCAGTTGCTTGCGTTGAAAATCAATGCTCTTTATCGAGTTCTCGATCACTTGTTTCTGTCGCTCCAAAAGAATGTCGCCCGACGTTGACGTCTGCAGTCCACGTTCTTCATAGATATCGGTCAACATTTTCATATCAACCTTCGACTGTTCCAAACTCTCCTCGGCGCGGACAATTGCCTTGCGTTTCTCTTCCAAGTCCAATTCTTGCTTGGCTTTGTCGGCAGCCACCTCGCGTTGCAAAACTTTCAATTCTGCATTCAGTTGGAATAACTTCGACTCTTGTTCGATCTCGGCCGAACGATGCTGGGCTTTTGCTTTTTGTAACTCGACAGATGCGTCCGTGGCTTCGTTTTTCGCTTCGTCGATCGCTTCGACAACTTTAGCGTCATCGAATTCCAACAGAACGTCACCCGGTTTGACAGTAACACCTTCGGCAACAATCCGTGTAACGATTAAATCGCCAACGTACTTCTTTGGCTCTACCTTGATTTCAACGTTGTCATCGGCCACGAAAACACCTGGCAGATGAACGTCCAGATCCAAATCTCCACGTTTAGCCGTAACGGTTTGCTGACCATTCAATGGATAGACAAGCGAGCCACACAACACGACCAATAAAAGAAAGCTGGGGCGCGACAAACGGTTAAATGGGTTCATAATATTTACTCCGATCGCAATGCCAAAACAGGATCCAACTTGGAAGCACGCAACGCAGGTACGGTTCCGAAAATCAAACCGACAACCGCTGACACCAAGATGCCAAGTGGAACCGACCAAGTGTGATAAACGACCGTCCACTGAGCCAGAGAACCGATCAGTTGGGCCAGACCGAAACCGACCAGTACACCCAGCACACCGCCAAACACACACAGCAACAAACTTTCACTGACAAACAGGGAAACGATGTCACCGCGTTTGGCACCCAATGCCCGTCGCAATCCAATTTCTGATTTTCGTTCCGTGGCGTTGGCCAGCATGATATTCATAATGCCAATCCCGCCCACCAACAGTGAAATCGCAGCCAACGAACCCATCACCCAGCGGAAAATCTTCTCGGACTCTTTTTGCTCGTTCAGCAATGAATATGGAATGGTCACACTGTAGTCATCGGCGTCGTGCAATCGATCCAGCATGTTGCTGGCGACTTGCGAAACAGGCTTCAACATGTCTGGATCATAGACCTGTAGAATTGCTCGATTGACTTCTACATGGTTGGCGTTGGATTGATAAATCGAAGGGTCCTTGCCCAAACCACGTCGCACGAATGCCGTTTGAAAGGGGATAAATACCGATTGGTCCGGGTCAGTTAATTTGCCTGCCGTTCCGGTTTCACCCTTTTGTTCCATCACACCAACGACATCGTAGAACCCCCCTTCGATCTTGATGACTTGCCCGATGGGATTGCGTAAAGGAAACAGTTCACGTGCTACCGTATACCCCAAAACACAAACGGTACTGGCATTGATATCGTCGACCGTTGCTAGAAACCGTCCATCGCGAATCTTATGATCCATGACATCTGGGTAGCTTATGGAGGTGCCAACAATATCAGCGCTGATCGAATACTGATTGGCATCAACATTAGAAGTGCGAGTCGACATGGGCACAATCTGACGGATTTGCTGTAGGTTGTTGCCAAGTGTCGTCAGGTCGCGACGAGTCAGCCCGTACTTAAAGACCTTCATTTCATCATCGCCGTTTGGGTTGCTACGGGCCCGGTCAGCAGCCCGGGCCTGCTCGGGTTGCACCGTATCCAAAATCACGTTGTGGATACCCATACGTTCGATACGTTTTACTACGTCCTGGCGAGCCACCTCGCTGATCGACAGCATGCAGATCACAGACGCCACCCCAAACACGATACCTAGCACAGCCAGCAAGCTGCGAGTCTTGTGCAACAATAAGTTGTTCAATGCTTCAAACATTAATTTCATTGCACCACCTCGCCATCCGACAATCGAATTTGACGTGGTGTTCGCTGAGCCAGTTCCGGGTCATGCGTCACCATCACGACGGTGGTTCCGTCGTTGTTAAAAGACTTCATTAGCTCAAAAATCTCATCACGGGTTTTAATATCCAGATTTCCAGTTGGCTCGTCCGCCAATAGGACTCGAGGGTTATTCAGAAACGCTCGCGCAATTGCCACTCGTTGCATTTGCCCGTTAGACAATTCAATCGGTCGGTGGCGACGACGATCGCTAAGTCCGACACGGTCGATCAGGTCCAAGGCTCGTCGTTTTCGTTGGCGACGGCTCATCGAATTCCCGCCAGATGGGACGTGATACCTTGAGGACAGTAACACATTTTTGACGACGCTAAGTTGCGGCACCAAATGAAACGATTGAAAGACAAAGCCAATATCGCGACCTCGCAAAACCGCTCGGCCATAATCATTCATGTGACTTACCGACTTTTCTTCGAAATCGTAATTGCCGCCGGTGGTTTCGATCAACGCACCCAGAACATACAGCAGCGTTGACTTGCCGCACCCCGACGTGCCAACCACCGAGACAAACTCGCCCGGCTGAATATCAATGGACACGTTCTTCAGAGCGTGCACATCACCGCCTCGCATGCGGTAGGTTTTGGAAACATTTTCCAATCGAATCATTGCAGACATGTTGTAACTTCTTTGGAAGGTCTTGGTTTGGGATCACTGCCGGCTACTTATCGGAAGGGTCGTACAAATAAACCACTTCACCGGTACGCAACCCTTCGGTGACCTGAACATTTTGATCGTTTGCCAAACCGATACTGACTTCGCGACGTTCGTAGCCACCTTCATTCTTAACATGGCAGTAGTAGTTTCCACCTTCTTCAAGAACAGACACGATCGGCACCTGAATCGCATCCGGAACCACATCCGCATGAACGACCACACGACAATTCATACCCGATTTCAGTTGACCACCTTCCACTTCGCAGGCTCCGCGAACCGTGAAACGCCGAGCGTTCGAAAACACATCCGTACGACTGGCGATCTGATCGACTTTTGTCAGTGTGCCGCCCAGCTGCATGGCGGGGAAGGCGTCCGGACGAATCGTGATGGGCAAGCCAGTCTTCATATATTGAATGTCATTTTCGCGAACTTGCATTTTGACAGACAATTTTTTCATCGTGGCAACGGTGAGCAAAATCCCATGAGTCTTAACTCGGCCACCGACCTTCAGCTCGTTTTGACCGCCACCGATGTTGAAGCTTAAAGGGCTATCGTCACCAGTGGTCTCGTAGAACAAGATTCCGTCGCGAGGTGACGTGACCTGCAGTTGCTCGCGATCTTCTTTCAGCCCATCAACCTTGCGAGTTGCAGCGTCCAGTTTTCGTTGAGCCTTATCGACTTCACTTTGTTTTTCGGCGACCGCCGCTGCCAACGTGATATCTTCCTTTTCGATCTCAGCTTCTTTCTTCTTGATGTCCAGCAACTTTTCCTCTTCGTCCTTCTTGAGTTCGAATTGACGAAAGAATTCCAGTTTTCGTTTTTGGCGTTCGATCCCTTCTCGTTGATCTTCCAGCTTCTTCTTTTCTCGCTCGATCAAAATGTTTTCAGTCGCTGTATGTCGTTCGCGTTCCTGATACAGTTCCGTTAGTTGGTCATAGTCCACTTGCGAATCGGCCAAACTTCGTTCACTGTCCGAAATTTCCTTCTCTTTCTCGGCTAGGTCCATTTCCTGTTTTTGTTGAGCCGCCTGTAGTTCCCGTTGCAAGAACTCAAGTTCCTTTTTTAGCTGGGCGATTTTTGAACCTGCATCGATCTTGGCAGATTCCAATTCGGCATTGGCTTTTTGCAGAGCAACATTGGCGTCCGTGGCTTCGTTTTCAGCTTCCTCAAGCGCCTCGTCAAGTTTGTTCGTGTCAAACTCCATCAACACGTCGCCTTCTTTGACCTCGGTACCTTCCGGCAAAATTTTGGTGACGATTAAATCGCCTCGGTACTTGCTCGGTTCCATCGCGATCTCGTCCTTGTCATCTGCGACAAAGACACCCGCCACGTCCACCTCGATCTTCAGATCTTGTTTAACGACCTTGGCCGTTAAAGACTCGCTATCCTGAGCCCGCAGGTCGGGCGAACATAAAATCGCAGCACCTATCACGGTCGTGATTAGGCACCTGGTCAAGAATGAGTGGGTCATGCGACGGTCTCCATTGATTTCGATGGACATCGAATTTCGAATTTAACAGCAAAAAACATGTTGGGTACGGGTCAATTTGTAGACTTCACGTTGTCTGGACAAGAATCTTTCAGACATTGACATTCGATTTAGTACTTGGACTAGTCGCCCTAAGTTTACCTATTCCCAATAGAAAATCCGAACAAAGTGAACAAAGCTAGACTTTTGAATTGGTCCCACGGAAGTGTGTGATTGTTGGGCAAAGCGGTCTTTACTTGTCAAAACTTGGAAAATCCAAGTAAAAACGCGCAAGAATTGCTCCGCTGGGATAACATTTTGACTCTAACAACAACGAAAACTGTTTCGGAATCTCAATTTATGCGTTCGTTAAGCTACCTAATTCTGTTTGCCTTCACGGCCTGTTGCAGCGTGGCTGTGGCTCAAGAAACCACCACTGAAACCCCCGCCGCCTTGAATTTCACGATGACCAACATCGACGGCCAGGAAAAAGCGCTCGCCGACTATCATGGCAAAGTGATCTTGGTTGTGAATGTCGCCAGTCGTTGTGGAATGACACCACAGTACACTCAACTACAAACGTTACACGAATCGTACGCAGAAAAGGGCTTGGCGGTTCTTGGTTTTCCCTGCAATCAATTCGGCAAACAAGAACCTGGCACGGAAGAAGAGATCAAAACGTTTTGCGTTGAAAATTACGACGTCTCTTTTGACATGTTTTCGAAAGTCGATGTCAACGGCGACAACAGCTGTGACTTTTACAAGCACCTGCAATCATTGCAAACGGCGCCAAAAGAAGCTGGCAAAATTAGCTGGAATTTCGAGAAGTTCCTGATCGATCGGCAAGGCAAAGTGATTGCTCGATTCGGATCTCGTACTAAACCGGACGACGAAACCGTTGTGGCAGCGATTGAAAAAGCGCTCGAGCAAAAATAGTTCGCGGTGCCGCGACTGGGCAAGGCCTCTAGAACTGCACGACGCAACCGTCGTAACCCAATTCGATCGATTCAAAAACAGACTCGACCTGAGACAAATCCAGGGGCGGGTCTTTTTTTGATAGAGGGTTCAAATGCACAATCGTACATCGCTTGACCTGCGCGGCGCGGCAAACCTGAGCGACTGGCGTCAAACAACTGTGCCCCGTCTTGATAGCCAAGTCTTCCAAGCCATCCGGGAAATGGCATTCGTGCAACAGCACGTCGCAGCCCTTCACAAACTGAATATAGTCCGCTTCTGCCGATGCCGTCGTATCAGTGATGTAGGCGATCGATCGATCAGCCCAGTCCACACGGAACCCAAAACTGCCGCCCGGATGTTGCAAATCGCAAACCGATAAGGTGGCCGCTGTGGGCAATGAGATCGACGAGTCTTTATCGATGGTCGTCCAATGAAAATCTGGAGCCAGCGGAAACAGATGCTCACTGAACAAATGGGTCTGAATGGCTTGTAGTTTTTCAGCAGCCCCATAAACAAAAATGTTTTTGACGTCCTTCTCAAATACCACGTCGATATAAAACGACAAACCGAAACAGTGATCCAGATGGCTATGGCTCAAGAAGATATGCAAATCGGGAGTTTGGATCAGGTCTCGAACACGAAAGAACCCAGTGCCAGCATCGAAGATGATGCCCGCTTCAGGGATCATCATGCAAGCAGTGTGCCTGGTTTCGTTTGGGTGATAGCCTGCTGTGCCTAGCAGATGTAGGTCCATGCCGGAAAATGCCTGACAAAATCTGTGGTAGTAGCCCTTCGATCAATGACCCTATTATCAGAATTGCGAACCCTTTGTCTGCCGGTAACGTACCGTTTAGGTGCGGTTTTCCTGTGAATTCCGTCAAAAAAACTTGCGTTGAGTGTCGATTTGCCGAATTGGCATTTGCCACATTGCCTTTTTTGTTAGGCTTCGGGATGCATTAGCTAACACTAACCCGTCAACGTTCGGACCAGTTCCTGGGAGATCGCAATGTCTAATTTCAGAACCATGGCCTGCTGTTTGTTACTGGCTTGCGGAATGCTCGTTGCCAATACATCGTACGCGCAAGTTGCGTTGCCCAGTTGGGCCGAAGTAGTGCATGGAAAGTGGATATGCGATGTGGATAAAACGCTGGAAGAATTAGGCTCGCGAGCCGTAACCGCTGACGAGCTAAAAATAATTAAGGCAAGTCTGGCCGGTGTTAGCATGAAAATCACCGAAGAGGGTCAGCTAAACATGATCGTCTCATCGGGCGGTTCAAAAAAAGAGAACCTGGCAAACTTCGAAGTCATTAGCACGGACGATAAAACCAAGGTCGTATCCATCAAAGTCCAAATGCAACAATCTGGCAGCCCCGAAAAGACCGGCAAAGTAACCGTCTTGGACGAAGACTCCATTCGCTTACAAACCGATGACCGCGCCGTGTTCGTTTTCAAACGTGACAAATCCAAAGACTAGATTTGCGTGGGCGAATTTTTTTGCGACGTCGACGGGGGCACGGGAACTCGTGAAGTCGCATCGAAGTATGACGTCAGTCAGTCTTGGGTTCGACGTTTGAAACAGCGTCGCCTGTGATTTTGCCTCTGATTGGTTTTGCTCGCAATTCCCCAGAAGAGCTATGTCCCCGTCTGATTCCCTGTACCCAGTTGCCATCCTGGCGAGCCAATCAATGGGTGTCACCGATTTTAGGGCACCCCTTTGATTTCTTCTGCAGCTCAAAACGATTTTTGTGGCAGCATAGCCCACTAACAATTGTTGGTTCTGTCGGATGACAGACGTTACTTCACTCGCCGTGTCCCATTCTTGAAACTTAAGGATCTCGATGCTGAGTTTCTCGAACCAGACGGAATTTGAACTACAATAGGGTCGTCGCAGACGGCAGCAATAAATCCGTCGTGAATTTCTACGATTCAATGAGATCTGGACACCATGCATTACCGCCAAGCAATATTACTCGTGTTGGTTACGTCTCTGTTTTCAATATGTGCGAATGCTCAGGATTCAGAAACTTCCCAACCTGGAAACGAAACAGCTTTTGCCAACAGCGAATTCGATGCAAAAAGTTTCGCAGCGCTCAAGTTTCGAAACATTGGCCCCTTTCGAGGCGGCCGCAGCAATGCCGTCATCGGGCACCCACACAATCCACAGCTCTATTTCATGGGAGGTACCGGCGGTGGCCTATGGAAAACCACCGACGCAGGGATGACCTGGACTAACGTTTCCGATGGGTTTTTCAAAACGGGCTCGGTCGGAGCGATTGCGATATCGCCATCTGATCCAAACGTGATGTATGTCGGAATGGGTGAACATGCAGTTCGCGGCGTCATGACTTCCCATGGAGACGGTGTCTACAAGAGTACCGATGGCGGACAAACCTGGAAAAAGTCGGGACTCGATCAGACTCGTCACATTTCGGCGATTCGAGTGCATCCCAATGATCCGAACATTGCCTATGTCGCAGCGCAAGGGGCTGTCTACGGTCCATCGAAAGAACGAGGCGTCTTCAAAACAACGGATGGAGGATCCACCTGGAACCAGATGCTGTTCGTCAACGAGACGACAGGCGCCGCCGATTTAAGTATGGACGCCAATAATCCCCGAATCTTGTATGCAGGGATGTGGGACTATCAAAGAACGCCATGGAAAATTGTCAGTGGAGGCCCAGGGTCCGGAATTCATAAATCTTTAGATGGAGGCGAAACTTGGAAAAAGCTGGAAGGCGGCTTGCCGTCGAAGATGGGCAAAGTTGCGGTCGATGTTTC
>CAZJBW010000061.1:7742-32015 GCA_964543985.1 uncultured Pirellulaceae bacterium | reverse complement strand
AAAAAGCCGCGCGGCCCGCGGCTCCGTGTGCATCGTATTGTTATCCGACGTTTTTCACCATTGTTTAACGGTTTGCCATAGTGAACAGCGTTTCAGTTCTGCTGAGCCAGAGATCATTGTCCATTACCAAGTGATGTAAATCAAGTTGATTGTGTCCGAGCATGTCGGCGCTGCGTTTGTCTGAAGCACCAGTTCGGTTTGCCTCACGCAAAGCTTAGAGGACGTTGTCCATGAGTAGTTATTCCGAAACCTCGCCAAGCAAGTGTCCGCCATTGTCGGCAAACTTCGAGCCCACGATAGATTCTGCAACCCGAATCCGTTCCCTTGTGGCGTCAATGTCAAACTTGCCATCGGATTCCATTACCGCCAGTGCTTCATTGTGGAGGGCATAAGCCAAGTGTGCGGCAAGTCGTAGGTTCGGATCAGATTCCGATTGGGAGCCGATGTGATCGGAAAGTAACAAACGCAATTCGTAGATCGCCGCCGCAAGCAACTTGGTCGATTCGTTCGTTGTCATAAGCAATATGTGTAGTCGGATAACGTCCACGATCACCGAGCCGGAACTTTGTTGTTCCACACAAATATCAATTTCGGCGAAACCCAAATGCTATCGCGCTCATTTTGATGTGCAAGCATTTTTTAGGCCACAACATTTCGCGGCAAAAAGATGTGTGTAACAACGAGAGCCGGAACCAGTAATCTATACTTCAATTCGCACACAAAAGTCCGGCTTCGCGTGCATCGTTTTGTTATCCCGCGTTATTGAGAGGGTGGCGGAAGCGGTGTGAAAACCAGTGGGTCGTAGTACGCCGGTTCTAAATCAATATTTTCAGCCATTCGCTGGAACCAGTGAGAAATCGAATAGCCCTGAATGTGTAGTGACCAACCATCTGAATCCGTGCGCACCACCTGACCGGGGTGGCCATGTTCTGACGGTTCCATATCCAAAAATATGGGGTCGCCATTCAATTCAGCGATTGGAATCCAAGCGAGTCGCCACCGTTTATCATGTCGGCAACAGTCGTATTTGGTTGGGAACCAACCATCTTCGTCATCGTCCACAGGCGCAAACTCGGCATAGGTTTCAAATTGGCGGGCGCTTGCATTGGGCAGTTCTTCCAGTGAGATGAGATCCAAATATTTGAAAAAGCGAGTGTCCGTGTAGTCAACGATCTCTAAAAGCTCAAAGAATTGAATAGGAGCGTATTGAATCTCTCTTCGCAGCAACTGGATTTGTTTCTGGTTTGCGGGGCCAGTTTTCCAGCACAGTTCCGGATGATGTTTGCGAAGCACGCTAAGAAGCAGTTCGATTGATTCGGCAACGCTCTGATTGGCCCAGTGCGATTTTCCATTTTTCGCTGTCATGTGGCCCTCAAGCGGGATAACGTCCGTGATCACCGAGCCGGAACGGAAATCATGCAAGCAGGAAAATTCACACGCAAGTCCGGCTTGGTGTGCATCACTTTGTTATTCGGCGCCATCCAATCGCTCAAGGCCAGTTGCCTCTCGGAGACTGGTTTCTCCGGTTGGCGATAGTATACTGTTTGCAATTTTAACGAAATATTTTCGGAGTTGAAATGAATTTGCGTGAGGCGATTTTTGTATTGGACGCCATTGCAAATGTTGGGATCCAAAAACGGGCGAGTATTTTTCCGAAGAGTCAGTTTTGTTGCGGAACGATATTAGCCATGCCATCTCTATAGTGTCAAATTGTTTAGTTGGGTTTCGATCCAATTTGGATGCGGAAATTGCAGGAATTGAAAAACCACGACCAAATAATGAAGCGATTGAAGCAAATTTGGTCGCTGAATCGCGAGCGGTCGAAAAGCAATACAACGTAGATGCGAAAGAGAATTCGGCGGAAGTAGAACCTCAGAGTGTGCATGATCTTGCAGCAACGCTCTTTGGCATCTGCGTATCTGGTGGGCCAAAACGATTTGAGACTCCGGGCTGGTTTCATATCGGAAAAGTCCCGGTGAGTTGCCCGGACTGTGAGGCACCATTGGACGGTTTTCGAAGGCCATATGAAACAAAGAATGGTCAGCAGTATCATTACTGGGCGCTGGTTTGTTCCAAATGTGGTAAGTGTTTTCACCCTAAGCATTTCGACAAGTCGGAGTACAAGCGTTTATATGACGAATCTAAGTTCAAGCCCGGCACGGTTCCCAAAGCCGAATAACGATTTAATTTTTCGGGAGATAATCGGGCAATAGCGGAAATCGCCACTTATCCCGGTGTGCGCGGCGACATATCCTTTTGGGCATGTAGATTTTTTAGCATGGCTATGGCTATGTCAAATCGAGATGTCGTCGGGGTTCCCATCCGTGGATCGGTTTCACACGGGTGGACAATCGTCCATTCGTTCATCGATGATATCCTGTGTCATCTTCTATTCGCTTTCCCGATCGAAACACCTGGATATGCCGAAAAAAACCAAACCGCGAGCCACCGCTAAGCGACCTCAGAAGCAGGCTGCGCCGACGGGGCCCATCCGACTGCAACGTTTTTTGGCTCAGGCCGGCGTGGGCAGTCGTCGGGAATGCGAAGAATTGGTGGTGGAAGGCCGAGTGACCGTGGACGGACAAGTGGTCAGTAAGCTGGGATCGCGTGTGGACCCCGACTCGAAGAAAGTCAAAGTTGATGGCAATCGCGTGCAACCGATTCGCTACCAGTACTTTATGGTTCACAAACCGACGGGGGTCCTTTCGACTTGTAGCGATCCAGAAGGTCGGCTGCGAGTGATCGACCTGATTAAAACGGATCAGCGGGTTTACAACGTGGGCCGACTGGACAAGTCCAGTGAAGGGCTGATCTTGGTGACCAACGATGGCGAGTTGGCCAACCGGTTAACTCATCCTCGCTATGGAGTCCAAAAGACCTACCACGTGACGGTCGCTGGCAATCCCAGATGGGAGGACCTTCAGCTGTTGAAACGCGGGATCCGCTTGGCCGAGGCCGTGGCGAAGGTCTCCGAGGTGAAAATCCGCAAACGCAGAAAGGATTCCTGTGATTTGGCGATTGTGCTTAGTGAGGGTCGCAATCGTGAGATTCGGCGGCTGTTGGCGCACATTGGTCATAAGGTGACTCGGCTGCGTCGTGTTGCCATTGGTTCATTGGAACTTGGAAATCTGCGGGCCGGCGAACATCGCAGGCTGGAGGCGGACGAGATTGCGGGTTTGAAAAAAGTCTCGTCACGCATCCACACGCCAACAAGGCGTAAGTCGAAACCGATCGAGACCAGTCAATTGGCTGGTCAGAAATCGCGACGTGCGAAAACCAAATCAAGCGGCGGCAAAACTGGCGGCAAATCAAGCGGCGGCAGAAAGACTAGCAAAAAACGAGTCGGCGGGGCCAAGGCCAACAGCCAAGGTGGAAAACCTGTTCGCAAATCCAAAAAGGGATCAAAGAAGAAGGGAACCAAAAAACGAATTGAGACTGGTTCGCGACGTGGTGCTGGCCGGATGAAAAAGAAGACGCCAACGCGTAAAGGCACTCGTGGTTCTTCCAGCCGCAAAGCGAAACGGCCATCGAAACGTCGTCGATAGGCCGAGCTTTGTAATCGATAAAGCGACTTGGCAGGTCTGTTGCTGCCAAGCTAATTTTGGCGATGAAACTTAGTTTACGACGAAACTAGGATTTTGTTTTTGCTGCCATGATGCGTTTGGCCAAGCGAGATTTGTACCGAGCGGCGGTGTTCTTGTGGATCACGTTGTGAGCGCCAGCCTTGTCCAATTTCTTAACGGCTAGGACAAATTCTTTGTCGGCGGTTTCAAAATCGCCAGCGTCAACGGCCGTGGTGACCTTTTTGATTTGAGTCTTCATGGCAGACTTGACCGAGCGGTTGTTGGCTCGACGCACTTTGTCTTGTCTCAGTCGCTTTTTGGCACTCTTGGTATTTGGCATCTTCGTTTACTTGGGTTGTGATTGGCCTAGCGTCCCAGGCATATCCATTTGCATTGTGTCCCGATGGGACTTCTGATTCTTCAGCTGATAAAGGTGGCCGGAATTTGCTTCGGCGACCTCCAAAATTTGGCAGCTCAGTAATATCTACAATCCGGCCTACTTTGTCCAGCGAAAAAAGCCGTTTTTCTAGGCTCTAACGCTGATAAATGGGCAATAGGCCTTTGTCCAGTTGTAGCATGATCAGATTGCAGCTGGTGGTGTAGGCCGGGTCAATCATGCCGGTCCAGAACCCGTTTTTTTGCTCGTTGACGATCTTCTTGTACAGCGAATTACGGAACGGTTCCCATTCCTTGCGACCCTGCCGATAGACGACTTGCGAGTAATACAGGAAGGTGTAGTGCCAGTGTCCGTATCGACCGGCGGAATTGACGTTACTGAGGTGTTTCTTGCAAAACGCCAACATCGGATCGATGTGTTCGCTGGAATAGTCGCCTGCGTTGTAAAGAGCGGCCAGAGCGGCAGCAGTAATGGCTTGACGCGAATTTCCTTTGGTTCGGCTGCTGTAAGAGATGCCGCCGTCGGGATTCTTGCAATCGTAGATGTATTGACGCGCCTTTTCGATGGACTGCTTGGGAACCGCGATCCCGGCGTTTCGGCAACCTCGCAATCCTTGAACCTGAGTGATGGTGGTCGAGCCCTCATCGAAGGTGCTGTTTTCCACGGCACTGACATAGCCCCAGCCACCCGATCGAGTCTGTGCATTGACGCTGAAGTCGACGGAACGTTGCAATACCTCGGTCAATTCCAGTCGACGGTCGGAATCTTCCTCTTCGCCCAACACTTGGGACAGAAACAGCATGGAGAAGCCGTGCCCGTAGGTATAGCGATTGTCTCGCAAGGGGTCGCCGATCAATCCGTTCGAGCGACATTTTGTGATTAGGAAATCGACCGTGCGGCGAATGTTTTCGGCGAGCGGGCCTTGGGTCGTCGTCGAGCCATTACAAATCATGGCCATCCCGGCCAGCGCCGTGATAGCCGTGGGGTAGGTGTCGTGGTTCCAGTGCCCCAATCGCGATTGTTGACTGGTTAGCCACTGCAAACCTTTATCGATGGCTTTGTCGGTTTCTTCGGTCGTCACCGCAGTTGGTGTTGCGGCCGCCAGCGTTCCGCTACCCAAAAGGCAGGCGGCGGCCGCAGACTGTTTCAAGAATTGGCGGCGTGGCGTCACCGAGTTTCCTTGCGGAGCAATTCCTTGGCGCGAAATTCCGTTGGCGGCTTTAGCGTTGTGGTCCATGATTTTCACCCGAGAACGAAACTGGAAAACGGCTGTCTCGTCATTCTATGGTGAAATTGGGGGATAGTGCAGCGTCAGCTTTCAATTTTGGGGTAGCTGGATTCGCCAAAAATTCAGGTCAGTCGCAAAAACCAAAGGCTAGCGACACTGGCTACTACCAGCTCAATTTAATCTTGGCAATGCACTCAGGGGGCAAAAGTCGGGGCAAGTCCGATCAGAATACGGACCGCATCGTGCGTTTTCGATGACTTGCTTAGACTTGCTCGCGCAGAGTCTTGAAGCTCAGGAAGCCCAGGATCGCAGCACAGATGCTGAAACTGAGGTCGATGTATATTCCGCTCCCTTCGTTGCCGCCACGGAAGGGCGCTAACGATTCCATTCCCAACACACTTAGTAAAAAGTCTGAGAAGAAAAGTAAGAAAACCAGGATGGAAATAACCAAAGCGGTTAAGCACAAAGCCTTGGGCATGTGAATGATTCCTGACACGATGTGTGATCGTGGCATAAGGTGTAAGTCGGCAGCCTATCCATTGTTAGCTAGTATAGTTGCGGTATTTGGGCTGTCACGTAATCAGATTGTTGGTTCGTTTATCCGTCGGAATTTCATGGATCGGGGTGATGATTCTAGTGATCAGCGGTTCCGAATGGTTCAAAATTAGCGAGGATGACGATTATATCAAGCGGTCGCTCCCTTGGAATAAGACTGTTTTAAGTTGCAAAGTGCCCTCGCAGATTGACAGGCAAACTTTGGTGGGTTGTACTGTCGGTTCGCTGCTGAAGAATCGTATCGCTTGTCACCAGCCCAAAATCCAGACGGATTCGCCATGTCCCGTAGAGCGGTTTATACCGGGTCGTTTGACCCAATTACACTTGGACACCTGAACATCATTCAGCGTAGCCGGTTGCTGTTCGACCGTTTAATTGTGGGAATCGGCTACAACCTCAGCAAAAAAGCTCTGTTTGCACCTGAGGAGCGTTTAGAGCTAGTCCGCCAGGTTACTCGGGATATGGATAACGTCGAGGTTCAAGTTTTCGACGGTCTGGCCGTGGAGTTCGTTCGTCGGGTCGATGCCAGAATCATGGTACGCGGCGTGCGACCACTAACCGATATCGCTGGCGAGTTCACGATGACGATGGCCAACCGCCAATTGGCCGACGACTTGGAGACCGTGTTCTTGATGGCCGATGCCAGGTTCGTCCACGTCTCAAGTTCTCTGATTAAGCAAGTCGCCCCGATGGCCGACGATTGGCAATTGGCGCGGTTTATTCCAGAAGAAATTATTCCGGCGTTGCGAGCCAAAATGGACGACAACCAAACGACAGTTTAGTGACGTTTGGCTGCAGAGTGGCGTCCGACTAAAGCAAGTCTTTGATTTCTTCTCGTTCTTCACACAACTCTTTCATCGTTGCGTCCATTCGTTCGCGGCTGAAATCATCGATCTCTAAACCTTGAACGATCGAGTACTCACCGTTGGCACACGTGCATGGGAACGAATAGATCAGGCCTTCCTGGATTCCGTAGCTGCCGTCACTGGGAACGGCCATGCTGACCCAGTCGCCGTCCGGTGTGCCATGCATCAACGTGTGGAAGTGATCGATCGCGGCGTTGGCGGCCGAAGCAGCACTGGATGCACCTCGCGATTCAATGATCTCGGCACCACGTTTTTGAACTTTGGGGATAAACGTGTCGCGGTACCAACCTTCTTCCACTAGATCTTTCGCAGCCTTTCCATCGACGACGGTGTTCGTAATGTCGGGATACTGGGTTGCCGAGTGGTTGCCCCAGATCGTCATTTTTTGGATCGTGTCTGAGGCCGCGCCGGTCTGACTAGCCAGTTGGCTGATCGCTCGGTTGTGATCCAAGCGAGTCATGGCGGTGATGTTGCCCGCTTTGACGTTGGGTGCGTTGGCGGCTGTGATCAAGGCGTTGGTGTTGGCCGGGTTGCCAACCACCAGGACTCGGATATTCGGGTTGGCGTTTTCGTTGATCGCTTTGCCCTGCACCGAAAAGATTTTCGAGTTCGCTTCCAGTAAGTCTTTCCGCAACATCCCCTTTTTGCGAGGCATGGCGCCGACCAACAGAGCGAACTCGGAATCCTTGTAGGCCAAGTTGGGGTCGTCGGTCTGCACAATACCGTGCAACAGCGGGAACGCACAATCGTCCAATTCCATGCAGACGCCTTTTAAGGCATTCAAAGCTGGTGGAATCTCCAACAATTGCAGGATGACCGGTTGGTCAGGTCCTAACATGTTGCCGGCGGCAATTCGGAACAGCAAGCCGTAGCTGATTTGGCCGGCGGCCCCGGTAACGGTAACGCGTACTGGTGATTTCATCGGATGTCTCCTGCGGGGCTGAAAGGGTTGCGATCCAGCTATCTAGAATTTTGATTCGTATTCTTCTTAAGCCAGCGAATAACTAAGTCCGCATTATTTAGTTCTGCGAATCTTTAGTTTGGTGACTTTGTTGGTGCTTTAGTTTGGTGCACAACCAACTGACCAGATAACAACTGAATTCTCTTGATTCGTCGAAAAGCTGCAAGCACCCGCACAGAATTCCTACGGTCCGCCACTGGGATTTCCTAGAACAGAGGGAGTGTTTCTTAGTCTAAACCGGAAAAGTCGACAGCATCGGGCGTTATCGTGGTAGCTGATCGGGTTCGCTTGGATTGTCGCCAATGCCAGAATCCTAACATCGACAACAGGCCGACCAACAATATCCAAAACCAGCCAAATAAATCTCCGGTTTCGGAATCAGCGGGTTCGATGACTTGAAGAGACGATGCTAAGCCGAAAACGATTGGGTTCGGGCGACGTAGCTCGTTGGAAACTTCACGCGTGCCTGAAGTCTTGTGAGTCCAGGTTTTGGCAAACACGCCGTCCAATTTTACTTTGGCCCCTATCGAAGACTTGGGGTCCGCTAAATCCTTGGGCAACTTCAGAACAAGCACTGTGATTCCAAACGAACCCGAGATCGTCAGTTCTCCCTGGGAATCACGCAACACAAAACTGCGATCGCCCACAGGTAAGAAAATATCCAGTTGGTAATAAACATCCGCGCCGATCGCATCTTTAAGAATGGGGGACGTGACCTGCACAGACGACACCCGACGCAATGATCCCTCGATAGAATACAGATGCCCCGCATGGTCATTCGGTCGCTTCAGGCATTGCAGTAGGTCCAAAGGGGCGTGCGAGTGATCTTGTTGGGTGTCGTCATCAATACGTTGAATGGCTTGAACCAATTGATTGAATAACGGTTGTTCGGTCGAGGTAAAAGCGACTGGCGATCGTTGAACGATCGTATCCAGCAAACCCAAATCAAAGCCGTGCTTTGCCAATAGTAAACGCCCCTGCTCTACCTTTAGCGAGGCGTTTTGTTCTTCGGGAAACCAAGCGATATTGTTGGCGACCACTACCGGTTGGCCATCGGGTTTGACGTTGATCACGACGCCGCGGAACTGAATCGGCTGATCCAAATCTTTCGCTTGGCTCTTCCAGATCTCGGGCACGCGTCCCGTAATCAAATCGAATTGGCTTTGCGGGGCTGCCTCAAGTCGGCAACGCAGCAAGTACAGTCGAGGGATGTCAAAGGCTTGTTGCAGTGCATCACTGGGTGTCATCTTGGCCAGCGATTGCACGCGCACAAGGCCGTGACATGCCATGCCCGCCGATGCCGTGGGGTCACTGGCAAACTGTTCTAGTAGTTGGTCGTTCAGCGGTTGTTTCAGACTGCGATCCCAGGTTGTTTCCGAAGTGTCGCCCAGCCGATGATTGATTCGCAGGATTTTGGACATTTCCGTGGATAGTCGTGCCGCGGTGGCCAATGTCTGCCAATCCTGTTGGGACAATGCCGGAAAAGTGTCACGCATATCGGCGGTCTGTCCCACAGAAACCCGGCAGCATCCCAGTCCGGTAAACAGAACCAGCAGCGGCAAAATGCAACCAGAAAAATTCCAGCGCCATTGTCTTGATCTCATGATTCGTCCAGGTCGTCTGAATCCGGCGGCTGTTGGGCAGAGCGGTATTCAAGCTTCTTCAGTTTTTCAGCAGTGGTCTGTACGCGTTCGTCACCTTGCAGTCCTTTGAAGTCGCCAGACAATTGTTCGCTTTGGGGCAGAGCTCTCATTTTTCGGCCCAAGGTCGATCGGTAGACGGTGATGGCTAAGAAGCCAGCAAACGACGCAATGACCAACAGCGTTAGCAAGACGACGTTTGTCGAAGGTAGACGGAAAGTTCTGGGGGCGGTGGCGACGTCGGGTATCTCGACTGTGCCTGTCAGTAACACAGGAGCATAAGCCGCTTCGCCCGCGCTAAACAATCGGTTCTTGAAAAAGCGAGCCGTGGTGGACACACGTTGATTGACAACACGCATTTTTTCGCTGGGGTCGCCCAGCAAAGATTCGGGGGCGCTAAACGTGTAAACACAGTAGGGAAACGATGAGGGGTGGTCTGGACGAATCCAAATCACATAGTAACGGTCGATTCCCAAAGCGTTAAACGTGGCCGAAATGCGTTCGATTCGCATGGCCGTTCCCTCGATCCTCAGATACTTGCCTCGCCACGCTTCGGGCTGTGCGAGTAATTGAGTGACTGTCGCGGTTTCGTCAATTTCCTGTTCCAACGGTTGCTCGAAGACGTCGTCCCAAGCCGCAAACCAGGCGAACGCTTCTCGAGGTCGCGATACCGCCGTTTTGTCGCGTATCAATTCGTTGGCTGCCGTTGTCAAAAATTGATGCAGCTGGCGTACTGATTCATTGGTGAATTTTGGACTGACACGGTCGTCGACCACAGCCTTCAATGCTGGAAAGCACAGCCGTTCCCAGGCTTTGATTTTCGCCAAGGTCAATTCTTGATTGTCAGGGATGTCGGCATGAAACTGCTGACGCATCCGTAACATCTGGCGATACAACGGCGTAACGCTAGCCGTGCCTCCGCCATGCAGAGGACGTTGATGAACGGCCGCATCCATCAAGTTGAAAAGCCGCGATTGTTGCGTCCCGTCTAGTTCCTCTAACAGTTGTCGCCAAAATGCAATTTCGGTTTGCTGGTGATCATCGGTTACTACAAATTTCAACTTTGATTCACGAGGACCGTCGGACTGATTGGAAGTCTCGGCGGAGGGCGAGTCGGCTTGTTGGCCGGGGGGGCTGGGTGGCTGTGGACTGGCTTCGGTTTCTAATTCAGAAGTTGACGAAGCTGGCTCGTTGGAATCGGGTTGGCGAAACGTGTTGGACAAAGGTAAATCGGCTACGGGTAGCTCGGACGATTCGTTGGCCTCGTCCTGTAGGTTGACGCGATCGAACTTGAACAACCAATTCCAACTTTCCGGGCGGCTGGCGTGGTTCATTGCCCAGATGACCAGGCCCAGCATGGTACACAGCATCGCTAAGCGAAAGGTCGTGGGCGTGACCCATGACCCTGCTTGCTGTTTTCTTTCTTGGCGTTGTCGACGCAATTCTTCCGCAGCTTGAACGTGGCGTTCATCGGCATCTTGGTCCGCATCCTCACGGATTGGGATCGTGAACTTGGTTTTTTTGGCCATAAACTCTGTGACGCAAAAGAGGGATTTTCAACATCTATGATTGAAGACTTGGCGGAAATGAGCTGAGTAGGATGTCCGTTTTCAAATTGGGAAGTAGATGGATGCCCGAAATTATACCGAATCGGGGTAATTCAGCATACTTTGTAAGTCGATGGACGGTTCTGGTGGTATTCTTGGCAGCTTGATTTTGTGCTGTTTTGGGGTACCTTAACAGTGGTGGAGGTCCCTGCCTTGCAGGCAGAATACCAACCTACGCCGCGTGCCTTCTACCGCTTCCAAGCTTGTTCTCGTCTCGCGGCAAGCAACCCAGTTCCAAGGCCATTGTCCTTGGATTGATCCTCGGTCCCTTCCTGGTATGGGACCGTTGTGCACTTTGGTTATCGTTTAATTGTTACAGGAAACACAATGCGATCGCCGTGTTTAATGAGTGTTGGAGTGTCAAACATGACTGCGTGGATTCGTTTTTGTCTGTCTCTTGGGTTATGTGTATCAGCCGCCAGTGTGGTAGCTCAAGAACCTTGTCAGGACTTTGTGGATGCGTTGCGTCAGGAACGTTTGTTCGACGTGGCACTCGAATACCTTGACGAAATGGCTACTTCCGATTTGGCCCCTCAGGCATTCAGGGATAAGGTGCCGCTTGCCAAAGTGGATGTTCTGTTGGACGAAGCCAATTTGATTCGTGATCCGGATCGCATTTCTGCTCAGCTGGATAAAACCCAAAAAGTTTTGGCCGAGTTCATTAACACGAATCCTTCAACGCCGTTGTTGGCCGAGGCTCAGGAAAAACGCGCAAGAATATTGATGGCACGAGCTCGCCGCTTGTTGTCGGATTCCGAAGCGGACCGCCTAACCGCTACTCAACGCGGTGAGAAACAGGAAAAAGCTCGAGCTCTGTTGACCGAAGCGGCGGAAGCCTACGAGGGGATTCGAACCCGTTTGGCCGCCGAGGTGACCAAGCCACTGGACCCGCAAGATCCGCAGGCTGGCCCTAATCGCAGACGCCTGCAAGAAAAATATGTTTCCGTGCGGATTCAGTCGCCAGTGGTGAAAGAACAAATTGCCAATTCGTTTGGCAAGCAACACCCAAATTATCAGAGTCTACTGACCGAGGCTGCGACTGATTTCGACGATTTGTTTAACAAGTACCGCAACTATAAAGCGGGCCTGGACGGATGCTTGGGCGCCGCCCGCTGTTATCAGAAGCTTGGCGAGATCGAGCGCTCGTTGGGTTACCTGTATGAAATCTTCGAACAACCACGTGGTCCACTGGTCGCTCAAAAGAAACGGGAAGCGTCGGTCATCGCGATCAAATGTTGGAAGACCAAAGACCCTTATCCACTGGATGACGTTTTCGCCAGGCTGCAAACCGTTTTCTATTCGCTTTCCCCTGACTTTGCTCGCACGTCTGACGGCATCAAAATCCGTATGGAATTTGGTAGGGCTTGTGCTCTGATCGGTGATCGCATCGTGGCCGACGGCGGTCCCAGTAGCCCTGAAGAGCGTAAGAAACTGACCGCTTTGCGAAACGAAGCCGGCAAAATTATGCGGCAACTGGCACGTACGCCAGGCGAGCACCGTGAGGAAGCTCAGGCATTGTTGAAGTCGTGGGGCGACAAGGTCGAGATTGTTGATGACAGTGCTAAGGGACCTCCTGAAACCATGCCCGAGGCTCGCGAACGTGCCAGAAACATCCAATTGAAAGTCAGTCAACTGAGATCGGATTTGGCAAGGGCCAATGCAGAACTAAAAGCCGCAACCGATGCTGCTGCGAAGTCTGAAAAAGAAAAAGAAGTGCAGCAGCTGCGGCAGCAACTGGAGCAGAAATCAACCGAGGCTCTACAGATGCTGGACTTGGCGTTGTCGATGACGTCGGCCGAAACGGCTGACGATGACATTTCGAACATTCGCTACCTGCAATGTGCGACGCATTTTCAAGTTGATAACTTTTTCGAGTCCGCCATCATCGGTGAATTTCTCTTAGAGCAATTTCCATCCAATTCAGGTACCGCGCCAGCAGTCGCTTTGGTTGTGAAGTCGTATTGGAATCTGTACCGAGAAGCGAAAAGGAGTGATCCACAAGCGGATGTTTCTTTTGAACGCGAACAATTGGTTAGCAATAGTAACCATATATTCAAAACTTGGCCTAATAGTCGCCAGTCGGAACAAGTTGGCTTGATCATGGCGTTGTTGGCTTTGAGCGAGAATGACGCGGCGGCGGCCGAGAGGTATCTGGCGAAAGTTCCCGTCGATGCACCGACGCGACCGGCGATTGTGCTGGAGGTCGGTAATCGCACCTGGTCTCAATACTTAAAAGATAAGAAAAAACAAACCGTATCGACCAACGACTTGCAGGCTAAATTGCAACAAGCCCGCACAATGCTGGAAGACGGGGTGGCTCCGTTGAAAAAGTCGGGACTGACTGCCTATCAAGCTCGATCATCACTGTCGCTCGCGGAATTGTATTTGGAGATCAACGAACCGGACAAAGCGATTTACCAGTTGGAATCAACGTCAGTTGCTCCGTTGGATTTGATCAAAGATAAGCATCCCGCAACCAGCAAAAGCGCCTTTCGTCGTGATACCTACAAAGCGGCTATGCGGGCCTACCTGGCGAAATTGCGTGATGGTAAGGACACACTAAGTTGGGTCGAAAAATCACAAGCAGTGTTGCAGGCCTTGCAGGCTGAAATTGGTGGCACCGAACAAGGCAAGAAACAACTGTCGGATATCTATTTCGCTTTGGCTGAGGAACTGAAACAACAATTCGATGACTTGGAAAACGTAGAACAGCGGAAAGCGTTTGCGTTGGGTATTGAGTCTTTCCTTTCTTCCCAAACCAATTCGAATGACCGAAACGTGATGTTGCTGACTGGATCGATGTTGGCCGAGATCGGAACGGGTTTGGTTGAAAGCGATTTGAAAAGCGATGCGAAGCGTTTGTTTGGCCAAGCCATCAAAGTTTACCGCCAACTGAAGGAAACTCCGGAAGCGGACAGTCGCATTAAGTTGGCGATTTCGCGAGGTTTGGCCAATTCATTGCGTGGGTCAGGAGATTACCAAGCGGCGATCAACGAGTTCGCCGATATTCTGGCCGTCGGCCGAAACCGCCTGTTTACGGATCTGCAACGCGAGGCCAACTTGGCTTACACCGAATGGGGATTGTCAAAGAATGATCCCGCTGTGTTGGTAAAGGCGATTCGCGGTGGCGGGCTGCGAAAAACGGATGATGGCAAGGAATCGCGGGTCATCATGGGATGGAACAACCTGGCCAAGTCGGCTCAACGCAACAAGAAAAACGAGTTGTTGGCCGAATGCATTTACAATCTGGCTCGCTGCAAATTTGGTTACGGAAAAATCAAAGGTGATAACGATTTGCAACAGTCGGCGATTGACGAGATCACTCAGTTTCTTGAAAAGGTCGGTGACCTGGGCGGATCGCCCTGGGTCAACCGTTTAAGTGAACAGGCATCCACCATGAAAAAGGAAAAGGGATAATCATGAGAATAAACCAACGATTCCTCAACGTTACATTGACGATGGTGGCCGCAATTTTTTGTGTAGATGCAGCTCTGATCGCTCAGTCGGAAGCCATCAACCTGGTTAATGGCAGTCCCGTGCGTGGCACCATACAAACATTTACAGCTGAAAAAATTGTCGTCTCCACCAACGATGGCAATAAAGATGTGTTTCCTTGGAACGTGCGGTCCATTCGCTACTCGGGGCAAAACGATTTAATGCGCGCCATTACGGCTTTCAATGATGAACGCTTCAAGGCTTGCTTCGACCGAATCGAGAGTATTACCGAAGCACCCAGCCGCCCCTTGATTAAACACGAATTGGATTTCTACAAAGCGATGTCGGCAGCCAAAATTGCCTTGCAAGGTGGAAGCGTCACCAGTGATTCAGCCGCACGTCTGGTTAGCGAATTTATGAAAACTCATCCACAAAGTTTTCGTACCTACGAGATTCTGGATACCTTCGGTGACCTGGCGTTGTTCGGCGGTCGACTGGATGCTGCGATCAAGCAATACGAAAAAACGGCCAATGGATCGTGGCCCAAGTACCGTTTTTTGGCAAAGCTTAAAATTGGTAAAGCAAAACTATATGCCGGCGATTTTCCAGGCGCGATTGAGGCCTTTCGCGAAGCTGAAAAGAGTGAAAACACCGACGATTCTGCTCAACAGATCAAACTGATCGCCAAGTGCCTGCAGGCTCAGGCGTTAGGAATGAGCGGCGATGTGGAAGGTGGAAAGAGACTGGCATTGTCAGTGATTAAGAATGAAAGCTCGAAGAACGTCGAGCTTTACGCCTATGCCTACAACGCTTTGGGTGCTTGCCATCAACAGGCTGGCGAGACAAAACAGGCCATTCGTGCTTATCTTAGAACCGACTTGCTATTTAACCTGAACCCCGAAAGTCATTCGGAAGCTCTGTTTCAACTGGGCAAGTTGTGGGAAACGGCAGAACGAACCGATCGGGCAAATCGTGCTCGGCAAAAGTTGTCGGAATTGTACCGAAACACCTACTGGGCCTTAAAGCAAACTCGAGGCTAACCAGCCCTCTTAGTTTGCGGAAGCAATTTAAGGTAGCTAGAATCACCACCCACACCGGACCTGAAATTACAACGTCGGTTGAGATGCCGTTTATATCGAACTTGGAGATCCTTAATGCGTCTTTTTGACATTCAAGCCAATGGTCTGCTGACCAGCCCTTTGGAACGACAACGGATTCGTCGACGCCGAATCTTGATCGGATGTGCGATCGTTTTGTTTGGCTGTTTCTTGACGTTTGCTCCACAGTTGGCCAGTGAAGCTCAAGCATTCCAAGAGGCAGATGGTGGTTCTGGTGGAGAATCTGGCGAAAAGAAATCGGCGTTACGCTGGTTGTTCGAATCGTTGGGTGCCTTGTACATCATCGTGTTCCTGGTGCTGTCGTTCACTTTGGTGGCTCTGTTTGTCATGAACCTGATTTCGGCACGTCGCGAAACGGTTTGCCCCGATCACCTGATTGAGAACTTCGAGCAAAATCTGGATCAGAAGAATTACCAAGAAGCCTACGAAATGGCCAAGGCAGATGAATCCTTCCTGGGCAACGTTCTATCAACCGGTCTCGCCAAGCTGACCGCCGGATACGCTCAAGCCGTTGAAGGGATGCAAGAGGTTGGGGAAGAAGAGAGCATGAAGTTGGATCACCGGCTTAGCTACCTGGCGTTGATCGGAACGATCTCGCCGATGATCGGTCTGTTCGGAACGGTTCACGGTATGATCAACTCGTTTAGCACGATTGCCATCCAGGGTGGATCACCGGACCCACAAAGTTTGGCGGATGGGATTTCGAAAGCGCTCGTCACGACTCTGATCGGATTGGCGATCGCGATTCCGGCGATTGCGGCCTACAACATTCTGCGAAACCGAGTGCAACGGTTGGTGCTGGAGGTCGGCATCGTCAGCGAGAACCTGATGAGCCGATTCGAAAACGTATCTGGTGGCAAGACTTAATCAATTCGGGAACCCTATGAAGTTTCGCAAAAAAAATTCGGAAGTCCTCGAAGGCGATTTGACGCCCATGATCGATATGACTTTCCAGTTGATCGCCTTTTTTATGCTGATCATCAACTTCTCAGAAGTTGAAAAGGGTGAAGAAATCAATCTGCCGCTTAGCGAATTGGCCAAGCCGCCCGAAGAACAGCCTCCCTACAAGATCACTCTGAACTTGAAGGATGACGGTAGCGTTTCGCACTTCGATGATGTGGTGGCCAGTATCGATGTGTTGCGTCCAATCCTGAATCGTGAAATCGGTCGGGCTAGTCGCGAAGGTGTGGCGGTCGGCAAGGTGAATGTCATCATTCGTGCGGATCTGGACGTGGAAACGGGAGAGGTTCAAAGGCTGATGAATAAATGTCGAGATTTGGAACTAGAAACGTTCTCGCTGCGAGTGATCGAGCGGATCAGGTGACGATCCTTTGACGTGTATGCAGCTAGACTGGCAATTGAAGCAAAAGTGTTCCTATGAAAATTCGCGGCTACGACAAACAAAACGAAGAAATTAAACTGCAAATGACACCGATGATCGACATCGTGTTCCAGTTGCTGGTGTTCTTCATCATGACCTATAAAGTCACGGCTCTAGAGGGTGATTTCAACATTCGTATGCCTTCGGCTGCTGATACTCAGACGATTACACCTGATACTTTGGAAGATTTTCTTGAGGTCCGTTTGATCGCGAACGCCGAAAGTCGTTTCCTTGAGAGGATCGAGGTGACCTATGGCATTGAGACGCAGTCGTGGGCTCGATCGGTCTACCCTATCCGGCAAGAAGATCCCAAAGTCCCCTTATCAGACGCTCAAATAGAACAAAATGAACAGTCGCGTCGGGTCTTCAAAAGCCTAAACGATTTCGTCATCAACATTGTGGGAAGTGGCAGTAGTGACCCTGGATCGGGGGTCGAAATCGAGGCCGAAATTGATGCCGATACGGCGCTGCGTTACGAAGATACAATTTTTGCCGTCGAGGCCATCTCGGGTTATCGCGACGATAATCGACAGATCATTAAATTGATTGAAAAGATCAAGTTCCGCGACCGTTCAGCCGGGTAGCGGTGCGTGATAAAGGCCGACTGGCGTTGTTTACTGGGTTCACTTTGGTTCAATTTGGGCCCACTCCCCTGCCCTTCCCCGTTGTTTCTCAAAAAAAACTTGGTCGCATTCTGTCGACAAGTTTTCCCTGTCGCTCGTTTACTGCTTTTGCCGAAAAATGCTTTGTTTTCGGAATAATCAAGCGTTTTTCAGAAATGCTTGCATTTCTTTGGACGTGATTCGATAACTGAACACAAGTTCAGTTTTTTTTGCAGTCAGGCATTTTTCTTCTGACATGTGACCGCACTTGTCAATCTTGGCTGGCAGGATCTTCGCATAGATAGATGCTGTCTACCTTCTTGTCATGGACGAGCCATGGATGTTGCACGGACGAAAGATATGGGATCTTCGATGGTTGTGGAATCGCTCCGCAATCGAATTCGAAAATTGGAAACTGCCGGACGGCACGGCGATACCAAGGTGGTTTCGACCGGTTGTCGAGAACTGGACCAGTGCCTTCCCGAGCGTGGTTTGGCTACGGGGACCATTACAGAATGGTTGACGCCCAGCAGCGGTCTGGGGGCCGACCTGTTGGCTCTGTTGGCGGCTCGGGCAGCTTGTGCCGATGGCGGGGCGTTGGTCATTGTGGACCAGCAGCGATCTTTCTTTCCAGCAGCCGCCAAAGCGTGGGGGATCTCGTTAGATAACGTGATCGTCTTAAGAGACCCCACAACAAAATCTTCTACACAACAGAGTTCACAAACCAGCAAATTATCTTCGACTCTGTTGTGGTCGATCGATCAAGCGTTGCGTTGTCCGGCGGTTGCTGCCGTCTGGGGAACTCTGGGGCAAGTCCACGAACGCTGGTTGCGACGCTTTCAGTTGTCGGCAGAACAGAGCGGCGCGATGGGGATGTTCGTACGACCGCTCAATATTTTGGGGCAGCCTGGCTGGTCAGAAGTGCAGTGGCAAGTCGGGCAAGCATTGCCAACTGCTCGACAGTCAACAAGGTCGGCCTTGTGTCGGCCAGACCAACCAGTTCGGCGGTCGGCCCCGATGCAACACGCTTTTCAAACAGCGTTACAGAAACGTTCGAAAAATCAACAACGATCAACTCAACATACAAACCGTTCGGTGGATGCTGGGTTTGATCGCGTTTTGGATGTGCGTTTGTTGCGAGCACGAAGTGGAGCAGCAAAAACACAAAAGGAGTTCCAGTTGCGAATCGATTTCACGACTGGAAAGGTAACCGTATTGGCTCAACCTACAGTCGGTATTCCGGATCATGAACGAACCGAAACAACCACCACCACGGAATCTGCTCTGCATTTGGCTGCCCAACTGGCCCATCCAAAGACTGGTCGCCGCCAGCAGCGAGCTTAGGAAAAATCAGATCGTGCTGTATCGAAACCAGCCGAACCGAGGCCAAGTGGTGACAGCAGTTTCACCGGCGGCTCAGTTGTCTGGTGCGCGAACAGGTATGCCGCTTTCCGAGGCCAAATCGTTAGTGGGGCGTAGTCGTCAGTTTCAGCGTTTTCATGTCTTTGAACATAATGCGACGGTCGACTTGCAGCAGTTGCAACAACTGGCCGTAGACTGTCAAAGGTTCAGCCCGATTGTTGGACTAGAGAACACGTCACAAGTCAACGAACGCAAAAAACCTGCGGCGAATCATTCTCGTCGCAACCGCCAACCGTCAGCGATATTGCTTGATGTCACGGGTTTGACCCATCTGTTTGGTGGTCAGAACGGTTTGCGATTGCACGTGCATCGCTATTTTCAATCGTTGGGTTACCTGGTCTGTACGGCGATTGCTGAAACGGTTGGCAGGGCTTGGGCGCTGGCTCGTTTTGCAGAACAGGAAATCGACACGGACCAGGCTGTCGCAGGTGCGGGCGAGGGTGCAAAAGATTTCGAATCACTGCCCGTGGATGCTTTGCGTTTGCAGGACACCACGGTAGAAACGTTGCGACAGTTAGGCGTTTATCAAGTGCAGCATGTTCGCAGTTTGCCGCGTGCCGGTTTGCGTAGCCGTTTTGGCGAAGAGATTACATGGCGATTGGATCAAGCGGACGGAAAGATTGCCGAGGTCGTTGAGGCGATCTATCCACCGGCCAACTATCAGGTGGAAAAATTACTGGACTATCCGATCACAGACCGGGAAACGATTCAGGTCATCATGTCGCGTCTGGCAGGACAATTGTGTCAGCAAATGCGTAGCAACGGACGTGGTGGGTTGGTGTGGCAGTTCCAGTTAAAAGGACCCGATAGCGACCCCGTCGATATGGCGATCAAACTGTTCCGCCCTACGGCCAATTTGGAACAGTTGATGCCGTTGGTCGAAATGCAGATGGAAGATTTGTTTCGTCAACGCAAAAACAAAAATGCTAACCGAAGTAAAGGCGCGAGCAAGCAACGGCAACGTTTGCATTTCCAGGTCCAGCAACTTTCGGTCTCGGTACGCAACTGTGTTTTATTAGTCGAAAGGCAGCGACAGCTGTTCGACGAAAATCCACGTCTGGACAAACAGGCTTTAAGCCAATTGATAAATCGTTTGAGCAGTCGTTTGGGTAGTGAAAATGTATTGCGACCGGTTCTGCAAAGTGGAGCTCAAGTAGAAGACAGTTACTATTTCGAGTCACTGGTAGGCAACCAAAAAGTGCAACAAAAACGACGCTCGCGAACCCCCAGTGCCATCTCGCCTCTGCAGCGGCCTTTGACGTTACACCCGCATCCCATTCCGTTGTCGGCGGTATCCGTGGATGGCTCGCAACACCAAGCGTCCAATATCCCCGCCGTCTTTCTTTGCCAGAAACGACAGTATCAAGTCTTGCGTCGTTGGGGGCCTGAACGGATCGAGACCGCGTGGTGGCGCGGACCAACGGTGCGTCGCGATTACTGGCGGATTGAAACGGAGGGCCAGCGTTGGTGGTGGGTTTATCGAGATTTGCAAAAGCGGAAATGGTTTTTGCATGGGGAGTTTTGAATGTGTGGAAGCAAGTATGCGGAACTGCATTGCAAAACGAACTATTCGTTTCTAACAGGGGCATCGCACGCCGACGAGTTAGTTGAGCGAGCGATTCAGATGGGCTATGTGGCGTTGGCCGTCACTGACCAGAACACTCTGGCTGGCGTGGTGCGCGCGTATGCTGCCGCCAGAAATACTAATTTGAAGTTGATTATCGGCGCCGAGTTAATCCCCAATGACGCACCCCCAATTGTGGTGTGGGCCACGGATCGTCGCAGTTATGCGAACCTGTCTCGTCTACTGACGATCGGGCGTCGTCGGGCTCCTAAAGGCCAGTGCTGGCTGCGACAGCAAGATATTGCTGAACATTCCGATGGGTTACTGGCAGGCGCGCAGCCTTGTTTTCCAGGCGACCGAGTGCCCATGCAACACTTGCAGTCGGATCACGTCAGTTACGAATGGTATCACGTAAAAGGGCATGGGAAACGGACGGCCAATGATCGCATTCAGGCCTATGCTGACATTTTTGGCGATCGTTGTTACTTGTTGGCCGAAATGTATCACGGCAGTGACGATGCTTGGCGAATCGCTCAGTTGAAAAAGTTGGAGCAAACAACGGGGCTTCCGTTGGTGGCAGCCGGCGACGTGCTTTATCACTCGCCAGCTCGCATGCCGCTGCACGATGTGTTGACGGCGACCAAGAATCACACCACGGTGCAACAGGCGGGTGACTTGCTGTTACCCAACGCATGGCGGCATCTGCAACCGGTGGACGAACGCATTGTTCAGTTTCGCGATTTAGAGGACGCGGTGCGACGCACTTGCGAGATTGCCGATCGTTGCCATTTTCAAATGGACCAGTTGCGTTACGAGTACCCGTTGGAGTTGGCTCCGGAAGGAGAAACGCCCAGTCAATATTTGCGTCGTCTGACAGCCCGAGGTGCCAAAGAACGTTATCCGCAAGGCGTGCCTGGCAAAGTGCAAAAGCAGATCGACCACGAACTGGATTTGATCGAAGAATTGAACTACGAGGCCTACTTTCTGACGGTCTACGACTTGGTGCGGTTTGCCCGTAGCCGTCAGATTTTGTGCCAGGGGCGAGGGTCAGCGGCGAACTCGGCCGTTTGTTATTGCTTGAAAGTGACCTCGGTCGACCCTGGCACCACGGACCTGTTGTTCGAACGTTTCATCAGTAAAGAACGCGACGAAGCCCCTGATATTGATGTGGATTTCGAGCACGAACGTCGCGAGGAAGTTTTGCAATATCTGTATGAAAAGTACGGTCGAGACCGCGCGGGATTGGCCGCGACCGTCATCACTTATCGGGCTCGCAGTGCGATTCGCGATGTTGGCAAGGCATTGGGGTTGTCGCTGGATCGAGTCGACGCGTTGGCCAAGCAGGTCGATGGCTATCACAACCCGGACGACTTGGAAGTGCGTTGCCAGACCGTGGGCATCGATCCGAATTCGGATACCGGGCAACGGTTGGTGTACCTGGTAAACGATTTGCTGGGCTTTCCACGTCACCTGTCTCAACATGTAGGCGGCATGGTGATTACTCAAGGACGACTGGACGAGTTGGTTCCGATCGAAAACGCCGCTATGGCTGATCGTACGGTGATTCAGTGGGACAAGGATGATTTGGAAGAGTTAGGTTTGTTGAAGGTAGATTGTCTGTGTCTGGGCATGCTGACTGCGATTCGCAAATGTTTTGAAATGGTCGATCAGCATTGGCAACGCCCGTTGACCTTGGCCAGTGTCCCGCAAGAGGACCCGTTGGTTTACGACATGATTTGTGCGGCCGACACGGTGGGCGTGTTCCAAATTGAAAGTCGTGGTCAAATGTCGATGCTGCCACGATTGAAACCTCGTAACTGGTACGACTTGGTGATCGAGGTGGCGATCGTGCGGCCTGGCCCGATTCAAGGAAACATGGTGCACCCCTATTTGCGTCGACGCAATGGCGAAGAACAACCGATCTATCCCAACGATCAGATTAAGGCAGTTTTGCATCGCACTTTAGGCGTCCCCATTTTTCAGGAACAGGCTATGAAACTGGCCGTCGTGGCGGCTGGATTCACACCCGGTGAAGCCGACCAGTTGCGACGAGCGATGGGGGCATGGCGGAAGACGGGCGTTATCGAGAAGTTTCGCGAGAAGCTTATGAATGGGATGCAGGCAAACGGATTGAACGACGAATTTGCCGAACAAGTGTTTCGCCAGATTCGCGGGTTTGGCGAGTACGGATTTCCTGAGTCGCACGCAGCCAGTTTCGCCAAGCTCGTTTACGTTTCGTGTTGGCTAAAGTATTACTACCCGGCAGCATTTACAGCCTCGGTTTTGAATGCTCAGCCGATGGGATTTTATGCTCCGGCCCAATTGATTGCCGATGCGCGAAAACATGGTGTGCAAGTGCTGCC
This sequence comes from uncultured Pirellulaceae bacterium, assembly GCA_964543985.1. Taxonomy (GTDB): domain Bacteria; phylum Planctomycetota; class Planctomycetia; order Pirellulales; family Pirellulaceae; genus CAJQPP01. The sequence continues at coordinate 9,313 of CAZJBW010000061.1, read as the reverse complement.
CGTCGACGTGAACTTCAGCGACTGGGACAATACGTTGGAAAGGCTTGCAGAATCTGAAGCTGACTTTGAATCTGGTTCCGACACAACAGAAGCTCTGCCTTCCCAGCGAGTTCATGCACACGCCTCTCCCCTGCCCCAGCCTGCCTTGCGTTTAGGATTTCGACAAATCACAGGATTGAGATTAAGTACTGGTGAAAAGATCCAGCAAGCGCGGCAAGACGGTCCGTTCACATCGTTGGCTGAATTCGCCCAACGTACTGGGTTGGGGCAGGCGCCAATTGAGCGGCTTAGCAATGCGGATGCTCTGGCTTCTTTGAAACAGGATCGACGAGTCGCCTTGTGGCAAGCATTGGGGCAAGAGAAAAAGCCACAGCACCAACCGTTGTTTGGCGATTTGTCCGCCGACGACGATCAAGACGCTCTGCTGCCAGCGTTGGCACAGCACGAGGAAGTGTTTGCCGATTACCGAACAGTCGGACTGTCATTAAGAGCTCACCCGATTTCGTTTTACCGCCAGAAACTAAGCGAATTGAAAGTCTCGACGGCAGAGCAACTGGAATCGAAACCAAATGATCGCCAATTACGAGTCGCTGGGTTGGTGATTTTGAGGCAACGACCGGCGACGGCCAAAGGGATTACGTTCGTGACGTTGGAAGATGAAACGGGAACGATCAATCTAGTCGTTAAGCCACAAATTTGGGACCGATACTACCAGATCGTCAGAACTCGACCGGCCTGGATCGCTCACGGCAAGTTGGAACGACGCAGTGGCGTCATACACGTGATCGTGAACCGGTTGGAGGATTTGGCAGAACGTCTGGGAGAACGACGAGAGTTAAAGACTCGTTCACGCGACTTTCGCTAATCCAGTTCGTCGAATAGGTCGTCGGCAAAGCCAGGCGGAAAGATATCGTCGGCAACTTCCGGAACATCGTCTGCCGCGACTTCTCGCACAGGCTTTTCGGGCTGTGCCAATTCCTGCATGTCCAGGTCTCGCACATCCAACTTGTCGATCCAATAATTCACGTCGACTGATTTGTTGTTCTTGGTGTTCGACGTTGGCTTTTGGCCGCCTGTGATCGTGTCACTGGACATTGTCAGTTGTTCGAACCAATCGCCGCTGTCTAAAAATTTTGCGTTGCGAGTCTTGGCGACTTTTTGGATTTGGTGATCCGACGAAACCACCGTCAGCAGTTTTGCGGCATGATGCTTGCGAATCAATAGGCAGATTAGTTCGTCGGCCGATGCGTACTCATTCGCGAACTCGACCAAAATATTGTGAATGGTCAAGCGGTTGGGCAGCCCCTTTTCGCTGGAATCAAAAACGACGGTACACCGCGCCCGTTGCTCCTCGTTCAGATACTTGGCCAAAAATCCCAAGAAGGTCATTCGAGCCTTTTCCAGCATCTTCGGACCGCCCCCGCGATTGCTGATGAAACCGCACTCGTGCAACACGTTGTATCCATCGATCAGAGTGAATGATTTCTTGTCCATGGAACTTTGATTAATGCGTTTTGTAAATGTTCTTAGAAGGGTAAATGTTCTTAGAAGGTGGGGAAGGAAATGTTGAG
>CAZJBW010000061.1:0-7642 GCA_964543985.1 uncultured Pirellulaceae bacterium | reverse complement strand
GTAAATGTTCTTAGAAGGGTAAATGTTCTTAGAAGGTGGGGAAGGAAATGTTGAGGCGAGAATGATTTGGCAAAAAAAAAGCCCTCGAAATTTATCGGGACCTTTGTATGTCAAATTGTGCAAACAGCGCGAAGTTTATGCGCTGACGTCTTTTATGCTCTTCGGCGAATCAGTAAGCCTCCGCCAACAGCCAAAGCCAGTGAAATAGCACCAAAGGTGGCAGGTTCTGGAACGCTTACCACGGTATTATTACCATCAATCGAGATTTCTTCGTCTGCCACAGCCAGAATGTCAAGTTGCAGAGCATCTGAATCTTCCGAGGCTTCGGTGGTTTGGGTTTCAACAATGTCCGCAACAATCGAACTCGTCAAAGTGATCGTCAATGCCATGCAGGCGAAGAGAAGAATGTATCGCATGGATTCAACCGGGAGTAAAACATGTTGGATCCCCAGTATAAGAGGGATTGGGAAAACAAGTCCAGAAGAACGTCAAGGATTAACAAATCATTGTTTGCTGTTAGTCAAAAAACGGCAAAAAACCGTGTGTTTGATGAAATTTAGAACGTTGGCGTTCTTTATACAAAGACACTTAACTCCCGTTTTTGGGACGCTTTTTCCACATCAAATCTGGAATTGAAGCGGTTTTCTGGCCCTTGTGGCACGATAAGCGGTCGATTTCGCGGATTTGAACTCGCAAAAATCACCATGACCACTCGCCAATTGACCCTAAAACCGATTAAATGCCAACGTCAGTTTCGATAGATTCCATGAAGGATTGTGAATTCGATGAGTCAGACAAAAGGTAACGGCGACTCGGCTGCTCTCAACGACCCAATGCGCCCCAGACTGACTCGCACGAAGACCGTCGCGACGTTTGGCCCGGCTTGTACTAACGGTCAGACACTGCGTCGATTGATGAAAGAGGGCGTCGATGTTTTCAGGCTGAATATGGCTCATGGCACTCAGCAAGATCATCAAGCAGCGATTGAAAAGATCCGCGCCGCCTGTCGTGACACCGGGCTAGCTGTGGGAATCTTGATTGATCTGGCTGGCCCAAAAATTCGTTTAGGCCAACTGCATACTGAGCCATTGAATTTGGAAGCGGGCGCGGAGGTCAAATTTGTGCGAGGCGAAGTAGCCAGCGAGCCTCATGAGTTGACCTGCACCTACGAGCCGTTGATCGACGAATTGAAGCTTGATGATCAGATCATGATTCGTGACGGTCTGGTCCGACTAACGGTGATTAACAAAACACCCGATCAGGTGTTTTGTCGAGTCGAAGACGGGGGCGAGATCCGTTCGCGTCAGGGCGTCAATTTGCCAGGCGTCAATTTGGGAGTTCCCGCGCTGCTGGACGTCGATCGAGAAAATGCATTGTGGGCAGCCAAGAACGAAGTCGAGTTCGTCAGTCTCAGTTTTGTTCGCCAGGCCTCTGAAGTTGCCGATCTAAAGAAGCTGCTGCGTTCCAACGGAAGCCAAGCGATGGTGATCGCCAAAATCGAAAAACGTGAAGCCATGGAAAACCTAAACGAGATCGTGCAGGCTGCCGACGCGATCATGGTGGCCAGAGGTGACTTGGGCGTTGAGATCGAAATCGAAAAAACGCCGCTCGCTCAAAAACGAATCATCAAATCCTGTGGCAAAATCGGCAAGCCAGTCATCGTTGCGACTCAGATGTTGGAGAGTATGCACAATAACCGTCGTCCGACGCGAGCCGAGGCTAGTGACGTGGCCAATGCGATTCTGGACGGTGCTGACGCTTGCATGTTGTCGGGCGAGACGGCGATTGGCGACCACCCAATCGAATCCGTCATGATGATGCAAAAGATTCAATCGGAAACAGAAAAGGCTTTGGTCGGTCGACCTTCGCGTAACCTGTCTCCAGAAAAAGACCCTGATGCGGCGGTTACTGAAGCTGTCATGTTCGGGGCGGCCTTGATCGCTCGAAAAGTCGAGGCCAAGTTGGTCGTGATTGCTACCACCGATGGCCGGGCCGCCATCGTCAAATCAAAACAACGCGACTACATCCCTACTTTGGCGGTCACCAATAATCCGAAAGTTGTCAATCGAATGTCGCTGTTGTGGGGTGTGGCCCCCGCCCGTTTGGATTCCTTGACACTGCGGGGACTTCGCGAATGGGTCGACGCTTGGGCAGGAGAATCGCCTGACCTGTCGACTGGCGATCTGATTGTGTTCTGTGCCGATACCGAGGTTTGGGACGGAGTGCATGACACGGTCATGGTTTGGAGTGTTCCTTGATTTTCCAGGGCGCCTGAAATGTTTGGGCGCACAAAAAAAGGGCTCGATTGAGACGTTGTCCCAAGCGAGCCCCATTACCGTAAAAAAGTGGCTGCATAGCATTCTTTGAAAACCAATCGTTTTCGATGCCGCAATTAGTTCTTCCGTCATACTCCGACGGCGGTTGCCTAAGATCTACGGTTGACTTCCATGTCTGAAAAATCGGACTCCAATAATCAGACGCATTGCGTCGCAACTTCATTACGCACAAGCCGTGCCAATTTTCTAAAGAATCATTGGTCTGTACCCAGCTGAATTGGAAATGCCGGTAAAAGCAGCTGGGCACGCGAAAACAAACTGAGCTTCTGACTCTCCGTTGAATGACAGCATGGGAACTACATGCATTTCTGCCATGCCAGTTTGTAAAAACTACAAGTCAACGTTACGCAATGGATGCCCGATCAACTTAAGTGCTGGCTGCCGCAGAATCGGTTAGAGTCAGATTTTTCAGCATGCTTGTTGTGATGGCCATAAACACTGGTTCGAGTTGTTCGAATTCGCGATTTTCTGCCTGGAACGTAATGACCAGTTTGTTTTCGCCAGCTTCTACCCAACGCGATTTCATGGCGACCAGAAAGTCCAGACAATAGAAATAGAGGTCGTGTCCCTTGGCGGGTAGCTCGCCCAAATATCCGTTGTGGGGCGAAGACTCGACGGATTCAAATTCGGATCGTACCTGCTTTTCCTGTTCCAGCAGCACTTGATTGGGATCGATCTGGTCGTCAATTACCATGACCGACCAAAACGCGCCGGACGGAGTCGACAGGTGCACTTCACAGCAACCTGGTTGTTGGTTCTCAAGCACCTGCCAGTTCTCCGGATACTGGAAGTGGACGCCGTATTTTTCAAAAACTGCTGGCACGATGTGCTTTCAACGGAAAACAATTTATCAGATTCGTACATTTCACATCGATTTTGGAAGGTTTTCTGCATATGCGGCTTCTTCCGGATCGATGTGTTCAATGATACGGCCAACTGCTATGGTCGCCCAGCGCTAAAACCTATCCAACCACTCAAAGTTCCCGCGAATTGTCGTTTAGGGAACGTTGACCGATTTGCCCTCTTAGATTCCAGCCAAGGGTTTCGCCTTGAAACTTTCCATTTCAACCGCAACATATTGTTTGGTGACGATTCTTGTCGTTGCCACTAGCGGTTGTTGTTCTTGGCGCAACGTGACTCAGGAAACCAATACGGCGGCGGCGCGGGATTTCACCTTTCATGGCCTGAACGCTTTGCACCGAGGCGACGCTCAACAAGCTCAGTCACTGTTGCAACAGGCGGCGATTGCCAGCCCCAAGGATCAGCGTATCCGCCAACACTTGGCCATTTCATTGGCCGAGCAAGGCAAATTGGATCCTGCGATTCAGCAACTGGAACTGGCCATCGAACACTCTCCGCATGACCCCAGGTTGTACGTCGAGTTAGGAAAGTTGTACTACGACAAAGGCGATTCTCAACGAGCTTTGCAGCACGCTAGGGTCGCACTAAAAATCGACCGCCAAATGGCCGAGGCCTGGGTGTTGAAGGGTCGTTGTGAAGAGCAACAAAACGACTTTGAATCCGCATTGGCCAGTTTTTATCGTGCGACGGGAATGCCTAATGCTCCCGCCGACACTCATTTGGATGTGGCACGTGTTTGTCGCAACCTACGTCGACCTTTGCAGGAATTGACCGCTTTGGATTTGTATACGGAACAGTTTCCCAAAGATCAGATTCCGTTAGATGCTGTGATGCAGAAAGCGGAAGCGCTGGTCAACATGCAGCAGTATCGGCGAGCGGTCGAGCAATTGGCCGACGCGGCTAGGCGATCCGATGCCACACCTGAAATCTGGATCGGGTTAAGCCAGGCAAAATCAATGAGTGGCGAACAGTCAGACGCCATCATGACGGCTATGAGAGCTGCCGAGCGTTTCCCTGGGGACGCCGAAATCGACAAGCTGTTGGGCTTTCTTAACGATGCCAACGCCACTGGTTCGCCTGCACAAACCGCAGGATTGTCGTCTCCATCCAGATTCTAACGAATGCGAATTTGGTCTCTTTTTCGGTCGATGAAGACCTTAGATGGGCCCAATCAGTCTGCCAGCGATCCGCATTACCGGACAATCCGGAATGATCCTGAAACTTGGTGCACAGGGTTAACCAGGATTTGCTGGTTCTTTTCAATTCCTCACACTGCCCTTTCAGTGGGTCGTAGATTTACGCAGTAACCAATTTTTGGAGTCCAACTATGAATCCTACTGGCCAAACACCTTCTACCGACAGCACTCAGTTCCCTGCGAATATCTCGTTCCCTGATCGCAGAACGACCGAGCCGGATGTCACACCCGTTATTGAGCGTCGTCAATTTGCCAATACTCACAGCGAGCTATCAGCAGAAGCTCGTCGTTTAGGGCAAGCCATCGACCAGTACAAGCTGGTACACCGACGCCGTTTCATCACTTACGAAGAGATGTTGTCGGTTATCAAATCGCTTGGCTATCAGCTCGAAAACTAAGCGACGCGATCAAAAAACCATCATTCGAAAAACCAGTACGAGGTCTTACTCGTCCTCGTTTTGGCGAATGCGTCCCATCGAGATATTGAACTCGCCCAGTGCCGGCATGATCATGGCCGTGGTGGTGAAGCCGTACGTGAACGCGACCACCAACAAAACCGATAGGTAACGAGCCAACAACAGGCTGGTAATCGAAAAGAACATCGCCAGTGGTAACAGGGCCGATGCCATTGCCAAAGCGGGTGACGGGTTTCGCGCACCCAACGCGACATACAAACCGACCGCTCCGCCCACGATACACGCCAAGAAAGGCGTGATCTGAGCTTCCACGTTTCCAGTAAACGAGACCATCATCACCATGCTGGTGACCACGCCCAGGAATAGGAAGAAGACGGTTCCAAGGCTGACGCCGATTGCTTGCCGGCTATTCGCGTAAATCATTCCGCAGTGTAGACCTAGCATCGACACGAACACGTTCATGACGATCAGCCCGATCAACATGTACAGCAAGTACTCTAATGACATTGCCCCGCTGATCCACAGGAAGCCACACAACAGCATTGGCATCAAGACGACGTCCAGAGTGACGTATAAAACGCCAGCCAGTTTCCCAAACAGGAACTCTTTCGGCGACAGGTCCGTCACTAGCAGCAAGTCCAGCGAACGTCCGTCACGTTCGTTGGTCATCGAGGTGACACCCAAGGCGTTAACGATCACCAAGCTAAGTAACATGAACGGTGCCAGTGCCCAGGCCGCCGCAGGAATGGAAACGGCCGATTCTGAACCGCGTTGGAAAATGCTGCCCGATTGCACCATCGTAAACAGCACATAGAACACAGCCGCAGCCAAACCCCAATACGCCAAGCGAATGAAGATGATTTTTTTGCCGTAGGCCCAAGTGCAGGCCTCGCGCCACAGGATCGGATTGTCCCAAACTCGGCGACTCTTTTGGTTTGCCGAATGGACTCGGGCATCCACGTGGCCTTGGCGAGTCGATTCGTCACGTCTGGTCAGTTGCTGTACCGAGGCTCCATCGGGGCCGGTCGGCCGAGCACCATTGCCGGTCTCGTCGGAGTTGGAATCTGAAAAGATCGAGGCGGCTTCCTCGGCGTCAACGGATTGGCCGACACGCACGTCTCGACTGGGGTTCCAAATTCGCACTCGCTGGATGGCGGTGGCGTTCAGGAACAAGGTCAGTGCGGACATCACCACCAAGTAGGGTGCAACACCCCACTGCCATTCTGTAACCACCGACGGACTGCTGGCCGCCAAAATGGCACGCAGTGGGTTCATGCTGGTGGCAATTTGCTGGCCAGTGAAACCAAAAATGGAGCCTCCCCAGGCTGCGAATACTTCGGCTATCAAGATCCACGATACGATCGACAAGGCGACCAAGGCCAACGTTTGAAATGTTTTCTCGCGCCACAAGGCCAAGGTAGAACCCAGGCTGCCCGAAGCCAACGCAGTGATCCCAGTAACCGCGAATGTCCAGCCCACTTGTTGGAACGAAGTGCCGCCGAACAAAACGATTAACATAAAGATGGGAATCGCGGTCAACAGCATCACGCCGATGCCCAGCAGGCTGGCAAACAATTTTCCCAAAACCAGTTCGTGATTGCTTAACCGAGTCATCAGTAGCAAGATCAGAGTCTGTTTATCTTTTTCAACGGCTACACTACTGGCAGTTTGCACGGCCGACATAAACAAAATCAAAACCAGTTGCAACGGCGCCAGGATCTGAAAAAGTATGGCACCAAACCGAGCCATATCACCCAAGTTGCGAATGATCTGCGTCCGGACCAAAATCATCCATGCGGTGCACATTAACAACAGAAGCGAAATGGCGTAGACCGTTCGGAAAACATAAAGCTTGCGACGTCTGGGTGCGACAATGGCTTCTCTTGAAAATACAGGACCAACTAGCACGGTAAATTCCAATTGCAGATAATGGGCGAGAATTGAAGGATGGCCCGTCAAAATACGGTGATAATGATGATGACTACAGCCTGTCCAACTTACAAGTCCACGTCCCAAAACCCGTATCGCAAGCTACATTTTGTCAAGCACGATTGACCTGACAGGCCTACAGCTAAATTATCTTTGGGGTAAAGTTGTATTTGGGATAAAGCTTAATGGGCACGGTCGCTGTTGATCCTCATCAAGTTTCCATGTCCCAAATTCATTGTTCCATGTTTTGAATCTTTCGCTAATCAACTGGCCTACCGACCCATTTCCTATACGAATCAACTCTTGAATTCGTTTGCACGATATGTCCAACTCTGCTCAAAATCTCAATTATCCCTCAATCTGGATCACCAGCCGTGAAGAGATGCCTGATGTTTGTATTCAGTGTGGCATGTTCTCGGACTATCGCATCAAGGTGAAGCACTCGGAAACCTCAGTCCGCCAAGTAACATCGAAAACGGATTCCAGTGGCGAATTAGCTTTAGGTTGCGTGTTGGCGTTGTTGGGGCCAATCGGCATGATCCTACACGGAATCATCTCCGGCGCCCGTGGCAAGAACACAGGGACCGTCGATCAAAAAGTTACTCAAAAGGGAAAGGTGAAGGTCCCTTGCTGTCGACTTTGTGCCGGCCAAACCGTCCCGCAACCTGAAGACAGTCGTGTCGCAGCCGGCCAATACCTTTTTCAAGTTCACCCTCGGTTCGCCGAGCGGTTACAAGATCTGCGCACCCGCGCTACTGATCTTAAACAGTAATCGTTCCCATCCGCGAAAGTGCGAGCGAGAATGCGCAGCAACGATTTGGAGTCGGTCTCATTTCGTGGGTTTTTGAAAGGACACACCATCAACTACGGTTTTGCCGCACAACGGAAGGTTTTTACGACACCG
>CAZJBW010000060.1:18884-32496 GCA_964543985.1 uncultured Pirellulaceae bacterium | reverse complement strand
GGAGGGTCGGAGCTCCGCTCCGGGGAGGGGATATTCAAGTTTGATGTCGTTTGTAGATTCAGCATTCTATTTGCCCTCCCCGCACGTTCCTCGCGACCCTCCCGGAGGGGCGGTGTCTGAGTTGGGAGTTATTTCCGGAAGGAGGGTGACTGAGTCTGAGTCGGGAGTTACTTCCGTAGGGAGTGACTGAGTCGGAAGGGTGTCTGTGCTGGATTGTTAGCTGCGGCTTATTTGTTAAGCAACAGACTCTGAGGCCGGGAATTGTACAGATGGACCGACCGGGTCTTGGGCTCGCACGAAGCGGATCAATGCTGCAGCCGACTCGCGACAAAAACGTCTCTGTTGACGACGCACCAGTGGTGTCACCCAGCGAGCCAGCCACCAGTTCGGACGCGAAAAGGATCGCACTCGGTAAATCACGTCACCCGTTTCAGTATCGAAGCGAAGTGAAATCTGTTCTTCTCCGATGGCCATGTGACGCGGCAATGTTCCCACAGTGAACGACCAAGAATTAGTGTCTGATTGACCAGCATCATGAGCGATCAGGCGGCAACAGTTAACCGACCACAACCCGCCGACCCGCGCCGCCACCGCGATCTGCCTGCCCACTTGAGGCACTCCGTCGAAAACGATTCGCGTCCAATTCAACTTGAAACAGGTCCACTGCTGTAACGAGTGAACGGCTGTTTGAAACGTTGCTCGTCCGGAACCAATTTTCTGTTCTACGTTCAGGTGATAGTAGCCGTCAGGCATGCCTGCCTCGCTGCCCGTCTGCCCAATCTCGGGATACGTCAATTCCCATTTGGATTGCTCATCCAACCATTGACGAATTCGTTCAGTTTTCGGGCAGGAAATGCGAAGCATGGATGAATTTGCCAAAAGAGTGCAACAAGCGATTTGGCCACAGGATAGAGCGACAGAAATCGCATCAAATCCACCGGGGTTCTGACCATACCGTTTCGATTAGCTTGGCTTAACCAAATCCATCTACTATTTTTGTTGAAGGTTGTTTCTGCCGGGTTTTAATTGCCGGTTGTTAACTTGATGACAGGACGGGTTTAACGGTACGTGACGCTGGGTCTGGGGATTCGCAAGACCGGCGACCTCAAGAAAATGGATCTAAATGTTTAAGCGACTAATCGGTAACAAGGTGACCGAAAAAGACCTCCGCAAATGGTTAAACAGCCATGGCTATTTCGGATCCTCGGCCGAGATCCAAGAGTTGGAATTGCACGCCATCCAGCGACCAGGCTGGTTGCAAATTTTTCGCTTTTCAATTCGCGTCAAGCATGAACAGGATGGCTGGCAACAGATGTTCGGCGTGTTGAGGGACGACGAGCGATATCGACGACTGGATATCGAGATGTTCGATTCTCTGGAGCAACGCCAAGTCGTGCTGGATGAATGGAGCCAAGGGTTGATCGTCAAACGGACTCGGTCAAAAAAGAAATAGAGCCATGCTCGTTGAACCAGACATATGGTTTTTGAGTCTGACCGTCTTAAGATAGTGGAATAAATTTTTGCCTCTCAATGAGTGGACTACGGGAGTGGACTATGAAAGTCGTTTGCCAATTGAACTTGCTTGTTATCTTGTTCGGCCTGCTGTCGGTGACGGTTTACGCCCAAGACGATGCCAAACAGACTCAATCTCAAGCCGAACAGGAACAACCGGCCCTGCCCTTCCCGGGCTTTCCCAAGTTGGAAACTCGATCGACCGGGAAATGGTGGGAACACAAGGAACGCAGTTTATTGGTGCCCCGTGATCAGGTGGTTGCCTTCGCGTTGTACACGCACGATGTTGGAGTCTTGAAGCTATCGGCTCAACTGTATCCACTGAAGGCTGACGAGTCGAAAGAAGTTCGACTGGAGATGTTTCGCGATGGCCAGTGGCAGCAAGTGGCCGACCAACAAGTGAACCCGATCGGCTGGAGCGCTCACTTTCGCTTCGATGATTGGGACAACACTCAAGACGTGCGGTACCGAGTTCGACATGGCCAGTCCGCTAGTTTTGAAGGTTTGATCCGCAAAGATCCGATCGACAAGGATGTGATTGTTATCGGAAATCTTTCTTGCAATTCGCGTCGTACGCCGGGTCCTCGGCCGCAGATCATTGATAATCTGAAACGATTGGATCCCGACCTATTATTTTTCGCCGGCGACCAATCCTATCACCATCGGGAACATACGTTCGGTTGGATCGAATGGGGTATTCAATTTCGCGATGTCTTGAAAGATCGACCCGTAATTGCGATCCCCGATGACCACGACGTTGGTCAATCCAACATTTGGGGCGAGAGTGGAAAACTGGCGACCAATTCCCAAGGGCCCAGCGGTGGCTACTTTTTTCACCCCGATTACATCAACATGGTGCAACGTTGCCAAACATGGCACCTGCCTGATCCTTTCGACGCCAGTCCGATCCAACGAGGTATCTCCGTTTACTATACTCGCCTGCGAGTAGGCGGGATCGATTTTGCAATCGTCGAGGACCGGAAGTTCAAGAGTGGACCGGAGGGCAAGATTCCCAAGATGGGACCTCGTCCCGATCACATTGTGGATCCGTCTTATGATCGCTCGGCCGTGGACTTGCCCGAACTGGTATTGTTGGGCCAACGTCAGTTGAATTTTCTGGACGAATGGGGCGATGATTGGACAGGTGCCGAAATGAAATGCGTGTTATCGCAAACGGCGTTCTGCGGAGCCGTACATCTTCATGGCCAGAAAACGAATCGCTTATTGGCAGATTTGGACAGTAACGCATGGCCGCAGACAGGTCGCAACAAAGCTTTGCAGATGTTAAGGAAATGCCAGGCGGTTCATCTGTGTGGTGACCAGCACTTGTCGGTCGTCGTCAAACACGGAATCGACAATCACCGCGATGGTCCGTTTGCGTTTACCAGTCCTGCCATCGTTAACACAATCTATGGTCGCTGGTGGCATCCACTGGACGAACAGCCAGGCCCTAACGCAATCGCTGATAGCCCACTTCCCTGGACTGGTGATTTTTTGGACGGATTGGGAAATCGCATTCACATGATGGCTTACGCCAATCCAGAAGATACGTCGGACGAACTGCAACGAGCCGACGGATTTGGAATTGCTCGTTTCAATAAAAAGGACCGAACGATTACCTTCGAGGCCTGGCCTCGGTTTGCCAACGTCGCAGACGGCGATGCGGCACAGTTTCCTGGTTGGCCCATTACGGTCAATATGTCAGACAACGACGGTCGCCAACCCGTTGGATACTTAAGACCGGTGTTGGTTAAAGGGATCGAAAAACCAGTAGTGCAGTTGAAGCATCAGGAAACGGGCGAGGTCGTTTATACGATTCGAAGTGAAACCAATCGAATTCGTTTGCCGGTTTATTCGCCTGGACAATATTCACTTAGTTTGGGAAGTGACACGGCGTCGCAACGTACGGTAACTGGGCTGACAATTGTGGATGGGGAACCAACCGAATTGGAATTGGACCTTACCTCCGACCAATAGCAATGACATGGTTCAATAGGTGAATTGCCTTGAGAATTCGGATACGATGAGGTCATGTCTACATCGACTCAAAAATCATCATTGGCAAAACGGTACGATCGTTACCGGCCTATCATTGAGTACTTGGCCGCTCAGTCGGATTTTTCATTGCAGGCGGTAAAGCAACAGTTTGCCGATGAACAACCTGGATTTATTACTCGCAATATCAACGAGTTGTTGCAACAGGGTTGGGTGCTTCGCGAATCTGGTCGAGAGGATCGCTATCGTTGGAATGCCGGCCGTGGAAGCTTCTCGGTTGCCAAGTGGTTGGATCAAAAGCTGTTCGGGACTCAGGTCAAAGTGGCTCCAGAAGGTGAGCGACCGCGCGAGCGACTGTTGGCGATCGGAGCGGAAAAGTTGCGGACTTCCGAGCTGTTAGCGATTTTGATTCGGTCCGGTCGACCAGGCGAATCTGCCGTGATGGCCGGTCAAAAGATCGCCAACCATTTTCAAACTCGTTTGGAGGATCTGCCGGCTGCCGGACGTGGCGAGCTCAAATCGATTAGCACCGCAGTTGCTGATGCAGCGTTTTGCCAGATCATGGCGGGTATTGAATTGGGCCGGCGAGTGGCAGCTTTGACGGACGAAAAGATCACTCAGAAAATCTCGTCCACCAGCGACGCCATGGCTTTTTGCTTAAAGCACTTTCATCGTTTGGCTCTGGACGCCAAGCAGGAAGAGTTTCACATTGTTACGCTGGATACGAAGAACCAGATAATTGATACTCATCAAATCACAGTTGGCACATTGGACGCCAGTCTGGTGCATCCTCGCGAGGTTTTTCGACCAGCGATTAAAGATGCTGCCTCGTCAATCATCTTGGTGCACAATCATCCGTCGGGCGATCCAACGCCCAGCCCAGAAGATCATGCCGTGACGCGGCGCTTAGAAGCCTCTGGCAAAACGCTTGGCATCGATGTCTTGGATCATATCGTGTTGGGCAAAGACGACGCTGTCAGTATTCGTGAAGTTTGACGATCAAGTGACGCGTTTGCCAACATGTTTGGCATGCCATCCAACGGCGAATATAAAGATCGCTAATAGCAAAGGAAACTTGCAGGCCTCGATGACGGCATACAACATATGCAGCGTTGATGATCCAACCGCTTGCCCAGCAATAATGGAATCCGTGCGAACTCGTAACGTTGGCAATAGGACCGTCGTCTGCAAAATCACGATCAGAATTAACATTGCCACGACGACGTAGTGAATCGTGGTGTCGAGTTTCTGACGAACGATCCAACAACTGCCCAGTAAAACGCCGCACAGGATCAGCTCGCAAATATTCAGCGCCCAAAAAACCAATCGGCCCACCCCAAGCGCCAGGGGAGTCGTCATGCCCGGTGCCTGGAATTTCAAGGGCGTTTCAATAAAGGCCAAGCCCAGCACCAGCCCTGCCCACAGACCCGGCAAAAACATCAGCGCATACAGCGCCAGCACGACACGTCGATTCGATTTGTCCTTGAATGGTTGGACCATTGGTTTTTAACCGGCCGGGGAGTGAGTTTCTGTTGAAGTCTGCGATGAAAACAGTCGCAGTATCCAATGCCATGTAACCGCCAACAGAATGGAAGTGAATCCAACGTGCAGTACCTGCACGACCTGGAAGACGGCGATATGTGCCATAATGATACCCATGATCATCATGGCCAAAACGATTGCCAAAATGATTTTCGGTTCGTTTGCGGAGATAGATGTCAGCTTCCGCGACCATACAAAAATCAACAAGCCAGTCGCCAGCAATGTCCACGAGAAACTGCGATGGATCTTGTAGACCAACGTTTTCTCAAGCGATTCAATCCAAACCGATCGATCAGCTTTCTCGCCAGAATCGTTGTCGGCCGATTCAGTTACCTTGATTAGTTGGTCCGTTTGTTCACGCACTTGGCTGCCCAAAATACCCTCGCCAAACAGGCAACCAAAAAAGATCAATGACACCCACAGCAGCCTACTTTTGTTACTGACGGGTGTCGAAGCCGCCAAGCCACCTTGAGATCTGGTCAACCAAATGACCGACACCAAAACGATAATCAACAGAAAAGCCAGAGCAAGGTGTGCTGTAATGATGCCAGGTTTTAGTCCGCTGCGCACGACCATGGCTCCCATCACAGCGTTGGCGATGACGTCCAGCAAACTGACCCACGAAAGGAAAATCATCCATCGCCGATGCCGCTTGGCAGCAAACGAAAACAAGGCCAGCATTAGCGCAGCCAATCCTAGTGGTAGAGACGTTAAGCGATTGATGAACTCGATCCAGGTGTGAACTGGATCAAAGCTTTCCAGAATAGTGTCTTGAGTGATCGTTTCTGGGTCGATTCCATGACGAGCCGCATGACGCTTGAACTTCTCGAGATCCAGTTTTTGCACGTCGATTTGTTGAGCTTGGGTGGGAGGGATCAAGCAACCCCAACACGTCGGCCAATCGGGACAGCCGAGCCCCGAGCCCGTAACGCGAACGATTGCGCCTACAAATATCAACAGCACAAGACAGCAGAGCGTAATCCAGGCGAGTCGGTGGAGCATTTTCCGATAACGTTCGTTTTTGAGAGATTGTTAGAGGGGGGTAAATATTGACGGCGGTCCGCAAGGGGCTCACTGTCAGTCAACCGAAACCAGGCCCTGGTCCGTAACAATGTAATTCATCGGGATGTCGTGGTCTTCTAACGGTAACGTCGCAACCAGCAACGATCCGTAGGTGACGCCGATCTTGATTGCCGTTGGTTTCAGTTGCAACAGCAGGCGGTCGTAATGTCCCATGCCGTAGCCCAATCGACCACCCTGACGGTCGTAGGCCAGTCCGGGTACCAGAACCAAGTCGATCGTTTGCGGATCGACCTCGGGGCTTTCCGCTGTTGGTTGCCAGTATCCAAAGCGATGTTTTTCCAACTGGTTGGGATCCATTTTATGCACCGAAAGGCGGCGTGGTTTGGCGTGAGTCCGCGTGGTGTAGAATGTTCTGTCGGTCATCTGATGAAGCTCGTCCAAATCCACTTCGCTGCGAAACCCTAGATACGACAGCACGTGTTGGCTGGAATGAAATTCAGAAAACGATTTCAAGTGACCAACCACGCTGGCATTGGCCTGCGGGCATTCTAGTTTGGGGCGTAATGAAAGAGCCCACTGTCGAGCTTCTTGTTTATTCATTCAATTTCGTTTGTCAGTTTGAACAATTTTCGTCATGATCAGTTGCCTGCTGCAGCGAGCCGACTATATCAAGCCCAACGTTCATTTGTAAATCATGAAATCGTTTCTTCGAGCATTTGCATTTTTAGTTGGAGATTCCCTGCTGTGGGTTTGTGTGCTGGCCGGGTATTTGTGGGCATTCGGGGCGCTTTGGTTTCTGGATTACCTGCCCGTTTGGTTGCGTAGCCTTCTAGCCTTGTTGTTTCTGGCAGCTGGCCTGTTTCTGTTTGTCGGCTATTACTGGCAGGTGGGCGTTTGGAACCGACCGATCATGGCGACGGGGACATTGATTGTCTATCTGGCGACCTGGATGGTTCAACCGAGCAACGATCGGCAGTGGTGCCTTGATCAACAGTTGCTTCCCAAGGTGACGATCGACGGCGATTTGGTAACTATCCAGAACTTTCGCGACTTTCGCTATCGATCCTTGAACCAACCAATACCCAAATACAAAACGCTTCACTTTTCGTTACAGGATTTGAATTCCGTCTCGTTCGTCGTACAACGATTTACTAAGTTCGATGGCTTAGCGCACACCTTTGTCAGTTTCGGATTGGAAACCTCGACCGGCCCTGAGTACTTTAGTATTAGTGTTGAAATTCGCCGCGAGCACAACGAAAAGTATTCGCCGATCCGTGGGATCTTCCGCACCTACGAGTTGATGTATGTTGTGGGGTCCGAACAAGATTTGGTCGGCGTACGGACCAATGTGCGAGACAACGATCGGGTGTACTTGTATCGTGCCAATGCTTCGCCCGAACAAGTGCAGCAGTTGTTCGTTGAATTTGCTGGGCGTATCGATAAGCTTCATCAACAGCCTGAATTTTATAACACGCTACTAAACAACTGCACGACCAACATTGTGGCTCATACTTGGGGTCTGACAGCCCAGCCGATCAACCTGCTGTCACCACGTATCATCTTGCCAGGCTACTCAGCCGAGGTTGCCTACGAGCACGGGATTTTCGGCGATTCATCGGTGACCTACCAGCAGCTGAAACAACAGTCACGTATTGACGAAAAGGCGCGAGCCGCCGGGATTACCGATTCGTTCTCAAGCGACATCCGCCGCAAATAGAATCCTTGCAATCGCAGCCCATTCAGCCACAATAAACGACACAATGACAACGACAAATCGTCAGTATTCACGATATCCATTTGAGACCAAGACATGACACAATCAGGTTACAAAAGCACTCGACGTAACTTTCTAAAAACTTCATCGGCGTTAGGTGCTGCTGCGGCTTCGGTACCATATTTCAGTTGGACCAAGCCGGCCTTTGCTAACCGATCGAAAAACGATCGACCCACTATCGGTTGTATTGGTGTGGGCAGCATGGGTAAGGGCGATGCCCACGGTCACGCACGATTTGGTGACATCATTGCAGTTTGCGATGTCGATTCACGACGATCAGAAGCAGCCAAAACCAGTGACAAGATCGGCAAAGGTAAAGCGGACGCCTACGGAGACTACCGCAGAGTTCTAGAGCGTGACGATATCGATGTGGTCAGTATCGTGACACCCGATCATTGGCATGTGAAGATTGCCGTCGAGGCTCTTGAGTCTGGTAAGCACGTCTTCTGTCAGAAACCATTGACGTTGACTCTGGAAGAAAATCAGCTGATCCGCAATGCCTGCAAGAAGCACTCTGACAAAATCTTTTTCGTGGGCACTCAGCAACGATCAAACCGAGGTTTGTTTTTGCGTGCCGTAAACATGGTTCGCAAAGGCCTGTTAGGCGACATTAAAAAGATCGTGGTGGGAATTGATGGCAGCCCCAAAGGTGGCCCATTTTCAGTTGCCGAGATTCCTGCCGAATTGGATTGGCCGATGTGGTTGGGTCAGGCCCCCATGGTGGACTATCGCGAAAAACGATGTCACTATGAATTCCGCTGGTGGTACGAATACTCGGGAGGCAAGTTTACCGACTGGGGTGCACACCACGTCGATATCGCTACCTGGGCCATCGGCATGGATGGCGAAGGCCAAGGGCCGATTGAGATTGATGGTACGGATTCGCAACACCCCGTGGATTTCAAAGACGGTATGCCACAAGCGGACGATCAATACAACACGTCACACGATTTCAATGTGATTTGTAAGTTCGAAAATGGAATCGAAATGCACGTGACCAGCCGCGGCGACAATGGAATTCGGTTCGAAGGCACCAAAGGGCGTTTGTTCGTAAACCGAGGTAAAATTGTCGGCGTGCCGATTGAAGAAAACTGGGACGCCGATGCCTACGCCGATGAGGATGTGGTTGAGCTGTACAAAGGTAAGCAGCACGAAGGTCATAAGAACAACTTCTATCGTTGTATTTCCGAAGGTGGTCTACCCGTATCCGACGTGTTTACTCACGTTCAAGCGATGAACACTTGCCACTTGACAGCCATCGCCGCTCGATTGAAGCGTTCAATCAATTGGGACCCGGTTTCCGAACAAATTGTTGGCGACCAATTGGCCAGTTCGATGTTTAGTCGCACGCCTCGCGAAGGGTTCGAGATCCTGGATGTGGGGCCGGTCGAAGCCGGTCAGTAATCCTTGGATTGCCAAAACTTGTTTTCCGCCCGCTCGCCCGATTTGTTTATCGCCTGTCGATTAGGAATTCCTATGAACCGTTGCCAATACTGTTTGTTGCTACTCGTTTCGTTCGCTTTTGCATCAGCGGCTTGGGCCCAAACGAAAAGCGAATGGATCGACTTCCAAGGCGAATACAAAGGCAAATATACCAACGGCGATGACGACGAGCTGGATGTTGGAATCCAGGTCATCGCAAAAGGCGACAACAAGTTCAGCGTGACCGTATTTGCAGACGGGCTGCCCGGTGATGGCGTGTCTGGCGGTAAGCCTGACAGTAACGAACCCAACCTTGAAGGGATTCTTGAAGGTGGCCAACTGGTGTTTGCGGACGACCATAAGTTAGTCATCAAAGATGGGGTCGCGACCCTTTATCGAGATGAGAAACAGATCGGTTTGTTGCACCGATTAGAACGCGAGAGCGAAACTTTAGCGATGTCCCCGCCTGAAAACGCGATTGTCCTGTTTGATGGAACCAATGGAGATAACTTCGAACGCAAGAACGGTGAAGGGTCTGTTTTGGAAGACGGATTTTTGCGACAAGGCATCATCAGCAAACAGAAATTCGGTGGTGATTTTAAAGTGCACATCGAATTCAAGCTGCCTTTTGAACCGGAACGCCAAGGTCAGGCGCGAGGTAACAGTGGGATCTACCTTCAAGGACGTTACGAGGTGCAAATGCTGGACTCGTTTGGGCTGACTGGCGAACATAATGAATGCGGTGGAATCTACAGCATCAAAAAGCCAGATTTGAATATGTGTTATCCGCCCGAACGATGGCAGACGTATGACATCGAATTCAAGTCTGCAAAATGGGATGGCGACGAGAAAACAGAAAACGCTCGAATGACGGTTCGACACAATGGCGTATTGATCCATGACGATGTGGAGGTTCCCAAAACCACAACGGCTGCTCCGTTAAAAGAATCGTCGAAACCCGGATACTTGTTCCTGCAAGATCACAATAGCCAAGTCCGCTATCGAAACATTTGGGTGGTTCAGCAGTAGTCAATCGTCCAGACCGTAACACTTCCTTCCGTTAAAACTCGCTCGCAAGATGGCCAACATGAATCTTATTTTGAAGCTGACCTGTTTCGCTCTGCTGCCAGTTTTTTCGATTGCTGCTCAACAAACAGAAGTAGCCAAGACGGATCTGACCAATGACAATTGGCAAGCTTGGTTCGACCATATCGCTCCCAATGATGACGAGCTGGTGTGGCGTTCCCAGATCCCTTGGTTGAGTACTTTTTCCGACGGTGTGTTGGCTGCTGATAAGGCCGACAAACCACTCTTGTTGTGGGTGATGAATGGACACCCTTTGGCGTGTACCTGAGGTAACGGTGTATTGGGCCGGCGGTCCATTTGGTCAAAACCGGAAATCATTGAACTGACAAAAAGTTTCGTGACAGCTACCGACGAAGTTTGGCGTTTGCAAAATGGTCAGGACAGCGATTGTCGGCTATTTCAGTCGTTTGCTGATCAAGGTCACTATCGAAATCACAAATCGACCCGCCAAGGAATTTATGTGGTGACCGCTCGCGGAAAACTGCTCGGTTCACTTAACACACATAACACCGAAGCGGTTGCCAAAATGTTGCAGGAAGCTCTGACGCAGTACCCGAATCTGCCGGAAGCGGAACGCAAGCTGGCTGCGGAATCGGATATCACTGCCAAACATCGCTGGGAGCTGAGTTACCAAGCGGACGGTTTGGACCTGACGATGTTTGCACGTGATTTGCCGAATGATGGACCGACGTCTAAAAGTCGTGCTGCGTGGAACGAAGATCGGATTTGGTTTTCACTGGACGAAGTCAAGAAGATGTTTCCACAGGACCAACTGGAAGTTGGCCAATCATGGCCTTTGCCAGAAAAGCTGGCCAATCGCTTCGCGCGTTTTAATATTGTCGACACGGTAAAAGGCCAGACGACACCGTACAGTCCCGAGCATATCCAGAACGCGACTATCGAATTTAAGTTGTTGCAGCAAGATCAACAACAGATCAAAGTCCAGATCACAGGATCTACCAAGGCGGAAGCCGACAAGTCACGCGGGCAAGATATGCCCCATGGCATCGAAACGCAGCTGTTGGGTATGGCAACGTACGATCGGACAGCCCAGCGATTTACAGAATTTGAAATGGTGGCTGCTGGCCAGCGCTGGGGGCGAACGGTGTTTAACGGTCGTCATCGGCACTTGAAGGCCTCGCCGGTGGGATTCGCTTTTCGTCTGACGCCCGCAGATGCTCCACTAATCGCTCCTGCGTTTTTGTACTCGTACAACACGGATTGGATTGTTTTTCAACGTTAGAACGGGTTCAATCCGAACTTTCCGAAGACCATCTGTTGGTACGCGCTTGGCTTGTCATTAGTGACTATAATGCCAAGTGCAATTTGTTTCGTTGGTGCAAGATTTGGCTCCTTTGGGCAACCCTCGCACACATGGATGATTTACAACTTTAGAGACTTCTCGTGGTGATAGGTATGACGTGTTTTTGTTTCCGTATCGGTGCATTGTTGGCACTGGTTTTAGGCTGTTGGATTCAAACGGCCGATGCGCAGGATAAGACCTGGGTCCGCTACCCGGCAATTTCACCGGATGGAACTCAAATTGCATTTTCTTACCTGGGCGATATTTGGGTTGTTTCCAGTCGCGGTGGTCCCGCCCGAATGATCACGTCGCACGAAGGTTATGAACGATCACCAGTCTGGTCGCCCGATGGCAAAACAATCGCGTTTATGGCGGACTGGAATGGTAGCGGCGACGTTTATCTTGCACCCAATGCAGGTGGCCCGCCAAGTCGTTTGACCTGGCATTCGGCTCTGGATGAGCCGACAGCATTTACACCCGATGGTCAGCATGTTGTGTTTACCAGTCGTCGGCAGGACCATCATGAATCGATGATCGGTACTGCGGCCATGAGCGAACTGTATTCGATCCCCGTTCAAGGAGGTCGTCCGCAGCAAATCATGACCACGACGGCTGATCGAGCGAACTTTGACGGCACGGGAAATCGAGTCGTCTTTCATGACTACAAAGGATACGAAGACGCCTTTCGAAAACACCACACATCTAGTGTGACTCGCGATATCTGGATGTACGATATTTCGTCCAAGCAGTACCAAAAACTATCGGGTTTTGCCGGCGAAGATCGCAGCCCTGTGTGGTCTCCTGACGGAACGAAGGTTTATTTTTTAAGTGAGCAAATGGAAGCCACGGCGCCTGGCGACCAGGGAAAGAATCAACCGCCAGCGGCTGCTGCCGATCAAGCGGTGATCCCTCAATTAGATAGCTCGTTCAACGTTTGGGAGATGAATGTCGAGGATCCTAGCCAACAAAGACAAATCACTAAACACGAAACTCACCCTGTTCGATTTCTGACTTGCGCCAGCAATGGCACGCTGTGTTACGGATTCAATGGCCAGGTGTTTGTGCTTAGCCCCGGTGGTGAACCAACACCTGTGGAAATCGTATTGCGCACCGGTTTGCGGAGCAACGATAGTCGAGTCTCGACGCTGCGTGATTCCGCAACTGAATTCGCGGTCTCGCCAAATGAAGAAGAGGTTGCGTTCGTTGTGCGAGGTGAAGTGTTTGTGGCCAATGTCGAATTTGGAACGACTCGCCGCATCACTAGTTCACCCGAACAGGAACGCAGCGTGACTTGGGGTAAAGACAACCGCACGCTGTATTATGCCGGCGAACGCAACGATTCTTGGAATCTGTACCAATCCACCATCGATCGCGAAGACGAGGACGGATTTGCTAACGCTACGATCATCAACGAAAAAGCCATTCTGGAAACGGAAGACGAAACCTTTCAACCGGTGTCTTCTCCCGATGGAAAACACTTGGCTTACTTGAAGAACCGCACCGAACTTATGGTGCTGGATTTGGAATCAAATGAATCCAAAATGGTCGTTCCGGCCAACAAGAATTTCTCTTACTCCGATGGCGACATCCAATATCAATGGTCGAGCGACAGTGCCTGGCTGGTGACGACTTATCACGGTCACGAAAGTTGGATCACAGAAATTGGTGCGGTAGAGATCGCGACTGGCGAAATTACCAATATCACGGACAGCGGTTACGCGGAATCGGGACCTCTGTTTGCCAAGGGCGGGCAAGCGATCCTATACGCCTCGGATCGGTTCGGCGAACGAAGTCACGGCAGCTGGGGTGGTGAAAACGATGTAATGGCGGTTTACTTGAACCAAGCCAGCTTTGACGAGGCCACGTTGGATGAAGAAGAATTGGCTTTGAAAAAGAAGCGTGACGAAAAGAAAGAGAAAAAAGAGAAGAAAGAAAAAGAGGAAGAGAAGGAAGAG
>CAZJBW010000060.1:1334-18784 GCA_964543985.1 uncultured Pirellulaceae bacterium | reverse complement strand
TGACGAAAAGAAAGAGAAAAAAGAGAAGAAAGAAAAAGAGGAAGAGAAGGAAGAGGAGAGGTCAGATGATGCTGGTGACTTGGAATCACCATCCGCAACGGACGACGACGAAGAAAATGAAGAATCGGACAGCGATGAAGAATCGGACGACGATGAGGAGTCGGGCGACGAAGATGAATCCGATGCGGACTCCGACGATGAAGAAGAAGAGGTCGAGCCATTGGAGTTCGATCAACAGGATCTCGACTTGCGTCGCCGTCGTTTGACTTTGCATTCATCCAACTTGGGCTCCTACGATTTTTCTCCCGATGGCGAACATCTGCTCTATACATCGCAAGTCGATGACAAGTGGGCGTTGTGGCTGTGCGAGGTTCGCGATCGTTCGACCTCAAACATCATGTCTCTTAGTGGACCTGCCGAAGTACATTTTTCCAAAGATGGAAAGAATGGGTTCATGCTGCAGGGTGGGCGTCTGTCCAAAATTGACTTGGGCGGTGCTTTGAAAGGCGGAGGCAAGGCTAAATCCGAACCGATTAGTTTCGCAGCCGAGATGACGATTGATGGTCCAGGCGAACGCCAATACATTTTCGAACACGCCTGGCGACAAGTGAAACGCAAGTTCTACGATGAGAATTTGCATGGCGTCGATTGGGAAATGATGAAGCAAAACTACAGTGAATTCCTGCCGACCATCAACAACAACTATGACTTCGCAGAACTGCTTAGTGAAATGTTGGGCGAACTAAACGCCTCGCATACCGGTGCCCGGTACCGACCTAGACGTACTGACACCGACAACACCGCAACCTTTGGCTTGCTGTACGACGTCGACTACGACGGGATGGGTTTGAAGGTCGCTGAAGTCATCGACCAAGGACCTTGCGATTCTGCGGACTGCAATATCGTAGCAGGCACCGTGATCACTCATATCAACGGTGTCCAGCTGACCGAAGATGTGAATCCTTGGAAGCTACTCAACCGCATGGTCGATAAACCTATTCGTCTTAATTTGCAAGGCGATGACGAGTGGGAGGAGGTCATTCGACCTATCAGCATGGGTGCCGAAACCAACTTGTTGTACGAACGATGGATCGCCAACTGTCGCAAGATGTGCGAAGAGATTTCGGACGGGCGAGTTGGCTACGTGCATGTTCGAGGTATGAATGACGGCAGTTTCCGTCGCGTCTATTCAGAAGTGTTGGGCAAAAATAACGAGAAGGAAGCTTTGATCGTTGACACTCGTTTTAACGGCGGAGGTTGGTTGCACGAAGATCTTGCTACGTTCTTAAGCGGCAAAGACTACTGCCGGTTTGCTCCGCGAGGTTTTGAAGGTGGAGGGCTTGGCGGCGAACCGACCAATAAGTGGACGAAGCCAGTCGTCGTTCTACAAAGCGAAAGCAATTACAGCGACGCCCATTTCTTCCCTTGGGCATTCAGGCAAAAAGGTGTTGGCAAATTGGTAGGTGCTCCCGTGCCTGGTACGGCCACGGCCGTTTGGTGGGAAAGCCAGATCAATTCAGCCATTGTGTTTGGGATTCCTCAAGTGGGAATGTTAACCAACGAAGGTAAATACCTGGAAAATAACCAGCTAGAACCGGATGTCATGGTGCTGAACGATCCACCCGCAGTAGCCGATGGCAAAGATCCTCAAATGGAAAAGGCCGTTCAAGTTTTGCTAGAAGACTTAAAGTAAGTCTGACCAATTCGAAACCAAAAAGGGAGGTGTGGTCCGATGACAGATACAGATCTTAACCAGCGCACTAAGTGGCGTTTGACCAGATCGATGATCATCATCGGACTGGTTTGTTGGGCTCAACATTTTTCAGTCGTTGCTCAACAGACACCAAAACCACTCAAGGTTTTCATTTTGGCCGGTCAATCCAACATGGAAGGTCACGCGAAACTTTCGTCGTTTGATCATATCGGGATGGACCCCGAAACCAGTGACATGTTGAAGATGATGCGTGGCGCGGACGATTCGCCCAAACAATGTGATCAGGTTTGGATCTCGTATTTCACGGGCCCTGACGAGGGTGGCGAAGGGTTTGGCAAATTAACCGCAGGCTATGGCGCGCGTCGCAATCCGCAAGAATCCAATGGCAAGATCGGACCTGAATTTACATTTGGGATCTACATGCACAAGCTGTTGGACGAACCGATCCTGATAATCAAGACGGCTTGGGGTGGAAAGTCGTTGCATACGGATTTTCGCTCGCCCAGCGCTGGACCATTCCAATTCAATGAACCGATGTTGGCAGCGATTGAAAAACGTGGCGATGATCTAGATGAAGTCAAAGCAAAACGGGCGAAGGAGACCGGTGTCTACTATCGAAAAATGATCGAGCATGTGAAACACGTGTTAAACGATCCGGGGCGAGTTTGTTCTGCTTATGATGCCGAGGCTGGTTTCGAACTTGCCGGATTTGTCTGGTTTCAAGGCTGGAATGATATGGTCGCCAGAGACGTCTATCCGAATCGTGACCAACCGGATGGCTACGAATTATACAGCCAGTTGATGGGGCATTTTATCAAAGATGTACGTGCGGATTTGGAAGCCCCTGAGATGCCATTTGTCATCGGAGTTCTAGGTGTGGGCGGCCCGGTGGCCGACTACGACGAAGGCAAAAAACGCTACGCCGCAGTCCATGGCAACTTTCGAAAAGCGATGGCTGCGCCGGCAAGCTTGCCGGAATTCGCAGGAAATGTAACTGCAGTATTAACAGAAGAGTCTTGGGATGCCGAACTGGATGTCGTCGCCAGCAAAAGAGCACAAGTGAATCAGCGAGCCAAAGAACTGCGCCAGGCCAATCAAGGCTATCCCGACAAAGCTGGTACACTAAGCCCGGCAGAACAGAAAGAGCTTGTTGATAAGTTTCGTAGTGAAACGTTAACCGCTCACGACGAACAATTGCTGACCGGGATCACCAATGCCGAGTACCACTATCTTGGATCCGCAAAAATCATTGGCCAAATTGGAAAGGCCTTTGCCGAAGCTGTCTTTCAATTGAATTCGCAAGATCAAGACTAGCGAGTACCTGCCCGCCGCGCCGCACTATCTATCAGTGAAACGATCGCTGCATGTATTTAGGTGTCGAGCTTATATTGAAATAATCCGAGCGGCACAGAGTGCACTTAGAAGACACTGCGTGAGCGATAAAAACTGGCTCGCGCCTCTATTATATTGGCCCGCAACTATGTAATCTGAACGTCTGCAATTCAAATGTCGGTCCGCTCTCGAATCCCGCGCCTGATAACGTTTTCATGAAACATTCGACTTTTTCGCCGCGCACGGCGACCGCAATTATTATTGCCAATATGGTTGGTGTCGGTGTGTTCACGACGCTTGGTCTACAGCTGGTCGAGATCCATAGTCTTTTTGCCGTGATGATGCTGTGGGTTATCGGCGGAATCGCGGCTCTTTGCGGCGCGCTGTCTTATGCTGAGCTCGGCGCGTCCCTGCCTCGCTCTGGCGGGGAATATAATTTCCTCAGCGAAGCCTATCATCCTGCGGCCGGGTTTGTCTCTGGTTGGGTCAGTGCAACCATCGGATTTGCCGCCCCGACTGCGGCGGTTGCCATTGCCTTTGCGAATTATTCGGAGGCAGTTCTCCCTTTTGAATTAGGCCCCGAAAGCAAGAAGATAATTGCCTGTAGTCTTGTCATTATTCTGGCCTTTCTGCATGCCTTTTCCAGACGTGTATCAGGCCAAACGCAAACCATATTCACCGCGATTAAACTCATCCTGATTACCGCCTTCATCATCGCGGCCTTTACTTTAACGAAGGCGCCGCAGCCGCTGGACCTGCTTCCAAGTCAAAAGGATTTCAGCATTATGACAGCCACCTCTTATGGCGTGGCGCTGATTTATGCGTCTTTTGCTTATACGGGATGGAATGCCGCGACCTATGTCTCTGGCGAGATGGCCAATCCGCAAAAGGATCTGCCGCGTGTCCTTCTAACTGGCACGGCTCTTGTGACGGTGCTTTACGTTATTCTTAATCTTGCTTTTCTCTATGCTGCTCCCGTTGACGCTTTGACAGGTCAAGTCGAAATCGGTTATATCGCAGCGGATCGAATTTTTGGCGATACAGGCGGGCGCATTGTTGGCGGAATGCTCGCGCTTCTTCTTATCTCAACAGTCAGTGCCATGACCCTCGCAGGCCCGCGTGCTTTGCAAGCCGTCGGTCAAGATTACACCGTCATGAACTGGCTTGCGAAGAGTACAAAAGACGACGTGCCATGGTTCGCAATCGTCTTTCAATCCGCGATTGCTATTCTGTTCATCCTGACATCTTCATTTAAGACGATATTGGTTTTTGCTGGCTCGATGCTGGCTTTTAATAGCTTGCTCGCGATATTCGGCCTATTTCTATTGCGCTGGCGGCAACCCGACCTGCCGCGCCCCTATAAGACATGGGGCTATCCCTTTGTACCGCTGATTTATCTCATCATCACGGCTGTAACAGTGATTTTTGTAGTGATCGATAGCCCAAAAGCGGCCATGGGCGGACTGGGACTTATCGTGTTGGGGTTGCTCATCTGGGCGTTATCTGAACGCTTCGACGGCAGTCGACGTCCACAGAACAACTAAGCCGTCATGGACTGTTGTTCATCGATCGCAATCGTAGTCGCAAGTAGGTGACCCAAGCACGCGCAATAAAAAGGCATTCCCGTAGAAATGCCTTGGTTTTGCAAAATGCCTTGGTTTTACAGAGACTCGGTTGTACGTGAGTTTACTCGTCGATCAAGTCTTTAATATCTTCAGGTAATTCGAAAACAGAATTGTCGACTTTTAGGTTGACCTTGATTTCTTCCGTCTCGGAAATCATTTCGCCCATTCCTTGAGGTAGTTCGACAGTAGTTGTATGGGCAAACTTGATACCGTCGACTTCTTTGTAATCGCCAATTTTGGTGACGATTTCTATTTCACCAAAGTCGCTAACTTGCATCATTTTGGTGCCCACAATCAGTTTGGATTCGATTGAAAAGTAGGTCACGATTGGCTTTTGGTCTTTGTTTTTCATTTCGATGACGTGACAATTTTCTCCATTGAACTTTTCCGTACCAGTGCACTCGATAGTCTCGAAACGTTTTTCCAGGTTTAGGTATGGTGAAACGACAAATTGGTTGACCATTTGTTCGCGCTCTTCACCTTCCAAGATAGCCGGACCCTGCATTTCTGATGTACGCCAAGCGGTGGTTCCATCAAAACCTTGCATGGTTTCTCCAATGGCAGCCATGTCCATTTTCATGAGTGATTTGCCGCCGGATTGAGTAATCGTCACCTTGCCAGAAATTCCCAAAGCTTCGGACGACATCGTCGCGACAGTATACAAAGAGGTAATGTTTTCGTACGCCATCTTGCCACCGGTCGCTTCCAGGTAATCCTCGATAACCTCTTTGTAATCGACGGTGCCAGATCCTTCCTGTTTAGGCGGGTCTTGAGTGGCGGATTCTTGAGCCAAAATGGTTGGTGTAACCAACAAGGTTACGGCCAACAGACTCATCAGGTGTTTAAGTTTCATTATGTTGCCTCGTTAGCAGAGTTTGACGTTTGGTAATTGTTGTGAAGCTATTTGCTTATGGCTTCGTTTAGATAGTAAATTTATTGGCAGGATATTGAGTTACTGTTGCTCTAGTATCCATTTTTTAGCGGCCTCTAAAACAGGGTCGTCGCCTTTCGATAACATTTCTTTGGTCAATTCGATCTTTTCATTCGGAATGACCCCGATTCCTTCCAAGGATTCACCGGATGCTGAAAGGTAACCGGAAATAGCGTATTGAAATCGGTCACCGTTCGGCAATTTTGTAACGGTGGAAGGAAGCACCAAGCCTGCCGATGTCGATCCAAAAACACGTGCCAAGCCAAGGTCCTGCAGGCCGCCGGACATGATTTCGGCCGACGAGATGGAACATGAATCAATCAAGACGGCAACTGGTTTTTCGAAACGTGGTTTACGAGGATTTAATGCCAAGCGGATTTCATTTCCACCACTCCTTTGCATCTTACCAATTGGATCTTTGGATTCTGTGAACCAACCACACATTCCGGCAACTAGGCCGATAATGCCACCTCGGTTACCTCGCATGTCGATAATCAAGCCTTTTTTGTCACTGTATTCTTTGATGGCGTCTTTGAATTCAGAGTTTAAACGGCTGACCCCAATGAATGCATTGAAGCCAATATATCCGACGTCGTAGGATAGTAATTGTGATTGGAAGTCGACGTTGAATGCTGGTAGGTGGCCAAATTTTTCGTTGGTGCCAGGCGCTTTGGTTTGTTTCAGGTATAGCAATTGGATATTGTCTTCGTGGTCGATAAACGCATAGGCCAAGTCCTCGTCGACTGTTCCAGCGGTACGAGCATCACAAATCAAGCCAACGGCGGTTTCCTTACGCATCACGGAATGCTCGGCCAACTTTTCCGCGCCCAGTAAGATCTCATCGGCGGTGCGGTTGCCTATCAACTTAACTTGCCAACCTGGCTGCACACCCGATTCATCGGCTGGAAGCCCGGCAAAGACCCGAGTGACTACCAGTTGATCTTCGATCAGGCGAATTTCCAGTCCAGACGTACCGTCACCGGCATCCTGTTGTTCCTCGTCGACGTCATCGAATGTTTCTTGAGGAATGATTCCGAAGTGCGACTGTTCCAAAGTGGCCAGTAGCTCTTCCATGGCGGTACGTACCGTTTGTATGTCCGTAGCATTTTCGACTTGCGGGCGAAACTTCTCGCGAGCGGCATCCCAGTTCTCACCGACTTTTTCGGGCTCCCAGTGAATATTTTTGATCGTCTCCCAAACTTTGTCGAATGATTCCAGCTGAACCGCTACATCAAAGGCTGCCGGTTCAGCTTCCTTGCCAGAGTCTTGGGCGATGTCCTCCTGAGCCAGCAGAGCGACTGGCAAAGCCAAAAAGCAGATCGCCCAAAGAGTGGTCGATAGATTCACGAACAATTTCATTAGAGATCCTTAGACGATTTTTGGAAACGGAGCGCAGTGGTCTATACCTTCAATCTTACGGATAGGTTTTAAGGAATCGATCAACTTTCCACCAAATTCTTTGGTGCGAGCTAATCCCCGGAGGCTCGATCAGCCAATTTTTGTCAGCGACAAGCCGCACTGGAACCCATTTTTCGTACAGAATCCCGTTTTCTTGGAATTTCTGTTCTCAGATTGCTGACGACATCAACCCGCAAATCTCTTAATCTTCGGGGATGGAAACCACGCTGCACCGACAATTGAAAGAGCACTACGCATCGCCAACGGCAGAGATTGAGGTGAAACTGGGACGCTATCGCATCGATGTCGTCGATGGGGGCGTATTGATTGAGGTGCAACATAGCGGCCTTTCGTCCATCCGGGACAAGATCAAAGACCTGTGTTCGCAAGGTCATACGGTTGAGGTCATCAAGCCGTTGATTGCCAGACGCCGATTGATCAGCCTGCAATGCAAAGATGGACAGGAACTGCGTCGACGCTGGTCTCCTAAAAGGTGTGGGCCATTGGATATGTTTCACGAGCTGATTTATTTCACGTCAGCCTTTCCGCATTCCAACCTGACGCTCAGGATGCCATTGATCGAGATCGAAGAATACCGCTTTCCGAAAAAGCGTCGTAACCGCCGACGTGGTCAATTCAAAGTTCAGGACCAAACGTTAATTAAGGTTGTGTCTGAGCACACCTATCAGACTCACCAAGACCTTAGGGACCTGTTGCCGAAACAGTTGCCGCCCACCTTTGGGACTTTGGAGATCGCCGAGTCGTTGGAGATCGATCGAGGATTTGCCCAACGCATCGCCTACTGTTTGCGAAAGACAGGGACAGTGAAGCAGGTCGGCAAACAAGGCAATAGTTTGCAGTATCGGTTCACCAAGCAGGCTAATTCCAAACAGTCAAAACCTAAAAAGAAGGTGACGCGTAAAGCAACTAAAAAGGTGATTCGCAAAAAGCGAAAAAAGAAAGTCGCTTAAGTTTGGAAGATCAAGGCTTAACTTAACTCGTCTTCTCGAAATAGGCGTCGCCCTTCCATACCGCCACTGACGGTAATCGTTTGACCGGTAATATGTCCAGCGACTTGTGACGAGGAAAGAAAGATGACCGCGTTGGCGATGTCCTGGGGCGATGCGACCTTTCGTAGTGCGATGGTCGACAGCGCCCAATTGATGGCCTGCGGATCTGATGCAAACTTTTCTGCCATTGGTGTCATCACCCAGCCAGGGCTAACCGTGTTGACTCGTCCCCGAGCCGCTACACGAACGATCTCGTTTTTCAATGACAATGTCATACCTTTGATCATTGCACTTTTGGTGGCCGCATAATCAGCGTGACCAGCCTCGCCAAATTCGCCCGCCGTCGAACCGATCATCACGATAGCGGGATCTGAAATTTGGTGACGTTCCACCTGCCGAATAAATTCACGGCAGCACAAGAAAACCGACTTCAAGTTTGTGTCGATTGTATTTTGCCATTGTTCGACTGACATTTCTTGGATGGGAGTATGATCAGGTGGCCAGATTCCAGCATTGGCGACCAACACATGAACCGGGCCAGCTTTTGCATCAGCCTGACTGAACAAGTTGGTGACCTGGGCTTCGTCGCACAGGTTGGCGGGAAGGGCCCAAGCGGGTTGTTTTAGTTCGCTGACCAATTGATTGGCGGACTGCGAATTCGAATGATAGTGTGCAATCACGTTGGCTTGCTCATCAGAAAACGTCCGAGCAATCGATTGTCCAATACCGCCACTTGCTCCCGTGACCAAGACGTTTTTGTTTTGAAATGCCAGATCCAAGAGCCTAGTTCCCGGTGTAGAAGACGATGCTGGATAATTCGCAGATCATTGGATTCTACTCGACAAAGGCTACTCGACTAACTCCCATTGATGTTGGAATCGAACCACTCCGTCGACTCCCATACCAAAGCTGGCCGTGCGAGGCTCGATAATCTCAAATGTTGCACCTGGTTTCCTGCGATGAATGAATTCTGTCTGGTCGGGGCCGTACAACGCAGCATTCAAAGTGTAGGCACCCATTAACAACGGCAGTTCCGGAAGTGTAAGTCGAATCACACGCTGTGGTGGTTCGACGTCGAATTCGAAGCTTGTGTGTGGCGTCCCGAATCCACCTAAGACACCTGTGCGGGGCGATTCAACGGAGACTCGCAGACGCGCGCCGGCAACGAGGTGCTGACTTCTGATGGTTATTTTGGCACTGACGGAATCGCCAGTTGTGAATTGATGATTGCCACGCGACGAGGGTTCGATTTCGACATTACTGATCATGCAAGATTCATTGCCTGTGTCTTGATGAACGGCTGGCTTTTCTAGCAATTGGATTTTCTCGTACAACGCAGCCCCTTCGACAAAGTCTCCGTCGTAAATCATTTTGTGTTTGTGCATGACGATCGAGCGCGTGGCGACTCGATTCAGTTGCCCCACGGCATGGGACACGATGATCAGCGACATACCCGATTCGACTAACTGCAAAATGTGATTGAAGCATTTCATGCGAAAGCCTACGTCGCCAACGGCCAGGACCTCGTCAACCAACAAGATTTCGGGATCCATATGCGTGGCTACCGCGAAGCCTAACCTCAATCGCATTCCCGTGCTGTAGGTTCGCACGGGGTCGTCAATAACATGTCCAACTTCGGCGAAATCGACGATCTTATCGAAGACTTGGTCAACCTCTTTTTTGCTGAGTCCCAGGATGGCTCCGTTCACATAGACATTTTCACGACCTGACAGGATGGTGTTGAAGCCAGTTCCCAACTCGATCAACGCCCCCAACCGTCCACGAATCGTGATCGAGCCTCGATCTGGTTTGAACAAGCCAGCGATCATTTTCAGCAGAGTGCTTTTGCCCGCTCCGTTGGGGCCCAACAACGCGATGCACTCGCCAGGTCGGACGTCGAAGTCAACGTCGTCGACGGCAAAGAACTCGCCCTTTCGCAATTGAGATCGCCAATCGCCTGAACGAGCTCGAAACTCGGACAACAAGTCGAACAGACCGTAACGCAACGATCGCTTTAAATTGCGACAGTACTTCTTGGAAACGCTACGCACTTCGACAACTGGTAAGTTTTGTGTCATGGCTTAAGTCGAAATCCTTTCCACCAAAACCGGAATCGAAATGCGGTAAACGATCATGCCCACAACCAACAGAGGGATCGTCAAGCCGGCGAAAAACCAAATATTGCTCCAGTATTCGGAAGACCCGAATACCAAAAGATCTCGAGACACAGACAACAGTGGGCTGGCCGGATTTAGAAAGTTCAATGGATTCTGCGACCAGTTGGCGGGTGGCAGATAAACGATTGGGGTCAGGATCATCCATACGGGCAACGCCACCGCGATCAACCGGCTGACATCCTGGTACAGCATCCCCAACGGCATCAAAAACAAGCCGATCGAAAATCCCAGTAGGATTAATAGCATCACCAGTGGAATCACCCAAAACATTGCCGCATTAAACGGAGCACTCGGCATCAACAACAGCAAACCAACCAAAACGATGGTCCGGATTCCTAAATTGAAAAGGACTTCGAACAGCTTTACCAGCAAGACCGATTCTCGTGGAAACTTTAGCTTGCTAAGCAAGTTGCGGTTGGATTGAACGGCACTTAACGGAGCCTGCAAAGCCTCAATGAAACTCTGCCAAATCACCATGCCCGTTACTACATAAACGGCGTAGCTAAAGTGATCTGGATCGACACCGGGCGGTAGATTGTCACCTACTTTGATTGCGTTGACCCCACGTAGAATTACCCACACGGCGGTATTGGCCAGTGGTGGCAGAAATGCCCAAAACAGACCAAGGAAGGTTTGGCGGTATAGCCCGCGAATGTTCCGCAGAAACATTCGCCATGCCAATTCGCGTCCTACCCACAGGTCTTCGCAGATATCACGCGCCAGACGAACCGGATGCCGCAGACCGGATTCAGGAGTCTGGATCGACACCGGAAGGCTGTTCGGTTTGTGTTCGTCTGAAACGTCTGACGACATGGTTGATCCTATAAAGTTAGCGTTCGTACTTCTTATCGACGAACCCTGCTCCATTATTTTCAAGCGGATTGGAAGTCGGGCGCTTTCATCGGAATCGTACTGGTAGTTCCAGGAAGGAAGCTGGTATAACCCGCATCATCTGTCTAATCAGCAAACCACCGTGTGCAGGTTCCGCCCTTGTTTCGTTCCATCCGCGACCGCTACCACCAAGCCTATTCGGGACTGCCGAAGGAAGTTTGGTTGATTTCGATCACTTTGTTGATCAGTCGCTGTGGCACCATGGTCCTGCCGTTTATTGCCATCTACTTCAAAGACGAGTTGGCCTTTAAGCCATTTACAATTGGGATACTGTTGGCGGTTTACGGGGCGGGTTCGGTCATTGGTACGCTGTGCGGAGGTTGGTTGACCAATGTTATCGGCCCATTGCGAGTCCAGGTGTTGTCTCTGGCATTGAGTATTCCAGCATTTTTGATGTTGGGTTGGGCCAATAGTTTTTGGACCGTTGTCTGGGCGATGTTCTATTTGAGTATCGTGGCTGAATCGATTCGCCCAGCCAGCGCGACCGCCACGACTCAGTTCTGCAAAAAAGAACAACACCCCCAAGGTCTGGCTTTGAATCGCTTGGCGGTCAATTTAGGAATGGCAATTGGACCGGCCGTCGGTGGCTACTTGGCCGAGATCAACTACCAACTTTTGTTTTATGTAAATGCTTGCGGGGCAGCGTTTTCTGGAGCGGCCTTTATTTGTTTTTTTGGCTTTTGGCCACGTCGCATCCGTACGTCGGAATCTTCAGAACAAACAAACGCTGGAACAGGAGTGGCAAGTTCACCATGGACCAATCGTTTGTTCATGAGATTTATCCTGTTGAACTTCTTCACCGCAATCGTGTTCTTCCAATTATTGAGCACCTACGGTGTCTATCTGAACGACATTTACCTTTTAAGTGAATCGAAAATCGGCATGCTGTTGGTCGTCAATACCGTTTTGATTGTGTTGCTTGAGATGGTGTTGATCGACTACGTCAAACGTTTTCATTTAACGAAAACACTGGCTTGCGGTGTGTTTTTGACCTGTCTAGGTTTCGGGTTGATGCCGTTTGGAGTGCCATTGCTGGGTATGTCTTCTGGCAACTGGTTGTTGCTAAGTTTTTGTGTGTTGACCATCGTGATATGGACGTTTGGCGAGATGTTGCATGCACCGCTGTCCGCGACGTTCGTGGCTTCCTGCAGCCAGGACAGTAATCGCGGAACGTACATGGGCGTTTATGGCTCGTGCTTTTCTTTGGCCCTGGTTGTTTGTCCGTTATTGACGATGACATTGTATAACTGGAATCCAAACTGGATCGGATACTTCAGTTTGTTGGCGGCACCGATTCTGTTTTTGGGATTTTGGAAGTTGGAAACACCATCTCAAGTGCCTACGAGAAAAGCCCAGCACTCGTAAGAGTACTGGGCTCCGGTTTTCGGCCAAGTTATGCAACTTGGATTAATCCCATTCTAGCGATCCGCCAGATTGGTATTCGGTGACACGAGTCTCAAAGAAGTTCTTTTCTTTAGACAAGTCCATTGTTTCGCTCATCCATGGGAACGGGTTGCTGCTGCCGTATTGAGCGGGCAACTGGATGCGTTCCAGACGGCGGTCGGCGATGTACTGTACGTAATCGCGGAACAAGTCGGCATTCAAACCCAAAACTCCGTTGGGCAAGCAGTCCTTGGCGTAGGCGATTTCCAGCTCGACCGACTCGCGAATTCGGTCGATCATTGTTTGCTGAAATTCAGGGGTCCAAATTTCAGGATTCTCAGCTTTTATGCCGTTGATCAAGTCGATACCGAAGTTCAGGTGAATCGTTTCATCTCGCAAGATGTACTGGAATTGTTCGCCAATCCCTTTCATCAAGTTGCGGCGATGGAATGACAGAATCATCACGAAGCCGGTGTAGAAGAAGATCCCTTCCATGATCAGGTAGAAGCCGATCAAGTTCTTCAACAGAGCCTGCATCCCTTCCAGCGAGTCGGTGGTGAAGTCGGGGTCCAGAACTTCGCGAGTCAATTCCATTTCGAAGGCATCCTTGCGAGCGATCGCAGGAACTTCGTTGTACATGTTAAAGACTTCGCCCTCGTCCAGACCCAAGCTTTCCACCACATACAAGAAAGTGTGGCCGTGCACGGCTTCTTCAAACGCTTGTCGCAAAAGGTATTGTCGACATTCCGCGTTGGTGATGTGTTTGAAGGCCGCCAGTACCAAGTTGTTTCCAACCAGGCTTTCGGCGGTCGAGAAGAATCCAAGGTTCCGCATGATCACCAGACGCTCGTCGTCGGTCAATTCATTGGAACGCCAGATTTCAATATCTTTATTCATGGGAACTTCGGTTGGCATCCAATGATTGGCGCAACCGTTGATGTAGTGTTCCCAGGCCCAGTTGTATTTCAACGGCATCAATTGGTTCACGTCGACCTGATGGCAGTTGATCAACCGTTTATCGCTGGCAACGACACGTGCATCCTTACCGCTTAGTTCCTGTTGTTCTCGAATATCTGTGGCCATTTAACTTTCCATGGTTAAAAGGAGGGATGGATGAATTAAATGCGGATCGATTTTGGCCCTCGTCCGCAGGCCGGGTTGGCGTTTGTATTCGCTGCCAAGCGTTCAAGCTTATTGACAAGCTTCACAATCGGGATCGTCGATGCGACAGGCTTTGACTTCCGGTTGTTGTTCCGGCAGGTCATTTCCTTCGACATCCGTTCGCTCGACTTGGACGTCGCCCGAAGCGCTTTTGTTTTTCATCCACTTGGGTTGCAAGCCGAACTTGTTGATATCAACCGTCGACTTTTCAACTTGGGTGGCACCCAGAGAACGCAAGTAATAGGTTGTTTTCAAACCAGCTTCCCAGGCAGCCTTGTACATCTCGTCCAACTTACGTCCACTGGGCTGAGCCAGATATAGGTTGAGCGATTGCCCCATGTCGATCCATTTCTGTCGACGACTGGCACATTCGATCAACCAACGCGAATCGAGTTCAAAAGCCGTTGCATAACGAGCACGGATGTCGTCGGGCAACGTTTGAATGTCTGACAGCGATCCATCGTGGTACTTGATCTGTTCCAGCAAGTCTTGGTTCCACAAGTTGCGATCTTTCAATTCATTGATCAGGTTGATGTTGACCTGGATGAATTCGCCGGAAAGATTGCTCTTCACGAACAAGTGCTTGTAGTTAGGTTCAATCGACTGAGTCACACCAATGATCGTCGAGATCGTGGCCGTCGGTGCAATTGCCATGATGTTACTGTTGCGAACACCATGTTTGGCAACTTGTTTGCGAACCACATCCCAGTCCATGGTGCTGCTGCGATCCATTTTGACTGGCATGCCACGTTCTTGTTCCAGCAGGTCGATAGAATCGATGGGCAAAATGCCGCGATCCCACTTGGAACCTTCGTAGCTGCTGTAGGTGCCACGTTCTTCGGCCAATTGGCTGGAGGCCATGATGGCGTAGTACGAGATCGCTTCCATACTGTGGTCAGCGAAATCGACCGCCTGTTGACTGGCGTAACTGATGCCAGACTTGGCAATCGCGTCTTGAAAACCCATCAATCCAAGGCCGACGGGACGGTGACGCGAGTTCGAGTTGCGAGCCTCGTCGGTGGGATAGAAGTTAATGTCGATCACGTTGTCCAACATGCGGACGGCCGTGTTGACGGTCTCTTGCAACATCTCTCGATCCAAACCTTGCTCGTTGACATGCTTCAGCAAGTTGATTGAGCCCAGGTTACAAACGGCGGTTTCGTCGGCCGACGTATTCAGCAGGATTTCAGTACACAGATTGCTGCTGTGGACGACGCCCGCGTGGTCTTGAGGTGACCGAATGTTCGACGGATCTTTGAAAGTGACCCAAGGGTGACCAGTCTCGAACAGACGAGTCAACATTTTACGCCACAGTGCTTTGGCCTCGACGACCTTCGACAGTCGCAATTTGCCTTCCTGAGCCATTTGCTCGTACTGCAAATAGCGGTCTTCAAACGCTTTACCAACCAGGTCGTGTAGATCGGGCGTTTCATCAGGACTGAACAACGTCCACGGCTGGTCATTGAAAACGCGTTTCATGAACAGGTCGGGGATCCAGTTGGCGGTGTGCATATCGTGGGTTCGTCGACGATCATCACCCGTGTTCTTGCGAAGGTCCAGGAACTCTTCAATGTCCATGTGCCATGTTTCCAGATAGGAACAGACAGCACCCTTTCTTTTACCACCTTGGTTAACGGCAACGGCCGTGTCACTGACGACTTTCAAGAACGGAATCACACCTTGGCTTTGGCCATTGGTGCCCTTGATATGCGAGTTCGTGGCGCGAACGTTGGTCCAGTCATTACCCAATCC
Organism: uncultured Pirellulaceae bacterium; assembly: GCA_964543985.1. GTDB lineage: Bacteria > Planctomycetota > Planctomycetia > Pirellulales > Pirellulaceae > CAJQPP01. Next base: position 3,410 of record CAZJBW010000060.1, on the reverse strand, counting down.
GCCAGCCCATTTGGACAGGCGAGCGTTATCAGCGATAACCTTGAAAATGCCTTCCAAGTCATCCTGAGCGGTGCTCAGGTAACAACTACTGAGTTGCGGGTGAAGGGTGCCCGAGTTGAACAGAGTTGGCGTGGCCGAAATGAATCGGTGCGAAGACAGGATGTTGTAGAACTCGATCGCTCGGTCCACTTTACTGACGCCTTCGTTGATCGCCAGACCCATGGCGACCCGCATCCAGAAAAACTGAGGTGCTTCGATGCGGCGGCCGTCAACGTGCAACAAGTATCGATCGTAAATCGTCTGCACACCCAGGTAGGGAAACAAAGCGTCACGTTCGGGACACAATGCAGCAGCGATTTTTTGCAGATCGAAGGTTGCCAGTTCGGGCGAGATGCGTTTGTTCTTGATGCCCGTGGCGATGAATTCCGAGAAGGTCTGTCGGTACAGCGAATCCAGTTCTTCACCGTGTGCCACATTTCCCAAGGCTTCACGATAAACGATGTTCAGAACCAGTCGGGCTGCAACTTGATCGTAGGCAGGGTCACGCTCAATACGTGATCGAGCAGCTAGAACTAATGCGCGAGCGATCTGGTCGGGCCGGATACCGTTGTAGAACTGACGCTGAACTTCCAATAGCAGTTCTTCCGCCGAGCAATCGGGCAACCCTTGGCAAGCTTGTTCCAGTTGTCGTTCCAGACGTGCTAGGTCCAACTGCTCCATTTGCCCGTCGACATCGACTTGCATGGCCGCAGCAGCAATGGACGGAGTCACCATTTCTGACTCGCCCATTTTTTGGCGACGTTGAGCCTGACTTTCGCGATACAGAATGTATCGTCGCGCGACCGAATAAAACTGATGACGCATCAGTTCCTTTTCAACCTCGTCCTGCACCTGCTCGACATCAACGCCAGTGGCCGTTTGGGACAGTCGCTGTACCTTGGCGACCACTTCGCTTGTCATGGACGAAACCTTTTCGACCAAAGCGGGATCCAACTCGTCCGTATTAATCACGCCGTGCTCGGCACAAAAAGCCTTGACCATTGCTATTGCGATCAAGTCCCCGGTAAAGGGAACCAAGCGACCATCGCGTTTTCGCACTAACATTTGCACGGTTTGATTACCCGAATTGGTGGTTTTCGAAGAATTGCCCTTAACTTCCAGCATTTCGCTTCCTTTCAACATTCCATCGTTAATCGCTTCGGCACGCGAGCACGTGTTCGCGGTCCTTCACAATCTGTCAGCATCAGTCGAAACCTAGTTTGGGGGGTGGCTTCGACACGACTGGTCAATAGGGAAACAAATTCGGCAATCCATGCCGAGCAACGTAACGGGTGGAGTGGCATCCTTACCTGCTCAGATGATTTTAGAAGGATCAGGAAAATTGACGGCGAAGCCGAAAACGTTCCAGAACCGTATCCCTATACATGACCTCCCACTAGGACATCACCAAGACTTCAATCCCCAATTTGATTTTCAGAGCCTGCTTCGTCTTGAAGCAAAATCTGACTCAAATTTACTTGTCTTGGAGGTGCCTCCTATCAGCGGTGGGCCCAATATATCGTGGTCCGCTTACCTGTCAAATCAATATGTTGTGCTTGCACCCTTAACCATTGTATCGGGAATCACGGCAAAAATGGGCCTGCAAAATCACCGTTCAACGCCTTTTTTGGGAGATTTCATTGGGTGGATCGTGCCCCAAATTTACAGCCAGGCATGTCAAGTGGGGCCTGCCTATCAAGATGTTGTGGTTGGCGTTTTAAAATTCTGAAATGTCAAATCGCGATTTCAAACTGGGGAAGCAATGTTTTCATATTTTCGTTCTGGTTAGCTGATTTTGCCTGCGGTTCACCCTTGGGCCTTGCAGTTGTTTTGAGAGCGACGGGCAATTTGCCCATTAGCGAAACCGGCGGTTTGGTTTTCCCGTGTTCCCCCTAACGTCTTGCGAGTTATCCGGCCGCCGGTGTTTCTTTGCTTTTCTTTGGTGATCCAGCGTGGATCACAATTCTGGACCTTGCATGCCGCGTGGACCTTGTATGCCACGTTAAGTCGATAGTCGATTGAAAACTGGTCTTTGCA
>CAZJBW010000060.1:0-1234 GCA_964543985.1 uncultured Pirellulaceae bacterium | reverse complement strand
CGTGGACCTTGTATGCCACGTTAAGTCGATAGTCGATTGAAAACTGGTCTTTGCAAATTGGTGGCCCGTACCCGAAGCCTGTATGTGAGAAGTAGACCGCGCAGCAGAAAACGCTCTGTTCAAATCGTTTGCAAAAGTTTGTTTGTCGCGAGTTGGCTTGTAGCAAAACCCAAGCTTATTCTTTTTCGCGAACCACTTGTTTTTGAAGGCGTTGCATAGCTCGCGCAAAGCGGCTGCTGGCTCCGTTGGCCGACAGATTCAGTGCCTCTGCAACTTCGATATTGGACATGCCTTCGAAGATTCGCATCATAATGATCTCACGATCCTTGCCGCTCAAGCTGCGCAGGGAATCCTGTATGGTGGCCGCAATTTCGGCTTTTGCCACTTTGCCACCGATCGAAGAACCGCTCAAAGCCAAGTTGGCTTGAAGCTCGCCTGAACTGTCACCAAGTTTAACCTTTTGCGAAATTGAAATTTCGCGTCGGGCATCACGCTTCCTGGCCATGATGTGTTGGCGATGTAATGCAATTACTCGGTCAATCGCCGTTAATCGCATCCATAAGTAGGGAGAGATGTTGGGTTGCTTGCCAAACGTGTCAATGCGATTGGTCAACGTCACGTAGACGTCCTGCAACACATCTCCGACATCGATTCGAGCTTGCAAGCGACGATCCAAACGCCAAGATATCAGGCGGCTAAGTCGCTTTTTATACTTCTCAAACAACACTGCCAGCGCGGCGTGGTCGCCAGCGCGCAACAGTCTCTCCTGTTCTTCCTCACTATACGTGGAAGAAGATTCAACCATTGAATTTTCCTATCCGCTTTTGGTTCCGTGTCCCACGTTTAAAGTAGCCAAAACTTGGGTTCATAGGACGAAAAACTACCGAAAATTGTGCAAAAACAACCTTCACGAAATTACGGGTCGATAGAGTGCCGCTAGGGCAGCTCTTTGGCGTTTGTGGTTTCTTAAATTCAAGAGTGGAAGCTTTCGACACAACAACCTCCCGCTGAGGCTGTGAATTTTTAGCCTTGGTAATTTCTTATCTATCGCTGCATGTTCGTAGTACCGGCTTTAGCCGGAATAGAGGTGGTTTGCGGCACTGCATTCCGCCTAAAGGCTACAAACAAAAATTCACAGCCTCGCTGGAAGTAACTCTTCATTCAAGACTAATGACGTTTAGACAGGATAAATGTCACCGAACAAAGATTTGAAAGCGGCCACCGGTTGTTCGAT
>CAZJBW010000059.1:0-32649 GCA_964543985.1 uncultured Pirellulaceae bacterium | reverse complement strand
CATAGTAGCTCGCCTCTCCGAGGCGAAGAACGTGAATGCTTACGGCTCGGAGAGCCGTGCTACTTAGTCTGCCAGAAGGAGAAGGCAATGGAGCGATTTAGGAATCTGCAAGCTTTTGCATCGCCGAAATTACTTCTTCATGTTCCGGGAAGCGACCGGCAGAGTGTTTTGAAAAGACCAGCTGATCGTTGGCCACGACATCGAAGATCCCGTCTGCTTTTTCAATCAGTTCGGTTTCGACACTAAACTGGTCTTTTATTTCAGCCGCCAGACTGGAGGCTTTCGGCAAATAATTTCACTTGCCGCAGTAGGTAATCGAAACTTTCATTTTCTCACCACACAAGATTTGGTTTAACGTCTAAGGTCTCGGTTCAACTTTGCGATCCAGTGCGACGAGGCCGCTGGCTGGATAGGCACCGTTTTATCATCAGGCAAGCGATTTTCAAACCTGCCAGACGAAAGCTCGTTCGTAGAAACTTCATTTAGTTGTAGCTGAAGCGAGGTGGAAAGCGTTTGCTTTGCTCTTGTTGCTTGTTGGCCAAGCGACTTTGCAAGATCTCGATAACGATATTAGCCCGACCTAAGACGTCGGTGGTCTCCAAGACTTTTTGTTGGTCCTTAAGCGTGGCTCCACTGGAAAAGGTCAGCAGGTCCAGCAAAAGTCCAAACGGCAGTTCGTCGTTCAGCAATTGTGAAACGGATTCGTTGTCCAATTGTTTGTCGACTTCCAGCAGTTGTTGGAACAGGCTGATCGCTTTACGGCGAATAGGGCCATCGTAGGTTTCCGATGCCTCGGATTGAGTCGGCTGAAGTAGCTTGACGTCTGCCAAGCGATAAGGCAGGTTCGAAGGCAATTCCCGAATAACTTTGGCTCGCTTAGCACCCAACAACAGCAAGTTGAAACGACCATCGGGTAGCTCTGCGTGAGTGACAATTTTGCCGACACAGATGGTTTGGTGAATTTCGGGGTTCTCCTGGTCCGCCGCGGCGTCGGCGTCTTTGACACAGGCCATGGCAATGATCTGATCGCTGTTTATCGCGTCCTGAATCATCTTTCGATACCGCTGCTCAAAGATATGCAGAGGTTGGATGACTCCCGGGAAAAGCACCAAATTGGGAAGCGGGAACAGTTTGACGACGCCCGTAAAATTGGACGGCAGTTCGAGATTCGCTTCGGCGATAGACATGATCAACATCTCGTTGTTGTGGAATGGGATAAGGGTTTTGCTGGCCGCCGATGGTCCGCCGGGTCGCCCTGCTTCCCCAATAATAGGCAGGTCAAAAATCATGGGGAATGGGAAATGATTCAATTAACTTTGAATATTCTCAAAAACATCCGAATGGAACGGATGATACTCAATTCCCGGATTTGGAATTCTGTTGGCGCAAGCACCATAAAAAAAGCATCCAACCGATTCGGCTGGATGCTTGTGATTCTTTGTAGACAGCTGAGGTGGCTGAGAAGGCCGGCTTGGTTACTCTTCAGCAAACATCATCACTAGTCGCAGGATGTACCAGAACAAGATGGCCAAGTCAGCAAACAGAGACAGTGCGGCACCAACGTGTTGGTCCGTTCGATAGTGATGCAACATATTAGACGTGTTGTACAGGATGCTGCCCGAGACCAACAAAACCATTGCTGCGGCAAAGAACATTCCAAAAATGTTCAGTCCCATGACGGTACCCACGATAATGGCACCCATGGCGGCCAAGAAGCCGATCGTCAATGCAGGGCCCAAGAACGAGAAATCCTTTTTGGTGACGAAGACGATTGCTGTTAGGCCTCCGAACACGATCAGGGTCAAAATCGCAGCAGTCAAAATCGTTCCGGCAGGGCTGAAATTAGCAGCGATCGCCAGCAGCGGAACGAAAATTAATGCCTGGGCGACGACATACAGTGAAAGGCCAGCATATTGGGTGCTTTGGCTTGTTTCATTGTGGGCCCATTTTTGAGCCAACCAGCTGACGCCCATAAAGGCACCCAGCACAACTAGCCACGACCAACCTGTGATCATCGGCAGGACTTTGGCCATGATTTGATCGCCGAACAAGCCAAAGATCACCATTTCGATCGCTATGAAAGCGGCGACGGCGCCAGCGACATGCAAGTAGGTTCGACGAATGAACGCAAGTCGTTCATTGGCGGCCGCATTGGCAGCTGGCCCGGCGTAATTGTGTGCTAATGCCGCGTAGGGGTTGGTTTTCAAATTATCGTGATTTTTATTGCCGAAACTCATCTCTCGTGTGCCTTTGGAAATGTGGTTGGGTGCAGCTTCGAAGCAGACCTAACTGCGTAGCTTCATAAATTAGAATAACGCTGAGACCATCTTGGGTCAACTTTAGTCGAATACCCTTGGCCAAATCGCTGTTCAATTACTTGACAGTCTGGCTTGCCAGTTTAACAATCTGGACCAAACGCGGCGAGGGAACTATTAAAAGCATACCTTTGAAAAGCAACCTTTTCTCAGGCAATTTCGACCGGCAAACCTAAGCTGAAAAGGCACGGCAGCTATGATCCTAACGGGCAACGAAATCCAAAAGCGGATGGGTAACGATATTGAGATCGACCCCTTTGACGCTCGCAATTTGAACCCCAACAGCTACAACCTTTCGCTGCACCATGAAGTCATGACCTATGAAGAGGTCGTGTTGGACATGCGAAAGTGCAATCGGATCAAGCGTTTTTCGATCCCCGAGCACGGGCTGACGCTGCAGCCTAACAAGCTGTATCTGGGGCGAACTCAAGAGCGGACGGAAACGCGGAATCTGGTGCCGATGATCGAGGGCCGGTCGTCGATCGGTCGTCTAGGGCTATTTGTTCACGTTACGGCTGGTTTTGGCGACGTCGGATTTTGTGGGTACTGGACGCTCGAGATGTTCGCGGTTCAACCGGTCCGGATCTACCCTGGCGTATCCATTTGCCAGATCTTTTACCACGAAGTGGTGGGCGAGGTCAGCGAGTACAAGAAGGACAGCAAGTATCAAGACAATCACGACATCCAACCGAGCATGTTGTTTAAAGAGCTGAATCCGAACGCCGAAAAGGAAAGCGAAGACCAGATGAAGTTGCAGTTCTAATTCAACTTCTTTGTTTGGTTTCGTACTGGCTTTTTCCTGTCTAACCGTTCTGTTGACTGCCCGTTCTCTGCCCTCACCATTTAGTCCTTCTCCCTTTTCCGGTTGTGCGGGTTTCCCGATCGGCGAATCTTTAACGTTGAAGGTTTTTTGGTTGTTTGGGTTGCAACTTTCCAGAATTTGATTTTGCTGGGAAAAAGTAGATAGAACTAAAGTCAGACATTGCCAAAAAAGTCCTGGCGAATAAAGTCTCATGGTCATTGTTCGCCCGCCATTGTGGGCAAAGCCTTTCCCTGGATTGAGTTTGCAGGATGATTTCGAGTTCGATGAAGGAAGTTGATCAATTACTTCTAAATGCCAAGCTTCGCGACGAAATGGAACCTTTTGTCGACGAGTCGTTAAGTCTTTTGGATTCCAGACGTTTACCAATCGAGCTGGAAAATAAGTTCCTTGCCTCGATGTTGGCATGGGAGAAAGCTCCCGTGTTACCGATTGGCAAATGGTTCGAACCGGAGCTTAAATTGCCAGCCCCGGAGACTCTGGACGACGTCCAATTGCATCAGCAGTTGCATCAAGTCATTGGGCGATTGTTCGAAAAGAACATCGTCCTGGAATTTACGGACCATCTGTCCGATCGCCAGTTGATGTGCTTGATCATCCGCGATATTTTGCCCGCCCAAGAAAAACGCATTAGCTATGCGGACAGTTTTCTGCACTGGCAGTGCATAGACGAAGAGCTGGACGAAGAAGTTTGGTTGCGTTTTTACGCCAACGACTTTGAACGTCAAGACTGGGCTCAGCAAACGGGCTTGCGTTTGCCACCCCGCCAGGAAGCTCCGTTCAAGCGTCGACTGCCAGGCCAGTAGCCAGTAACAAGGCTGGCATCTGGCCAAACATAACGCATCAAATACGAACGCTCGCTTCTGAATTGAACGGGCGTTTACTTATTTCATTGCTATCACCTCAGCAATGCCGGGGAACCTGGACCAAATATTTGGAATAATTTGGTTCGTAGAGATTGACCCTCAGATCTAATTATCTGACACAGCATTGGTTCAGCGGGGGTCATTCGGCCAAAAATGAAAGCCAACGGCCAGCTTGCCGTTATAACCTGACTCGATAAAGCTTCATTGTTGATTATCGTCAACATTTGACCCGTTGTTTTCGGAATTGTCGGGGTTAAACTGATCCTCAAAGCGATGACGCTTACCCTCATCTGGAACGGACGATTGCTACAAGCAATTCATTTCCACACCGTATTCGGCTGCTCTCCGCACGCTTTACTGCATTGATTTACAACGAGATTTCGAGATGCCTTCACCATCAGAACGCACCATTTCCATTGAGCAACTCTGGTATGCCATCAACCGACATAAACTGCTCGGTTTGGTGGTATTCACACTGATCTTTGGAACGGTTGTCGCCGGTTGGCTTTTGCTGCCCAAAAAATATGGGTCAGAAGGTCGCATCGTGGTCCGATTGGGCCGAGCCAACCTGGGTGTTAACACGACGCCCGACGGAGCGACTTCGGTTTCCATCCAAGACACACGCGAAACTGAAATCAAAAGTGTGGAACAACTAGTTCAGTCCCACGAGATCCTGGGACGTGTTGTCGATACGGTTGGCATGGAAAAAATCCTTTCAAATACCATTGAGTTACCGATCAACTTGGAACTCGTTTCTGATGTAGTCAAAAACGAAGTCTCTGACAAAGAATATGCACGACTTCGCCGTCGTGAAAAAGCAATCAAGCGGCTAGGAAAAGAAATTAAAGTGGACGTCGAAAAGAAGTCGTCCAACATTTCGGTTTACTGCACCGGGGCATCGCCAAGAATCGCTCAACGCATCGTGGACGAGATCATGGAACAGGTGCAAAAGCTTCATGTCGAAGTTCACGCGGTTGATCGTTCAAAGAGTCATTTCGAACGTGGCTTGGAGGACAAGACAATTGCTTTACAAGAACGAATGGAAGCTCAAGAGGCTTTCCGTAGCGAACATCAGGTGTTTTCGATCGCCGAAGAACGCAACACACAAAACGCGGTCGCCGACAAACTCAAAAATCAAATGGTCGACATCCGAATTGACCTCCGTCAGTCTCTGGCAAAAATTCGCGAATTAGAAATTCAGATGAGTGACCTTGAAACCGAATACGAGATGCCGCGAACTGGCATGGAACGGGCCTCCACCGAAGGAGCTCAGGAACAATACTATGCTCGGATCGGTGAAAAGTCTCGGTTGTTGGCCAAGTACAGCAACAATCATCCACGTATCGCCGAGATCAATTCTGAGATTCAGCGTTTGGAAGCTGAAATCGCTAGTCTTCCAACGGATCGAGTCGAACGTGACAAGGTCCGCAACCCGGTATTCGAAGAATTGCAGGTCGAGCTTTTGAAAGAACGTTCGATCGCTAAATCATTCGAACTTCGACTTGAGCAAGTTCGTAACGAGTACGACGAATCGGTGCTGACGGTCAAGAAACTGAACCGTCTGCAAGTGGAAGCGGCTTGCCTGCAACAAGAGATCGATTCGGCCCAGCAGGAATACCAAATCTATGTGAAGAAACGAAACGAATCTCAGTTGATCGATCAACTGGATAAAGAATCTATCTCGGACATTGTTATTCAACAACCAGCATCACTCGTCCTGAAGAAGCACAGCCCAAAAGGCAGCATTTTATTGCCACTCGGGTTTGCCCTTGGCGCGTTTGCGGGCATGTTTGCTGCAATCTTTGCTGATCGCAAGAACTTGACCAAATTGACGACTCCCGAAGAAATCGAAGAAGCGTTGGACTTGCCGGTTCTTGTATCGATTCCTCGTGTACATTCTTCCCGCGTGCTGACCAACTAACAGGGGACAACTATGATTCAAAGCGTACAAGAAACCGGACGTAAATTTCGACTAAGATCCAGCGATCGATTGCGAGTGCATTTTTTGGCTCTGGCACGCAGGATCACTTCCTGGCGTCGCGAGTCGATGGACTTGCGAAGTTCCGATGGAGTTTCCATTGGTATCACCAGCCTGGAAGAAAAGGTCGGCCGCAGTGTCGTGGCATTGAACTTAGCCGCCGCACTAGCTAGCCAAGGAACCACCAAAGTGCTGTTGGTCGAGACCAGTTTTGGTTCCACCAGCTTCGGTCGCAAAATCCCACGACCCGGTCACGGGCTAAGTGATTTGGTAATTGGCCAGCAACCGTTAGACGGATGTATTTGCGGATCAAACATTGAAAATTTGTTCGTCCTGCCAGCCGGTCAAGTCTCGGCAACATCGGCACTCGATTTACCATTCGATTCATTAACTTCAGTCAACTCGGAATTGAACGGATCCTTCGATTACGTGATCTACGATCTTCCGGTTGCCAACGAAACGACTCTCTGTTTTCCTATCGCCAGCCAATTGGATGGAATCTTGCTTGTTAACCTGCATTCCGTTCAAGAACTGGCGGCACAACGTGTGTTGAAACGCTTCAAACAATTGGGCACCGAGATTATCGGAATGGTGCTGAATAAAGTTTGATCCTCCCTTCTTTGCTTTTCTTTTAGACCCAACCTTAGCCCGCAACGGGCGACAACAAGATTTACACCAGGACGAGAAATGTTCCCCAGATCCCGCCGTGCTCGGGATGGCTGGTTCTCTACGCTGATCCGACGCAACGAGAAACGTGTGCCATCCACCGAATTGCTGAATCAAAATCAGTTTTTGTTAACTATTGAAAAGGAAAGGTGTCGCTCTGAACGACGGCAACTATCCTTTTGCATTGTTCAAATTGATTTCTTGAACGATTGCACCTTTGAGAATTCCGCAGACCGTTTAGTCGCCCCTATTCGACGCCGATTACGGATTACCGATGAAATCGGTGTTTACCGAGAGACCCTTGCTGTCCTTCTGCCAGAAACCATACCATCGCAAGCGGCCAAGGTCGCCAATGACCTGGCGGATCTGGCCGCTGAACAAAAAATCAAGGTCTCAACAGAGATCTTTGTGTTCCCCGAGATCGATCAAGATGTGCCGCCTGCCAACGTATCCGGAAACACCGGTGTGTTCGAAATGGAGGTGAAGGTTGAATCAGAGAACTTGAACTCGTCCAGCAACGAGGATACTCGGTCGGGCGATTCGGATATCGTGTTGACCACGGCTGATCCCGCAAAGCCACAAGTAAGCTCGAAAATTCAAACAGTAAAAGTTCGCCGCCTAAATACTTCTGAGCCAACGCCGACATGGAAACGCGCGATCGACATTTTTGGCGCCAGCTTGGGACTGCTTGTCCTGGCTCCATTACTTGTCTTGACGGCGATTCTGGTTCGTTTGACATCCAAAGGGCCCGCGTTCTTTAAACAATGGCGCGAGGGCAAAGATGGCCAGCTATTCGAAATCTACAAATTTCGAACCATGCGAATCGGAGCGGATGAGGAGAAAGATCGTTTTCGCGAATTCAGTGAACAAGACGGTCCGGCATTCAAACTGAAAAACGACCCGCGACTAACCTGGTTTGGTAAGTACCTGCGAAAATCATGCATCGATGAGTTGCCTCAATTGATCAACGTCTTGAAAGGCGAGATGTCATTGGTCGGACCACGCCCACTGCCAGTCGACGAATCACTGAACTGCTCGCCATGGCACCGACGCCGCTTGGATGTCTTGCCTGGCATGACTTGCATCTGGCAAATCGATGGCGGCCGAGAAATTGCATTCGATGACTGGATGCGAATGGATTTAGACTACGTCCGCCAACGCGGATTTTGGGTCGACATTAAACTGATCTTCAAAACGGCGTTTGTGACTTTGTTGCATCGCGGCTCGGTATAGTTCGCGCCGGCGACCCAACGAACTCCATAAGGATTTCCCAATGACAACTTGCAGTGATGAAGTAATTGTTGCTGCAACTAACAAGGAACCAACACCGCCAGCTTTCGGTTGGCGAGGGTTGGTGCAACGGTTGCGGTCCGATTCCGGCATCCTGCCCGTTCTGGCTACCATCCTGACCACCTTTTTTATCTTTGGGATTTATCTTTTTCAAGGCGTAGTAATCGCGAGAATTCTCGGCGCTGCTGGGCGAGGAGAATTTGGCACGGCGCTTTACTTTCCACGGGACATTCTTTTATGGGCGGGGATGCTTGGCGCGGTCGAGATGATCACGGGCTACGCCGCCAAAAAACGCTGCAATGAAATTCAACTCCGCTACGCGGCCGCACGACTGGGTCTGATCACCGGGGCCATCACTGCAGTCGTTGCGGCAATATTGTCGATCTGTCTTTTGGTGCCGACCGGCAAAACGTATTTGATCCCATACTGCTTGCTGTGTTGTCTGTTTGTGCCTTTTGAACACGTGCATTTGATCATTTCGTCCGTCGACCGTGGTACGGAATCGTTTTGGCGATACAACATTAACCGCATCATTTTTGCTTTGGCTTTTCCCCTGATGATGCTGGCTGCTTGGGCCACTAACCTGGATAAGTGGATGGGTGGCTGGCTGCTGCTGACTTGCATTTTGTGGGTGATCGCCAAAGTAGTGGGGCTGCTACCGACTTTGCGAGGCATGCATGTTTTCTCGCCTCGTTATCGACGGGAAATATTTGCGAAACTTACCGCGGATGACAAAAGCCAAGTGCCGACTTCGGGGCTACTGCTAAAAGAAGGACGCCCATTCGCACTCTCTATGTTTATGTCCGAGTTGTTCGATCGACTGGACGTGTTCCTGATATTGGCTTTCGCCACCGTGATCCAATCGGGCTACTACTTTGTAGCCGTGCCCGCCGCAACGATGCTGATCATCGCGCCAAACGCGTTAGGCGTGTTCACCTTTAATGCCGGGGCCCGCGATGATGTCACTGTTACCAAGAGTTTGGCGGTCAAGGTTTTATTGATTTTGGCTGCGTTCCAGATTATCGCCACGCTCGTGTTTAGCTTCTTTATTGACGAGCTGATCATCTTTTTCTTCACTGAAGAATTTGCGGCTGCCATTCCTTTTGCTTTGTGGCTGTTGCCCGCAAGTGCCATCAAAGGGTTCCAGCAAGCCCCGGATGGCTATTTGAAGGGAATCGATAAGCCGATGATTGGCGTGAAAGCGAGAATCTACAGTATCATCGTGCTGTTGGTTTTTGCCGCCGCCACCTATCACCGCTTCGAATTATTGAGCATTCCAATGGCCGCTTGTGTGGCACAGACCGTCAGCATGATCATTATTTTGACGGGCCTGTTTTTGAATTTGGACTCACCAGAATCAAAAGATTTGAAGCCGGAGACCAGTTCATGATTCTCACTGCTGTTTCTAAACCCACGCCAGCCGCATCAGGATTAGTTCAATGATTGTAAAAAACAAATCAGGAATACGTTGGGCGATTGTTGGTGGCGGCATGCTGGGTTTGACATTGGCACACCGCATGTCAAAACAAGGACACGATGTCACGTTGATCGAGGCGGCTCCGGAACTTGGTGGATTGGCCTCAGTCTGGCAATTAGGGAACGTGACTTGGGACAAGCATTATCACGTCACTCTGCTATCCGATTCGCGGCTTCGTGACTTGCTGGAAGAAATCGACTTGAGCGATCAATTGCGTTGGGTGGAAACCAAAACTGGCTTCTTCACCAACGGCCAAATGTACTCAATGTCAGACACTAAGGAGTTTCTGTCGTTTCCGCCACTTTCGTTGATTGAGAAAGTGCGTTTAGGTGGAACGATTTTTTACGCTTCAAAAATCCGCAACTGGCGGCGACTTGAAAAAACACCGGTGACCAAATGGCTGAAGCGTTGGTCTGGGAAGGGCACGTTCGAAAAGATTTGGTTGCCACTTCTACGCGCCAAGTTAGGAGACGCCTACAAAGACACCGCAGCCAGTTTCATCTGGGCCACCATCAATCGAATGTACAAGGCGCGGCGAACCGGTTTGAAAAAAGAAATGTTTGGTTACGTGGTTGGCGGTTATCGAACGGTCATTCAACGAATGCGCGACCGGATCACAGACCAGGGTGTTGAGATCTTACTGAGTCACCCCATTCGGAAAGTTGCCAAAAACGGCGAGCGCTTTACGGTCGAATTCGCAGATCAGGAGTCTCGTCAATTCGACCGAGTCATCATGACGACGCCGTCGCCCGTCGTTTCGCGAGCCTGCGTGGATCTGGATCAGGAAACCAAGGACAAGTTGGATAACATCGATTACCTGGGGATCGTGAACGCCTCGATACTGGTCGATAAGCCGATCTCGCCTTACTACGTTACAAATATTACGGACGATTGGGTGCCGATGACGGCTGTGATTGAGATGACCAATATCGTTGATCGTGCCGAGACGGATGGGAAGTCGCTGGTGTACCTGCCGAGATACGTCCCCGCCAATCATGAACTGTTTGAGAAATCCGATCAGGAAATCGAAGAGTCTTTCCTGACAGCGATTGAAAAGATGCATCCGCATATTTCGCGAGATGATATCTCGGCGTTTCGAATCGCTCGTGTGCGAAATGTGATGGCGATTCCAACGTTGGGTTATTCCGAGACGTTGCCGGACCAAAAGACATCGGTGCCCGGGCTGTTCATCGTGAATTCGGCCTACATTACCAAAGGCAACCTGAACGTAAACGAAACGATCCAGATTGCCGAAGACGCGTTGGACGGCAGCCTGAAAGACGCTTTGCAGCAGGACCAAAGCCTGGTCGCCAAATCCTGAGCGTCCAACCTGGCGAAGTTTTTGGAGGACCATGTCCTACCTACCATCGAATGGCAATTCATCACTGTTCGTAGCGTTTCAGCTCGTCGTAGAAGTCGTCGAAGCCGATGACGTTCTTCAGCTCATCGAAACTCATCGCGGCCTCTGGGATTGTTCCTTGCTTCATAGCCTGAAGCGCCTTTTGAACTGCCGCCATTGACTGCATCAACAGAGTGAAAGGGTAGGCGGCGATCGCAAATCCCATCTCTTGCAACTCCGTCACAGGCAGCAGTGGAGTCAGACCGCCTTCTAGCATGTTTGCCATTTTGGGACCCGGCACCTCTGCAGCGATTCTTTGTAAGGCAGCGGTCGATCGCGGTGCCTCGACAAACGTTATATCTGCGCCCAATTCAACAAACTTTTGCGCTCGATAGATGGCCTCATCCATGCCTAACAACTCGAGACTGTCGGTTCGCCCCATAATCAGAACGTCCGTGAATTCGTTGCGAGCGTCAACGGCGGCGCGAATTCGTTGAAACGCCTCGTCGCGTTCCACCACCAACTTGCCTTTTGTGTGACCACATCTTTTTGGTGCGACCTGATCTTCAATCATCACGCAGGCAACGCCTAGTCCGGCGTAGTCACGTACCGTTCTGCGAACGTTGGCTGCATTTCCATAGCCAGTGTCACCGTCAGCAATGCATGGAATGTCGACGGCAGAAACGATGTTCCGAATTTGGTCTCGCATTTCGCCAAACGAGATTAGCCCAGTGTCTGGTGCCGCCAACCGCGATGCCGCTATCCCAAATCCGCTGATAAACGTCATTGGGAACCCGGCCAGTTGAATCAGTTTCGCTGTCAAAGCTTCGCCACAACAGGGCGTGATGATCGTTTCTTGCGTTTGCAAAATGTCGCGCAGCTGTTGGGCTCGTGGATTCGCGTTCATCGTCCTGCTAGTCTTTTTGGATGCGGTGACGTGGTATGGACTTCTAAGTGCTTGGCACGTTGTCAGGCAACGTTTGGTTCGAACCCTCAATAGGATGTCGTAATGCCTGGAACACCGCAATCGCCAATGCAATCGCCAAACAGATTCCGTTTAGCATCGTTATAGCAATCCAAAAGACATTTCCGTCGGCCAGATCCAATTTCCCTTTGACAAACAATGTTGCCGCATAGTTGACGGCCGGCACTGACAACAAAAGAGCCAGCAGGTGACGGATTCTTGGACTCAGGTCACCGTAAATTCTTGGGCCAAAGAACACCAAGCCCACCCAAGGAAACAGCAGAATCAAAGCATCGTAGGTGTGATGATAAAATCCGACCAAAATGAACAGAGTGGCAATTAAGCCTCCAAGGCCAGCCGCTCCGTTTTCTACCGATCTTGCTGCTAATCGCCGCAACGAAAAACCGATCGGAATCAGCATGACCAACATCGAACTAAGCGCCACTACAGCGCCAGGATTCGCTCGTAGCGGTTTGGAAACGACGCCCAGAATGTCGGTGCGAGTCCACGAAAAGAATGGCTGACTCATCTTGTCGCCTTCATGAATATCCTGAGCAGCCCGAATGCTATCCAGCACATCAAACAGGCTGTCTCCGTTGGCGATCCATAAAAGGCCAGCGCTGGCCGTGATGGCACACAAACAAAAGCCCCAAATCACCGCACGAAAATCCTGCCGAAATAACATCAGCAGCAACAATGGAATGACGAATGTCGGTTTACTGGACGTTAACAGGATGCCAAGCCCCGCCACCCATGGTAGTGTGCGCGCAAAATGCAACGCGATACCAGTGCCAATTGCCATCTCGACCGTAAAGTAACCGGTGAACAGCGATTGATGAGCCGGTCGACTTAACAACAACAGCAACACAATCGTCAACCAGACGCTGAAACGTTTACCGCCTGAAAACCGAAAAGCGCAAAATGCCAGCGCAAACATCAGACTCAGGTTGTAAACAAAGAATGCGATGTTGGCTGTTTCTAGATCCAGCAAAGAAAAAGGCAAATGCAAAAAGAAGACAAACGGCGAATACGGAGGTGTCTCGCGAGCCGCCGAGTA
Source organism: uncultured Pirellulaceae bacterium (assembly GCA_964543985.1). Classification (GTDB taxonomy): domain Bacteria; phylum Planctomycetota; class Planctomycetia; order Pirellulales; family Pirellulaceae; genus CAJQPP01. The sequence continues at coordinate 19,877 of CAZJBW010000059.1, read as the reverse complement.
CTTTTCGCGAAATTCGCTTGTGTACGGATTGACTCGTTCACGAAAAGCTTTGCTGGGCAGGTAGGTGCCATAATGAAAATCGCTATGCCCTCGAGCGTGCCAGTTGAATTCTTTAGACGGTGGCGAGTAATTATCGATTGTCCGGTACGCGGTACCTGCAATGGCAAGGACCAGCAGGGCACCTACTTGCCAAAGCAAAAATGGGTTTTTGAAGCGAGGATGTTCGGACAACATATCAGACAATCAACCACCACCATGCCAGGCGGCTTTTCTGCAAGAACGAGAATCAGGAGTTTGTAAAAATGGACTGCAAAGTGACCCTCGCAGCATTAAGGTCTATTGTTGACACAATCCAGTGAAGTTGCTTCTGCAAAACCGGAAATATCTGTCAGATCGACGAGTAGTCGGTCGGGGCGGTATCGACTCAACTCCTCTGGATCAACTCCGCCCGTTTCTACCGCAATAACGTTCGCGTTAATTGAACGAGCACACGTAATATCGTGAATCGTATCACCAACGATCCAGGCGTCACTTCCCGGAATTGAATCGTCCTCAAAGCTGGTTCGTATTGAAGCTAACGCCTGCCCGGCAACATCATCCCGTGCGGCGTGATCATCGCCAAAACCACCGAAGTCTTGAAAGTAACCATCCAGGCCAAAATGTTTCAGCTTCGCCCATGCCGCCACTTTCGAATTGCCGGTCAGCAGTCCCACATGAACGTTGGGAAGTCCAGTCAACCAGTCCAGAAGTGGCACGACACCGGGCATCATTTGGCCATCGCATGCTTTCAAACTTTCAGGCAACAGCTGGTGATACCGTTCGCTGAATTGTTTTCGAACATCTTCGGTTAACGGAATATCATGTTTGGCAAATAGGTCGCCAATGATTCCACGATCAGTACGGCCGTGGACTTCCAGGCGAGCCAGTTCGGTCAGTTGATACATTTCGTTCATAACCTGAGTCATGGCGTGCCGTCCAGCACCGCCCGACAGTAACAACGTTCCATCGATATCGAACAAAAAATACATCGTCAAATGCCTTGATTGAGTGTTTGAAATTTTGGTTTGATCATATTCAACATCGTGGCGTGCAAACCTTGACAACTGGCAATGATACTTGATGATCCACTAGAAAAATCATCACCGACGCAATTCGTCACCAATCCACCAGCCTCTTCAACAAACAGTTTGCCAGCGGCATAGTCCCAGAAAGCCAACTCAAATTCGAAGAAGCCTTCAAACCAGCCGCAACCGACGGAACATAAATCCAACGAGGCGGTACCCATACGACGAATGCCGCGAATCTTTTGCTCGAAAAAAACTTCCATCGATTGCAAAGTTTGCTTCATGGCTTGCCCTCGATCGTAAAAGAACCCGGTGCCGATCAAAGCTTCGTCCAAACGTTTGGCTGGACTCGTCGTCACTCGCTGGCAATTGTGGAAGGCACCTTGATCGCGCCCACAAATGAACCAATCATCGGACATTGGGCGATAGACTACGCCCAGGTTCGGTCTTCCAAGACGATAGTAGCCGATCGAGACGGCGAAGTGATCTAGCCCATGGCAGAAGTTGTTAGTGCCGTCCAACGGATCGACAATCCAAAGATGATCTGCCTGCAAGGCAGCGCGAGCGGACTCTTCAGCCAGTATCTCATGGTCTGGAAACGATTGGCGAATCCGATCGATGATGACCTTTTCGGCCTGCAAGTCCGCAGCGGATACTAGATTCCAGCTTGACTTGTACTCGATCTGTTTCGGTTTGCGAAAGTACTTTTTCAGTACTTCCGCGGCGTCCTTGGCCGCCGCAATTGCGACGTCCAATTCCGCTTGTTGAAAAACCATGCTTTTTGCTAATCCAGCAGCGACGGGGTTGCGGCGAAAAGCAGATTCTAAAAACCAAAACGGTTTTGTTCAATTGTGCGTACCACAGGTGGCAACGCTTGATTACATCACCGAGAAGTAACAATCGACGGCGAAATCGACGGACTCTTTGGTCATGCGAACGGGGTAGCGGTTGTAATTGCAGAAGTTGCGAATCTGCAGCAACAAGTCACGAGGCTGGCAATTTCGGAACGGGCGATTGTTTGGGATGTAGTGTGTGGCGATTAAGTAATCGACCATCTTCTGATCGTAGGGCACGTTCAGGATCTTGGCCATGATGCCGAACAGTTTCACGAACATCTCTTTGGAAGGATCCGTGACCTCGATTTTGTAAGGAATCCGACGCATGAAAGCATCATCAACCAGATCGCGAGGTTCAAGGTTGGTCGAGAAAATAACGAGCTGGTCGAACGGTACTTGCACCTTCTTACCACTCGACAAGTTCAAAAAGTCATAGCGTTTTTCGAGTGGAACAATCCAACGATTCAACAACTCATCGACTCGCATTTTTTGACGGCCAAAGTCATCGATAACCAGGATGCCGCAGTTACTTTTCAACTGAATGGGCGATTCACTGATTCCAGTATCTTTATTGAAAGTGATTTCCAGGTGATCCATTGTCAGTTCACCACCGACAACGATCGTTGGTCGCTTGATACGAACCCAGCGTTGATCAACGTCTTTGTTGTCAACAATTTCATCACTCTTTTCTAACGGTGCTTCGACATGCACCATCGGATCGAATAGTCGCACAATTTCGCCATCGATATACAGAGCGCGAGGGATCCAAATAGTAGGACCAAATGCCTTGGTGACTCGCTCGGCAATACTGGTTTTACCATTGCCGGGGAAGCCGTATAAGAACATCCCGCGACCAGAACTGATTGCTGGGCCAAGACGCTGCAGCATCTTCTCGTCGATTAACAGGTCGCTGAACGATTCCAGCAATTCTTCGCGAGTCGGATAGTGGCCTTCAATGGACTGCGCTTTAACGGAGCGGATGTAATCCTGCATCACGATCGGCGCGGCACCAAAATAAGTTGACTTGCGAATGAAGTTGCGTGCTCGTGATAGCCCAAGTTCCGATAAGCGACAAATGTAGTCGTTCATCGCGGCTTGGCCGACATAGGAGATCACCTGCTCTTGTTTCAATTGCCCCAGAAATTCGCTGATCATAATGAACGGCAAACGGATCTGATTAGCGATCTCACGGCCAGAAGCTTCGCCACGAGCATTTAAGAATTTGACAATCAGTTCTTCAACAGCGGCTGTCGATATTCTTGCTTCTTGGAAAGAACCAGGGCGGCGAGGGACAAAATTGTCGTCCTCATTATTTTGCTTGGGCGCCTTAACAGTCTTCACAGGGCCTTGAGTATCAGCAACAAACTGCTTGACCTCTTCCAGCGTAGGTGTGCTGATGGGCTCCATCGAATTTGACATGTCTCGTGCATCTGATACCGCTTGGTCGATGGACGGCGGAGGTAGCGGTTCCTGGGTCTCCTCAGGAACTGGATTGCCTTTGGAAAGCAAGTTGATTCGCTCCAACAACATGTCTAATTGTTGGTCGTTTCGGTCTACGTTTTGAGCTTGCGATGGTTCAGTCATCGGACACCTACAGATTTTTTGCGTCAAAAAACGGATATTTGATTCTGGAATAACTCTGGAAAAGGTAGGTCGCCCATGAAAATTGTCAAAAACCCGATGTTGAAAAGCTGCTCTTAAACTTATCACCCAATAATCGTTACAATTAAACCAACCGCACTTCGCTGCCGCCCAGGCCCATAGATCAACCCAAGGACCATTGATGAAATCACGTTTTTGCCTACCAATCGCTGTGGTCTTGTTGCTGGCCTGTTTTTTTGCGTCCCCAACTTTTGGTCAAGAAGAATCGGCCAACACTCAAATAAAAACTTTGCTGGCCGCGCAAACCAAGAGTTGGAATGAGGGCGATCTTGAGGGTTTTATGCAGGGCTATTGGAATTCGCCCGACCTGACCTTCAGCTCGTCAGGCAAAACGACGCGCGGTTGGCAGGCGACGTTGGACCGTTACAAGACAAGTTACAGTTCCATCGAGCAGATGGGGAAACTGCGTTTTGGTGACTTGGAAATCAAGACCTTGTCTACAACAGGCGCCTTGGTGCTTGGGACGTGGCATTTGACGCTGGACAGTGGTAATGTCCAAGGAAATTTTTCGTTGGTTGCTCAAATAATCGACGGCGAATGGAAAATCATTCACGACCATTCTTCAACGTTACGTGAACCAGAAGCCGAAAATGACGACTAATGAAGAAACTTTTCTTGGAATAGACGAGTATTCTAATACTAGCCCGCCGTCAAGAATAATCACGTTAAACAAAACAGCACAAAAACGATCCCCGCCCCAGTTAGCTGCTAACCCGGCGTCAGTATCTGAGAAGCAGTAACGAAACAGAATCAAATGAATCGAGCTATCAGGATCTACATCGGAGTCATCATCTGGACCAGCATATTGGTCTACGCTGGTGTTAAAACGCTACCCTCTTGGTTCTCAAAAGAGACAAACACTGGGCAAGCGCTAAAGACGTTCATGGTGAAGTCACCAAAAGTTGTGGAATTAAAATTTCAGCAACCGTCCAACATAAGAATTGGTGATCCGATTTTCGTTCGCCTCGACAACGACAAACTGGTGCAAATCGGTTGTCTTCGGCAAGTCAGCGAACCGGACTCGCAAAGCTACAAGCTGACATCAACAAACTACGCCAACGCCACCTTTTTTGCCTCCGCACCGGAATTGAAGCCCGGCGACTTTTTGACCTACCACAAAACGCCTAGCTCGATGGATTGGGTCGCTCGATTTCTGTTACCACGGGAACGTCGCGAATTGATCGCTCGGAAAATCACCAAGGTTTACCAACGACATTCGGATGAGATTCTGGAACGATTGGTGCCAGTCTTGGAAGAGGCATGGAGCGAAACCAGTGTCGTTATTAGGGACGAGGTCTTGATGTCGTTAGCTCGGCACCGCCCCGAGTTTGAAGCGTTGGGTGCTCGCTATCGAATCGAAATTGTCGAGCAAGAACTGATCCCAATACTCAGCAAGGATATTTGGCCGATCGTTCGCCAAGAATCACAACCCTTATTGGAACAGGTTGGTGAACAGATCTGGAAAGAAGCTTCCGTCTGGCGATTTGGATGGCGAGCGCTATATGACGCCACACCGCTGCCTGAAAAAAATCTGACGAAACAAGAATTCTCACGGTTCGTTGAGAATCAAGCGGTGCCAGTGTTGAAACGCAACTTGCCAAAATTTGTTGAGGCCCAAGAAGAAGTCTTGGCAAAAATCGTCAACAACCCCGCCGTGCAACAAGCACTCCGCGACAACCTGAATAAGATCAGCGAGGACCCCGAACTTCGCAAACTGTTGCTGTTAGTGTTGCGAGAATCAATCATTGAAAACATTGCTCTGCGAGACAAGTTGATCGACATTTGGCGACGACCCGAAATGCAACAAGTCCTGGCTCTGGCCGATTCAAAATTCGAAAGAACCGTTGTCGAGATCGGCGAAGAGATCTTTGGTACTCCCTACAAAGGAGTAACTCCTGAATTTGCTCGTATTTTGCGTCACAAGATCCTGCTAAAGGACAACCGCTGGTTCGTGCTTCATCGCGCGCAAGACAACCCAGGATCCATGCCTTTACCCACCGAATCGGAAGCGGATCAAGGCCAGCACATTTTGACCGTGATTCCTGGCGAATCAACGATGGAAAATCCGTTTTACTACCCGGCAAAGAAACGTTGAACGAACAAGAATCTCAGCCCGATCCCCAAGCTCCCTCTGAACAACCAGCCGCAACCACTAGTGGCGACATCGTCATTTCGGATCTAACCGTCGTTGCTGGCAAACGAATTCTATTGGAAAACGTCCAGGCACGCTTTCCAAAGGGAAAGATCACTCTGTTGGTCGGGCCAAGCGGAGTCGGCAAATCCGTATTGATGAAAATTGTGGCGGGTCTGATCGCGGGCAATCACGAATCGATTCGCTACAAGGGTCAAATCAGCGTCAACCAACGCAAACGAAAAGCCGGCGACTGTGGCGTCGTATTCCAGTCGTTTGCACTGTTTGACGAGTTATCGCCAAAGGGCAACGTGCAGTTTGCGGAATCTCATGCTCGCAAAACGATCGACACAAAGCCTGCCGAGTTGTTGAAAGGCTTAAATGTGCCAAACGACGTACGCACGGTTCTACTTAGTGGCGGACAACGTCAACGATTGGCAATCGCCCGGACACTCGCCTACAACCCACCCGCCATCCTGTTTGACGAACCGACCTCGGGCCTAGACCCCGAGAACTCCAGAAAGGTCGGTCAACTGATTCAAGATACCGCTCAACAACACCAAAAGACGTCCGTCATCGTGACTCACGATTACGAATCATTGATATCGATTGCTGACACCGTGTATTTGCTGAACCCCATCGACAAGCGGTTGGAGAAGGTTGAGCCAGAAGATTGGCATCGACTAAGCGAAATTTTGCAGCCGATGGCCATGGTGGCCGCTCAGAAGTCCGATGATCAATCGCAAAACCAGTTTGGATTTAGCAGCATCAAATCGGCCGCTGCAAAGTTCTTCGCTGGGACGACTCGCGCGGTAGAAAATTCCTTGCTGGGAGTGCTTAGCGTACTGCCGATTTGGAAGAGCCCGAGGTGGGGATTCCGCTACTTAATCCACTTTATGCGGTTGGTGTTCGGACCGACTGCTTGGTTCTACTTGATGATGGCAGGCATGATCACAGGTTTTGTGACCACCTACTACATCTTTCAATTCTTGCCATTCGCCGTTTATACCGAACCACTACTTGTCGATGACTTGCTGTCAGCAACTGGATTCAGTCTATACCGCATCTTCGTCCCCGTCCTGGCCACGGTGCTGATTGCTGCGCGTTGTGGCGCTGCAGTGACGGCCGATATTGGCAGCAAGCAATATTCCAACCAGATCGATGCGCTGCGGACGTTTGGCATTCGCCCGCAACAGTACCTTTTGACACCTATCGTGCTTTCGTTTCTAGTTGGTGTTCCGTTGCTAACGATGGTGGCGTTCGTCACCGCACGCTACACCAGCCTGTTGACTTTTACATTGAGTCACCCTGACCACGGCCCCAATTTTTGGTTCCAACACTTTCACCGTGGCTTGGATGTTGTAAACCAGCTGTGGTACCACGGCAGTGGATGGTTGTTTAGTAAGTTGACCTGTTGTGCGTTTGGTATCGCGTTGATCTCGTACAACATTGGCCTGCGACCCAAGTTCAGTAGTAGCGATGTCAGCAAATCTGTGACAACAACGATCCTGTGGTCCACACTATTCGTTTTGGTCGTACATTTTTGCTTTGCGTTTTTCGAGTTTAATGATCAAATCAAGAACTGATCCCAGTGGTCGTCTGTAGCCATAAAGACTAAGCGTTATTGGCGTGGATTTCGTAGTGTTTCCAGCAATGTGGTCGGGAAAGCTAGGCATTCACCGCATGTCACTTTTGTCAGCGGTCCAATGCATGTTAGATTGATAGGCCTCGTCGTGATCTAAAATCACGGGCCATTGATAAAGCGAACTATCTTGCATGTCTGAGACTTTCGAATTGCCTCCGTTGAAAAGGCCCCCGGCCTACGGCGTCTACCGCTGGTGGCCCGAGGACGGTGAGAAATGGATCCATCCTTTTGATATTGGCATCGTGCGACAACTGATTCCGGGCACTCGTGTTTTTCGGCGTGAGGATGTCGACAGCCAGTGGTCGTTGGTTAGTTACGGCAACCTTCGTTTTCGAGTCAAACCGACAATCTGGTTCGAGGTGGTTTACGAGGGTTTCGACGTTGGCGATTTTGTTGAGATCAAATCGCGTATGGGCAAGGCCGAACCGTTTATCGGCCGCATCAAAGAAATGGTGTGGAACCAACGATACACTCGGATCGAGTATTTTTTGTACCGCGACCGTCAAACCCAAGTTCGCGCCTACTTGGCCGAAGACTTAACAGCTTCGGACGCCATCAGTGATGTCCAAGAGGAAGTTTTCAAGCCACGTTCTGACGGTTTGTCAGCGGACGGTACTCTCGGGGACTGACCGAAAGCGAATGCCGAATCGATCGGTCTGTGAACGTTGCTGACGAGTATCGAACTCGAGGTCTTTTGGGTCATCATCCGAAGGTGACAAACCTTCCTGAAGTGTCTCGGACGGATCTTCAACATCAGATGACTCGGTCGAATCACCTTGCTCCTCGTCTGCCGAGTCGTAGTAGTTGGCGTCTGGCGAATGCTGGACGATGTCGGATCCCACGATCAAGTCCGAATCTTGATCCACTGGGCCGCGTGACAAGGGCGAAACATCCAACTTGGTTTGATCGATTGGGCCATAACGATACTGACTCGACTTGGTCAGGGCAGAATGCTGGGCTTCGGCGACCCAATCGTCTTCGATCAAGCGAATGTTGTAATGCTCCAACATTTTGCCGGAGGTAAAGACAAAGTTTTGCAGTGCCAAGTTGTAATCGACAACGGCACGGTGAAATGCAGATTCAGTTTGTGAAGCACGGTTTTGAGCGTCCAGCACAAAGAACACGTCCTCTTCACCCGCTTCGGCTCGCTTCCGCTTTGGTACAAGTTCTGCGAGAACTGCCAATCTGGTGTTGTAGTTGTTCTTGATGGTTTCGAACGACCTTTCCACTTCCGTGAAAGCGGCACTTAGATCCAGCCCTAACTGTTTTCGTTGCTCTTCCAACAGAGCTTTCTCTCGCATCAACATCAACTCGGCATGCCTAACGGCCAGATGGCTCTGCCGTTTACCGACGGGCCCTTGCACATCAAACCCAAGGATCCAATCGTCCAGATCGCCTTCAAACAGATTGTCGATGGCGCTGCCTTCTGGTTGGCTGCTTTGGCCAGTAAAATCGTCACCAAAACCGCGTGCCGAATAGCTACCCACAAAATCGACTCGCCAACGATTCAACTTTCTGGCGGCAAACAATTCAAGTTCACGCTGCTTAACGATCCATTTTTGACGACGCAATTCCACGCGATCTTGTAAAGCCAACAGGTGAGCTTGTTGCCAGTCGAAATGTACGGGAGCGATCGTGGGTTCGGTAATCGGACGAATCATGCGTCCATCGCTATGAGTTAAGCCCAGCAACCGACGGAGTTGTCGTTCGGTGCCCAGGACACCTGTTTGCCCGGTCCGGTTGCCGCTTATGGCGTCCACTACTCGCTGAACATCAGTGAAGTATTGTTGGCGAGTTTGCGCCTCGTCATCCGGGCGACTTAGCCCAGCGTCGACTCGCTTCTTGCGGTTGTCCCAAATCAATCGAGAGGATTCGCGAGCACGCAGACGGACATCTAAATCGCGATAGGCGAAGTACAATTCCCAATAACTGCTTTCAACGTCACGTACGAGGTCGCGAACGGCCGCCTCAAAATCGACGAGCGCTACGTCACCACGGATTCGACCCAACAACACACCGTTGTAGTTACCTGGTCGTCCGTTGGGACCAGCGATCCGGTTGACGGCTGTGCCGAAGCCTTGCGCCAATGGTTGACGCCACTCGGCTTGCCACACGGTGTCCCAAAAACTCTCGAAGCGAACCGTGGGGTTATCCGATTGGTTGTAATCGGTGATGCTTCGCAAGCTGAAAGTGGCACCGGAAGCCGTCGTTTTTGTGATGGAGGCTCGATAGTTATGCGTGTTGCTGGTCAAACCAACGGCACCACCTCCGAAGAAGATGTTATTAAAGATCCGTTCGTTGTGGTTGTAAGTCGCGCTGGCTGCCGCTTGAGCATCAAAGTCCGACAGGGCGGCCTCGGCACTGTTGAATGGATTGGTTTCGATAATGGCCGGATCGAATGCAGTAACCGCTCCACCAGGTGCCGAAAGGACTCGACCGCCCAGTCGCGACAAAATCTTGCTATTAGCCAAAGCCATATGAATGGACTCTTCCAACGACAGTGGCCAAGGTTCTTGCTCGTCAAAGTTCTCCGCCGTCACGGGTACGCCTGCGTCGACAATGGGATCGTCCACGCATGTGTCACAAACGTCAGCGTATTCGATTTGAGTGAAGTGGTTTGTGCAGTCCACGCCACTGCTATCGAATTTCACTTGATTTCGAAAATGGCAGCCCGTTGATGACACCCAAAGCCAGCCACAGCTAAACAAAATCAGCAGTGAAAACTTGTGATGGGACAATCGCATAACTTTGCCTAAGTAGAACCGTAGTCGCTGGCAGAAGAACCAGCATCATTCGGGGTATCGGATTAATCGGCACAACCATCAATTAGAATCCGAACGGCCGGCACAAGTGGAATAGCCGCTAGGCAGACCCTGACCCCTACAGCTTCTCACAAATGACAGGAGGAAGACGTGCGATCCAACCAGAATGGCGGACATTGAGACGGTCCGGACCGTCGCGGTAGAGATAAGAGAAGTGCGACTAACTACTTTGCGGCATCCTTGTGGTGGACAATGCAGCAACCACCAGCTTTCGGATCCAAACACAAACGAGAAGGAATGAATCGGCGCACTGTTCAATAAGAGAACGGGAACGTTCGAACGAGATGGGAGTTCGGATTGAAAACCCAACCTATGTAAGATGGCACTTCATTCCGTCATCACTGGGGCATACTTGGTCTACCAGTGCGTCAGTCAACCAGTGCGACTACCAAAGCCAGCGAGGTTCGATTTGCGGTGCCATGGAACCAGGACGACAGAAACCGAGTGGATAGGTGCACTCGAACGGGTTTTGCTTGCACAGGTTACAGCTTAGAAGCAAAGTGGACTTAGCAAAATGTGCAGCTGAATAAAGCGGTTGCAAGCAATTGCCCGCATGGTATCCGTATCTTTCTAAACCAACATCTTCGAAGTACAGCGGTTGATAGCGAATATTGGGAGCTTCCCAAACAGCGATTCGATGCTGAAACGACGACGGATAATTTGTCACAAAACTAAACTGTTGCAGCTTGAAGGATTGATCTTCTGGCTTCCGAGTTTCATAGTCCGTGACGCTCAAAGCAATTTCCATAATTGGCCGAGTCAATTCGGTGCCATCCGACACCGTGCCATACTGATACGATTCACCTTCGTCAGTTTCTTCCGTACTGGAATCGTCGTCCTGTTCTTGTTCTTGACGAACTGAGAAATGCGCCTGTATCGGCATCGGCTGAAAACGCTTGATGCGGGACCGATCCTGCTGAGCGGCTAGCTGCTCGGCCATCGCATCAAAGATCAAGCCTAGAAAGAAGCTGTAAATCAGGATCAACATTGGTTTGCGAAAGTGATTTCGGAAACGGTTTATCATCGCATCTATCCTGATGTTGGTTTTCGCAAGACGGGTCTCTTCGATCGTATCGACAGTTGCAAACGGTTTTTGCGTTTTCACAATTAGGATCGTTACAAATTGCCAAGCAAGACGATTGCATCAGGAATGCATTTCGTAGACCACCTAAATTACAATCGCTAGCACGGTTTGGCGACGGTCGTATTTTCGGAATCAACTTCTGCAATCAATCCTCTAAATTACCCCAAGTCGAGTGGATAACTTGGCCGTCGGTTCGCGAGTAACTTAGTCCCAATTCTTCTGGCGGGAACAGTTTCAGGCCTTCGTCGCGGAGACTCGGGGCGTGCTGGCTTAGGTAGGTTTGAAAGTCAGCCTCGGATGCAAACTGGTATCGAATTTCGTAGGTTGGCACTTGGTCGCTCATCTTTACGACCTCGGCGCCGGTCGCGCCACCCGCCATAACGTCAGCAATATGAGGGTCTCGCAACCAAGCCAACCAACGTTCGATGACTACAGGGTCCTGTCCTGTGAATTGGCAACGGACGGTATAACGCTGCATCTTTTTCCTTTTTGGTTGGGGTCAATCGATTCCAATCGCTGGATAATTTGAGCCCGACCGACGTGAAAACTCAAGCGGCAGTGGACGGGTCGGATTAAAAACCAAGCCACATTGAGAAAAAAATATTGATTTGCCATTCTGGCTTGATCGGACTGCAAAAGTCTCATTTTCTCAGGAAAAACCGGGGTTTTCGCAGGCAAATCAGGGGGCTTGGCTCTGGAAGAACATCCTTCGAACCAGAGGCTTTTTGATTTTTTTGGATTTCGGTTCCAAGATGCGCGAACCTTTGACGAAAAAGCCCTTCTAAGACGGTATCAATGAGGGGACTCTGCGGGTTCGCAGAATTCTCACTGATATCAAACTGCTGAGGAAGCTTGATCTCTTTTGGTTCAAGATTCATTAGCGGGTAGCTTCAATGGATGGAGTTACCTTCCAAAAATATTGTTCTCTTTACTGTGCTTGGTCACAGGGAGGCGAGTGAAATGCAAACGAACATCAACACGCAAAACCAGCGACAAATCGGCAATCTGTCCGTACGCAGCGGTATGCAAGTGGTTCGTGCATTATGCACTGAGATCTCTTTGTGTTCCGAACGCATCTGTCATTTGGTCTGGTCATTGTTGCGCAAGATCGCCACCGCGATTTATGCCATTGGCCAATCGGCGCTCGCCACCCTGAATACAGGGCCGGCGGGGACAACGGCAAAACGGCCGTCGATTTTCAATCGACTAATGGCCTTTGTCGATGCCGACGCCCATGTGCCCAGTTTGGGTACCGACCCGGCCAGACGGTGTGGCTTGATAGCGAGCTAGAAATGAGCTCGCGAGGCAGTTGAAACTGCCGCCAAATCAAAGTCACTCCGAAGGCTTCCGCACTGAAGCGGTCTGCTGCACGTTCGTGCTGCATGATTCGCAACGGTCGGATTTGACGTCGGACGCACGCCGCCTTCGCCACAACATTCGCGCCATTCCTTCGTTGGTTTCGCGCAACCTTCTATGGAAAGAGAACAAGATGAACGCTTTAGTAAACGAAAAGATCCAAGAAATCCAACGAACCAAGCAACGAGTGATCGCCGCTCAAGCTGGCGACCGAGCTGCCTTTGGTGAATTGTTCGTGCAATACGAACGATCCATTTACAGCATCGCATTGCGTCGAACGGGTAACGCATCCGAGGCCCAAGAATTGGTTCAGGACGTGTTCGTTCAAGCCATGCAAAAGATCGAGCAGTTGCGAGCTCCCGAGGCATTCGGTGGCTGGTTGCGACAAATCACGGTTCGCATGGCTATCAACCGAATCACTCGGCGAAAGGTTGCTTTCGCTACGGAGCCTGAAGTTTTGGAAGCCACGGTATTGGGTGACGGTACGCCTGACCAATACTTGTTGGACAAGGAACGACAGACTCAGGTTCGCGATGGCATGGCTCGACTACGAGACATGGACCGTGAAACGTTGGAAGCCTTCTACGTGAAGGGTCAGTCGCTGGCTGAGATGGCAGACGAGTTTGACGCTCCGATTGGAACGATCAAGCGACGACTGCACGTCGCACGGAAGCGATTGGCAAACGAAGTCGAAGAATTGGCAACAGTCTAAGCCATGAATTCGAACTCACATAGTCCTCAAACAACTAACAACGCCTTCTGAAATTCAGAAGGCGTTTACTTTTTAATGCTTCCCAGACTGACCAATAAATGGTCACGCCACTGCAACTATTTCGAATGCCGTATGGGCAATCTCAACGCAGCTCAACGAAGTTCAACGGAGCGTAATTGGTCAAGCAAGTCAGCAATGGCTATCAAATTCTGTTGAGTCTGTGTCACGATAATGATGTTGCGGCACAATTTCCGCGCCTACTCGGTAGATTTTCCACGCGGAGACGCTGAGACGCGAAGAAGGAAAAGGAGATGTAAACGGAGGATCGTCATTCGCTTTGGAGTCGTAAACGGCATCCACATTGAATTGAAAAATATCTGTCGTCGCAACATGGCCAAGCATTGCGAACAGGGCGCAGACAGCTATCAAACCTGCCACAAATTTCTTGGTAATGGGCAAGGAAAGCTGAGCTGAAAACACAGCCGCTCTTTCGTTAAGCGTGATACAGAGACTACAGTCTTGCGTCGACTATCAAACCTGTATGCACCAGCTGCGCCAAAATTCCTGCAGTCTTTTGTGCCTAGCACTTTTTTCGAAAAATTTGGCGCATCCTTTTTCCAATCAGTGCCTAGTTAGTTACGCAGAAGACAAGCTGACGATCGATACGAAGGAGTATAGCCAAATTCCCCGTTTAGTTTGCAGGCGATTTTGATTGGTTGCGGTACTGTAAATAGGCAAGATACCCAGATGAGCGAAATCACAAGAGTTTTGAAGGCGATTGCAGCTGGGAACGAACAGGCTGCCAACGAACTGTTGCCACTGGTCTATGATCATTTGCGCAAGATCGCCAACAAGAAAATGGCGAATGAAAAGGCGGGCCAAACGCTCTCGGCAACTGCGTTGGTTCACGAAGTTTATCTGAAGTTGATGAAGCAAGATAGGTTAGCACGCGACTGGCACGGTGAACGTCATTTTTATGGGGCGGCCGCACAAGCAATGCGCCGAATCCTAATCAATCGAGCTCGAGACAAATCGCGTTTGAAACGGGGAGGTAGCGGCAAGAAAATTTCACTCGACTTGTCACAGCTCTCGTTGGAAGAACAGTCGGGTGACTTGCTGGCACTGGACCAGGCAATTGAATTGCTAACCGATGAAAATCCAGTGTCTGCCGAATTGGTCCAGTTGCGATTCTTCGCGGGACTCAGTCAGGGTGACGCAGCGAAGACGCTGGGGCTTGCTCGTCGCACTGCCGATCGTCACTGGGCATACGCTCGGGCGTGGCTGTATCGCGAAATGAGAGGCGATAAAACGGATAACCGATAGGTTTGGAGAATCAATGTTGAATGACAAAAACGAAAAGCAAGAAGCTTTCACGATCTTCTGCAAAGCACAAGAGTTTTCAAAATTCTCCGATCAAGATGATTTTGTCGTAAAGGCATGTGCCGAAGACAGCCAATTGCTTTTGGAGGTCACGGCACTCCTGAATTCGGACCGAGAAGCGGGATCGTTTCTTGCCGAGTCTAAAGAACAAACATCGCCCAACTTGTTGAGCAAAACGATTTTCAACGATTCAAAAATCATCGAAAAACACGGCTCGCAAATCGGGCGATATAAACTTTTACAAAAAATTGGCGAAGGAGGAATGGGCACAGTTTGGATGGCCGAACAACGGGAACCCGTTCGAAGACGAGTAGCTTTGAAGTTGATCAAGGACGGAAGGGTGGACAAACAGGTGATCGCTCGTTTCGAAGCCGAGCGTCAAGCATTAGCTTTGATGGATCACGAAAATATCGCACGGATTTTGGACGCGGGAACAACAGAAATTGGAACTCCATACTTTGTGATGGAGCTGGTCCAGGGTATTCCAATCAATGAATACTGCGATCGAAACAAGTTAACGCCCAGTGACCGGCTTAAGCTGTTTGTGCCAGTCTGCAAAGCCGTCCAACACGCGCACCAGAAGGGGATCATTCACCGCGATTTGAAACCCAATAATGTTCTCGTTCACATCCACGATGGCAAGCCCGTCGCCAAGGTAATCGATTTTGGCTTGGCCAAGGCGTTGCAATGCCAAACTAAATTGACCGAAAAAACGATGTTCACGGAATTCGGGCTGGTCATGGGAACGCTTCAATATATGTCGCCAGAACAGGCGACGATGGATGCGTTAAACATCGACACACGCAGCGACATTTATTCGTTGGGCGTCATGCTATACGAACTTTTGGCCGGAAGCACCCCGATCGACAAAGACACGATCAAGAAGCATGCCGCATTGAGAGTCCTAGAGTTTATTCGTGATCAGGAACCCCCGCGGCCCAGTCAACGTTTAAGTTCATCCGGTGAAGGAGTTTCTTCCATCGGTGAATTGCGACAAATTCAACCGGTTCGCCTTCAGCAAATTTTACGAGGTGAACTGGACTGGATCGTGATGAAGTCCTTGGAAAAGGACCGTTCGCGGCGCTACGATTCGGCGAACGACATGGCGGAAGACATCAATCGGTACCTAAAAGGTGACATTGTTCTGGCCCGCCCGCCCTCTACAAGTTACCGGGTCAGCAAGTTCGTTCGAAAGAACAAGGGGCTTGTCGCTTCATTGGTTACGATTGCTGGCCTGTTAGTTTCGGCGGTTGCTGTTTCCACCTATTTTGCAATCGAGGCCAACCTTGCTACCAAAGACGCGTTGAAGCAAACAAGGGTTGCCGAGAACAAAACAGTCGAAGCTGAACAACAAAGGACTGTCGCGGACCAGGAACGTAATAACGCTGAGAAGGCTCTCGAAAAAGCAGAATACGAAGCAAAGGTCACACAAGAAATGCTTACCATCGTGACCAACTCTTTTGTTTCCGTGGATCCGAATTACGGCGCAACGCACAAAATGTCTGCCAAAGATGTGCTGATAAATGTGCGTAGCGAGTTAAATAAATCGGACCTCGACGATGCTGCAAAGTCTCGAATGCTTACATCTTTGTCGACGTCGTTACGAGGGATTGGTGAATACGATGACGCAGTCAAGGCTTCCAATGAGTGTGTCGCAATTCTGACAAAAACGTTGGGCCAAGATCACCCATCGACTCTCCGAAACAAGGACCTGCTGGCACTTGTGCTTAGAGAATCTGGGCAATTAGATAAAGCGATCGAATTGCAAGAGGAAGTTCTGGCAGCGATGCGAATCCATCTCGGTGTCCAGGATATGGACACCGTCAATGCTATGTCTAACTATGCGATCAGTTTGGCGGATGTCGGGCGGACACAAGAAGCATTGGAATTACAGGAAGAGGCGGTCGAACTTTCAGCCCAGCATTTTGGAGAAGCAAGTCACGATACTCTTCGCATGAAGGCTAACCTGGCAAGCGTTTTAGACGACAACGGAAAGAAGGAAGATGCCCTAGACTTGCTGGAAGAAACTCTTGCGCTTAAACAAAAGAACTTGGGACCCCAGCACCCTGATACGTTGGCGGCCAGAAACCTGCTGGCAATCTCTTACATAAAAGCCGGGCGAATCAATGATGCCATTTCGTTTGGCGAAGAAACGCTGGAACTGACGAAACAAGTATTCGGACTTTCGCATTCAAACACCCTTCTCGAAATGCACAATCTCGCAAACAGTTACGAGACTGCCGGCAGGCTGCAAGATGCATTAGTCTTAAAGGAAGAGGTGCTTCCACTATTCAAGCAATGTCTTGGCGATGAACATCCTCGAACCTCGCAAGCAACAACAAGCCTTGCCGCCCTGTACCTCAAAATGGATCGTTTGAACGAAGGCATTAAGTTATACAAGCAAGCAATAGCTTCGCTTGAACAATCACTTGGCGTTGATAATCCCCAAACACTCAGCGAGATGATTTCGCTGGGTTCAACACTGTCTAACAACAGGATCGATCTGCCTGAAGCGCTAAGGATTTTCCACACCGTTTATGTAACGGGTGGCGAAAGACTTGGCGAAGATCATCCATTGATTCAATTGGCAAAAAGAAACCTTGCGGTAACTTTGGGAAATTCTGACGCTCAGATGTGCCAATATCATATGGACCAATTTTATGATGAGGCTGAAATTTTGCTGGAATCGATGATCAAATACCACGGCCCGCACTCCAACAAACAACGCGAGATCGAACTCCTTACGCGTACCCAACTTGGTCAAAGAGATTGGCAAGCGACATTGGAAACGACCCGCGGGTTCCTGGAAGGGAATATTGAGGAAGGTCAATTCAGCGAGGAATTTTTGACCAGCATCGCAGTTGACGAAGCGATCGCCTTGTCGGAATTGGGACGGTACGAAGAGGCTGAGGCTGTTGCCGTGCGAGTGATACAAGACGTTAAATCACCCGTTGCACTTCAAGCACAGGCTAAAGGTGTCATGGCAATCTGTCTTGCCAATCAAGGCGAATTCGACAAAGCCAAACAGCTGGTCGTCGAGGCGAGGGCGCAAATGGAATCAGGATCTTACGAGTCACCTGCTTACATGCATTTCCAATACACGCGGGCAATCGAACGTTGCATCAAGGTACACGAACTCGTTGGCGATTCGGAACAGGTTGAAATCTGGAAAAATAAATTGGCCGAGCTGGAATCCAGCATCAAGACGCAGCCGTAGCGACTCGACACGTCCGAATGCACGCTGCCCAATGCCGCGCTATACGGATCGCCAATGAGGGTCGGTCTCATTGCCTACGGTGCGGCTATTTCTGGTTCCTCAACTTTTCGACGTTGGCTTCGTAACGTTCGGCCTCGTCGATTTTGCCCACTTCGCGACAGACTTCTGCCAGTTCCTGGTATGCGACCGCCAGTATTTCCGGGTTGGTGGCGGCATCTTCCTGTTCGGCAAAACGAGTTCGGAGATCATCAACGACCGACTGAATTTCGGGGTGCTCGCTGACCAGCGAGACACAGCGTTCGTTCGTTCAGCCAAAGACCAGGCCACAAAGGTCCTCCCAGTCGCCAAGCACCTCCAGGCTTTTGGGTTGCACAACGATTGTCTTTGAAATAACGTCCCCCGCTACGACTTCAATTCTTTCGTAACGCGAGCCGACCTTGATTGGCAATTGATATTCGTTATTCCCGGCCGTAACCAAAAAACGACCCGTTGGAAATTCAATCGTCGCTTGCCCTTGTTCGTTTGATTTGGTCTCGAATGGGTAGGCGAACAAACCTTCCCGATTTTCAAAGTCGAATTGTCCGGTGGCAACCCATTGGGAGGTGTTCATCAAAGGGAAACAGTAGATTTGTGATCCGCCGTTCCACCAGCGGACGTTTGGATTGGAGTTGATCGTTACACCGCCAACCGGTTTTCCAAACGCGTCCTTGACTTCGAAATTACATTTCACCATGGCTGCCATTTCCATGACGACTTCTGACTCGCCGGGGTCCATGAATACCTGGGCTCTCATGAAGCCGTCCTGGGAACGGTCTTTACTGACCATGGGTGGTTTTTCGCCCGATTTCCCGCAGTAGCCATCGCACAACGCCACCATTTGCATTGGCTCGTCTGCCGGCCAGCCCTCAATTTGAAACGTACCGTCTTCATTTACTTTGGCCCAGGCGTCCCACGCCAAACTCTCTTGCCTGCCTTCGGGTTCAATGGTGGAGACCTTGACCCGGCCATTCTTTACTGGACGTGGCACATTGCTACTAAGCTTTCCGGATACGTTTATCGCTGGTTTAAGTTCGACGTCCTTACTGATCAAACCCTTATCGGGGTCGACCTGGATGTCCAGAATTGAACTAAAGTGCGTAGCGGTTTCGCCGTCCAGTTTGACGAGCATGACCTTTGCTTGTCCTTTTGCCAACGGTGACAGACGTAGTCTGCCTTCATCGGTTACCGTTGGCTTTGAGCCGCCTGGCTGACCCGATGTCGAAAGAACCCGAATCCCTTCACTTGAATCCAACTGGCCATTGATCATCGCCTTGATCTCTACGGGCGCACCGGCGATGAAGCGAAATTGATGCGGGTCGGTAACTGGAGTGCCAATGTGTTCGCCCGAGGCATACGGATGATCTGGGTGACTGATCGAAACGGAAACGGTTGTCGTGGAGACCCGTTCATCGAGTCGAGTGTATTTGGGATACTCGACGTGCGCGATACCGTTGGCATCCGTTTGGGCCGCGACCGGTTCGATGCCGCCAGTCCACTCTGACGACCACATACCATGTCCTATGGAACACCCCAGAGCCCAAGGTGTAATCGTCGCTTCCGGTACCGGTTGACCATCGGCGCCGGTAACATGGATCTCGAAAGTCAACACTTCCTGCTCAACAGTCTGTTCGGACGATTCCTGTTGATCATCTTTCGCCACATTCGGTTCCTGTCCCCAAGCAAGTGGAGCCACCGCAAAACTGAAAAAGGCAAAAAAGGTCGTTGTTAAAAAGACTCTACGCGCCTTCCCGTCGAATTCACCCCGCACCATATCTCGCTCCGATTAGACCAGGTAATCAATCAACGGGATCTAGTATAGGGTTGCCATTGAGAACTTTCCAATTGATGCAGCAAAAGCAACGATATATTCGTGTCTGTGTAGATAGTCCTTTCCGATTCAGGTCCAGGTAACAAACATTGGCAGTGTGT
>CAZJBW010000058.1:30655-32765 GCA_964543985.1 uncultured Pirellulaceae bacterium | reverse complement strand
TTGCCTCGGTTTCCGGTTCAGGGTTTTGAACAGTTTTGGTCGTCGAGTTATCTGGCCGTCGGCGTTTGACGGCAGACGGCGATTCGGAAATTTCGTCGTCAGCAAATTGTTCGGATCGGAAATTGATTTCGTCGACAGGCAGGTTGGCTGGGTGCAACAACGAAGGTGAAGTGTCACTGGCGATGGCAAGGGAATCATTTTGTAGCGGGTTGTTCAGGCTGGGCAGTTGCCAGTCAGGTATCCACCGAGTCGCCAAGGGAATTAACAGGCAGCAAACCAGGCAGGCGGTAAGCAAACTGTGTTTGATCGAGGCCGATGCACGGCGGAGTACGAATGATAGAGTCAATCCGATTGCCAGAACGACCGACACCTTGATCAGTACGTCGATCGTCCAAGACCAACTGAAAAACTCGATGCCAATTTTGCTGAGAATGTGCATGTTACTTTCCCTCTTTTCGAGCGCGATCGATCATGGCACGAAGCTCTTTGAAGTCTTCGTCCGTCAAGTCTTTAGTGGACGCATCCAGAATTGCGTTGACGGCGTCCGTCGGTGACTCAGAGAAGTAAGTCGAAAGCAGTCGTTTGACGGCCGACTTGCGGGCTCGCGATTGCGAAACCGTTGGTTTGTAAACGTAACGAGTCCCTTCCCGACGATGAGACAGCATGCCTTTTTGTTCCAGCACCGTCATCATTTTCCGAATCGCCGAGTAACTGGGCGGATCCGGAATGTTCTTCAGAACGTCACCAACCGAGGCCTCACCCAGTTGATGCACGGCGTCCATGATTTGGCGCTCGCGATGTCCTAATCTTTGCTGCGATTGCTTCTTTTTGCCCATCGTCTGTTCCGACCTCGGTTGAAATTCAAATGCTACTCTAGGAGCAAGTGCGATTGTAGTAGCACATTGAGGTTTGGGTCAAGGACGAAATCTGGAAAATTGAAAATTGGCTTTGCCAATCGTCTATTTCGACCTAACCGAGAAAGAAAAGGGGCACTGAGGTTGATTGACCATGGCGCGCCAAGTCGCGGCTTTGGGTCGGACGATCTACCTAAATCTGCGTGGAAAGCTACCTGGCGCGATTAGTCGGTCCAAGACTCGCGAAGTCGTTCGGAGAACTTTCTGATGCGAAAGCAAGCCGTTGGCTTTTCGAAATTCGACGCATTCGAGTCGTTTGATCAACTTGGCTGGATCGTGTGCGGTTCGATACTGCTTGTGGAACTGCAAGAAATGCTCAACGACATTTCGGTACCGTAAACGCTTGCCAAACCAGTTTGAGCTGAGCTTTCGCAAATTTGACTGATAGTCATCGTAGTTTTCAAGCTCTCGTTCAAGAATTGGCGCGATTTGCCCAATGTCTTTTTCGGCAATCCTTACGTAGTAACCTTGCTCGGGAACAGAGAAGGGAACCCAGTCATCACCGATGATAACCGGAACCCGCTCAAGTAGAATGGATTCGAAGATCCTGTGGGAATAGGCTGCGATCCCTCTCGGACACAGGACGAACCGACTGTTAAGCATGTCTTGGACGTACTGTTTGTGTTCGTCCTCTGTATGATTGTACCATCGGTCAACTTCAACCATTTTCCATCTGCCACCCGACCCCGCCCCCGATGCGTAAAGAGAAAAGAGTTTTCTGCGTAAGCGATGAGAACAAGACCCGGCGAACGTGAACAGAAAAGGCTCATGACCAAGGCATTTTGAAGATGCCGTTTCAACATTGCTATTGGGCGCTTCCAGGTGAGGCCATGACAGGTGCAAGGTTGAATCAAAATTGTTCGGTCGCAAGGAACTGTAAATCCCCGGAAGAATTCCCAGCGGCCGATCTTCAAAGTTGAGAGCAAATATCGCCCCGCCTGTCGCTTGGACCCTTTCAAGAAGATCTCGACAAGCCGAGAGATCTTTGCGGGTGGATTTTCGAGAAATCGTATCGAAATAGAGGACCAAGTCAGCCTGTTCGACCTGATTGACGGTCTGGAAATTTGCGCTTATGCATGGCTGAGATAGCTCATTTTTAACCCGTTCCAGAAACTCCTTCTCCCACCCTGCGGCACTAGAGGATTGCACAAAAGCCAGATTTGTCATTGCGAAATGTAAGCAGAGAATCGTTGAGC
>CAZJBW010000058.1:18544-30555 GCA_964543985.1 uncultured Pirellulaceae bacterium | reverse complement strand
GATTGCACAAAAGCCAGATTTGTCATTGCGAAATGTAAGCAGAGAATCGTTGAGCAGCGAATCGTTGAGCGAGAGCCAACGTTCACTATACCTCAAGAATTGTGAGATAGCTAACATTTCTTATCGAGCGATTGATTTTGGATCTTTAATGCTATTTGCCCGGAAAAAAGGGCCTAATCGCAGGAAGAAAAAGGTGTCATGTGCGTACTTGGCACCTTCATGACACAACTTCGGCATACGACAACCGCATGCCAAGGCAATCGATGAAGACGGGTCGAAGAAGTCTAAAAATGTTTGTGGTACGTGTCAATTAACCAGAGACCGGCGAAAGAAATTCAATCGCCGGTTTCACTTTAGTTCGACTGTCTTGTGACCGCCACTATCTTTTTCGACGTCGAGTTACCATTGCTGCTGACATCAACAAGCCAAGAACACCAAGTGAACCCGGTTCGGGGACGTTTGATGTTCCGAAAGCGACCGATATACCTGAGAGAAAATTGGAATTGTTAAATCCATCGACGCTGGGGGTGAAGCCTCCAGACACAACTGCTCCAGTAACCGCGCCGTCGTAATTGCCACTACCACCATCGATGCTTGCCAATATTGGGTTACCAGCGACCGGAGAAAAGGTGCCGGTGTGGTTGTTGGCACCCAACTGCGACAGAACGAATGAGCCGGCGTCCAGGTCGGTAAACGTTGAACCCGACAGGATTGACCCACTCGCCGTTGCACCTGTAAGTGCGGTGATGCTGGAGAAGTCGACATCAAGCAATGTTCCTACGGTCACCAACTCATTTCCGCCTCCGTCACTGGCAGCTCCAAGATTGAGCACAATGTCTCCCGGCGCAGTACCTGGATCCGTCAAGTAAAAAATTCGATTGGCCCCAGTATCAACTTTGGTCAGCGCGATTCCGCCAAAAGTAGCGGAATCTGCCGGATCGCCCACGTTGTCAAATGACAGTGTGACAAACAAAACGCTGTTGGGTCCGCTGGTAGGCGTGTAACCAGTTTGAATTGTGTTGGCACCTGGATCAACATCTTGAACCAAGCTGATAAAATCGCTCAGGACAACGTCAGCCAGCGCGATGTTGGGTATTGCGATCGAACAAAAAAACAGAGCAAGAATGGACGCAGTATTATTCATTTTTTTCCTAACGGTTGGTTGAAAAACAAGGGCTGCTTTTTCTGATAGACCGTTCTGCGTTGGTGCATGCGAAGCGCTGCAAATGGTTGACGTGGATATTCCACGTCGCTTCTGTTGGTTAAGTACACCGTTTCGAAATCAGGAATCCCGATAAGAAAACTCTGAAGTACAGCTACGCTCTCCAGCCCAAATGGCCTGTCTCAAAATGCTGATGGCCTTTGCTACAGAATCTGTGACAGGAATTCCGGGAAATTCGTCGAACCACTCGCAACCTGGAAAATGCCAGCCTAAAATTGAGTGTGGATGAGAACGTACGGACTTTTGGCGCAGAATCATGTCACAGACACAGGATTCCATCTGGCTGGAATCAATCACGCAGCAGCGCGAAGGATACGAAATCGAAGCGGTTCAGAGGTTTGCGGACCGGCTGATTCGACTCGCGCGATCGCGCATGCCTGCTCGCTTGCAGCGAAGGGTCGACCCGGAAGACGTCGTGCAGTCTGCCTTTCGCAGCTTTTTCGAACGCAATTCCCGCGGACAATTCCAATTCCAGGAAATTCCTGACGTTTGGAAGCTACTTTCGGCCATTACCTTCAGGAAGGTGCAAAAGAGCATCAGGTTCCACCAACAGCAGCAACGAGACATCAACAAGGAAGAACCAACCGATGGCTCCCCTGTAGGATCCGATGATGCAACCGCATCGTCACTGGTGGTCATGATGGATTTGCTTGACGGAATTCTGGAACGGATCCCCGAAGAGCATCGCAGGATTCTTCAAATGCGCCTTGAAGAACACACCATCGACGAGATTGCAGAGCAGGTTGGCGTATCAACCCGTACTGTAAGTCGAGCCATCGCTTTGGTGCGAAAAGTCGCAACTGATCTGTTGGAAGATTATGAAACTTGATCACTGGAAACAACACGAGCCGATCTTGCTGGAGTTCGAGTCCCGTTGGCGATCTGGAGGAGAGTTACCATCTATCGGCGAATTTGTCCCCGACGATGTTGTTGATCGTGAGCACCTCCTGGCCGAATTGGCGATGGTTGATTATGAACACCGTCAGCGCAATGATGCCACGATTTCAGTCGACCGTTATTTTGATACGTGGCCTGAACTTGGCTCCAACACCACGACTCGCGATGAGTTGTTACATCATGAATTTCGGCTAAGAAAGAAGTTCGGCAGCTTTCCGAATCGGGAAGAGATCGAAAGCCGTTTTGGAGTTGATTCGACGGCTTTGACACTCTACGACGTGTTCTGTAAGTCGAAATTGGCGATCGCACAGGATCGACTTGAGCCTGGAGCGAAGCTTGATGACTACACTATTCAAAAACGGGTTGGACAAGGAGCCTTTTCGTCTGTTTACCTCGCAATTGATAACAAGCTAAAGCGTCCAACAGCACTGAAATTCCTTTCGCCTACTGCCAACATGCGTCCCGAATTGCGTTTGCGGATGCTTCGCGAAGCCCAGGCGGTGGCTTCAATAGAACATCCAAACATTGTCCCCGTTTATGGGACAGGTCGTCATGGAAAAATCGACTATATCGCCAGTCGGTTTGTTGACGGCCAGACTCTGGCCGCTGAACTTACCGACGGCGCGCTGGAGATTGGCAGGGCAGTCTCGATCACCAGTCAACTTGCCTCCGCGCTTGATGCGTCGCATGCGGCGGGTATCGTCCATCGCGATCTCAAACCAGCCAACGTGATCATCGACGGTGATTCGCCGATGCTGGTTGATTTTGGTCTTGCCTGGCAAAACGAAAACACTGACCAACTCACACACGAAGGAGACATTCTAGGCACGCCGGCCTATATGCCTCCTGAGCAGGCTGACGGCCGCGCTTTTCTCGGCGACCCACGAAGTGATATCTACAGCCTTGGAGCAATGCTGTACCAAATGTTGTGCGGGCGGCTTCCGTTTGAAGGAACGACCACGCAAATCATAAGCCAGGTGCTGCACCTGGAACCGGCCAATCCGAAAGAGATTGCCCCGTCCATCAGCCGCGACATGCAAACGATCGTGTTGAAGTGTTTGCAAAAGGAACCATCGCAGCGCTATCAAACGGCTCGAGCCTTGGGAGATGACCTTCAACGATTCGCGGAAGGCAGGCCAATTAATGCCAGGCCAATCGGATTCGTTGGTCGGATCATTCGCACCGCAAAACGCAGGCCATGGGTCGCGGGACTAGTCGCAACGGTGCTTGCCTTGACTGTCTTTCTCGCAGGAGCAGCAACGCAGTTCTTCAGGGTTGTCAGCGAGCGAGACAAAACACAACAGTTGCTTTCTCAATCTGCGGTCAGTGCCGGAAACCTTGCGATGCAACGTGGTCAAATGGAACATGCGATTGAACACTTCACGCAGGCAATCGAGGAAGGGTACGCCGAAAAGACGCAACTGATGCTCAAAATTGTCGAATCGAGCATTGTTGCTCGCAGGCTTGACGATGCCGTTCATTGGTACAAAAAAGTCGACACAGAAATTACGGACAAAGAACAACTTGCCGAGCGAGCGCTGTGGAAAGCCGAACTGGCCTTTAGTGGCTTAAGCGAGTTCGGAGATGTACTTGAACAATTTAGCGCTGCCAGCAAGCATCACCTTGAGGAGGATGATCGACATTACGTAAACGGTGTCCTTGCCAATGCGTCTCTCGCCGCGGTGACCGAGTTTCAAAAGGCAATTGATATCAACCCGTTTCATCATCGAGCTCGCCGCATGTTGGTCTTTATGCAGTTTTCGCTGGGGCGATTTGACGAAGCATTGGATAATTGTCGAATTGCACTTCAACTGTTTCCCAACGACATTGATTTTCGAATTTTGAAAGGTCTCGCGGAATCTGCTCTAGGTGAGTTCGAAAGTGCGACGTCCTCGTTTCAACAATTGGACTTCGATGAGCAAGAGAAGCTAAAGTGGATTTCACTTGCCGAAATGTTGGACGAGGTTGTCAATGACGAACGCTTGTTGTTTAAGGGCGTAAGTCAGTTCGATGCAAGAACTCTGGCCAGCATCCTGTCAAAGTTTCGTACCAACGAATTTGACATGTTGGTCAATCGCAAGTGGCGGATCCCGCCGAAGATAGCAGAGGCGTTTTCAATTGTTATCGACAACATCGAACCACTTTCGATGGAAATGACGACTCGAAAAGACCAGACGGAACTCAGGTTGCTTGGTGAACTTGTCGAGAAGCACCCGGAACAAGCACTGCTCTTGTTGCACGCAACGCAATGCGAAGCAAGGGTGCCCAAAGTTCCCCAGGACGCTGCCACCGAGATCGAATACCTTGAACTGGCGCGCGAGTCACATCGAAGAGCTCTCGATGCGAAAGGATTCGTAAACAAACCGAACTTCTCGCGAAAAGGTATCTTTGCCACATCCATTGTGCTTTCAAACGTTTATCAACATGAAGTTGACGCCAATCGGTTAGCAGCAGTCTCGGCGCTCCGCGACATTTCTACTGAGGGCGAGACGGCTGAACGTTGTCGCGTCTACACTATCGCAGCGATTCAAGCCAAAGAAATCGAGCTTGCCGAACGATGGGTCACAGTATGGCTCAACGAAACTTCCGAGCCGTCTGTAGCACATCGTAATGCGCTTTGGCATCGAATGATTGTTCGCAAACGGCAGGAGGACTGGATTCGCGTGAAGTCCGATTGCGAGGAACTCCAAAGAAGCTACCCTGACTATGACGCTACCGCCGCGCAGCTGGACTACGCATTAAGAAAGCTGAAAGCAATTACTTCAACGGAATAGTTGATCGGTCGCGACAAGCGGGCAACACAAAGTACTCTAAGGGGGAATAAAGGTGTCACCTTTTCCTTGTCCAGCTTGAGGAACCACGGCTAGCGCCGCATTCGAAGCCCCCAGCCGGCGCCTTCTTCTAAAATCAACCAGCGGACGATTCGCCCCGTCTTTGACGCCCGTCAATCGTTGAATGCTTCGGCGAGTTCTCCAGCGGCGTTCAATTCGATCGTCTCACCGGCAAGCTCGATCTCGAAAACCAGGTAGCCGCGGCGCACCATCTCGTCGAACCAATCCTCCGGAGTCATAATCCCATACGACGAATTCTCGAATGCTTCGAGGCTTTCTGTCACGGCTGCATGCAGCCAAGGGTCTGGGCGAACATGAAGTCACCGTTGAACTGGAATTTGACGGAAAAGTTTCGAGACAAAAACTATTCGTTAGGGTATTGGCTCGCTAGTCTCGGATCTTTGAACCGCGTTGAACTGGGCTTTGACGCCGTGGTCGGTATGGCGAAGCCAAAATCTGGTCTCGGTTGATGCGGCCCGGTCCGCTGGGCAACTACCCCCTGCCCCGCTCGAGGAATCGAGACGCCTGCCTCCTGACAAGCTGTCAGTATGCGAGGCATTCATCTAAGCAGACTGCTGACGTCGGGCCTGGTTTTTGTGGTCGCTCATCAATTTTGAGCAAATTTTGGCTCAAAACCAAACGAAATTGCTACGGATTGATGCTTCGGTCGCCAGCGCCCAAAATTTGGCACGCCGCTTGCCTTATTGGAGTGGCTTGCTGAAAGGGCCTGACAAATGTGCGCGCAGAAGCCGCTCGGCAAACTCAATGACCGAAAGAATTCGGAAATGACTCCGGCTTTCAATGGCTCGGATACATATATCACCTAATTTGCCCATCCAAGGGAGAATTCACTGATGGCAAAACAAATAGTATTTGAAGATGACGCCCGTAAGCCGCTGATGGCTGGCGTTTCGAAATTGGCCAAGGCTGTTCGCAGCACACTTGGTCCTCGCGGTCGCAACGCCGTTTTGGACAAAGGCTGGGGCTCGCCCAAGATCACCAAGGACGGAGTGACAGTGGCCGAGGACATCGAGCTGGACGACCCGTTCGAAAACCTGGGCGTCCAACTTGTCAAAGAAGCGGCCAGTAAGACCAACGACATCGCCGGTGACGGAACAACGACGGCCACGGTTTTGGCCGAGGCTATCTTCCGCGAAGGTCTGAAGATGATTGCTGCTGGTTACGACGCCATGGCCTTGTCACGTGGTATTTCCAAAGCCACCGACGTGATTTCCAAAGCCATCACCAAGCAAGCGACGCCCATCAAGGAAAACAGCAAAAAGGAAATTCAACAAGTCGCCACCATCGCCGGGAACAATGACCCGTCGATCGGCAGTGTCTTGGCGGACGCCTTTTTGAAAGTTGGTAAAGACGGCGTCATCACGGTCGAAGAAGGCCGAGGTGCTGAAACGTATGTCGACGTGGTCGAAGGAATGCAGTTCGATCGCGGCTTCCTGTCGCCTCACTTTGTAACCAACCAGGACGACGTGACGGTCGAGTTAAATAACTGTCACATTTTGATCTTCGAGGACAAGATCTCGTCCAACAAGGAGATGATTCCACTGCTGGAAGCTGTCTCGAAAGCCAAGAAGTCGTTGCTGATCATCGCTGAAGATGTGGATGGCGAAGCCTTGGCTACTTTGGTGGTCAATAAGATGCGAGGTATCTTGCAAGTCTGTGCTGTAAAAGCACCTGGTTATGGCGATCGTCGCAAAGCGATCATGGGCGACTTGGCTACCTTGACTGGCGGTCAAGCAATCTTCAAAGATCTGGGCGTTAACCTGGAAGCGGTTCAGTTGAGCGACCTTGGTAAGGCTCGCAAAATTCGTATCTCGTCGGACGAGACCGTGTTGGTTGGCGGTGGTGGCGACAAGCAGGCAATCGCTGATCGCTCGGACCAAATCCGCAACGAAATCGAAAACACCGATAGCGATTACGATCGCGAAAAATTGCAAGAGCGTTTGGCCAAGTTGGCCGGCGGTGTCGCTCAGATCAATGTCGGTGCGGTTACCGAAACCGAAATGAAAGAGCGAAAAGATTTGCTGGAAGACGCCAAGAGCGCCACAGCAGCTGCTCTGAAAGAAGGCATCGTTCCGGGCGGTGGTATCGCCTTGATCCGTGCCGGAAAAGCTCTTAAAAAACTGGAATTGGATGGCGATGAAGCAGCCGGTGCTCGTATCGTCGAAAACATTCTTGAATACCCGTTGCGAAGCATCGCTGAAAACGCAGGTTTCGACGGAGCCGTTGTTGTGAACCGTGTTCGCAATATGAAAGGCAAAAACGAAGGCTTTAACGCGAATACCGGCGAGTACGTTGACCTGGTTGAAGACGGCGTGATTGATCCAGCAATGGTCGTCCGCACCGCTCTGCAAAACGCAGCCAGTGTTGCTTCGCTTCTGCTGACCACCGATTCGCTGGTCACCGAAATCCCATCCGAAGAGGAAGATCATGGCGGACACCACGATCACCACGGTATGGGCGGCGACATGGGCATGGGCGGCATGGGTGGCATGCCTGGTATGGGCGGCATGGGTGGCATGGGCGGCATGGGAATGCCCGGCATGATGTAAGCCAACCGCGTTTCTCTCATTCCAAATTGCTCGAAATCAAATAACTGAAACACACAAATACAAACATAAATCAAGGACATTAATCATGGCAAAAATCAGTATCCGACCGTTGGATGATCGCATCGTTGTTGAGCCACTAGACGCTGAAGAGACCACTGCTGGTGGTATCGTTCTTCCCGATGCTTCTCGCGAGAAGCCACAGCGTGGAACAGTTTTGGCAGTTGGCCCTGGCAAGTTGCTGGACAGTGGCGAACGCGGAGCCGTAGCGGTTACCGTTGGCGACGAAGTCATCTTCGGCAAGTACGGTGGCACTGAAATCGAGGTCGATGGTGCGGAAGTCAAAATTCTGCGTGAGACCGACATTTTGGCCAAAGTGGTTTAGGCACTCAGGGCCTGTTTCCATTGTTCAACTGAACTAACAAGACAAAAAAATAAGGAACTTAAACCGTGCCTAAACAACTCATTTTTGATGACTACGCACGTCAGCGTATGCTGAAAGGCATCGACAAGTTGGCCGATGCCGTGGCGGTCACGATGGGCCCTACCGGTCGCAACGTGATCATCAACAAATCGTTTGGTGGACCGACTGTCACGAAAGATGGCGTAACGGTTGCCAAAGAGATCGAATTGGAAGATCGTTTCGAGAACATGGGAGCCAAATTGGTTTCCGAAGTCGCTCAAAAGACCTCTGATCTTGCTGGCGACGGAACCACTACGGCTACCGTGTTGGCTCGCGCGATTTTCCGCGAAGGCGTCCGCACGATCATCTCGGGATGCAACCCTACGGCAATCCGTCGGGGTATCGACCGAGCCGTCGACGCTGCCGAAACTTTCTTGCAAGAGATGGCTAAGCCCGTTTCCAAAAAGGAACTTAGCGATGTGGCCCACGTCGGTGCCATCAGTGCTAACAACGATATGGAAATCGGAAATCTGTTGGCTGAAGCTCTGCAACGAGTCGGCAACGATGGTGTGATCACTGTCGAAGAAGGCAAGAGTCGCGAAACGACTGTCGAGTACGTTGACGGGATGCAGTTCGACAAAGGCTATATCTCGCCGTACTTCATTAACCGCCCTGCCGAAATGGATTGCGAATTTGAAGATGCTTTGGTGTTGTTGTTCGAAAAGAAGATCAGCAATATCCGAGACATCGTTCCAATCCTTGAAAAAGTTGGCACAACTGGTCAACCGCTACTGATCATTGCCGAAGACGTTGACGCCGAAGCGTTGACTCTGTTGGTTGTTAACAAGTTGCGTGGCACGCTAAACATCTGTGCTGTGAAAGCACCCGGTTTTGGCGATCGCCGCAAAGCGATGTTGGGCGACATGGCCGTTTTAACTGGCGGCACGTTGATCAGTGAGGATCTAGGTATCCAGCTGGAAAACTTGACGTTGGAGCACCTTGGTCGCGCCAAGAAGCTGACGGTGGACAAGAACAGCACCACGATCGTTGAAGGATCGGGAACTCGCAAAGACGTGACCTCGCGTATCGATCAGATCCGTCGTATGGCCGAGCAAACTGACAGCGATTACGATCGCGAAAAATTGCAGGAACGTTTGGCGAAACTGACCGGTGGCGTTGCTGTCATCAAGGTTGGTGCCGAGACGGAAGCCGAGATGAAGCAAAAGAAGGCTCGTGTCGAAGATGCTTTGCATGCGACCCGGGCCGCCATCGACGAAGGCATTTTGCCTGGCGGTGGCGTTGCTTTGCTGCGAGCCAAAGAGGCTGTCGAGGCTGCTCGCAAGGGTGCCAAGGGCGACGAGAAGTTGGGTGTTGATATTATCGCATCCGCTCTGGACGCTCCTGTCCGTCAAATCGCCGACAATGGTGGCATCGACGGCTCAGTAGTCGCGGACAATATTTTGCAGAAGAGCAAAAACCACGGCTACGACGCGCACGCCGGCGAATACTGCGACCTGATGAAGGCCGGAGTCATCGATCCTGTGAAGGTGGTTCGTACCGCTCTTCGCAACGCCGCCAGCATCGCCGCTCTGCTTCTAACCACTGACGCCATGGTGTCGAACTTTGAAGAAGAGGACAAGAAAAAAGCACTGGTCGAAGGGGCTATCTCCTAACACCAGTTTTTAATATGGGTGTTGGTGGTCAACAGAGTTTTTCGATGTTGTTGCCAACACCCTTTTTTGATTTCAGGCCTGCTTGGCAAGCCAGTCTTCAAGTTTACATTGCATCGTATACAACTCGTCACCTCGCTCTTCGGTTACCAGCCACCCATGTCGAAACGTTGCTACTACGAAGTTCTTGGTGTCGATCGAAATTCCAAGGAACGGGAAGTCGCCAAGGCCTATCGCAAGCTGGCTGTCAAATACCATCCGGACAGCAACCCGGACGATGAGGAAGCGGACTTTAAATTCAAAGAAGCCGCGGAAGCTTACGACGTTCTTGGCGACGACAACAAACGAGCCCGCT
Source organism: uncultured Pirellulaceae bacterium (assembly GCA_964543985.1). Taxonomy (GTDB): domain Bacteria; phylum Planctomycetota; class Planctomycetia; order Pirellulales; family Pirellulaceae; genus CAJQPP01. The sequence goes on along the minus strand of CAZJBW010000058.1, from coordinate 20,610 downwards.
ACGACCAGTACGGGCATGCGGGCGTGGACGGCAGCCGATCGACGTTTGGCAATGCTGAAGACATCATGTCGGCTTTCTCCGAAATTTTCGGTGGCGGCGGAATCTTTGGCGATCTATTCGGTGGTGGTGGTCGACGGACACGACGTGGTGCCGATGTTCGCGCGGATGTGACTCTGACATTGGAAGAGGCCGCGACGGGCGTTACCAAGACAATTGCCTTTTCTCGTGGCGAACCCTGCCAAAAATGTGACGGTTCGGGAGCTCGCGAAGGCACTCAGCCAATCATGTGTTCCAAGTGCGGCGGACGCGGAATCGTGTTGCAATCCAATGGGATTTTGCGAGTCCAAACGACTTGCCCGTCTTGCCGCGGTACCGGCCAAATGATTGCCGATCCGTGTTTCGATTGTCGCGGCTACGGCATTCAAAAGAAAAACATTGAATTGGAGGTCGCCATCCCCGCGGGAGTCGACGATGGCATGCGAGTGCGTTTGCAGGGCGAAGGTGAACCCAGCCAAAACGGTGACGGACCGCCTGGCGATTGCTACTGTTTCGTGCAAGTCCGCAAGCACAACTTGTTTCATCGGGACGGGCACCATCTGGTTTTGCAATTGCCAATCACCTACTCGCAAGCGGCATTGGGTTCGAAGATCGAGGTTCCCACGTTGGATGGGCCAGATGAAATGAAGGTTCCTTCGGGCACTCAATCTGGCGATGTGTTTAAGATCGCTGGGCGTGGCATGCCCGACCCTCAATCTGGACGACGAGGTGACTTGTTGGTCCAAACCTTTATTGAGACTCCCAAGAAACTGAGTCAACGACAAGAAGAGTTGCTACGGGAACTAGCAGAACTTGAACAAACCCATGTCTCGCCGCAGCGAAAATCGTTCCTGGAGAAATTAAAAAACTACTTCGCCGTTTCGGACTAGAAATAACGGACTTTTCAAACGTTTGGAATGGATTTTCCAAAGTCGATCAAAGGTTGGCGGCACGCCAACAAATGAAACTATGAATAACGAAAATACTGAATCGGAATTTGAACCAACTGAAGATGTAACGTCAGCTAACGACGTTGCAGACAGCACCCAGCAGTCGGAAGACGGAACGGAAGGTGGTGACGTCGCCGCCGAAACCATTGATTTTGCTGGGAACGATGACGAAGTCACGATTGCGTCGCTGCAAGAACAGTTGGCCGAAGCCGAAAAACGCGCCCTGTTACAACAAGCAGACTCGGAAAATTTCCGTCGCCGAAAAAGCCGCGAAGCTCAGGAGCAAGTTAAGTACGCTTCACTTCCATTGATCAACGGATTATTGGACGTGATGGACAACTTGAATCGAGCTTTGGATTCAGCTGCCGACGAAACGGAAGGTTCTTCGCTGCGTGAGGGCGTGAAGATGGTTGCCGCTCAACTAGAAGCCATGCTGAAGAATCACGGTTGCGTCAAAATTGAAACCGTAGGACAGGTCTTTGACCCCAACTTGCACGAAGCGATCCAAATGCAACCGGCCGAAGAACCTGCCAACACGATCGTGCTGGAAGCTCAGGCGGGCTTCAAGTTACACGACCGAGTGGTCAGGCCGCCCAAGGTCATCGTTTCGACTGGCCCTGCCTAAACGAGCGACCAAACGACAAAGCGACTGCCCATTTAGTTGATTTTGACTGCGATAGACTGCAACCATGCCAACCTACGATTACCAATGCGACGCCTGCGGGCACGAATTCGAGCACTTTCAACGGATCAGCGAAGATCCGCTGAAGAAGTGTCCCGAATGCAAAAAGAACAAGCTGAACCGGCTGTTCGGAACCGGCGCGGCGATCGTCTTCAAAGGTAGTGGCTTCTATGAAACCGACTACCGCAGCGACTCCTATAAAAAGGGAGCTAAGAAGGCTAAAGATTCCAAGTCGGAAAAGTCCGAATCCAAATCCGATTCGACTTCGAAAAAAGAAACGAAAAAGGAATCGAAGTCTAGCGACACGAAACCCAAGAAGTCGTAGGACGGAATTCCATTCGGCAAGCTAAGGCAGGACGCGAAGCTAAGGCAGGACGCGAAGCTAAGGCAGGACGCGA
>CAZJBW010000058.1:0-18444 GCA_964543985.1 uncultured Pirellulaceae bacterium | reverse complement strand
GCTAAGGCAGGACGCGAATTTTCAAATTGCGGAAATCAATTGGTGCTCCCTCTGATTCCAACGCGATATACCCCGTCGCTGGTTGACATTGACTGCCTCCGGAAACTTCGTGTCCGTTGACCCATAAGCGAACCTCGCCATTAATCGCTCGGATGTAATAGTGATTCCACTCGTTGATGCCTTTGGAATGCTCGGCGGTTGGGAAGCTGCGTTTGCCGTTCGGGGCCGTGGGTTCAAACGGCGACATGTTTGAAGCACCGACTGGAAAAACGTCTCCGTGGCAAGTAAACCAATCTGCCTTGTTGCCACCCTTTTCGTATTGCTCCTTGTAACCGAGGTCCAAGACCTGCACCTCGATACCGCTAGGCAGCTGGTTATCTTTTAAGGCATCGATCGATTCCAGTGGTGACCAGACAAAGATTCCTGAGTTTCCGGCGTGCTTCAAATGCCGCCACTCAACAATCATTTCAAAGTTCGTGTAGGACTCTTTCGAGCGGATAACGCCAACGCAATTTCCATTGCATTGAATCAAGCCTTCGTTCTCGGACCAGGTATCTTCTTTGCAATTTGCGTTTTGGAAGTCGCTCAATCCGACCGCCACCCAACCTGGTTCCTCGCCAGTAACCTTCGCCACCTCCGTGGTCTCTTGTGCCCACAAGGTTGCACAAAAAGCAGTAAAAGGAAGCAGTATTAAGTTCAATGCAAGTTTGTTATTGATCATTCTTTCAAAGCCTATTCGTTGAATCCGCTTGGTGATGGTTCAATTTAGTTGACCAGATTTTTAAACGCATGACTACTAGCCTTCTGGCATAGGATTTGATTGAGGGGTGTGTTCTTTTTTGTCGTTAACGCTTGAATTGATACCTACCTTTGGTAAAGTGCGCCTAGCAGGCGACAGGTGCCAAGCGTTTCAAGATTCTGAGCGTTTTGGGTAACAGGGAATCCGGTGTGAATCCGGAACGGCCCCGCCGCTGTAAGCACAATTTTGATGGTCATCAATTCCATTGCCCGTGTTCATCACGGGCGAGAAGGTCTCCGTCAATCGAATCATTTCCAGTTACGACTGGTGGTGAATTCAATGTGCCAGTCAGAAGACCTACCTGTTTGCTTTCATCAAACATTCTGCGAGGGCAGGACTTGATGTGCCACTTCAACCAACCTTTGGATGACTTTGCGTTTGCATGGTGTTAGCGTTTCGACGTGCGCCAATTGGCATCTGCGATAAATCGGATCGTTCGGTTGTAAGAGTTGAAATCCATGTTTTTCGATTAGGTTTGCGGTGTTTGCGCGCTGAATTTGCGATGCATTCCTTGCTCGGTCGAATTCACTTGTTCCATTCTACTTTGTTCCATTCCCATAGGTGGGGCGGCAGAACGCAATGATTAATCGCGAAGTCAAGTTTCAGTCACAAGACGGATTTACACTAATCGAGTTGCTAGTGGTGATCGCTGTGATCGGAGTCCTGGTTGGGTTGGCGTTGCCAGCCATTCAATCCAGTCGGCAAACCGCAGCGCGAACCAGTTGTGCCAACAATCTGCGAAACATCGGGACTGCGTTGCACAGTTATCACGCCACCAACCGTCATTTCCCGGTGGGATGTGTTGAGTGGCGTCCGTTTGGGAACACCACGAACCGCCAATTGGCTTGGAATGTGTTTCTGCTTCCGCATTTGGAACAAGACAACGTCTTTCGGTTACTTGACACCAACCAAGCCTTCGATGCTGTCGCCAATGCGTCTGCTGGGGCAACCGTTTTGTCCACCTTTGTTTGTCCAGCGCAACCCGACGGTCAAGCGTTGAGGGATGGGCTGGGTCCCAGTAGCTATGGCGGTATTTTTGGCGAGCGGATTAGCAGTCCCAACCAACCGCCCAAAGGGGTCATGCTGCACGAGATTCCAGTAAGGATCAGAGAGATCACCGACGGCACTTCGCAAACGCTTATTGTTTCGGAGGACTCTCAATCGCCAGAGGGGCAATGGATCAATGGTCGCAATTTGTTTGACCAAGCGTTTGGAATCAACGCCGCTCCTGTATTCGAAAACGACATTCGCAGCTTTCACCCTGGTGGTGCCAATAGTTGCTTTGCAGACGGACACGTTGCCTTTTTGGCTAACGAAACCGACCTTTCGGTTCTGGCGGCAATTTGCACTCGCGCAGGCAAGGAAACCGTGGCGCTGCAATAACGCAAAAACAAAGCTGACTTTTTTAACTGTCTAAAACTCTCTAAGAATTAAACTCTCCAAGAATTGAAAATTGAAAACTATGAAATTTTGTATTTCAGCGTTGCTTATTAGCAGTATTTGTTTTGTCACTGGTTCAGCGCTGGGACAAGTCGTGGACTTTGAGGAGTTGCCATTGGAACCGGACTCGTTTTTTAACGGTGGCCCAGAAACGAACTCGGACGGGTGGCTGGCGTCCTTGGACGGTCAACGGCAGGTTCAATTTGGCAACAGTTTCAATTCAGCCTTCGGTGGATTCTGGAACGGATTCAGTTACTCAAATGTGGTCGACACAACGACACCCGGTTTCGAGAATCAGTACGCTGCGTTTCCAGGAAGTGGAGCGCAAGGATCAGAGACCTACGCCGTAGCCTTCGCCGGCAGCAACGCCTTTATCAATTTAGAAGAGGAGGACCAGAGATTTACGTCCATTGAACTAACCAACACGACCTTCACCGCGTTGGCGATTGAAAATGGAGATGCCTTCAGTAATCGATTTGGAGGCGAAAGTGGTAACGACCCTGATTTCTTTTCCGTCTTGCTGACGGGGTTTGATGAATTGGATGGGACCGGAAACGCGACGGGTCAGGTCGAGTACTTCCTGGCTGACTATCGGTTCGATGACAATTCGTTGGATTTCATTATCGATCAATGGAATACCCTTTCGTTGGAACCGTTAGGCGCTGCCCGTTCACTGGCTGTAAGTTTTCGGTCCAGTGACGTAGGTCCGTTCGGAATCAACACCCCTACCTATTTCGCCTTGGACAATCTGACAATCACCTCGGTGCCCGAGCCGGCTGGTTTCGTTTGTGCTTTGTCGATGTCACTGTTCTGTTTAGCAGGTCGCAGACGCCGAAAAATTTGAAGTCTCGGGCGTTTCAGTTGAAAAAAACTCAATGCAGGCACCGATTACACCACGAGCAAAAAATTGGCTACAATTGGTGTCTGTTTGAATTCTGAACCTCGAAAACGTGAGACACCAATGCATTTTGTACGCTTATTCTTGTTGCTTGCTTTATTGTTCGCCGTAGCCGGTGATGTTTGTGCACAGGACTGGAATCAATGGCGGGGTCCAAACTTGGACAACGTGAATACGGAAGCAACGAGTGTGCCAAGTGAGTTAAACCAAGACAATCAGCTGTGGCGACTTGAGTTACCCGGACCGGGTGGTGCCAGTCCGGTCATTGCTAAGGACCTGATTTTCTTAACGTCTGTTGGCGAATCGAACGCATTGATTTTGATGTGCGTGAATATGGACGGCGAACTGCAATGGCAGGTCGACTTGGAAGGTCAGAATCGAACGGTTCGAATGGATCAAGCCAATTCGGCAAGTGCCTCGCCCTGCACGGATGGTCAACATGTGTGGGCCACCTCGGCAGCCGGTTTCTTGCAGTGTTTCGATTTGGAGGGGGAACAAGTTTGGTCCAAAGATCTTCAGGAAGCGTACGGAAAGTTTGACATTCAATTCGGTATGTCTTCGACGCCGATTTTAAACGATGGCCGACTTTACCTGCAGTTGATCCATGGCAACATGCGAGACCGTCGAACTACTAGCGAAGGCCATGTTGTTGCTTTGGATGCTAAGACAGGTGATGAGGTTTGGGCTCAAGAGCGTAAGACGGATGGCTTTTCCGAAAACAAGCACTCGTACGCTTCGCCAACGATTATGAATAGCGATCAAGCCGAGCCCTGCTTGGTGACACATGGTGGCGATTATGTCATTGGCCATTCGTTAAAGGATGGTTCGGAATTGTGGCGGTGTGGTGGCTTGAATCCCAAAGGTAGTGGCTACAACCGATTTTTGCGTTTCGTTTCTTCACCGGTGTTCGCTAACGGATTGCTAATCGTACCGTCCGCTAAGAACGGACCCGTATTCGCCATCGGCAGCCACGAATTGACTGGCGAGGTGACGGAAGACGAGGATATTTTCGCTTGGAAATTGCGACAAGGTACGCCAGATGTGTCCACGCCCGTGGTTTACAACGATTTGGTGTTTTTGGCTCGTGAAAACGGAGTCATGTTGTGTGTCGATGCAAAAGATGGCGAACAGGTTTACCAAAAACGAGTACTGGCAGACAAGCAACGTAGTACGCCCGTGGTTGCGGATGACAAGATTTACATGCTGGGCCGAGACGGAAACTTGGTAGTTATGAAAGCCGACAAATCAGGCGACGTTTTGTCCGAGTTTGATCTGGACGAGACCGGAAAGGCTTCTCCCGCGATCATCAGTGGCAAAGTTGTGGTGCGAACCGACGAAGCACTTTACTGCTTTGGCAACAAGTAACTAATTCATTGCTTTAATATCCCATCCTGCCCCCTCCTTTGCCCTCCCCCGCTTCATTGGATTAGTCAATTGTCTAGAACCACTCTGAAGGTCGGGGGTGTGCCCGAACATTTCAACCTGCCATGGCATTTGGCGTTGGAGCAAGATGCTTTCGACGAAATTTGTGACTCTAGCGTCTCGGTGCAGTTCACTGAGTACGGTGGAGGCACTGGCGAGTTGACGGGTGCCTTGGAATCGGGCGAACTGGATATTGCCGTCGTGCTGTTTGAGGGAGCCGTGCAGAAAATTCTGAACGGCGGCAACTATCGGATCGTCAAATTGTTTACCGATTCGGCGTTGATTTGGGGCATTCACGTTGCTGCCGAAAGCGACATTGAATCGATCGAACAAGCGCGGGGGAAACGTTATGCGATCAGTCGCATGGGTTCAGGGTCACATTTGATTGCGATTGTAGACGCGGCCGAACGAGGCTGGTCGACTGACAATCTGCAGTTCGTAAAGATTGGAAACATTGAAGGAGCTCGCAAGTCCCTGGCGGCCGAAGAATCGGATGTGTTCCTGTGGGAAAAATTTATGACGAAGCCGCTGGTCGATAGTGGCGAGTTTCGTCGAGTAGCCGATCGAATCGTCCCCTGGCCGGCATTTGTAATTGCCGTTCGAGACGACGTGTTACAACAACATTCCAAGGCGGTTGGTGAAGTATTGCGGGTCGTTTCCGAGGTTTGTCAAAATTTGAAAGACGATCCTGCCGGTGCCGAAGTGATCGCTCGTAGGTACGACTTGAAGACGGAAGATGCGGCCAGTTGGCTAGCAAGGACCGACTGGAACAACGATTTTCGATATCCCGAACTAGCATTTAACAAAGTATTTGAGTCGTTGAAGTTGCTAAACTTAATCCAAGATGACAGCGCCACCTGTAAAGACGCTTGGTTCCAACTTTGATCGGAATGGTTCCTGTTGGGGTACTTCTGACTGCCATCAAGTGATTGAGGTCAGTTACGTTCACAAGTCTCTGATTCCAGCTCGCGCGGCCAGCAATCGCACATTACCGCTTGGCGATGGCGACTTGGACCGGCCGAACCGGTCCAAGCGCCCTGACTTCCGAATTCAATTTGGTGCGTAGATATTTTCGCGAGCACCGTCTGCTGACTATTCGTCTGCCAAACTGTAGCAAACGATTTTGTTGTCGTTTCTGGCGAACACGCACTTGTTGGCAAAGGCTGGGTGGCTCCAAACAACATCGCGATTTCCCGTGCGACTAGTCGGCTTCAACATGTTGAATCGACCGAGTTCCTCGAAACCCGTCGGATCCATTTTTGCCATGATCAAGTCACCTTGTTCTGTGGCGATGAAGTAGCGATCGTCATTCTTTACCATAAAGCCTGTTGTAGAATTGGCAGGTCGGCCGTTATGAGCAGCCGCTAGAGATTCCCATTTGCGTTCACCGGTTTGCAAATCGAAACAGCGAATGTGTCCTTGTTCATCCACACCGTACATGTGACCGTCTTCGATAAGCGGTGGATTGTGGTCCGGGTGGAGTCCCTTACCACGCCAAACTTCCTCGGCCGTTGGCTCGGTCGAGCCCAGTTTCAGCAGAATGGAAGTGCCTCTCAAAGCAGTTGCGAACAAGTAATCGTCGTGTTTGATGGGAGCAATGATCGACATGTTGTAGGCTGGTTTCATTGGGAACGACCAGTACACTTCTCCTGTTTGTGGATTCAAACTGTTCAATGATTCTGGGTGCCAAACCAACAATTGCTTGGTGCCACCAGCTTCGATCATTGTGGGTGGGCAATAGCCTTGTTCTTTTGCGGATAGAGCTCGCCATTTTTCTTTGCCAGTCATTTTGTCCAGAGCAACTGCGACACTGCCTTCACCACCTGCCAAGCAATACAGCGTATCGCCGTCGATGAGTGGATGAGCGGCGAAACCCCAATGGGGTGCCAGCTTCAAACCGTATTCGTCTTTAATGCTCTTTTCCCAAACCAGGTCACCAGTTTTGGCGTTCAAACATAATAGATGGCCCTCACCGCCCAGCGTGTAAACTCGATCGCCGTCCACGGTTGGTGTCGCTCTGGGCCCATTGGGATACGACATGTTGTATTTGCAATCGTAGGTGTGCTGCCACAACTGTTCACCACTTTTCATATCGAAGCAAGTAATTCGCTCTTGGCCTTCAAGCTCATTTTTCGCGCCTGCGTTTGGCGTATCGTCACCCGAACTGATCTCGTAATCCATCAAGAAGACTCGACCATCGGCGACGGCAGGACCTGAGTACCCGGCGGCCACCTCGGCCTGCCAAACCAACTTTGGCCCGTCCTCGGGGAACGAAGTCATGATCCCGGTTTCGCGCCAGATGCCGTCTCGCTGATCACCCTGCCATTGCGACCAACTTTGAGCCTGAACATGGGCCTGCCAGCTAACAAACACGGCGACAGCCATGACAATTGATATCGTTCGTTTCATTTTCGGTCCTTCCAAGGTGGTCGATGACAAAGGCAAGTTGAAGGTCATTAGTGTTTCGTGTCTGACGGACTTCGTCAAATGGTCTATTCCTGGTAATACAAACGACAGAATTCGCACAACCGAGGCGGCAACTGTCTTTTTGAGTTGTATACTTGTGGAACGCCTATTTCTAAGTCTCAAAATTGTCCGGAATTTTCGAATGCTATTTCGATTGATGTTCTCGATTGGTTTTCTGTTGCTGGTTGGTCAGACTTTTCTTCTTATGAGTCAGCGACCAGATCAAACCAGTCAACGTGAACAACGGCACAATCAAGATCCCCAAAGCCCTCCAGAATTACAAGTCGGCGATGGGCCCTTGAGTGAAACCGAGTTTCAATCGCTCATGGATCAGTTGCAAGAGGAATCGGCTGCTTGGAAATCGATCCCTTGGCAGACATCGATGGTGTCGGCCCAAAACCTGGCAGCCGAACAACAAAAACCGATTTTCATTTGGGCCATGGACGGACATCCATTGGGGTGCACGTGAAACAATGGTGTGATCGACCGTGAGTCGACACTCGCTGATCCACAGATCGTGGAAATGTTGAAAACTCAATTCGTGCCGGTCGCTTTTGATCAATGGTACCAGCGACGACAGAAAGACGTTGAAGGTCGGCTGTACCAACGGATCGCCTTGCAGGAACACAAGAACCTGAACAACACGACGCAAGGTTTCTACATAGCAACGGCTGCGGGCCAACTGATCGCCTACGACAATCATCGTGGCCCTGACCGTATTCGACGATTGATGAAATCTGCGTTGGCCAAACGGGTCGACTTATCCGCCGAGGCTTTGGACTTGCAGGAATTGGACAAAAGGATGGTCCACGAAGTTCCAGACGGTGCCGTCGTTGTGCAAGTGAACTCAAAAGTGCTTGGTGGCTATGGACGTCCTCGGGATAAACACAACGCGATTGTGCAACGAGCAATTGGACGAGACAACTTTTGGATTTTGGCCAGCGAGCTCGCCACATTAAAAACTGGCCAGTTACCCGAATCTTTGGCTCGCCGAATGTGTCAATTCCATTTGAACGATAATACTCGCGGAGAACCAAAACTTTGGAGCGCAGACGAGTTAGTCAAATGTGATCTCAAATTGAAAGATGGAATTGTCAGTGGACAGGTCCAATTGCAGACCAGCGACAAGTCGCTTTCGTACGACTGTTTCGTGTATGGTCGAATCGAATGGAATGACAATCAATTGTCTCGGTTCGATTTAGTTGCTCGCGGCGATCACGTTGGGCAAGGGCCTTGGACTTGGGGAGCGCCCAGTGGCCAGTTTCCACTCGCCGTCGCCTTCCGATTGGCCAGCCCCGAAGATATCGCCTACTCAGTTCGACCGCAGGCCATCAAAGGGTTTGGCTGGGACTACCTGAAATAGAACCAAGAACCTTGCTGCTGACGTAGTGCGATGTGACTGCGGGCTGGCCTGTGTAATTCGGTCCAGCCGAATCATCGGCAGCAACGAAGGCGACTGGGAAGCGGATTTTTTGGTTTCCTACCAGCGACAAACGCCGCGTCGATGTCGAGTACTTTACGTTCGAGTCACGTAATATCTTGGCCACCTGCCGTTCGGATAGATTGGTTTTACTGTCCTTGTCGCGGACGATCACGTTTTCCAAACTCAGGTTTCCGCAGAACGAGCCGTCTTCCGTCAGCCATGACGAAATACGTTGTACTAAACCGAGCTTGTCACCGATGTAATGCAAGCCATGCACACACGTGATCAAATCGTATTGCTTGTCCGGTCGCCAGTCCGATAGAGCCGCTTCAATTAAAGTCAGGCAGTTGGCAGCGACCGCATTGGAAAACATGCCAACCAGATCGACACCGGTGATGGTGATCGAAAGTCGACGCTCGGCAACGATGTTGGCGGCCTGTATCAAAGCGTTTCCTGCTCCACAGCAAATGTCCAGCCATGATACGGATTCGCGGCCACTAAGTTTCGATTGTAGGTATTCCAGCGGATGAAAACCGAGGTCCTTGGAATAACCATTGGAACCGTCGATATCTCGATCGCGATTCATGTTGCAATTGGCCACCACGGAAGACCGTTCCAGTTCCTTGTCATCTGTGTACCGCATTCACTCGATCCCGTCGCCCGTTTGATTGAAAGTTGATTGGCTTATGCCAGCGCCGTGTGGATTTCGTTTCGCACCACATCATCTGATTCGTCCGTTAGTCGAGCTCTTAAAACGACGTTAGCATCGTCGTCGTTTAGTTGTCCCAACGCCCAAGCACTAGCGCCTCGTATGAGTGGCTCGGTGTCGTGCAAGCCTTTTGTCAGAGCGGCGATTGCCGAGCCGTCTTTCTGGTTGCCCAGGACGATGGCTGCGTTTCGAAGGATGCCACGACGTTTGGCACGCCATAGTGGAGTCTTGCGGAATCGCTGGCGAAACTGATCTTCGGTCAAATCGAAAAGATCAATCAAGTTCAGTGGATTCAGGTCATCGCGAGCGTGAAATTCAAGCTCCTCAGTTTCTGTCGCTTTGCGATTCCAGGGACAGACGTCTTGGCAAACATCGCAACCGAAAACCCAGTCTTGCATTTTGGATCGCAAAGGAATCGGAATCGGTTCTCGCAATTCGATAGTCAGGTAGCTAATGCACTTGGTGGCGTCTAGCAGGCCTGGTTGCACGAAAGCGTCTGTCGGGCAGGCGGTCAGGCAGGCGTCACAGGTACCACAATGATTTGTTGAATTCGGCTGGTCGTATTCCATTTCTTGATCGAGCAACAGCGCAGCCAGAAAGAACCAGCTGCCCGTGTGCTTATTTATGATCAAGGTGTGTTTGCCTTGCCAACCAAAACCTGCCAGGCTCGCAAATTCACGTTCCAAGAGTGGCGCCGAATCGACGACCCCTCGCACATTGATCTCGGGCAACTCGGCCAGCAATTCTGTTTTAATAGACTTGAGTCTGTCGTGAATGACGTCGTGGTAATCGCGTTGGCCCCAGGCGTAGCGTGAAACTCGGCCTAGTCCATCGCTGGATTGGGCAGGCTTTTGGGCAGAGTATCCAGTGGCCAGCATGGCGATGCTTTTGACGCCCTGCATAACGTGTTTTGGATGAGAATAGGCCTGACGGCGGTTTTCCATATATTGCATTTCGCCGTGATAGCCCGCATCTAGCCACTGATGAAAGTGATTCAAACCGGTGGGAGAAATTGCGGGGCAGATGCCGCACCAATCAAAACCAGTGCGAATCGCCGTCGATTTTACGAATTGTGACAATTGTGACGGCGTCATACCGCGAAATGGGTAAATTATTGCTGTGTTTCATTTGCATTTGAGACTTTGAATCTACCCGTTCTGTGTTTACCGTGGAAGTTGAGACTCATCGAAACTAAGAAAGGTCCATGATGAAACGCTTAACTTGCCTCGCCGTCGCTCTGTTAGCTTCCTTTGCGATTGGAAACCAAGAAGTCGAAGCTCAAGATTTTGGTGGCCCTGGATTCCAGGCCTACCACCTTGGTGGAATTGGAACATTTAACGGCTTCAACGGCTTTGATAGCCTGGGCTTCGTAACTCGCGAACGTCCACCGTTTTTTGCTCTGTACCCGCCCGTCTACTACAGCGATGAAATCGTCCGGCGTCCGGTCGGTATCAGCCCCTTTGCAGCCCCTCCGGGCGTTCGACCTGTTGAGTTGGGCGGCGGTGGTAAAGCAAATTCGCTGACAATCAAAAACCCGTTCTTCAAACCGGAAGCGGCCAAAATCGCTGACACGATTACGGATCTTGATTCTGACACTTAATGATTTTCTTGGCCGATATGGGCCGGCGTTGATCGCCGGATCCCATTCCCTTCGAGATTCGCATATCTTGTGGGGCAACAAGATTTGTAGATGGTAAGGCGATCCGTTTTCGGGTCGCCTTATTTAATGCGCCGTCCTATGCCTTCACGTGCACAAGGAAAAGTTCCCACGTTACGCGCATATCGCGAGTTCTCAGGCGAGTCTGCTAGCTGTGGTTTTGCTTGAGTCGAATTAATTTTCGGATTCTCAAAACGTTGTAAAGATTCGTCTTGTACCGACATTGGATCTCGCTAAGGTACCGCCGATTGAAGCATTTTGCTGTCCGAAATCGTTTTGCGAGGATCCCTGGCGATGAATAAAGGTTTATGTCTAACTCTTTCTGTTTTGGCATTGTCCGTTTTGACGGGCTGCAATAGCGGATTTGGTGGAGGCTGTGGATCTTGTGCGCACAATAACGCCGGCTTATTTAGTAACGTGCAAGGCACTCGGATACTAGCGCCTCAAACCGGTGCGATCGTTTATCCTCAGACGCAAGTCGCCAACTTGCCTGGTGCTTACTACAACACAGGGCAACCACAGCCAACACCTGCGAACAATCAAGGTTGGCGGCCAATCAACGTGACGCCTAGCGTGCCGACTACGAATGTCATTCGTAGCCAACCAACCATTCAATCGATTCCAACGAACAACTTGGTGGTTGCTTCCGGGACATCGACGTTGAACCCCAGTCGAACTTTGGCAGCCAATTCGGCGCAGTTTACGACTCCAGCCACCACTCCGCCGGCCGTCGCAAATGCACCAATCAATGGCGGATTACAGTTGAACGATGCGACTAACTTGGTCGCTGCTCAAACGAATCAACAGCAGAACAATGGAATCGTCAATCGAGCTTGGGAATACGTCGCGAATCCAGTCGTTCAATTCCCTCAAGCACAGCAACAATTTGTAGCTCAGCCGTTTTATGTCAACCCAGCAAACAACAACACCGTGGTTGCCACGTCGTCAACTTCTCAGGGGTTTTCGGGGCCTCGTCCTAGTTCGTACGTATACTCCAACGGCTACCAGCCCAACGCCAATACAAACGTCGCCAACGGATGGCGTCAACAACGTGACGTTACCCGGTAACCTGATCGGGTCATTGCCGTGTCTGTGATTTCAAATCTGACTAGCCCGTTTCGTTCCGTAGCCTTGATGGCCGGTGTAACTGGCAGAGTTCCCATCAAAGCAACCTGGCGTGCTTTGGCCAAAAGAGTGATCGCTGACGAAGCGTCGTTCTTTGAGTTGTCCGATCACGACTTACGCAAAAAAAGCTTGGCCTTGCGTTACGAAGTATTGAGCGGCAAGACGCTGGAGCAAGTCCAACAAGATGCTTTCATGTTGGTTCGCGAGGCCGCGCGGCGGACGGTTTCCATGCAACACTACCCCGTCCAATTGATTGGCGGAGCGGCAATGGCCAGCGGCGCGGTTTGCGTGATGCAAACCGGCGAAGGTAAAACGCTAACTGCTACGCTGCCATTATATCTGGCGGCTTTGGCTGGTAAGGGAGCCCACCTGGCGACCGCCAACGACTACCTGGCAGCCCGTGACGCTGAGCTAATGCGTCCTGTTTTCGAGGCACTCGGAATGACCGTCGGCGTCGTCGAACAGAAGACGGAACGAGTCGACCGACGGGCGGCCTATCGCGCGGACATCACGTATTCGACGGCCAAGGAAATCGGTTTCGATTTTTTGCGAGACCGTTTAATGATCCGGCAATCCGAAGAAGCCGACTTGTGTCAGCCATCGTTTGCGGATACTCAGCAGGAGGCCGAAAACGAGCCAGTGCAGCGTGAACTGCATTTCCTGTTGGTTGATGAAGCCGACAGCATTTTGATCGACGAGGCCAGAACGCCGTTGGTTATCAGCTCCATTCCAGACGATCTGGAAGAACGCCGTGCACTCTACGAATGGTCAGCCCAAGTGGTAGGCGACTTTGAAGTGGATCGTCATTTTGAATTTGACGAAGAGAAACGGTCGGTCGAGTTGACCGCCACAGGTCGTACCTTTTTGCGAAAGCTGTCTAAACCAGAACAATTGGCCAAGGTCGCCGTAACCGATATCTACGATCAACTTGAGCTGGCTCTTTTGGTCGAACAAAAATTTGTTCGAGAACGGGACTACGTCGTGCGAGATGGCGAGGTGGTGATTGTTGACGAATTTACCGGGCGAATGGCGGAAGGTCGCAAGTGGCGTGCCGGTTTGCATCAAGCCATTGAGGCTCGCGAGGAACTACAAGTGACGGCTGAGACTGCCGAGGCTGCTCGCATCTCCGTGCAGGACCTCTGCCAAAAGTATCAGTTGCTGTGTGGCATGACAGGCACGATTGCCAGCAGCGCCAAGGAACTGAATAGTATTTACGAAACACCCGTGGCCACCATTCCAACTAACCGACCACCGCAACGCAAACGGCTGCCCGATATGGTGTTCGGCAACGCCGATGCGAAATGGGATGCCATCGTTGCTGAAGTGACGCAATGCCACGCTCAAGGGCAACCCGTCTTGGTTGGCACTCGCTCAATCGACAAGTCCGAGGAACTGTCGAAACGTTTACAGGCAGCCGGCGTCAAACATACGG
The DNA here is from genome assembly GCA_964543985.1 of uncultured Pirellulaceae bacterium. Classification (GTDB taxonomy): domain Bacteria; phylum Planctomycetota; class Planctomycetia; order Pirellulales; family Pirellulaceae; genus CAJQPP01. Next base: position 5,073 of record CAZJBW010000058.1, on the reverse strand, counting down.
TTTTGAACGCTCGGCATTTAGATCGCGAGGCGGAAATTGTGGCGCAGGCTGGGCAGGTCGGCCAAGTCACAGTGGCAACTAATATGGCTGGACGAGGAACGGATATCCGTCTGGCTGACGAAGCGTTGGAACTTGGCGGACTGCACGTCATTATCTCTGAGTTGCACGAGTCGGAAAGAATTGATCGCCAGTTGATCGGTCGCTGCGGACGACAAGGTGACCCCGGCAGCTTTCGGTTTTTCATGTCGCTGGATGACGATATCCTGCTGACGGGACTCGGCGCCAAAGTTGCCAATCGTATGAAACGCATCGGTGCCAAACGGCCGGAACAGCCGACTGCGATGGCCAGAGAATTTCGGCAGGCTCAAAGCAAAGTTGAATCGAATCACTTTAAAGGGCGTAAGCTGTTGATGCATCAGGAATCAAATCGCCAGCAAGCTCAACGCGAACTGGGGCAAGATCCTTATGTGGACACCATTTCTTAGCCATCGAAAAGGCTGTTTGTCGTACCGACCAGCGACTCTCTGGACTGTGTTTTTCCACGCGTTTTCTGCATCATCCGCGACTATGTTTGCGAACATCGGACAGAAGACGCAAAAATAGACAATCTTTCCTGACGGCCACCGAATGAATGGTATAAAGAACCAGTCTTTGGCCCCCTTTCGGATGCGAAATGTTTTCACGTTTGTTATTGGTATTCATCCTGCTGCCACTGGCCGACCTAGTGCTGATATGGATGCTTCTGAAAATCCACATTGGTATCACGATCGTTTGGATCATTCTGTCGGGAGTGGCCGGGGCGTGGTATGTGCGTCGCCAAGGATTGCAGGTGATGCAGGATATTCGCAACTCGATTGAAGAGAGCCGAGTTCCTACCGGCATCCTGGTGGAAGGGGCGATCGTTGTGTTGGCTGGCGGTTTACTAATCACGCCCGGATTGATAACTGATATCTTTGGCTTCTCGATGCTGTTGCGACCTTGTCGACGTTGGTACCGACAAAAGTTTTTGAACTGGTTGAAAAGCAAGGTCACGGTTAAGACTTTTGACATGCGTCCACCCATGAACGGTGATATCGTCGATGGGGATGTGGTGGATGCCGAGGTCGTAAAGTCGTCTTCTAAAGACGCCGACTTTGGCTCGCAACCACCGATGATCGAATCGGGGCCCACACCGTGAGTGTCACTTACTTCAAGCGCTATCGAATGCATTTCGACTTGCGGAAACCGTTACCTGCCGAGCCCACGTTCGATATCAAATACGATTTCGTTCCATGGCACGAAGGGTTGGTTGATTCGCACGCGAATGCCAAATTTCAGAGCTTTCGCAATGAGCTGGACGCCAACGTGTTTCCTTGTTTGGGACAAATGGACGGGTGCCGTGGCTTGATGCGTGAAATCACTTCTCGCAATGGATTCGTCCCTGAGGCGACTTGGCTGGTGGTCGAAAATTTGCCGAGTGGCAAACGAATCGATTTCTGTGGAACTGTGCAAGGTATTAACGATACCGGCTTGATTGGATCCATCCAAAATTTAGGGATCACGCCCAAACACCGCGGAGCCGGTTTGGCAACTGGCTTGTTGATCCGCGCTATGGCCGGCTTTCGCAGCATCGGATTGGACACGGCTTCATTGGAAGTTACCGCTAAAAATTTGGGTGCCATTCGACTGTATCAAAGGTTCGGATTCCGAATCGTTCGTACGGTTTACAAGTCGATCGAGATCGTGGGACTGTAGGGTTCTATTGTCGCCCGCCAGGATCTGTTATTCTTTTGAGCTTTAAGCAATAAGCAAAAGTCTAGGAGCGTTTTCCATGCCCAACCCCGTTGTCGAATTCAAAACAACTCTTGGCGACTTCAAAGCCGAAGTCTTTCTCGAGCAAATGCCAATCACGGCTCAGAATTTTATCGATCTGGTTAACTCGGAATTCTATGACGGATTGCACTTTCACCGAGTGATCAACAACTTCATGGTTCAATTCGGCTGCCCACACAGTAAGGACCCGCAGAGTTCATCGGCGGGGACGGGTGGTCCGCCATCGGGCAAAATCCCGGACGAACATCCTGACGACGTGCGGTTGTCCAACGAACCCGGCACTCTGTCGATGGCCAATTCCGGTCCCAATTCCGGCGGATCTCAGTTCTTTATTAATACCGTCCACAACCACTACTTGGACTACTTTACCGAAGGCCGATCAAAGCACCCGGTGTTTGGGAAAGTGACCGAAGGAATGGAGACTGTATCGAAGATCGAAGGAACACCTTGTGACGGAAACGATCGACCGGAAACGCCAGTTCAAGTGAATTCAATCCGAGTGGTTGGGTGATTTAATAGCCGCCAAGTAAGTAATCGAACCCATTCTGTCCTCTGACACTGCAGTGGCACGAGCGGAATGGTGACCATTCGGAACGGCCGTAGACTTGTTGTTCCAGAAAACACCGTTGACAGTGAATAGCCGCACTCAAATCTGAGTGTTTGGGCAGGCTGGGTCGAGTGGGTGATTGTTGTTTGGAGCTATCTTTCCCAATTCGTCTTGACAACCGTTTGATTTAGTTGCGATCCGTTGACAAAACTAATAATCTATGGGGAATGCTTGTCACCTGATTCTCCTCTTTCCAGGTCAACATCAATTCACCGGAAGAACACTTGTTAAAGGAATAGACTCACAATGTTGGTCCTTAGTCGTAAAGTTGGCGAACGAATTTTAATAGGCGATAAAATTGCCGTCACCGTCGTACGGATTACGGGCGGTGGTGTCCGCATCGGTATTGAAGCGCCGAATGAACTGCCTGTTATTCGCGAGGAATTGAAAGCGGCGTTGCAAGACAAGCCTTCCTCGAAAAATTCTCCCGCGATGGAATCCCCGGATTCGATTGGGGTTCAAGAAAACGCCGGTCAATAATTTCGTTCTTGCCAAAACTACAAAATTGCAAAACAGATTGCAAAACAGGTTGCGCGGACCTGCCAGTCCGTGAACTTGAACAGTTTGTCTTGGCTTTCACTGGTGGGCTTTTTCGTTTGCCTATTTTTTCGTTTGCTGAAATAGCCAGCTGATAAGTTCCGGGTCACGGTAGGCCTTATCCCAGCAATTGTGCCCTACCCCTTGGTACTCTGTGTACTTTGGTTGCACCTTGGCGTCCTCATTAGCGTCCTTCAAAGCATTAACCATCACGCGCGAAGCTCGAACAGGAACAACTTTGTCGGCATCTCCGTGAAAAATCCAAAGCGGCAAACCGGCCAGTTTTTTGGCACGCTCTGCTGCCGACGAATCCAACGTGTAACCACCGCAAATGGGCACGGCTGCCGCGAAACGCTCTGGGCGTTCGAATAACGAATACCAAGTACAGTCACCTCCAAAAGACAAACCGGTTACGTATTCTCGGTTCTTGTCGATGGAAAATTCTCGTTCGAGGCTGTCCAGAATTTCATGGATGGTTCGAATGGTAAGCTTCATCCCGTCAATTGGTTTGCCGTTTTGGCCTCGTTCTTTTTTGGCAAACTCCTCTTTGCTCGGGAATTGTGGAGCGACGATAAAGCAAGGATTACTGGCTTGGGCTTCGGGACGAATCCAATCGCGGACACAAGCTCCGTCCAGCTGCCGTACATTGTCGTCTCCTCCTTCGCCGCCATGATGGAACAATACAAGCGGATACTTTTTAGTGGCGTCGTAATTCGGTGGCACAAACAGACGGTAATTGATTTTGTCGCCTTCTGAACTAGTAAAAGTCCGGGCTGCGTAGGCGTCGACGATCGACGGCCTCGATTCTAAGGACTTTGCTTTCGCTGGATCGATTGCTTTTCCGGTGATCTTACCTTTCAAGCCGTAGACTGAAAAAGTTCCGCTGATATTTTTCTCTTGGACGGTGCCATCAAAGTCGATTGTATATTCCGTTTTGTCTTCGTAGTAGAAGCTGAAGGTCAGCGCACTCTCTGTTACTTTCAAATTGCGCAGCGATGCGGTCCAGCCTTCATCGACGTCTCTGATCTCACCCTTCAAGTCATGCGTGATTGTGAGGATATGATTACCCGTTTTCTCGCCTTCCCCTTTGCCCCAATCGACTGCCAATTCCCACGTACCAACTGCCGCAGGAAGCTGCTGTTCTTTGTGTTCTTCCTGGCCGTGTAATGGCACAGACAAGAAAGGCAAAAGCACCATCGCGGTGACGAGGGTTTGTATAGATAGACGCATTTCACGGCCCCTCTGAATTAATTGCAAAGCAAGACAATGATAGCAGAATTTGACAGGCGAATCTAAACGTTAGTCGCACGGCGTCCATTATATTTGGTGACACGCTAGCGCGCGAGGATTGCTGTATTGGCATAGAAAGCAGACACGATTGGCACTCCGCAAATTCTTTTGTGCCAAGTGTCGATGAGTTAGATTCATTGGATGGCCCAATTGAGTACCCTTGGCTAAGGTGAGGATCGTTCGTGATGAGTATTGATAGGATCATTTTTGGCTTCATGTTGGGTTGCTGCGTCGTTTCTACGACCTTGAGTTTTCCTTGTGGGGCGTGGCAACAGGAAGAATCGAAGCGAAATTCTTCTGGGATACCTTATCGTATTTCGCAAGAGACCACCCGAATTGTCGAGCCGCTGGATGCCGATGGCCGCATTGACTTTTATAAAGCTATCAATGAAGCGCTTTCCAGCGGAGTCACTCCTGACAACAACGCCGCTCGCTTCATTTACGGTACGATGCCTGACGATTTTTATTCAGCAGCTGAAACTAAAAAAATACGTCAATGGATCGATTTTGACTCGCTTCCCATGGCGTATCCAAAATTCACAGGCTTGAACGAATTTTCTGCATTGGATCCGCTTGATCGATCAAACCTTGCGTGGCTGAGAGAGTTTGTGGAGAAGAACAAGGAACCGATCGACATGGTGATTAAAGCTTGTCAGTTGCCAGAATTCTATTTGCCACACATACCAGCTTCCGATATTTTTCGTGACGACTCGGGTGAATTGCCCTTCGAAAATGTATACGAGGAAACGGCCGCAGGTATGTTGTTGAGTTGGTATGACGGAGCGAGTCAGCAAATCCGCATCTATGCAAGGACGATTAAAAGCCGT
>CAZJBW010000057.1:11862-33274 GCA_964543985.1 uncultured Pirellulaceae bacterium | reverse complement strand
TTGCGGCACTGCATTCCGCCTAAAGGCGGTACTACAAACAAAAATTCACAGCCTCCTTGGGAGGGTCGGACGCGGTTGCGGCCGGGGAGGGGGTAGTAAGTAAAGCAATTGCCGAAGTTGCCAAACCAGCTGGCAATGGGCTCGCATCCGTTAAGACGACGCGCCCATCTTGCTTTTATTTCAATTCCGTTTCCAGACCGTGAACTCAGAGAACCCGTATTGGAATTTGCGAGTGGTTTCGCGAATCACAAATGGAACATCTTTCGGTTCGTTGATCAACGAAAAGTCTGGGGTTAGAGCGGCACTGAGACCCTCGCGAGTCGTGAAACTTTCGCCGTTGTTAGCCTTAAACCCACCCAACCAACGGTCGCGAGGCGTATGCTCCTCCAACCAACGGTAGGGAGAAACGATTACCAGCAAGCCACCAGAGTTAACTCGCCCCTTGATCAGTTGCAAAAACATTCCTGGATCGTAAAGCCGGTCCAGCAAATTCCCTGCGAACACTAGATCGTAATTGTCGTATTTCTCGGTCAGGTTACAAGCATCGCCTTGCATAAACGAGATCTTGTCTTTGACCTCGTGATAGCCCGGGAAATCTTCCAGCTTCACTTCACGGTAGGATTGCAATTCGCCCTCGTCGATAACGACGTAACGCTGTTTACCGGACTTTTGCAAATTGGTAGGCGTTTCAATCAAACGCACGGAAAAATCGACGGCATCGACTTGGTCGAACGTCTTAGCCAACTCGAACGAGGATCGCGCGGTCGCACATCCGATATCCAAAGCCTTTTTCGTCGGAACACCGTCCAGGAATTTTTGAATCTCTTGAACACAGGCGACGGGGAAATTAGGTACTTGCAAATCGTTTTCACCGTAATGAAATTCGATGTACTTAGCCACCATCTCATCGGTTTCGTACACACCCACTTCTGGTTCTGGCAGCGGTGCGGCTTCGACGTACCGCAAACCAGAGTATTGAAAGAAGTGACGACGGAAGGCGTATCGCGAATCCTTGATGGCGTAGTTTCCTGTGGAAATCCAACAGCCACCCTTAAATAGATTGTGCTTGCCATCAAACGTGGGGGCTGAGAAATCATCGTAGACCGGATGGATTTCGAAACCGTCGTAACCGTCGATTGGCGATTCCGTCCATTGCCAAACGTTGCCAAGAATGTCGAAGAACCCATTTTCAAATTCGTGGCGATCGACGGGGCAAGTCGACATTTCGTGCTCTAGATTGATGTTTCCAGGCGCTTCGTCCCAGAATGGTTGATCGGTGTCGACCAACGCTCGCAATTGATACCATTCAGCTTCGGTCGGTAACCGTAACTGCTTGCCAGTCGTTTTTGATTTCCAGTTACAAAAAGCCTTGGCCTCCAACTGATTGACCTCGGCTGGCCAATTCCAAGGCATCTCGATCACCTTCAACATGGTCCGCAGCTGATACTTGTCACCTTCCTTCAGCCAATAGACGGGATGTTGAGCTTTGCGATACTGCACCCAATTCCAACCTTCTTCCGTCCAAAGCTCTTGTTGGTCGTAACCACCAGCTTCCACAAATTGCAGAAACTCCTGGTTTGAGACCAGATACTTGGAGGCTTTGAAGTCGGCAACGTCTTCTGCCTGATATCCGTATTCGTTGTCCCAACCATACATGGGGTTCGTTCTGGATTTGCCAAGTTCGACTTTGCCACCCGCAACTTTCAGCAACTCGTTTTCCGGAGCCTGATTGGAATCGTCACAGATATTACCCCAGATTGGATGATCTTTAACCATCGACAACGGCAGCTCGCGCATCAAGATGGATGACGTTTCCAAGTGAATTCTTTCGTGCTCGATCCCCATCAAAATAATCCACATTGGATTATTCCAGTCGATAGGCAACGTAAAATCAGTCTCGCGAATAAACTTGTCAACGATCTCGCGAGTCTTCACGCGATGTTCGCGAACGGCTGCGGGTGTCGGCCAGTTGTAATTGTCGTCGTTCAGATCATCCCACGACATCTCGTCAACGCCGATAGCCAAGGTTGATTCCATCACCGGGTCGACTCGTTGGTCAATCAAATTGGCAACATTCAACTTATTGATGAAAAAGACGGATGTGTGCCCATAGTAGAAAATTAATGGCTGACGCAGCGTGTTGGCGCGAGTATAAAACGCCTCGTCGTTAACGAGACACTCGAATAAGCTCTCGTACAGCGTGAATGAATCGTGGAAATATTTCAGTATCTCTTCCCGTTTGGATTCAATATCCGTACCATCCAGCAGCGGGGTCCGGGTAACCAATACGGGATTTTCGTCAGTTGCGATTGAAAGAGTATTCATTTGGTGAACAGGCTTTTCGACAAGTAGGGCAGGGGTGTGACACCACTCACGTTGCAGTATCTCGTCTACCTTTTTTTCTAATGAGTACAGATTGTATCCGTCCAGACGCCAGTGTGTTGTAATTTGTTTAATATTAAAGCCACGTTAAAGAACGAATTTTGACAATTCACTGCTATCGTTGGCAGTCGCAATTGCCTTCCCCCCTTTTTTTCCTGCTTGCCATACAGGCGACACCACCATGAACCTTGAGCAACTCACAAAAAAATTCGCCCCTCTATGGAAAGAGGCCGACGAAATTTGGGATCTGCGGAAAGATGAACCGGCGTTCGGTGCCTACGTCAGCGCAGACTACGTGGAGGTTCTTCAAGCGTTGATCGACTTGAAACAACAAGCCTACACCTTCGTCGAGTGGGGTTCCGGACTGGGTGTCGTCACCATCATGGCTAGTCTACTGGGGTACGAATCGTACGGTATCGAAGCCGAGGCGGCGTTGGTCGAATTCGCCGAAGATCTGGCCGTTAAATGGGATTCCCAAGCCGTCTTTTCGGTGGGCAGTTTTATCCCTGACGACTTCCAATGGAGCCCGGCCGCGGGACACGAGGCGGTGCGGACGATGGTGGACGTTCCGGCTGCCTACGATGAATTGGATATGGAAGTAAGAGACTTCGACTTGATCTACTCATACCCCTGGCCAACCGAGCACCTGCTGTACCAGAACATTCTGCGAGACTATGGTCACCCGAATTCGTACCTGCTGACATACGATGCGCGTGAGGGGATTGATGTTTTGGAACGCCGCAACTTAAATCTCGATGAAGAATCTGTTTAGCTGCCAATTACAACACTTCGTTTTGCGTGAAGCGCCTGAATGCTTGGCAGATGCGGCATTTTGTTTTAGCCCAGTGTCTCATCCCGTTTAGGGAATCCATCGAAAACTCTGGTCTAGGGAAACTGAGATGATTTTGTAATCTCCAGTTTGTGTTTATCATTGTTGGCTACATCGATTATCAGCTACCAGCGATATTTAGCTACTAGCGCATTGGCCCATCACTCAGGACCTCAATGAACGATCAAGACCCAGCCATCGAAGCATTACGTCAGGCTGTTAGACTGGCTCCCGGCAACGTCGACCTATTGGTGCACTTGTGCGACACGTTGATGCAAAAAGGGAAACACGAAGAAGCGGAATCCGAGTACCGGACAGCGTTAAAAGATTCGCCCAACAATCAACGGCTGCAATTGGGGTTGGCACAATGCTTCTACCACCAGCAAAAGAATTCGCACGCCATGTCGATATTGGAGACGCTACAGTCTCAGGATCGGATGTTTCCTACGGCTCGCGTGCTGTATGCGAAGCTGTTGTACCGCGAAGGCAAGGTCTCGTCGGCTGTCGCTAACTACAAACAAGCGGTGGATGACGATGACGGACAGTGTGCCGATGTTGACTTCGAAAGCCTCTTGGGTATCGGGCAATTCGATCAAGAAGACGCCGTGGTCGCAGATGGTCGAATCCGGGCCGCCGCCGCTGATTTTGATGACCAGGACATCATGCCCACTGATGTTGAAAAACCAAAGGTTTCATTCGCAGATGTCGGTGGCATGGAATCCGTCAAAGAGGACATTCGCCTGAAGATCATTTATCCGTTGGAACACGCTGAAATGTATGCGGCCTACGGGAAAAAGATTGGTGGCGGGATTCTGTTGTACGGCGCGCCCGGCTGCGGAAAGACGCACATCGCACGCGCGACCGCTGGAGAAGTTAACGCGGCATTCATTTCAGTCGGCATCAACGATGTCCTTGATATGTGGATCGGTAACAGTGAACGCAACCTTCATGACATTTTCGAGCGAGCCCGCAGGAATCGTCCCTGCGTGGTATTCTTTGACGAGGTAGACGCCCTGGGTGCCAGTCGCAGCGACATGCGACAGAGCGCTGGTAGACACTTGATCAATCAGTTCCTTTCTGAGATGGACGGTGCCGAGGCCTCCAACGATGGACTGTTAATTATCGGAGCCACCAATGCACCTTGGCATTTAGACAATGCGTTTCGTAGACCCGGGCGGTTTGACCAAGTCATATTTGTCCCGCCTCCCGACGAAGCCGCTCGCCAAGAAATCCTGCAAATGCATCTGGCTGGGAAACCGCAAGAAGAAAAATTGGATTTAGGCAAAGTCGCTGCCAAGCTACACAACTTTTCTGGTGCCGACCTGAAGGCGATCGTCGATCGAACGGTCGAGGCCAAATTGCAAGCCGCCATCAAGTCTGGCAGACCGACCCCTATATCAACCAAAGATCTAATCGCAGCCGCCAAGAAAGCCAACCCGACCACGCAAGAGTGGTTCGCCACAGCTCGCAACCACGCCATGTATTCCAATCAAGGCGGAGTCTACGATGACATTTTGGAATACTTGAAAATCAAAAAATAAGACAGGCTTTATCAGCATGGACAAATCGATCGAGCGAGCAGAAATGCTCGTTAGCCAAGGCCGCTATGAAATGGCCGAGGAACAATTGGAACAGGTATTGGCGTCACAACCTAGGCACCCAGTGGCCCACCTCCTAATGGCGATTTGCCACAAACATCAACAACGTTGGCGATCGGCGACGGAACACGCCCAACAGGCCATTCACTTGGCACCCGACAATTCGCGCAGCCACTTGATATTGGCCACTATCTTGCTGGCTCGCGATCGCTACGACGAAGCAGATTCGGCCGCCCAGGAAGCACTCAGTCTAGATCCTTACGACGAAGATAATTACTCCGTATTGGCATCGATCCGATTCCAACAAAAAAAATGGCAAGAGTCATTAGACTTCGCGGAAAAAGCTTTGTCTATCGACCCCGACAACCCGACCGCATTAAGCATTCGCACTTTGGCACTAGAACGCTTGGGCAAAAGCCAGGTCGCAGTCGATGCCGCACGGTCGTCGCTGCAACAAAACCCTGACGATTCATTCGCTCACGCCACACACGGCTGGGCGCTACTGAACGATGGAAAACACAAACAAGCGCAAGAGGCTTTTCGCGAGGCATTGCAGCTTGACCCGACGAACGATTTTGCGAAGCAGGGCATGATCCAGGCACTGAATGCCAACAACTTCGTCTTTCGCATGGTACAGAAATGGCACACCAGCATGAGCCGGTTGTCGGGTAGCGTACAATGGATTGTTATCCTGGGTCTGTTCTTTGGCCAGATGATCTTACGCCGATTGGCCGTTCAGTATCCCAGTATCGAACCGTTCGTGATCCCGATCGTGGTAACCTACTTTGGAATCGCAATTCTATTGTGGATCGCAAACCCTTTGTTCAATACATTCCTGCGGTTCAATCGCTACGGCAGATACCTGTTGGACCGTCAGCAAATCATGGGATCCAATGCCATTGCTGGTATCACGATACTGGGTTTAATCTTGGGCCTGTTGCTGGCTATTTCACTGCCCGAAGAACGGCTGATCGGATTCTTTATCGGAATAGGTTATGGCATGTTTATGCTGCTACCGGTCTCGGCAACTTTTCATTGCAATGAACCGAAGGCGTTTCGCATCATGCTAACCGTGTCCGTGGTACTCGGCCTGGTTGGGCTAGGGTTCATTGGTCTTTTACTCGTCGGTCAATTCAACACCCTACTGCTGCGGATCTTTTTCATTGGCAATCTGGCCTCGCAATTCCTGGGGGCTCATTTAATGAACGCCACATTCAAAAAATGATGTCGCTGTAAACATAAAGCCTTTGTAGAAATCGCCATCCCATGAACGACTCGTCCTACAACTTGGACTCTGAGTACAAAAAATGTTGTAGCCTGTTGCAGATGAGCCGCTTGGACTTGTTGCAAGAGAAGGCAACGCAATTGATCGCAAACTTTCCAGACAGCGATCTGGGCTATGAAATGTTAGCTAGAAGTTGCGTGGGACAGAACCAGTTCGACGATGCACTGCATCACATTGAAACTGCCATCAACATCGTCCCTAATAATTCCGAGTACTTTCGACTGCACGCAGTGACCTTACGTTTCTCGAACCGACAGGAAGAGGCTCTAACAAGCATTCAAGAAGCCATCCGTTTGTCACCAGACCATTCAGAATTGCACTGCGAATGGGGACTGATTCTGACGACGATGAACAAACACTCGGAAGCACTTGAAAAACTGCATCAAGCATTGCGATTGGATGGACAAAATACAATGGCGCTGGCCGCGATCGGAGATATTCACTTACATCAAGAAGAGTGGACCGCCGCCGAACAAAAGTATCGTGAATATTTGGAAATTGAACCCAATTCAGCAGACGTGTTAAATAATCTAGGCTTTGCCCTGTTCCAACAGAACCGCTCGGATGCGGCGACAGTCGCCTATCGAACGGCGTTAAGTTGCGACCCAACGATGAAGCAAGCCAAAGTCAATTTGGAAGTTGTCGTGCGCGAACGTCTTCTAAAAACAGCAGTCATCGTCGTCAGTATCGGCTTCGGCTTGTTCTACGTCAGCTTCAAAGCTGGGAACATGTACCCCGATACCAACAGAGGCTACATTCTATTGGGTGGAGTTTTACTACTACTTATTTCTGTGTTGATCGGAGCGGTAATCGTTCGATTCAAAAAATTCCAATTAGGACGCTCTGATCCTCAGTTGATACAGATCTATGAAAACATCCGAAACGACCCAACACTACAAAAAAAGAAGCGCAAATCCGGTTAAGTATTCTCGCCGATGTGGCTTTCAGATCGGCTTGCTCTCGACCAACTTTGCAGATTTCCTGGCAAAGTAAAAACAAACGGCGGCACCCACAATCTCGACTGCCAACAAGATGAAAATGATTTGTTTTGGTGTGCCGTCAATCACGATGGCAATGATCCGCCCTATGGCATATCCGCTGAGTGTTAGTCCGCAGCACAACAACCCAAAATTGACTCGGTCTGACCGCAGAGCGCACCACCCCATAAACAGACTTAGGCCGAAGATACAGCCACCGTAGTCGGCGCGGATGTCGGCTATGGCCGTTGGGGTTGTGAATGTCAGGTCCACTTTTGCCAGGATAGGTGCTGGATTCCACATCAGTAGTAATCCCAACCCGAAAAATGTCAGCGCGCAAATTCCCAAACAGATCCGAGCACCATTCATCGTTCACCTTCTATCTTCTACGATTGATCAGCAAAAGAAATTCTGCTGGCTATTTGCGATCCAACCATGCCTCGATCTCCGACACCAAATTTTCGTCGGCAATCCGATCGACAAAATTGGTTAACCGAGCCTTCTTAAAGTCGGGCAGGCTAGTTGGATTCAGTTGCGGATCGGCGAATTCATCGATCACTGCTTGAGCCTGTGATTCACCTTGTTTGTGAAATTCCAATGGTTGCTCGCCAAATTCGGCTAACAACAGGTCGTATGCTTCAAGACTGGCGGCCGATGGCATCCGTTGCGACCAGTCAGCCAATTCGGCAATGGTTCTTAGCTGACCAGCCCAATTGAAAATCTCCAAAACCTCAGCGCTGTAACTTTGACCGTCCATGTCTTCTGGACGAGGAATCTGTTTCAACAAGTCGGTTAGCCCTTTTAGACCATCGTCATAACGCAATTTGTGAAAATGAATCCAGGTCACGCATCGATGAGCGACCAAGTACTGCGGATTCTTCAGACGAACCGTCTCGAAAAACTCGTAGGCATCGTCGATTTTGGTAGCTTTCAATAACACCGCCCCCAAAGCCAGGTCGGGTTCTGGTTGTCCTGGACATAATCGATTCGCTTCCGCCGCCATTCCAAGCACTTTGGCCCGATCAAGTCGACGCGTTCCGTACTGCGCCAACAATTCCAAGATTGCCTGCTTGGCGTTCAAAGGGATCCGAGCTGGTGATGGATCTGGCAGTACTAATTCTGTCTTGGCTAGGGCGGCCGATACAAAATCTGTCAATTCCGTCACTGCTAGACGATTGTCTCGCACCTCATCAGCCTGCCCGGCGAAACCTGCCGCCAATGTCTCGCTAAAGAGTTCAAACCCGTTGTCTGCAGATTGATCCATTGGCCCACTACCGAAAACGTACAACGATTTTGGAAAACCACCGCGTCGCGTAGCTTTCAGTTGATCAATCATGGCTTTCGTTCCTACCTGGTTTTGAGGTTCCTGGTTAGGGTGAGTGCAGTCCATAAACAGAACTTTGTGTCCCGTTTTGATCGCGTCCAGTTGATCGACCAACCAAATCAATGGCAAGCCAGAATCTTCGATCTCGTTCCACTGAGTGTTGTTGGTCGCCAGGAAAACGGAAGCTTCTGGAACCGCCTGCGCTCGCGTGCACAAGTAAACGTACAATTCGGCGTCGTCGGGAATCTGAGCCAACCAGGTTGGGATCTCTTGTTCCATACGCACGCGATCCACGTTCTCAAAAACCATTGCTTGATTCTCAGGCACGGCATAGCGATTGACCAACGAAGATCGAAGCACGGCCGTATTGGTCAAAGCATTAGGTATACCCGCGATCGATTGATCGGTAAAAGAATCATAGGCAATCATCAGAGCCCACTTTCGCGAATCCGCTGGGCGCCGCGCGACCAAAGAGTCCACAACTGGTATCGCTTCGCCGGGCGAATCGTGTTGAATTTCCAGTTGATCGCCGGCTCGCAAATCATCGAAAGTGACGCGTTCATTGCCTAATTTGACAACGGTATTGTCGTCGACCGTAAACGTCACGTCACCAATTGTCAGTTGTTTCGACTCGAAATCCAGCGAGCTTATTGCTCCACCACTTGTATATTCGCGCCAAGCCTCGATCCGATTCGCTGTTGAATCGTGAGTCACTGTGACTCGGTCGCCGGGCTGCAGATCTGCCAATTCGATGAGCTGTTCATTCAAGGAATCCAAGCCATTCAACGAGTATTGGCAGTCGGTATTGATCGGCAATTTAACAAACGATTCATCTCCATTTTCCTGATTCAAATTGATGGTAATCAGTCGAGACTGCAGCTGGATATCGCGAACGATCCCTTCCGTTTCGGTTTGACGGTAAGCTTCCACAGCCAATGCCAACATCCCTTGTTCGTCGTCACAATTTTCAATGATCACTCGGTCGCCAACCGCCAACGAGTTGATCGTCAGTACGGCACCCTGCGGGTCTTTATCCATCTTGTTCAAGATGATTTCGACTTCGGTAGGCAGTAGCAGATCGAATTGTTTGTCCGCTTCCACACCTTCGGTGACTCGCATGACGACGCGAGATGTTTCCGTGTCGACACTCTCTAAAATTCCGGTATGCGATGTTGGCCGGAATGCTTGAATTTCGAAGTAGCTTTTATTTTCGGGAATCAATCGCGTGTGCACGGCGACGCGATCTCCTTCTTCCAGGTCTCGCAATTGTCGTTCCGCCCGGTTGAGTACTACTTTATCGCCTTGCCGCAATTTGAATTCTTTCCAGTCCGCGCCGACGTCCAGCACCAACTTCTCTTCAAAAGGCAGGACATTCTTGACCACGCCTATCACAGGTGGCGGAGCTTGTCGTTCGACGATTTCCGGTGCCGGCCTGGTAAACCACCAAACCGTTAGACCCAACAGTGCACTGGCGGCAAGCAGCATCAAATTTCGCTTACGCCGTTTGCTTTTTTGAAGTCGAGCCAAAGCCTCGGCCGCGGCTCGTTCGTCTTTCAACGACTTACCGACAGGTGCCGGATCGGCTTGCAAATCTGCCAGTGCTTGCTTGGCCGACTGGTAGCGAACCGTTTGGTCTTTGGCGGTCAACTTGTCCAACACCTTGGACAATTCAATTGGCACTCCGTCCAGTATTGAACTGATCGGTGGAAAACGCCGATCTTTGGAGCAGTGCCACATCATCCACGCCATCTTGCGATCGCGACCAAACGCCACGAGGTCGGGAAACAGAGATTCGAACTGAGGGCCCACCAACAAGTCCAAGGCGGAAAAACCCAATGAATACAAATCGCTCGGTGATCCCACCTTACCGAACTCTTCGGAAACCATCTCGGGAGCAATGTAGCGGGTCGTCCCTTTGATCATGCTGCCTTGGTCATCGTCCACTCGCCGAGCCAAGCCAAAGTCACCTAACTTGACGACATCCTGGCGACTCAAGAACAAGTTATTGGGGTTCACATCGCCATGCACGATTCCATTTTCGTGAAGACACTGCAATCCCTGCAGAGCTTGAATCAATGTTTGTTTGACGTCCTGAACCGGCATCGGTTTCTTGCCATAAATTTGACGCAAGCTACCCTGCATCAGTTCCAACACAAGGTAACCCTTGGCACGTCCAACATCGTAGATCGTCATGTTGTTAGGGTGTTCCAAGGAGGCCAACAACTGCGCTTCGTCCCAGTAGCGTGCCAGTTTTTGCTCGTCCTGCGCATACTGTTCGTGCAGTCGCTTGATGGCAACTTTACGATTCAGCTTCAGGTCTTTGGCCGCATAGGTGGTCGCAAAGTCACCCGTCCCAATTTTGCCGAGCATTTCGTATCTGCGTCCGGCACCCGTCTTGTTCATTGTTGCTCTCCGTCAGATTGACGTGTTTATCGAATCAGACGCGTTGGACTCTCGCGTCCCTTTCCTAACATGATAGAAACGAGGTATTCCAATTCAGCATCCGAGGTCGGGCTGCCAGTCACTCCTTTAAACTTGCTGCGATCTTCCTCGCGAAACATTTCCATGACCTTACGGTAAGCCGCTACTTCGGCGTCACGATCATCTTTCGAATGTGCCAATTGGGCTTCGCGTAACAACCGTTGATAAGGTTGCAATGGTATGTCGATACTCACGGTATAAAAGCGAGTCAATTCCTGGCGTGCTTTTTCCATTTCTCGCAGATCCACCTTCGGTTGAAAGTCACCGAACACCAGGATCAGTCCTGACATCAGCAAACTGAAACAAACCAATAAGCCGATCAAAACGGGGCTAGTTTGTTTTTCGGCAACTTCTATGTTTTTATTTTTCTGTTCGGTCAGTTGCAATCTAGGCAACTCGCCTTCTTTGACCATTTCCTGAATAGGTTCCGAGGTCTCGATAATTTTGGCGACTACCGGGATCGCCTCAGGCGCGTCTTCCAGGTTCGAGACATCTTCAAAATCATCGAATGGTGTCCCGCCGCGAACCGTAACCTGTTCTTGTGTTGCCACTGGAACGCCCGCCTTGATCTTGGCCACACTCGATTTTTTAGATCGTTTTGAATCCTTGTCGACTCTGATTCGCAAGAGCTTGTTGCAATTCGGGCATTGCACGTCCTTACCAAACAACTTGGTAGGTACGCCCAGGACCTGATTACATTTTCCACACTTGACTTTTTTCATGCTCGCTGGTGACCAAACAGAGTCGCTCTAATTTAAATTGAAACCAAACAACAGGAAGTTAATGGCAAAAGGCCCAATGATAACAATGACCGTCGCGGCCATAACCAGAACACCGGGCAACAACATTTTAACACCTGCTTCGCCCGCAATCGCCTCGGCGCGCTGAGAACGTTTGATCCGCAGCACATCGGCTTGGGTTCTTAAAACACCGGTGAGTGGTGTTCCCAGTTTCTCCGACTGGATGATTGACCCCAAAATACTAGTAATTTCGTCGTCTTGCAGTCGATCTCGCATGCCTTCCAGCGCTTCCTGCCGCGTTTTTCCCAAGTTCATATCTGTTAGCACTCGTCCAAATTCTTCAGATAACGGATGCCCACGATATTCATCCACCGCCTGTCTTAAGGCATTCAAAAACGTCGTCCCGGCCTCCATCAACAGCGTCGTCAAATCCAACATGAAGGGCAGGCGACGCTTGATTGCTGTCAGGCGTTGCCGCGCTTGCATAGAAAGATACCGCCGAAGTATCAAAGCTAACATGACGATCATTACCAATCCGATGGCAATGCCCGCGATCCCCATTAGCCGGTAACCGGCGATGATCAGCAAGGGCGAGATCAATAAAGCGATCAATTGTAACTTGCCCAAGTACTCTTCCGGCAACCAAGCGCGAGACAGACCCGCGACTTGAATCTCCCGTCTTATCTCAGGAAGTTGTCGGACAAATGCGACTCGATTGAATTTGGCAAACCCCTGCACCACGGGTTGAAGCAGGCGAAAAAACAAATCTCGGCGTCGCAGTTCGTTGATTCTGCTGACATCAAATCGCCACTCGTCACCTTGTCGTAAATCGTCTGTCGCCAAAACCATCGCCACCCAAAAAGCGAGCACAAACATCGCAGCGCCCGCGCACAGCGTGGGGACGATGGCCTGAGATTCGATTTGTGAAATGAGCAAAAGTTCGAACATGTTCTTTGGTTTAAATATTTGGAGTCAAAATCGCATGAGCCCACAACCAGGCGGCGACATCCAGAAGGACCGCAAAGGCCAACATTACTTGTCCTGGCACTGTCGTAAAAAGTAAGCGAGTGTTGACGGGGTCTACGAAAAAATAAACTAACAAAATGACGGGTGGAGCCATCGCCATGTAGATCGCAGATTTTCGCGCGTGGGCAGTTTCGGATTGAATTTTACGTTCCAATCGTTGGAATTCGCGAACCGATTCAGCGATCCGCTCGACCGTTTCATTTAACCGACCACCACTTTCACGACTCGCCAACATAGCTGCGGCGAACATTGAAAAGTTCTCACTACGCAACCGCTCTTTGGCCTCCGTCAATGTTTCTTGCAGCGTTTGTCCCATCGAATATTGACCGACCATGTGCTGGAACTCGACCTTGATCGGTTTGGGAGACTGTTTGGCCAGGATCTCTAAGGCTTGTGGTAACGACAACCCAGCGCGAATGGCGCCCGACAAAGTGGTCATGCTGCCAGCCAGTTGTTCTTCAATTTTCATCTTTCTGTGTTCGGCCATGCGACGCAGGATGTACCACGGCAACGGTCCCATCAACATTACCGCCAACAAACCGAAGATGGCGCTGCCGTAACCAAACCACAAAATCAACACCACCATGACTTGCAGGTATACCCAACTGGCCAAGTAGTATCGCAGGTTGGGCGAATCACGACGCATTTGCTTCAGTTTGTCGCGGACATCGTCTTCCACGAAACTTAGCGCATGACCGACCCCGTCCATACTGGCCCACGCCAGAACAGCCAAAGCCAGACCCATCAATAAACTAATGACGAAAATTTCCAAGACAGTCCTTTCACCTATCGCGACTTAAACTGGGCAACAGGAAACCGTGCCGAAGCATTCGCTGTACCGTTGGGTGGAGCATTAGATTCGGCCGTCTCTTTGCTGGATTCGTCTGAGTAGAGAAACCGCAGGTCTAAAAGATTGCGAGCCACCAACTGATCCACGAACGTTGGCAAGAAGCCAGTCGGTTGCAGTTGACTGCCCCCCCGCATGTTGAAGATATCAGTAATCACCAAGTCACCAGTCTCTTCGTCCATCCGCTCGACTTCGGCAATCTGCGAAACCATCCGTTTACCCGATGGCAATCGTACGATTTGCACCACCAAGTCCAGGGCGGATGCGATCTGCCGATGGATCGCCTTGATCGGAAGTTCCACGGCCATCAATACCAACAGTTCCAAACGTTCAATTACCTCAGCAGCACTGTTGGCGTGCACGGTAGTCATTGAACCGTCGTGACCGGTGTTCATGGCTTGCAACATGTCCAAAGCTTCACCGCCACGGCATTCGCCAACAATCAAGCGATCAGGTCGCATACGCAGTGCATTTTTCACCAAGTCGCGTGCGGTGTATTCGCCGACGCCTTCGACATTCGCAGGACGAGTCTCTAACGTTACAACATGTTCTTGGTGCAAACGCAACTCGGCCGTATCTTCCACCGTCACGATGCGTTCTTTGTAGGGGATAAAGCTGCTGAGTGCGTTCAGCATCGTGGTCTTACCGCTACCTGTTCCACCACTGATCAACACGTTGCGGTGATTGGCCACCGCGGCACGCAAAAACGCAGCGGCTGACGAAGTCAAACTTTGCTTGTGAATTAAATCGTCGATCGTCAGTCGTTTGGCTGGGAAGCGACGAATGGTCAAACAGGGTCCGCTTAAGGAAAGCGGAGCTATCACGGCGTTGACCCGTGACCCGTCTGGTAGGCGAGCGTCAACCAAAGGTTGGCTCTTGTCGATCCTTCGTCCTACCTGCGCCACAATCCGCTCGATAACCGACTCCGTGACTTGATCAGAAATGAAACGGCGACCGGATCGTTCGACCACACCGTCCGCTTCAACGTAGATCTGATCACTGGATACCACCATAATTTCGGTAATGGCTGGCATACGCAGCAAGTCTTGCAAAGGACCGAACCCGAACACAGTATCTTTCAAGTCTTTTTTTAACGCTCGCAGGATGATGTATTTGCGAAATTCATCGTGCAGGAACCGTTGAAATTTGGGAAACGCAGAACTCGCTTGTTCCTCCACCAGCCGAATCTTGTCGCTGATATCTTCCGGCTCGTCCAAATTCAATTCGGTCCTCAACATTTTCAACAGGTTCTGCAATTCCGTTTCTCGTTCCGGAATCAACGTGGCCGGCACGTCATATTCATTGCTGGCCAAAGGCGAGATCACATCGGTTTCTTGACCGGCCTCAAGAATGATTTGGTTGGTCAGCAGATCTCGCAGCACCATGCCCACAATTTTTGTCAGCAGGTCACGGTTGGGGTCAGCAAACAAATTCAATTCGCGGCAAGTATCTTCAATATTGTTTTCCAACAACAAGATACTGTCGCGTTCGGGTGAGCGAGAATTTTCCATACCCATCAAATCGAGTCGCTCCAACAGTTGACGATGGATGCGTTGTTCAAGATTTGTCATCTCGCCACGAACATGAGCGTCCAAGTCCAGGCGACTGACTCGGTTCACCGTTTCCAGTTCCAACGAAACAGTAAACGGCCAGATTCGAATCTGGGACCCGCTTTCGAATCGCACCGATTCACCCACACCCACATCTCGTTCCCCGACCAAGCAGGCGTTCAGTCCGATATTCTCTAACTCGAAATGATCACCACGACGTCGAATCACGGCATGAAAACGGGAAACAAGTGGACTGTCCAACACCAGCATATTGGCTGGGTCACGGCCTGCAGTGATTTCAAAATCAATCAAATCGCCTTCGTCGTCCCGGTCTTTAACCTCCAGGATCGAGCGGCGACTTTCGTTTACTCGATGAAACCAGATCTTCACTTAGGCCCCCAACATCTATTGCTGTTTTTCAGTTCGAGCGTGCAGCACAACGGCCGCTTGTCGGAAATTTGGTTGAGCAGTCCAACGCAACAGTTTCTCTGCTTTGGGATCCACACCATCACCTCGTTTTTTGACGGCGATGCCCATCACATTTTCGCGAGTTCGAGAACCCTTACTGGCAACATTTACTTCGTGGCTGCCTAGTCGATCGCCTAAAGACAACACTCGAAACGGACCAACCAATTCACTCTTGCCTGGTTCTAAAGTTGCAGGAGCAATGTCTTCGGGTGGCACATCTGAAAACTGAGGACCCTCCGGATCACGGTTATTTTCTCGAGCGTTGATATCACTGAACACCGCAGCCGGATTGGGAACGACAAATGAAACCATATCGCCCGGCTGCACCAGCTCAGGTACAAATGTCGCTGAGTTAACTGGCACCCAAATCGCCAACTCGTTCTGCTGCAGCTTCATTTCCACAGGAGGTGTTTTCAGTTCTTGCCGTAAAACGATTTCGCCTCCTCGGTAGGCCTTCAATGCCTTCATGCTGACCACCGTTTGTCGATCAGCAAACAACACAGCTGTATCGGGCAAAGTTCCAACGTGCTTGCGAGGTATGTCGACTCGCACAAAATGATCTTCCAGAAATTGGTCGCCCGGTTTCAAACGAATGTCATCACCCAAAGCCAAGAACGACATCATCTCGATTTCTTGCGACTTGCCGTCCAGGTACTTCCAGTTCAGCAAGCAGGCGACGATACCAAGCGATATCGCGATCAGTAATCCGATCCAGTTTTTCATGTTCCTACCGTTTATCAGTTTGATTGCGGGCGTGGCTCGACGACCACCAACCCACGAAGCTGTCCTGTTGCATCTTCGGTCAAGTTCACCTTGACGCTGGCGATTTCCGAGTTCGCATCCTCAGGACGAAAAACGCGAAACCAATGGTATGTATCTCCCTGCCAGTCGCCGCCAGCTTTCCATTGTCGCGACAAAAACCAATCGTCAAAAAACTTTTTGTTGGCTACGGTCTCACCACCATTAAATGAAACCAGTTGGCCCTGTTGGCTGGAAATCGACAATGTTTTTTTACAGCGGTTGGGCAGTGGCACTTGAAAGACTTCACCTGCCGATGCTGCTTGCGGTTGAAACAGGTACACCAGTTGATGGTCATCGTTAGGCACCGTCATACCAATCACGGCCAACCGAGATTGAGAACCATCAACTCTGGGGCAATCGTCTTTCACCGCCAGGACCCAAGGCAGAATTGCAGTATGATTGGAACCGACCGCTGCTTGCGAAAAAAGCCGCCATTTACCTTCTTCACTAGCCACAGGTTGCCATTTTTCAGCTGTTTCTAACAGCTTTCGCTCGGAATCAGAGACCGAACTGGTCGGCTCAAACGTATTGACCAGGCGTTGCTTGACCAGTGTTTGCAAATGATCCAAGGCATTCACATCCGCCTGAATGACTTGGCGAGTCATGCTGAAGGCTTGATCACTGAAGTCCAGTTTGACGGATTGAAAATCTGGCCATCCCGTGACGGCCGGCGAATGGGTCGTAACCGAGTCTCGATCATCAAAGACCATGGACACCAATTGTCGTCCGACGACCAGCATCACAACCAACACAATCCCCGAGGCCAACAAGTTGTTGGTCCATCCAAAGATCAGTTGCCCAAGTGATTTAGGTTTTCGTTCGGCCATCACTGCTCCATGAGAATCCACTAGCCGCCCAAACCATTTAACCAAGATTCGATCTCTTCGATGACACCTTGCAACTCTGGAAATTCTTCCAACTGACTGCGGTAGAGCGCAATGGTCGCCTCGCCCAACGTGAACGGAATGTTGCGAATTTGGTTCGTCAAAGGACCTAAACGATTGTCGGATACCCACTCGGGATCAATGGACGTAAACCGAGGAACTCGTGGATAGAAATCGGGCGCCCCTCTGCCAGCTGCGATAAATTCACGGTCGCGATCCAGTGCTTCGATGCCGGCCCATGATGCGGAATCAACGATGGCTTGAACGGCTGCCTGAATCGCGGCCGATTCAAGAATGTCGTCCATCCCAGTTCGCCAAATGACCGGAATCCGTCGCGAGAAATTACGGATGCCCATTTGTCCGAACTGGAAACGATCCATTAACATTGGGTGTTCGACCGTAAAATCGAAAGTCACCAAGTCGGCAAAGATCGGTGGCTGTCGCACGATGTCGGCAGCCCCAACATCGACATCGCGAGTAAAATCTAAAAGTTCTTGATTCACTTCAATAGAAGGCAGAGGACCAGCGATGATCTCGTTGTCTAACGGTTCCTGGCCCACATAAGATTCGATTGGCGGCCCATCGAAGAACGAAATATTGGCGCCGTTTTCCGGCAGAGGCCATTCTGGGGGAACCGAACCGGTGTTGGCGAACCGATCAAAACGCTCTCGCCAAACCACTTCACGGGCGACCGTCTCGGTCCTTAGTTTCCAGGTCGCCGCATAGCCAAAAATAATGATGGCGGACATCAGCATCATCAAAAACGGCAGCACCAAAACCATCTCCAACGGAGCTAGGCCACGCCGATCGACTGGCCGAACACTAGTGCGTGTTGATACGTTGAAATTCTTCAACACTAATGCCTCCAAGGTTAGGTACGTCGACGGTGAAGTTCGGTGGACTGGTTTGAAGGATCGAGGGGATGGACGGCGATGTTGCCGGGGTCAATTGCACCGTCCAGTGCTGATTGATCAAGTCGCGAATCTGCGGATTGGATTGTCGAAACACGCGACGCTGTGGCGGCAATAACGGGTTGTACAAAAGGCGATTGCGAGCGATGAACAATCGCACTTGGGAAAAAGCCAAATCGTCAGCGTCTAACGGATTGGAAAACAAGCCTGGCAGACGTTCGCTGACCGGATCCCAATAAACGACGCCCACAAATTGATATTCGTCGTGCAAGTATTGATTCTGATCAAAGGTACGATTGGCACTCTCTCGAATTTGATAAGGGATATTCCGATCTGGGTATTCGTCCAGTAGCTGTTCCAAATAACCACGGCTGAAGCCACGCCAAAAGTTGGCGAATTGAGACATCTTGGCGACTTCGTCAAAGTCACGAAACATCGTGTTGTTCAGCAAAGCCAAATACCAAAACGACCACTGTTCTCGCTGCTGCAACCCGTTTACAAAGTACATCGGTTGAAATTCCGTCGTGTCAAAGATGGGATCAGCAACGGGCAGCGTCGAAAGTACCTGCTCCGTAGCGCCGTCGAATGGTTCCGCGTCCGTTCGCCACATGTGCCCCATCAATGGCTGCTGGCCCGCTAGTCCTGCCGTAACCGGACCATGCCGATTGGCGATTTCATTGGCTGCTTGATTGGCCAAACCAGGTGTCGCCGCATGTAACGCTCGCTGAAATTCCGGGATCAGCTCATTGGCTAGGATGAATTCCAACACCGGCAACAACTCGTCCGAAACGACGGCGTTTTCCTGGCCAAATACACTGATCAAATTCCTTTCTAACTGAGCGTGTTGAGGGATCGCCCATTCCAAATTTGAAAACTTGGTCACCGGAGCGCCCCGAAATCTGGGCGCCGTTTGTTCCCAAACTGTCAAAGCGTTGGCGGCAAAACCTTCTGACTGTCGATCACGTGCTTCACGTAAATACGCTGTTAGCGCGAACACATCAAACAACAGATGGTTCGTAAACGTCAACGTGTTCATACTTCTTGCCAACACCACGCCGCCACTGTACGACGCAGCATCCGCTCCGTTTTGCATCAGCACCTTGCGATTTGCGTGGCGACTGACGTTCATCAACATCCCCAAAACCATTGAGAAGAAGATGACGAAAAATACCGACGCCAAACCAATCGCACCACTCTCGTCGGAATGCAAACGAGATAGCTTGGCAATCTTTAGCTTGAATAGACCTGCGATACGATTCATTACTGAAACTCCTCCTGCCAATAGGACAGCAAAGGTTTCTCGCCCTCGTTGACCAAGGTAGCTGAAGCTGTGATCGGAAATGTAAACGCTTGACCCGTTTGATCAGGTTCGACATTGCCAACAAAGAACCGTAAGGGGCCCGGCAACAACGCAAGGCGGTGAGTCACCGTCGAGGTAAACTCGTCTTGCCAACCGACCTCGTTGTTAAAGAACTCCAACCGATCGGGTCCGATAAAGTATCGCGTTTGCAACGGCGGGTCTTGCAAATCATCAAATGGTCCAAAGCGATGCCAAAAAGTTAGTCGAACGTCCGTATTGCCAGACGCATAGGCCAGCTTGTTACGGATCCGACGCGGAATCAACGTGTTGGCTTGTGAATCCGCATCCAAACCAGCATACAATCGAATCAGTGCCACGCTGGTCAAGTCCGCCGCGCCATCCAGCTGGTACCCCAAGTCTCGTGAAGGCGCCATCGGCAAGCACGCTAGCACCGCGGCCTGCTGAATCTTCTGATACTTGTCGCTAAACATATTAGGTGCGACTAAATAACGAGTGCCTTCGGAAGTCGATTCGATCTGGTCAAGCGAACTAATTCGATTTTCAGTTTCGTTGAGATTTGTATTGGTCGGAATCCAAACGACCGCCGACCTTGCCGACGTGAAGGCTGCGTAATGCACCAAGACGTTGCCAAGCATGACCTGACTGACTTGGATGATTAACATCACGATCATCAAGAAAAACGGAATGGTCAGCACGAACCCCAAGCTTTGCACGCTGCCTTCCTGACAAGCATTCAACTGTCTTACGCGTTGCAAATTCAGACGTGCGTGACTGATGGCAATCAACACCCGAGCGGCCAACAAGGCGATCGCCAACACCACCAACCATGGCAGGCAAGCAAACATCACGTTGTTAACCATTTGGGACATAAACGACCTTTTTAGATATTGCCCGTTAGCGCTGTAATTGGCATCAGATACACAATCAAGAACGCTGGCAAAGCACACGGGGCCAAATACAAAGGAGTTTGCAATTCTGCTTTTTGCTGCTCGCTTAAAGTTTGCCACTTACCCAATTGCAACTTGTTAAACAGTTGGCCCAACACAGCGAACAATAGATCGACCGCGCCAAATTTCCATATCAGGATAATGACAGCCACGGCAGCTCCTAGCACGAACGTCCACAACAGAACTTCCAGGCCACCAGCGGGTCCAACAAAGGCACCAATCATCGCTAACAGCTTGACGTCCCCGCCCCCGATTTGAAACAAAGCAAAACAAACAACCATCACACCGCCACAAACCAGCAACCCAAATAGACTCTGCCTAAAATCAACTTGAGCCATTTCCGTCAGGCCAAAAAACGAGGCCAGTAGCGATAGACCGATCGCCATCAGGATGCCCGTATAGGTCGTCCAGTTGTAAATTTTGTGCCTGTAAATGTCGGTCAGCGAGGCAATGATTAACAACGCCAACAGAATGACAGTTGCAATCAAGGGTTCCTCGCGTCGGTTGCGCCCTGTTCCAGATCAGTCATGCCTTGATTAAAAAACGCCTGGACACGAGGCCAAGCAACCACAATCAAGAAAATCAAAATCGGCAACGCGATAGCACCGATGATCAAAATCGTTTCCAGGCTCAAGCCTCCGTTTTCATCATCGTGGACTCGATTAAACAAGTCACGAATCTGAGCCAACTTTTTCTTCATCATTTCCTCTCGAATAAACTCTTTTGTTTCATGAACTCAACCAACGACCTCACCGTCCGATGCCTGGCCAGCTAATGTTGAGTGATCAAAATGGATTTTAGCTTGTTAGTGAATACGTATGGATTGCGATTGTTCTTAACTAAATGGCGAGCTGATAAACACGACAGTCATCTCAAAAACCAACTGAATCATTCGCGGGACCACACCGAATAGAATCAGCATCAGCGGCAACAAAACGGCGATCACCAAAAAGTAATCCATCGATGCGGCGCCCTGGCGTCGTCGCTTATGTCGAATTTTCAATGGATATCGCATCGCACTGTCACTTGCTTGTTGTCACT
>CAZJBW010000057.1:0-11762 GCA_964543985.1 uncultured Pirellulaceae bacterium | reverse complement strand
TGTCACTTGCTTGTTGTCACTGGTTTGTCGTTAGTGGAAACGAACTACGGCTTCTGCCACAGCCCGTCGGAAAAAAAGACTCGTTCGGCCAATCCTTGCATGTACGGTTCACTGGCGAAGGTAGGTTGTTGGCCAGTGGGTAATAAACCCAGCTCCAAATTTTCAGCCCGAGTCTCGTCTGGATTATCTTTCAATGGTACTCGCGAAAACAAATCCGTCATTTGATATTGATGGTCGGCATCCAGTCGTTTGATTTCGGTGATCTTACGGACAGAGCGTTTGCCGGTGTCTGTTGAGCGGGTCAATTGCACCACGATATCGATCGCCGAGGCCACTTGTGATCGAGCCACATGCACGGGGATTTCAATTTCGGACATCAACGATAAAGTTTCCAATCGCACCAGAGCATCAAATGCGGTACTCGCATGTACTGTCGACAAGCTTCCTTCGTGACCACTGATCATCGATTGAATCAAGTCCAACGCTTCACCACCTCGCACCTCGCCAACCACGATCCGGTCGGGACGCATGCGTAAGGAGGAACGAAACAACTCGCGAACCGTCAACTCTTTTTGGTGCCGACGTACGGCCGGTTGGGTCTCCAGATACAGACAGTGTTTTTGGTGCAGTCGCAGTTCGGACGTATCTTCGATGACAATGATCCGTTCGGTCTCGGGGATAGCTGCCGACAACGCACCCAACATGGAAGTTTTGCCAGTGCCACTACCACCAGCGATGATAATATTTTTTTTGAGGGTCACGCAGATTTCAAGAAACTCATTGGCCGCGTTAGTCAAACTGCCATAACTGATCAAGTCGTCCATCGTCAGCGGCGTTCGCGAGAATTTGCGAATGGTCAAGTACGTTCCCAACCGAGCACTAGGCGGGATGATGGCGTGCACACGAGACCCGTCTGGCAAGCGAGCATCCAGCACAGGATGATCGTCAGAGATTCTTCGGCCCACGGATTGAGCAAGGTTGTTGATGGCCGAACGCAAAGCATCTTCGCTGGCGAACGAAGCATCGGTCTCGCTGATTTTGCCAGCCCGCTCGATGTACACTCGCTGAAAACCATTGACCATGATTTCAGTGACTTCCGGGTCCTCTAGAAACCGAGCGATCGGCTGTAAGAAAAACCCCAAACTTGCTTCGTATACCGCTTGCCGAGACATGCGCAATCCAATTGAATGCCAGTGATTACAACGTCGGGAATTGGTGGGACGGAAGCGGTCCGGACGTTCAGCTATTAAAGATAGACGCGACAAAACGGCGGGTCAACGGTTTACAATCGCCGCTGACCTCAAAAATACGTATTGGCGTCCGAAAAAAAATCTTCGTCAATAATTCGACTGCAAAAACACTGTTTTTGGACAGGTTGTCGATTTAATTGCAAGTTGCTTTTTCAGAGCCTGCCTGCTGCGCTACCCATTGGTCGCGAGACTTCCGACAACTTTTCAATAGTAGTGAACCTTCTGGTCGCAGCTTCGTCACTTTTCATGTAGCTCGATTTTGAAGAAGGAGGCTCACATGAAACTAACTCAATCCGCCGTATTGCACGTCCGCTTTGAAGGTCGCAGTTTTGATATCCCGTTTATCGACCTTGATGTCAGCAACGGTTCCAATGACGCCATGATCAAGCAAGCTCTGGCTGAGTACTTAAATGTATCCAAGGCCAAACTGCGATTTTACACGATCGATCGCCATGAAACAGGAAACTTGACCGTGCGACCCGAAGCAGTCTTTGGATAGTGTTCGGGCTGAACCAACGCACACATGAAAGATGATCGTCGTTTTTGTGCCCAATCACGAAAGCTTACAAACCTACTCCAACTTTGTTGCTGAAAAGCATTGACGGTTCGAATCCGTCCATGTGCGACCCCAGGGTTGTGCTTGTGGTGAAATTGGAAAACACGCAAAGCAGTTTTAATCGCTTTTGAAACTTGCACGAAGACCACGATCAAACCTTTTTAGAAAACACAACTTGAAACAATCCTGTGCCCAATGCCTTAAGCATACAAACGTTCCGTTGATAACGGAGAGGTCGTAGGTTCAAATCCTACCAGGTCCGCACGGACCTGTAGCTCAGTGGTAGAGCACTTAAGTTCACGCTTTTGCGACTTGCACGGGGTTTTTTTCAACACTTGTTCAACACCAAAAAACTCAAACCAAAAAATCATTGCCCGTATCCCATGTCATAAGCATACAAACGGAAAATTCGGTTACCACCGAACGTAGGTTCGAACCCTGCATCTCCCGCTTTGCATGTAAACACTGACAACCTGGTTGTCATCATCAGGGAG
Organism: uncultured Pirellulaceae bacterium; assembly: GCA_964543985.1. Taxonomy (GTDB): domain Bacteria; phylum Planctomycetota; class Planctomycetia; order Pirellulales; family Pirellulaceae; genus CAJQPP01. Next base: position 9,462 of record CAZJBW010000057.1, on the reverse strand, counting down.
ATCTTAGCTTCGCTTTTGCGACTTGTACGGGCCATGTTTTCACGGGTGTCAGTCCTCCCGATCGACACCCATTTTTTATTGAACACCAAACAAATTTTCAAAATTCATTTTGCACAGGAGACAACATGAGCAACCAAGAACAGGACATTCGAGTCGAAATCCTGAACACCTTGCTGACGACTCCTCACCGAGCGTTGGACAAGATCTGGCCAGTTCACAGTGAACTGATCCAGAAGGATCCACGTTTTTACGTCCGGCTGGCCGCATGGTACGCCGACAACGGTGACGTGCGCGATCACAAGGAAATGTTCGTGATTAACTTGGTGTTGTCTGAATTCCCAGGACACCGAGACGTTGGCTTGGCGATGCTTCGCAATTTGCCACCCTATCAAGTTGGTCGAGTGGTTGACTTCATTTCGGGTCGTAAGCGAACGCGTAAAAGCAAGGGCGAAACCAGTGCGCCATTGACGGCCAAAACCCGACGTTTGGCTGCGCGTCAAGCTTTGGGCACGGCAAATGTGGCAACGAAGGTCGCGCCGAAAACCGAAGCAAGCACGACAGTTGTTGAATCGTTTGGATTGTTCCGCAACGTGCCTCGCGCAATGAAAACGGAAATCACCCGTTACTTGCGTGAACGAGAAGCAGACCCAGATTGGTTCGACGGCAGCGTCCTGACGGCTCGCAAGGCTATGAAGCGAATGTATGCGTTATTGCATGTTCGACCAAACCAGCGTGCGCAGAAAATCTTGTTTGAGAACGATCCGCCTGTCGGTAGTCGACTGTACGCCTTGCGTGCGTTGGCCAAGGCCGACAACCCGGCCGCACAAGCTCAGGCAATTGTGGACAACAAGATTCCTTACCGAGTCGCGTCCACCGTGATCAAGCAAATGACGCCAACGGTATTGGTTGCGCTGATCAGTCAAATGAGTTCTCAGGAACTGATCAACAGTCTGGCAGCACTGAAGCGTCGCGGCGTTTTGGAAATGCCGGAAGTGAAAGCCCTGATCGAATCCAAGTTGACGAAGGCTCAATCGGCAGACCGAGTTAGCGCTCTGAAGACAGGAATGGCGATCGAGGCAGCCAACTTGTCGGGTGACGTTCGCAAGGCAGTCGAAGACGTGGCGGATCGACAAATCAAGGCTAAGGGTCGCATCACGCGTCCCACGGCGTTGCTGGTCGACAAGTCCGCGTCAATGAGCACGGCGATCGAACTAGGAAAGCGAATCGGATCAATGATCTCAACGATCTGTGAAGCGGATCTGTTCACGTATGCTTTCGACACGATGGCTCACCAAATCACCAGTGAAGGTGACGAACTGAGCGATTGGGAAAAGGCGTTCAAGGGTATTTCGGCAGGCAGCGCCACGTCATGTGGTGTCGCGATTAAGAACCTGGAAAAGAAGAAGCAATATGTCGAGCAGATCATCATGATCACCGACGAAGGCGAAAACACGCCTCCACAATTTGTGAAATCCATCCAGGAATATCGCCAGGCGATGGACGCCGATCCAGCGATTGTATTGGTGCGAACGCCAGGTGGCGCAAACTACCTGGAACAACAGTGCCAACGTGCCGGAATCATGGTCGACGTGTTTAAGTTTGCCGGCGATTACTACTCGTTGCCCAACCTGATCCCCATGTTATCGCGTCCCAACAAATTGGAATTGCTAATGGAGATCATGGATTACGAATTGCCAAAGCGTAAGGCTTGAAAGCCGATGCTGAACGGCAACCAACTAGCAATGAAATCCAACACCTCTTGTCATACATGACAGGAGGTGTTTTTTGATTTTTGATCAACAATTCGGACGAGATAAGTATGGCAAAGATTTCAACAGGAAATTCCAAGCGCTCCGACCTTAACGACTTGCTACAACGACTGGCCCAGCAGGAATCCGAATTCTTGCGACACCAGTTTCTTGCGCCAGCTTTGCCTGGTTGCGATGTACGAGTCCGAATTGCGGGCGCTATTTGCGATATCAAAACACAGCCCGCAAACTTCCACGGTTGGGGGATCTTCCAACCTCAATCGCACACAGAAGCGCGACTGGTCCGTCCAGCCTCATTGGCCGAACGTTCCGTGTACCTGAAACTGTTTCCACAGGTCCGTTTGATTGTCTGCCGACGCATCGGCAAAATTTGGTTCGGCGTGCCAGCATTCCCAGCTGGGTCGCCTATCCAAATCCAGGGCATCACGGCAATCTGTTTGCCTCACGAGGTACAAATGTTTGACCAAATCTGCACTCGTTACGACGGATCACAGTTTTGGTATGAGCATGTGGATCAACGCGGCAATCCGATGTTGGCATCCTACTTGCGTGAATCGATGCAATCACGAATGGACCCTGCAGAATTGCAAAAAAAGGGACTGTCCGCTGCGCAACGCGCTGCCTACGAATTGAATTTTTGGGAATTGACTGGGCGTGAACACTTGCAAAAGGAAACGCCCGATCAAATCTCTACCGAAACGGATTCCAATCAAGCCAGCGATTCGGTGACAAACCGTTTACAGCAACGGCTGCGTGATTCATTGTCACACGCTGGTGCCGAATTGATCGATTACCTGGAACGAGAAGATAGTTGCCGAGTGACGTTTTCGGTCGCCGGACAACGCTACACGTCATCCGTTGCGAATGACGATTTAAGCGTCCAGATCGCCGGAATTTGCCTGAACGGTCATGACAATGAATTTGACTTGAGCAGTTTGGTCGGCGTTCTGCGTGAAGGTCAAGAACAGGACGCGATCTATCGCGAATACTAATTTTTGTAGCGGGAACCCATTGCGGTTCCCGCTCTAGTAAATCAATTTCCATCTTTCAGGAAACACATGACACACCGATTCATTCACGACCAACTTTTTCGTGGCGAAGAAGCATTTCAAAAGCTGGCGACACCTCGGATCACGATCTGTGGTGCCGGGGCAATTGGCTCTCAAATGGTTGACAACCTGGCACGGCAAGGCTTTCGGAACTTGCGTGTTATCGATTTTGATCGAGTGGAACAGCACAACGTCAACACTCAAATCTACGGAATCGGCGACGTCGGAGCTTTGAAAGTTGACGTATTAAAGAATCAACTCTTTCGTTCCCTGGAACTTGAAATCGATGTCGTTGCCAAGAAACTGGAATCGCGATCTGTCAAGAAACAGTTGGCAGGGTCTCATGTCGTTATTGACGCCTTTGACAACTCGGCGTCTCGACAACTGGTTCAAGATCATTGCCGACAAACTCAACTACCTTGCCTACACGTCGGACTATCTGCCGACTATTGCGAGATTATTTGGGATGAAGTTTACCGTGTCCCCAAGGACGCGGACGAAGATGTTTGCGATTATCCACTGGCACGGAACATTGTATTGCTGTCTGTGGCGATCGCCACGGAGACTGTGATTCGTTTTGTGTTGAGCGGCGAACGAGCCAGCCACACATGCACACTGGGCGACTTTTGTGTCCAGCGATTTAACGGTTAGTCGCGCAGCCTGACTGGCAAAACATCGGCAAGGCGTTGCCGGCTGCGCAGCTTTCTTCGTTACCGACTCATGAACCAACGGCCGTGGTCGCGACGCGACTGATACGTTGCCTCGAACGTGTTGCCAGTAATCGTGGCTTGGTATTGAAAGTTACCAGCCAGTGGCAACCGTTGCGAGCCTTGCAAAATCATCAAGCCTGGCTGTTCGTGCACAACATTCAACACAGGTCGGTAGCGAAACGGAATCACCTTTGCAAAATTTCCGCGAAAGTTCGCCTGCACATGATTCGCATCAATTCGTTGAAACGTGGCATTTAGTGCTCCGCGATGTCCTGTCGTCTGGCTAACCCAACCGCCTTGCCATTGACCGGACAATGCCGAGGACGACGAGCAGTGACACTGCGCCATAATGTTCGCCGAGTAGCATGACACGATGAGCGTAAAGACGGAAAGCGAAACATGGTGAAGTTTGATTTTGTTCATCTTAAGACCTGGGCAACATTAACGTTCAACCAACATGAATCCATTTTAATTCAACACGTCGTTGGGTAGAGAGGGGGGTTTATGATCGCCTGGCAATGCTGGCTGTTTTTCGAGATGCCACAGCGACTTTCTGTGACTTTTCACTCATTTTCTTGCAATTCACGACGATTGAGGTCCTTGATTCGGTCTCTGCTTTCAGTCAACCACATTGCCCCATAAAATCGGCAGGCGGCCGAAAGAGATTAGTCCAGAAAGACTTTCTCAATCAACAAACGATAAGAGCCATCCCAAAAACGGGATGGCTCTTTTTTTGGTTACCGATAAACGATTACTACTTTTCAAACTTCGCATCGCCAATTTGGCAGCTTTTCGGAAGCCCCTCGTCGTCCAATTCAAAAACGATTTTTTCCATCGTTTGACCATCAAAGAAGCAGACGTCACCGTCGGCATTGTTGCACAACAAACCGCGAGTAACCGCCCCACCCCAATCGATACTCGCTGGCATAAATTCACTCCTAGAATGAAAGGCCAACAAGGTTAAAACGCGTCCTCCCGAACGATAGGTGCCCACGTACCGAGAAAGCTTTTCTTTATCTGGCGGCAATGGCACAAGCGGTTCTTGGCCACGCAAAATCTCTTCTGTCCGACTGAAGACTTCGAAATTCACTGGTTCGTTACTGTTCGCTAAAACGAATAGACAAAGTTTCTTTTTGGGATACAGTCGCATATTCGTCGAAAAGCCTCGGACGCCACCACCGTGCCCGACACTCTCGAAATCGTTTGGGCCCGGCTTCAACTGCCAACCCAACCCATAACCGAACGAGTTGGTTGCCCACATTTCATCGAGACTCTGTTGGCTAACAAGCTTGCCATCGTTAAGCGCGCGATGGAATTCCCAAAGATCAACGGCATTGGTAACGATCCCACCCATCCCGCGATAGTTCATACCGTAAACTCGGTACGGATGTTCCAAGGCCGATCGACTTGGGCCCAAGGTAGAATCAAAACTGGTCGCCACGTTAACGTCGGCAGGTTGCTCGTCACCGGTAAAACAAGTCGATTTCATGCCTGCCGGTTTGAAAATTTCGTCCTTGCAAAATTGCATATAGCTTTTTCCACTCGCCCGCGCCACGACCTCGCTTAACAAAGCGTAACCTTGATTCCAGTACTCGTAATTCGCGCCCGGTTTATTCGCCGGACCGGCACCCAACATGGAAGCGACAATGTCTTTCATTTCGCCCGCCGGTCGTCCGTAGTTTGCACCTGGAATTCCTGATGTATGCATCAACAGGTGACGCAAGGTGATACCGTTCGAGTGGTCGGGGACGCCTGGCAAATGCTCGTTAATCGAATCATCAAGATTGACTTTGCCAGCCTCTTTCAGCTTCATGATTGCCAGCGCTGTGAATGGTTTGGTGGCCGAAGCGATTTCAAATAACGTGGATTCATCCAGCGGAGTCTTATCCGCATCTCCTGATTTGCCGACCGCAATCGACGCGATCTTGTTTTCTGAATCGGCTACGAAGACCACACCGCTGAAGCCGCCTGCTTTGGCGGACTCCATATAACTTGACAGCTTGTTGGCGATTTCTTGGGTCGCTTGATCAGTTTGTGCGACCTGACAGGCACTAATCGACAACGTTGAATGAGCAATATAGGACACGACCAACACCACCCAAAGTAGAATTCGAGCACTCATGAACTGCTCCCTTTCTTCTTGCCAAGTTTACTGCACTACGATTCGCGGAAGCCAATTGCAGTGCACCGATTCGTTTTAGGAAACAACAAATTGTCTATCGATTAGTCATTCGAGCGTTTCAGCAAGTACATGACTCCGTGAACATTGGGTATCAACCAAAGTCGCCCGCCGTAAATTTCAGCATTGGCGGCATCGATATATTCCGGTTGAGTCTGCAAATGTTTTACAGCCTGTTCGAAATGCGGAGTAATCGTAGATATTGGGCTGGCACTGGATTCTTCCAGTACTTGTCCCGCCTTGAAATGCGACAACACATGGAAAATGTCACAGGCCACGACAATTTCCGAGGCACCCAAGCGAGGCACCATTTGTTGACGTAACACTTGATAAATATCGCAGCTGATTTGGACCACGCCAAAGACTTCCTCGGTTTGTTCGTTGTAGACGGGAACGCCTACCACCAAATCGACATCGTCTTTACAGTTGTTGTCCTGGTCATCGCACTTGACACCACAAGCCAAGGCAGACAGAACCTCGTCCGGGTGTTGATTTAACAGTTCGTTTATGTGATCGGTATTGGCCGCCGTTTGCAGTTTGGATTTCGGCACCACGCGAATGCTACTGGAATCCGTACTGTGTCGTTCCACGCGAACGACCTCTGCGAACTCGCCGTTTTCAACCTTACTGTAGGCGACGCTCTGATATTTCGAGTTCGCACGTAACAAACCGTGGAAGATTTGCGCTAAACGCTCTCGCCAAATCGTCACCGTCTCGGGTTCTTCCGCTTTGATCAATTCTTGGATCGGTGGCAAAGTGGACATGAATCGCACGTTACGTTCCAAATCGTTAACCGCGGACCTCAAGTCAGCTCGCAATTCACGACCTTCCATACGCAAGGCATCGTAGGCCGCCTGTTTTCCACTTTGACCAGCCGTCCAATGTTCAACGGCGTCGGCAAGTTGCTGAACAGATTCGAATCGCATATGACGTTTGCGAGCCATCGCTTTGGCGCAGATTTCGTCCAGTTCACGAGAAACATGGTCGCCTAACTCAGCAGCCCTAGGTGTTTCACCTTCGGCAATCGCTTGCAGCACCGTATTCAGACTTTGGCTCTTTCGAACATTCACACTCTTTTCATGCGGTGCCTGCCCCGAAAGAATCGCAAACAGGATGGCTCCCAATCCATACACGTCGGTGCGGTGATCGATAAGGTCGGGTTTCCCAGCGGCTTGTTCGGGCGCCATAAACAGCGGCGTACCAACCACATCGCCCTGCAACGTTTGCGACAGGACGGAATCGCTTATGTCTTGGGACTCAGTCAATTTATTGGCCAGTTCACCGTCTTCCAACACTTTGGCCAGTCCCCAATCCAGCACAATGACTTGACCAAAATTATCCAAAGCCACATTGTCCGGTTTCAGGTCGCGGTGAATCACACCTCGTGAATGGGCGTAGGCGATGGCCTGGCACACATCCAGAAAAACGGATAGCAGTCGATGAGTATTCACGGGGCTAAGGTCGCCGGCGGCGATACGATCATGATGTTCTTCAATCGCGTCGGCCAGAGTTCGTTTTCCGACGAATCGCATGGCATAAAACGGCTCACCCGTTTTTCGGTCCTCGCCGAATTGGTAGATCGGGACAACGTTGGGATGTTCCAAGTGGCCAGTGATTTCGGCCTCGCGACGAAACCGATCCCAGGCCTGTGGCGATTCCAAAGATTCGCGGTGCAGTTCCTTGATGGCCACCGTACGATTGAGTCTCTTGTCGCGAGCCAGCCAAACGTTACCCAGCCCACCCTTACTTAATAGACGGATCAACTGGAAACGCGAAGCCAGTTCACGGCGGTCACCGTCGACTTCACGAACCAATTGTTCTTCGGCGGGTTGCTTGCCACCGATTTGCGACTCGCTCAGCTTGACATCGACCGCCAGAGAAATAGATTCTCGCATTCGGTTCTTGGCATCCTGTGACAGGCCAGCCGAATTGGAATCATCTTCGATATCCTGCTGACCACTGATCGACAGAGACTGTTGAATGATCTGTGACATTTCGGCAAACTTGCGAGCCTCTTCGTTCTCTTTCAAATGCTCGTCGACCTGCGAACGTTCATCACCGGAAAGATCATGTCGTAAAGACTTGGAGACCAGTTGGCTTATCAATTTATCATCCGCCATGATTGGCACCCCCTTCATCGTCATACCATTTTGAGCTAACACACTTGGCCAGCCCCAGTCGCGCACGGTGCATGCGAACCCAAAAATTGGAGGGAGTGATATCAAGTTGCGAACAAATTTCGTCCGAATCCATATCCTCCATCACGCTCAACACAAAAACATCAGCCTGACCTTTGGGCAGTGTTTTCAAGCAATCTTTGACCACGGCTTGCAGTTCATTGGCTTGCTGTCGAGCGTCAGGAGCTGGCGACCACTTAATTGCTCCACTTTTCCAATTCCCCATGGCATCGAACATCTGAGCCGATGGGTCTAGTTCATCTTCGTAAGCACTGGCTCGGTTGTCTTTAACACGACGCCGCACGTAATCGACGATTTTTCGTTTCAATATGCCGGTCAACCAACCCTGTTCCGAACCTCGACCTGCGTATTGTTCCGCGTATCGAACTCCCGCCAAAAAAGTTTCTTGAACGACTTCTTCCGCTGCATTGGCGTCCCGCAGACGCGAATAGGCATACCGGTACAGGTAGTCACCGTATTCATCCACCCAGCGTGCTGGATCGACGGAGGCAACAGCGTCCGCAGCTTTTTCTTCTGTTGTCATATTAGCCACCAGGTTAGCGAACCCATGGAAGTCGCTATTAAAGAAAACATCCGACAGGAACCCACACACCACACCCGAACGAAAAACAACACGCCGGTGGGAACCAAAATCTCGAACTAGAGATAAATCTTAGCGTTTTCTTTGCCTACGATCCATGATCGCCAACACACTGGAAACCGTCGAGACAGCATAAGGCACAAAGAATGTCAGGACGGACTGGAAAAGACAGGTCATGTTGAACATGGCCTTGGTGATGCACATTCCATGATTTATCGTCACCAGAATGGAGCCCACGATCACGGCCATTATCAACGAACGACGGACCACTGGCCATTGTGTGGCTATATCGAAAGCATTGGGAGGCTTTGGCTTCATTGGTTTCGGTTCAACTGACATAAGGCTGGGGACGTATGATTCTCCACATCCTTACTAATGTATTCATTTTTTTCACAAGACAAAGCAACGTGCGCCGCCAAAGCCCCAATTTCAGGGGATTTGACGACCGGATTGCCTGCATCTTGTGCAGAGGTCCTAATCAGGATTTCTTCTGCTTACGTCTGGATGTTTCTCGCAGCTCGCTCTCGTCGAGCTGTAAGGCAACCTGCACCTAATTCGTCACACGACCAATTGCCTGAGACACAAGTAATCAAAAATTTGGAGGGTGAAATGAATACCCAAAGCAAACTGAATACTGGAATCGAACAGTTCAAGATTTTTGCGTTGTTGTCGTTCGCAGCCTTCTTAGGGTTTTTCGTCGCTCACTATTTGGGGCAATAGACCAACCCAACCACGACTTCCACCCAAGCCCCTCCCCGGTGCCCAGCGAAGCGCTAGCTTCGTGGACAGGCTCTCTTCATGGGAAGAACGATTGCCAGATCACAATCAAATGGCAACGGTTATTAAACCGGAACTGTATCGGCAAAAAAAGTAAAGTCAGTCTGTAAGCTTGTAGTGGTGAACCCTCCCCGCTCGTTCCTCGCGACCCTCCCAAGGGAGGGTAACTTTCTCGGCAGACACCCTCCCTCGGCAGACAC
>CAZJBW010000056.1:30431-33474 GCA_964543985.1 uncultured Pirellulaceae bacterium | reverse complement strand
AGGGAGGGTAGCTGTGAGTTCTGACCTTTATTTAATATCCCTCAAGCGCTATTTGATGGCGATGGCTTGTTGAAGAGGTACCAAGACGTTGTCGATAAGATAATCTTGAGCGATTCGTTCCGCGTGTCCGCGTAGCGTTCGAATGTTGTCGATATAGCTGGTGCCGGGTTCCAAGCTGCCAAATCGACGAAGGGTCATGTAGACGCTCAACTGCTCCTCGGGGAATTCGCCGGTCCGAATATTGAACGTGTTGGTTCGCGATTCGACAGTGATGCGACACTGGGTTCGACAATCCTCGTCCAGTGCGAATTGAATGGAGGGGTCAAAACCGACCAGTTTGACGCCAGGCATTTCGATCAACGGTTCGAACCCCGAAGGTGTGCCCAAGGCTTCGGCTACCAGGTCGTTGTGATTGCCGCGGTAGGTGAAATCGAATCCGAAGGTGAAGTTGAGTGATTCGCATTCCAGAGGGCTAACCGACAGGGCGTACGGCAGTTGTTCAAGCACGTACTCGTGTTGTTGCAGAGCGTCCTGGTAGTCGGTCGGGTTAACGTATCCGCTGCAAATTCGACGTTGTTCGACGGAGGCCCATCGGTAGTAGCCTTTGTCCTTTTCGGCCTCTAAAACGAAATCACCGTTACCACGAGCGTAGAAGTTGGTCATTTCGGGGTAACGTTTTTGTAGTTGTTCAAAGTAGTGCATCACGCCATCACGCCCTCGGGGTAAGTCCATTTCTGTGCTAAGGTTGACGTTTACATAGAAATCGTCCGCGATGTTCTTCACTTGCAACATTCAGGGTTCCTTCTGGGATTGATTGCGAACTAGTAAAGCAAAAAGCCGCCCCTCAAAAGGGCGGCATCAAGGATGGGGACACACTGCCGAGTCGGTTAGTTCGCCTTACCGGTTTGTTCGTGCATTAACGGTCCGCCATTTAGATGTGTTGGTTCTTAGCCGTGTTTCCGTCCGTTGGTGGGCGCCACCTCAGCTTAAAAACCATCGAGTCATCCGATGTGGTTAAATCATAGCATCCTGTCTACGTTTCGACGACTAGCTGATTTCAATGAAACCGTCGTTTGGCAAGCAGTAACCTCCTTTTATTGCTGGTCAAATAGCTAATAATCTTCGGGTGCATTGGCACGTGCACCAAAAGATCCTAATGAAATACGGAAGGTACTAGCAAATGGTTCATGGACTGGTCACTTTTAAAACTCAGATCGGCTGGATGGGTTTGCAGGGGGATGGCAAACGTATTTTGCGAACGGCCATGGGGAATCGATATCGCAAAGATTTGATCGCCAGGTTCGCCGAGTTTCTTGACGATTCGGTACCTTTGTTAAGTGCAGATGCCTGCCCGCAACTGGCCCAACGATTCCAAAAGTTTTTCAGTGGCCAGAAGGTCTCATTGAGTCATCTGCGGATCGACGAATCATGGATGACTCCCTTTCAAAAACGAGTCGTGGAAGCTTGTCGAGCAATCCCTTGGGGCGAGACGTTAACGTACGGCCAGCTGGCGCAGGTGGCTGGCAATCCAGGTGCCAGTCGCGCGGTGGGTTCGGTGATGTCAAAGAATCGCTTTCCAATCATTGTGCCTTGTCACCGCGTCTGTAGCAGTTCCGGACTGGGAGGGTTCTCGGCCCCCAACGGCACGCAGCTTAAAACCATTCTTTTGGAAAACGAAGGGCACCAACTAACCAAAGGTGCGAAGCGTTAGTAGTTGGTTCACTCCGTTTCCGATCTTTTGCAGAACTGGGAAAACATTGAGCCACTTTGAGCCAGATTTGGCTTACAGATCTGGAATGCTGTCCTGGCATAAAAAAAGCGTTAGCCTTCGTTGTCGAAGACTAACGCTGTTGTTCTCTGGCACCGGGATGCCGAAGCATCCCGGTGCTCAGTCACAAAGCTCAGTCGTGAGCGCCTGTCAAAACGGTTGACCCAGAAACCTAAGTTTTGACAAGTCTGATGCTCGGTACCCAGGAGGGAGGGAGTGTGTTGGATTCCCGCATGTTGCCAACACACAGACGACTGAACCTTCCGTGTTCCATTCAAGTTGCAGTGAACTTCGTCTAACGTCTGACTTGTTTGTTCTTTGCGGGGCTACAATTAACGAAGCAATCAGCAGGCGGCAAGACCGATTTTTGCAAAGAAGTGCGAAAATCTAATAGGCATTTGAAAAGTACAAAAACTACCTCAAAAACCGTACTTGAGGAGTGTTTGCATCCGCTGTCGGTAACGTCGCTAGCATGAAAAAACGGTCGACTGGTTAGTGAATCCAGTCGACCGTTTTTAATAATCAGGCCCAATTGAAAGTTGGAAGTGGTGGGCCCTTTTTCGCTGTGCGTTGTTAGCGGTCTCCGCGGCCGCGGTTGCCACGCCCTCGATTGCCACGGTTGTCACGTTGGCCTCGGTCTCCGTCATTGCCTTCACGGTCTCGCTGACGACGGTTCCAAGCGTCACGTGGGTCTTCGAACTCGAACGGTTCGCCCACAAGCTCGCGATACTTGTCGCGTTGTTTCTTGGTCAGTACTTTCAGTACCTCCTCTTCAGCGTCTTGGGCCCATTTCTTTTGCTTCTCGGCTAATTCTTCACGTGCCTCTTCCATGGCCTCTTCCAACTCTTCCTTTTGGTCGTCGGACAGTCCTAGTTCGTCCAGCAATTCTTCATTTCCCAATGCGCCGAACGAGTTGTTTTGACCGCCACGGCGATTGTTTGGCGTGCGGTACTTCAATTGTCTCAAGCGAGTCATTTGGTGTGGCAGAAGGACATCTTCAATTTCCTCTTCGAATTCAGTCAGTCGTTCGGCAATCTTCTCACGGATGTTACCGAATGCTTCTCGACGGTCTTCGCGAGGCAAATCTTGCATCTCGGAAAACACGTCTCGTGTGGCTTGGTTGGCACTGTCTTGGATTTCATCCAGTTCAGAGATTTGATCGTCAACCAGTTCAAGTTCACGTCGCACGTTTTCGTCAGCCAACAAAGTCAATATATTGTTGGTTAAACGTTGGTTGTCTCGCTGATTACGTTGGTTGTCTCGCTGATTACGTTG
>CAZJBW010000056.1:9918-30331 GCA_964543985.1 uncultured Pirellulaceae bacterium | reverse complement strand
ACGTTGGTTGTCTCGCTGATTACGTTGGTTGTCTCGCTGATTACGTTGAGCCAGCAACGAATCGGTGACAAGCATGCTAAGAATGCCGCAAAAAATGACTGAGGCAGCAAAAGCTGGTTTAGGGGCCAACGTCATGGAGTTCTCCATCAGGACTGATTTAGATTGAGGTTCAGGCAATTACACCTAGGCCGAGCATTTAACCCGTTGCACCCCTTTAAGTTTCGGCAAAACACCAAATTTTCACCAGAATCGACTGCCGTTAAGCGACCGGATCGAATCCAGACTTAGCCTAGCGAGGCGATTGGGCTCGAATTTCCGCGTTTGAGCGAGGATTTGGAGCTGGGACCGTCGGTAGATTGGCCATGCGATCTTGCAAACTGGGACCACGAGATTCTTCGGATCTTAGCCACTCCAGTGTCTCAGGGGCCGGGTTAGTCAGCGTAATCGTTTCAGATTGCCGGGGGTCCGACTTCGAACGGATTAAAACGATGACCTCCATGTCATTGGCCGCGATTGCGGGCTGGTTGGCCTGGCTGGCCGTTCGCAGCGGCATTTCGCCGCCCCGATAGATCGCTTGATTTACGGGTGCCGGGCCACCTGTGTGGATGGCGTGGGTTGCGGGAGGGGTTAACTCGTTGGATTTCGCGACAACGTTGTCATGGACCGCCGCCCGTCCGCCATTTTGCAAGTCGGCGGTTCGAGTGGCTGGTGTCGACGAGCGACGAAACAGATGGGTCAGGTTGGTCTTTGCAAATTGCCAGTAAATGGAATCAAGTCCAGTGTAGATCCCCTCGTCGACCTCAACGGCCGCCGCATTGCATACTCCCAACAGTTGACCGCCGGCAGAAAACAGACCACCACCACTGCGTCCGTTTACGGGGCGTCCAACAATGTCGTACTTGCGGATTCCTGAATAACGAGTGACCGCCTTCAGTACACTTTGTCGAACCGAGGGATCGTCTCCGCCATCGCAACCCAGGCTGAAAATTTTATCACCCGTTTGTACTGTGAATTTTTCGGGAGCCACTTTGATGGGTTGGATCTCCAAAGGGCAGGGGATGGCGACCAGGGCAATGTCATGTTCTTTTGCATCGTAGTACATCAACTTGCCAACCACTGTCACGGGCTGGTTTTGCGCAAAACCCATGTCCGTGTGGATGATGCCTTGCCCCTGCGATTCGCGAAATACGTGGCCGCAGGTTAACACTAGTGCCTCTTTACCAACGCGGTGTATGATCGTGCCAGTGGCAAACGATGTTCCTTCGGCGTCCTCGACGCGAAAACGTACGGTGGCACGGTGGGCCAGCTGTTCTGGGGTCAGTGAGTTAGTGGATTGCGCGTAGGGTGCTGGCGTGTGATTTGATTGCGAAGGAGCCGCTTGTTTGCTGCTTGAGCCTGCTGGTTGGCTGCGGGGTTGCGGCTGACGCGGCGGACTGTTGGTTGTGCGAGCTTGGGACGTGGCCACCATTTGTTGCAACTGTCCGTAGCTTAGCGCGCCGGAGTGTCTAGCGAGTACCTGGTTCCCTTGAACGACCATCGTGGTGGGCGTCTGCGAAACCTGGCATTGGCGAGCGTAATCGGCGTATTGGCGAACATCAATTTTCGATACTTCAACGCCATCTCGTTCCAACTGGTCGATCCCAGGTTCCATCTGTTTGCACGGAGGACATGAATCCATCGTGAAAAACAGCACTCGAAGATCGGTGGTCGCCAACGACAGTAGCGACAGCAGACATAGCTTTAACAGAACGAACATACATCCCTCCATGGACGATTTAGTCTGCGAAAATAAGCAACGTGAAAGTTGTGATGGCTAAAACAAACCGACATCCTGTCGCGTTCGTTAGTAAGCCAGTTATTTACTTTCGCAGATCTGGTTTGAAGGATTTACAAACTTGGTAATACCGTGGCTAGTCTGAAAAAACGAACAATTCGTTGCTTCAACTAAGGTTGCCAAGCCGTAAATGCCTTAAAATAATGGCCTTAGATGTTTGACGAGTCCTTTTGCAGGCTCGAAAAACAACCAAACTTTTTTAATCAATCTGCAGTTTTCATGCCGCTTCGACTAAAGATTCAACCGCTAGCTTTTCAAACGTGCAGGGTTTTGTGAACAACTATCAAACGATCACCACAGACGGATTGCTCCAGTCCACCGGTCCGAAGCTCGGCTTGTTCGTCTTTGTTTTGATGTTAGGTGCTCTGGCAAGTTGCACCGTTTCGTTGCGAGCCCAGGACGCGACCGTGCCGTCCATGTTGCAGAAACGCGCTGCCGAATTCAAAAAGCCAGTCATTATCAAATTCGATGGCATGATTGATTTTCGCCGAACGGATTACTTCAACAACCGTCTGGCTCGTGCCGAATCGATGGGCGCCGATTTGGTGATCCTGGAGATCGATAGCCCGGGTGGTTACGCCACACTAAGCCTGGAAATTGCCGAAATCTTACGTGATGTGACTTGGGCTTATACGATCGCTTATGTGCCTCGGGAAGCGATTAGCGGCGCGGCACTCATATCATTGGGTTGCGACGAGATCGTGGTTGGTTCGCAGGCGCGGTTTGGTGATGCCGGTCCGATCCATTTCGATCCACAACTAGGCGCGTTCCGCTACGTCGAAGCCAAAGCAAAATCGATTCTGGTGCGACAGGCTCGCGACCTGGCAGCCGCAAAATCACGACCCGCTGAATTGGCGGAAGCGATGATTGACGAGAACGCTGCCGTCTTCATCAAAAAACAAGACGACGAGGACGAGAGCCCAGCCGAATTTAAAATCGTTTACTTGAATGAACAGTTCCCAAGTCCTGCCGAGGCCGCAAAGCGAGACCAGTTGGACTTAGATCAATGGGTTCTATTGGAAGAGACTGGCGAGGATCGTTTCTTTACCGTCAATGGGCCCCGAGCTGTCGAGCTTGGTTTGGCAACGTTCGTTGCCGACGATCGCGGCGAATTAACCAGACAATTAAAGGCCACCGGGGAACTAAGCGTCATGGACTACTCGTTCACCGACGACGTGGTCTATTGGTTGAACAGCTCTGTTGCGACTTTCTTTTTGATTCTTATCGGCTTGATCGCGTTGTATTTTGAATTGAGCGCACCAGGTGTCGGCGTCGGCGGGTTGCTGGCTGGGTTGTGTGCTGCCTTGTTTTTCTGGAGTCGTTTCTTTGGCGGCACGGCCGGTTGGTTGGAGGTGTTGCTGTTTGTTGCTGGCTTGGTGTTCCTGGTGATGGAGCTGTTTGTCATTCCTGGTTTTGGGTTTGCTGGATTCCTAGGTCTGGTGATGTTGTTTTGCAGTGTCGTGATGGCCAGCCAGGATTTCATCGTTCCCGAAACGGAAGGCGACTGGAGCCAATTGTTGAACACATTACTAATCATCGTGGCCTCGTCGTGTGTATTCCTGATTGGCGCTGTGTTTATCTCGCGCAAGTTTGGGAATGTGCCGGTATTGAATCAATTGTCATTGGAACCGCCCAAGTCCGAACCAACGATCACTCAAAAGGATAAAGACACTGGCAAACCATTACCTGCTGACCATCCCAAAATTTCCGTAGGAGACTGGGGCAAAGCCGAGTCGTTACTGCGACCGGCAGGCCGAGCGACCTTTGCTGGACGCTCATTTGATGTCGTTAGCGATGGTTCGTTTCTCGATCCAGGAACCCAGGTTCGGGTCATCGAAATCAGTGGGAATCGAATTGTCGTGTCTGAGATAGAAAATAATGACCAAACTGTTGGGCGAGATGATTCTGGACAATCCAGCTAATCCAAGCGACTCAGCAGGGATTCAGGGGCTTTAGGCGGTTCCCTTGAAATGCCAGCAGCGCTCGCTAAATGCAGCGTGGATTGGGCTGTTGATCGATGTAACGCAACTGCGGCAGATCGACGGTTCGTGGGCAATGTTATTCAAGATTGCTCAGTTCTGTCCTCAAGTGGCTAATCTCGCCCTTATTCCAGCTCCTGATTTCCGCGGTTTCCAGCCAAGCAGATTCAGATAGTGTGATGACTTGGGCTGTTTTGGGAATCATCGAAACGGTTGGCTAAAGTTTGACGTCAAAGTTTGACGATTGGCAGACTTGGATACGTACGATTGCGCGACCGGTGAACGTTGTCAAAACGGTATGGTTTACGGTTTTGCCCTTTTCCGGAATGGCGTTTTAAATATCATTGACAGATCGATTTGACAATGCTGTCAGTGATTATGTGTCGTTTTTGGATCTAACCATCCGGCATGTGATTCGAAGGTTCTGGTGAACCTGCATCCGCAAACAAGCAACATTAAGTTGTTGGAAAAGGATGTTGGCCGCGAATCGGTTAATGTCGTAATATTTCGCCTCGATATTTTTGTAGAACTCCTACCCTTTATGGTGCATTGATGAACCTTAGTAAGCTGAGAAATATTGGAATCTCCGCGCACATTGACTCTGGTAAGACGACCCTCTCTGAGCGAATTCTTTTCTACACAGGGCGTATCCACAAAATCGAGGAAGTACGTGGTGGCGGTGACGGCGCGACTATGGACCACATGGAGTTGGAGAAAGAGCGCGGGATTACGATCACCAGCGCCGCAACCAGCGTTAAGTGGAACGACTTTGGAATCAACCTAATTGACACGCCGGGCCACGTTGACTTTACCGTGGAAGTCGAGCGGTCATTGCGAGTGCTAGACGGAGCGATCTTGGTTTTGTGCGCCGTTGGTGGCGTGCAGGCTCAATCTCTGACAGTCGATCGTCAGATGAAGCGTTACCATGTGCCTCGTTTGGCTTTCATCAACAAGATGGACCGAACCGGTGCTAACCCGCAAAAAGTTCTTGAACAAATGCGCGAAAAGTTGAACGCCGAAGCGAACCTGATGCAGTTGCCAATTGGCGAAGGCGAGGACTTCGAAGGCATTATCGACTTGATTCAAATGAAGGCATTGTTCTTCGATGGACCAAAGGGCGAAGACGTACGCGTCGAAGATATCCCTGCCGAACACATGGATCGCGCTCAGGCTGGCCGCCAGGAAATGCTGGAAGGTTTGGCTATGTACAGCGACGAACTGATGGAGTTGTTGCTGTCCGAAGAAGAAGTATCCGAAGAACTGATTCACAAAGTGTTGAAGTCTGCGGTGCAAGAACAAGACTACACACCCGTGTTCATTGGTACGGCATTCAAAAACAAGGGCGTCCAACCACTGTTGGGTGCGATTTGCGAATACCTGCCATCGCCACTGGAACGAGAAATGACCGCCAAGAACTGGGAAAACCCAGACGAGGCTTACCCATTGGTCCCCGAAGCTGAAAAGCCGTTCGTGGGCATGGCTTTCAAAATTGTAGAAGATCCTTACGGGCAACTGACCTACATGCGTATCTACCAAGGTACGATCGAAAAAGGGCAGATGTACGTCAACCAAAGAACCGGTCGCAAAGATCGCTACAGCCGGATCCTGCGAATGCACTCCGACAAACGCGAAGAAATCGATACCGCATCGGCTGGCGACATCGTGGCCGTGATGGGCATCGACTGCGCCAGTGGTGACACGTATGCGTCGGAGCAAAAAATGTGCACGCTAGAAAGCATGTACATCCCTGAACCTGTGATCAAAATCGCTGTGACTCCAAAGGAACGCAGTGGTGGCGACAAACTTGGTAAAGCGTTGCAACGTTTCCGCAAAGAAGATCCTACTTTCCGCGTCTTCACCGACGAGGAGACGGGCGAGGTCATCATGGCGGGTATGGGTGAATTGCACCTGGACGTTTACATCGAACGTATTCGTCGTGAATACAAAATCGAAGTCGAAGTCGGTGCTCCGAAAGTTAGCTACCGTGAAACGCCAACCAAGCAGATTGAATTTAACCATAAACACAAGAAGCAATCTGGTGGTTCTGGTCAGTTCGGTCACATTGTTGGCACCTTGGGTCCCATCGAAGAACGCGAAGAGGGTCAGGAAGATGACGAGTTTATCTTCCGCGATTCGATCGTCAGCGGACGTATTCCAAAGCAATACATCCCTGCCGTTCAAAAAGGATTTTTGTCCTGTATTCCTAAAGGCGTTTTGGCCGAGTACCCCGTGGTTAACTTGGATGTACACCTGAAAGACGGTTCGTATCACGATGTTGATAGTAGCGAAATGGCTTTCCAAACGGCGGCTCGTGGATGTTTCCGCGAATACATGCCTAAGACGAAGCCCGTCTTGTTGGAACCAGTTATGAGAGTGGAAATCGAATCGCCTGAAACTTTCCAAGGTGGTATCGTCGGCGACGTGACCAGCCGTCGTGGCATTATCGAATCGACGGACGTTCAATCCGACGGCACCTCGGTCGTGTTGTGCGAAGTGCCGCTAAGTGAAACGTTCGGCTACGCCACAGACCTACGGTCGATGACTCAAGGTCAGGGCACGTTCTCGATGGAACTGTCAGGCTACCGCAAGGTGCCAGCCAGTATCCAACTGGAAATCATCGAAGAACGGCGTAAAGAAAAAGAAGGCCAGCTGGTCGGATCAAAATAGGTTCCGGCCAGCTCCAAAACAAAAACGCTATCGAACGATTGTTCGGTGGCGTTTTTTTGTGGATGCTTCGCTTGACCAGCCCGGTTGGAAACTAACCGGTAACGACGTGGCCTACTTAGGCAGTTCGGGGTTGGCGTAGACTCGGCTGCCGCCAGTGTTCATCGGAACCGAGTACAAACTGGTGCGAGCGGTCACGAACAGCGTTTTACGGTCTTTGCCACCAAAGGTAACGTTGGAAGGAGATTCGGGGAACTCGATCTGCTCGACCAATGTGCCTGAGTGCGAATAGATGTGCACGAACTTGCCATTGGTCAAATAAACGTTGTCGTATTCATCGATGGTCATTCCATCGCTCCCGATATCCGCGAAAACTCTTTCGTTGCTAATTTCGCCAGCGCCATCGACATCAAACACATAGATTTTTTGATCGCCGGTGTCCGCCACGTACAAAAGTTTGCCGTGATTGGCTAACAAGATTCCGTTGGGGCGTTTTAACTGATCCGACACACGCGAAATCTTTCGACTTCTGTTCACGTAGTAGACGCCCTCGACTTCCATTTCCATGTTTTCGCGATCACCGTACCGAGGGTCGGTAAAATAAAACCCGCCCTCGCCGTCCAAGGTGATGTCGTTGGGGCTGTTTAGTTTCTTCCCCTCGAATTTGTCGACCAAGGTCGTAATCTTCCCGTCCGCACGTTGAATGGTGATACGACGAGCTCCTCCTTCGCAGGCAATCAGTGCGTCATTGGGCGTCCAAACCAGTCCATTGGCTTTGCCGGAATCAGCACGGTGTTCGCTTACTTGGCCCGATTCCGGATCCAGTACATGAATCTTTTCGGTAGGGATGTCTGAGAAGTAAATGCGACCGTCTGGGCCCATGGCAGGTCCTTCGGTAAATTTGAAACCCGTTTCAATTTTCGTAGGTTCGCCAGCGGCAAATTTTTCGAGCCATGGCAATTCCTTGGTTTCGTCTTCCGGCAAAATGTCATCAGCGGCAAGTTCTCGAATTCGAATGTTTCGCCAACTGACTTCGATGGGGTCTTTGCGAGCACCCACACCATGAACTTGCAAGGCGATGAAGCCTTCGGCCGTCATGTCATCTTTCAAATTTGCTGCAGGTACGCCGTTGATCCAGGTTCTGATGGAATCTCCCTGAGCCCTGACTCGATAGTGATTCCAATCAGATTGACGGAAAGCGTATCGAGCGGCGGTGTTGCTCTTTAGGTCAAACAGCCAGCCACGCCGTGCTTCATCGTAAATCCCACAAGACCAGCCTCGTTCTGCGGGATCAATTTCCACCTGGTAACCGTGGACTCGCCCCTTGCGATAGTCGGCCAAGCTGTTGGATCGAATTTGGATCCCAGAATTCAATGTCGGGTCAACTTTAAATTCCAAGACCAATTCGAAGTCGCTGTAGTTCTTCTCGGTACACAAAAACGAGTTCGGTGTGTTGGGAACGGTCGATCCAACGATGCAGTTGTCTTCGATTTCGTATTTAGCTTTGCCGCCTCGTTGCACCCAACCGTCCAGGTTTTCACCATTGAACAGATCGGTCCAGTCGGAATCCTCTTGTGCCGCCAGGTGACCGTGGCACATGGTTAGTCCGACAAAAAACAGTACGCTCAAACGTTTCAACCAGGGCATCGTATTTCCTTTTCTAAAATCGTTAAGCCAGGATTATAGCTGAAACCCGACGGGTTAGTGAATTAGGAGTGCGCGATGCCGCACGGACGGTCTTGGGTCCCAAGCCGCTGCGATTGGCGGGTAACGATCGTTAGCTGCCGATCCACTGAGTGTAAAGCGACTTGGCTTTGGTAGGATCGCCCGTTCCCGAGATGATGGCTCGACCGTTGGCGAAGACGGTGAGTTGATAGTCGGGCAATTGAAACTTCAGTAAGAATTCATTCACCGTCACTTCGCCATGATCTTGCAGTCGGTTCGCCAGTTGGGCCAGATCGATCTGCGTGTCCGACGAGCTACGAATTTGTACCGAATTCCTTCCGCAGAGCACCGTCGATTGACTGGCGCGTTGGCCATTCAGCCAGACTCGTTGACCCTGAACACAGGCCGGGCAATTTACTCGTTGGCCAAGATCTTCCAATTCCATGCGGCTGAAACGGCCGCTCCACAAGTCGACCACGGTCAGGTGCCGATTCACCGCTGGCAGGTTGCCGGACAGAATCTTGAGCGCTTCCATGGATTGGATGGAGGCGATGACGTTGACAATCGGTCCGACGACTCCGGCAATGTCGCAACCGGGAGTCGTTCCTGGTGGCGGTGGACCGTCGGTCATCAGGCAGTGCAGACAGCTCGTTTGGCCGGGCAGTATGGTCATTGACTGACCTTCGCTTCCCAGACAGCCTCCGTAAATCCAGGGCACGGAATTTTCCAGCGCGTAGTCGTTTATCAAGAAACGAGTCTCGAAATTGTCGGTCCCGTCGACGATAACGAAAACGTCTTGGGCCAGCGTCGCAATGTTCTTGTAATTCAAATCCTCGACAAACGCCTCGATTTGGACTCGTCCATTGATGGCTTGCAATTTTGTCTTCGCAGCAATCGCTTTTGGCAATCCACTAGCCACATCGTGCTCGTCATAAAGCACCTGTCGTTGCAAGTTGTGAAGTTCCAAGAAGTCTCGGTCGACCAGTCGCACCAGACCAACGCCCGCGCGAACCAGCGACTCGCTAATCACACTTCCCAATGCGCCACATCCGACCACCAATGCCGAAGATTCGGACAGACGTTGTTGTCCCTGCACATCGATCGCGGGAAGGCGGATTTGCCGCGAGTACCTTTCCAGTTCGGGTGGAATCGGCGTTTGTTTTTGAGGGTCGTCGTGGCTCAAGTGGTTTCTTTTTGCAATATAGTTTTCAGGAAACGCCCAGTGACGCTGTTCGGGTTGTCGCAAATTTCTTCGGGGCTGCCAGTGGCGACAATCGTTCCGCCGTCATTCGATGCTTGCGGTCCCAGGTCGATAACGTGGTCGGCGTTTGCCAGCATCAGCAAGTTGTGTTCAATAACAATCAGCGAATGACCGACATCGATCAAGGCGTCGAAGCAATCGATTAACTTGACCACATCGGCCATGTGTAACCCAGACGTCGGTTCGTCCATGATAAAGAGTGTTCGTTTTTGAGCACCCTTGCCCAGGAACGCAGCCAGCTTCAATCGCTGGGCCTCGCCAATCGACAGAGTACTAACGGGTTGGCCAATCGGTACGTAGCCCAAGCCAACATCCAGTAGTAATTTTAGTCTGGCTTGGACTTTGATCGAGCCTCGGAAAAACGAAAATGCTTCGGCGGCCGTCATGTTCAACACATCTGAGATGTTATTGCTGCGATAACGGACCTGACAGACCTCGTGTTTGAAGCGAGTGCCTCGACATTGTTCACAACGACGCAAAATATCTGCCATGAATTGCATGTCGATGCTGATGAAGCCCTCGCCCTGACAGTGATCGCAACGACCTCCGTCGATGTTGAAACTGAAATGCCCCGGTTTCAACTTCTTTGTTTTGGCATCATGAGTCGTCGCGAACACCTTGCGGATTTCGTCCCATGCTTTGACATAGGTAGCCGGATTACTGCGAGAGACTCGCTTGAGTGCCGTTTGATCGATGACGGCAACTTGGTCCACTCGCTCGCAACCATGAATTTTTTGAAAAGGCAAGCAATCGTTGGTTGAGTCGTTTAATTGATTTTCGATTGCTGGAGCCAAGGTTTGGCGGGCCAGCGAACTTTTGCCAGACCCGCTAACACCCGACACGACGCACAAAACATTTAATGGGAATTCGGCGTTGACCGATTGCAAATTGTGTCCGCTGGCTTTGGACAAACGAATACGACCTCGGTTGGTTGGTCGGCGTTCGGATGAATAAACGAAACCGCGCTCTCCTGCCAAAAACAAACCGGTGTTGGTTTTCGCTTCCGCCTGTAATTGTTTTGGCGTTCCATCAAAAACGATTTCACCACCCAACTTGCCAGCTTGGGGCCCCATTTCCACTGCCCGATCAGCCAGTTTTATCAATTCGGGGTCGTGATCCACAATGACGACGGTGTTGCCACGGTTCTGCAACCGAGTAATCTGTTGCAGCAAGTTTTGCACATCGTACGGATGGAGTCCGGAAGACGGCTCGTCCAATACGTACAGTAGATTGACCAGGTTCGATCCTAGTGCGCGAGTCAACGCCACGCGTTGCCGTTCGCCTGCACTTAGGTTGCGTAGTTGTCGATTGAGAGTCAAATAACCGACACCAACGTCTTGAAGGAAAGTCAAACGCGTTTCGATTTCGTCCAGCAATTTCAGAACCGGGCGATTTTCAGTGTCGGTTCGTTCTCTTAGCTGTTGAATTTGCGGCAACAAATCTTGAGCTGTTGTTTCGCAAAAGTCCGCTAAGCTATCTCCAGCGATGCGAAACGATAACGCGACTGGGTTTAGTCGTTTCCCGGAACAATCTTGGCACGGCTCGTAGGTTCGCCAACGAGCCAAGAAGATCCGCAGGTGCATTTTGTATTTGCGTTTTTCAAGCCATGCAAAAAATCCATTCAATCCACCAAAGTCGCGTTCCCGATCACCTTCCCATAAAAACTGGATTTGCTTTTTCGTGAGTTGATCGAATGGAACGTCCAATGGGAATTGGTGGTGTTCTGCAATTTCAATTAACTCTTCCAGTTCGTGTTGGTAGGCCGGCGAATTCCATGGAACGATCGCCCCGTCGCGGACGGTCTTGCGGCGGTCCGGAACAATCTTGTGGATGTCCAGATGATGAACGCTGCCGAACCCTTCGCAGGTTGAGCAGGCACCTAGCGGATTGTTGAAACTGAAAAGGCCGGCGTCCGGCTTGGGGTAAACGGTGCTGCAATTGCCACACACACGGCGATCGGAAAACGAGTGTACGGCAAACGATTGTTGGTCGATCAGCATTCCATCACTAGTGGATTCCAAAAGGATGGTGCATTGCCCCTGGCCGTAAAAGAACGCTGTTTCCAGTGACTCGGCACAACGACCCGGTTGCAGACCCGTCGTTTTAAGACGGTCAACGACAACGAACAGTTCGGAATGCTTCGATTCCATCAAGTCGTCCATTGGCAGTCCATCAACCGGATAGCTTTGGCCCTGGAACAGGACTCGCCGAAAGCCGTGCTGCTTGATGTCAGATAAAATCGCTTGCAGTTGTTCGTCGTTCTCCCATATTCTGCGAAACACAATTTGAAATTTCAGGTCCGCCGGTTGGTTCTGTAAGAACTCGGTAACCGACTGAGGCGAACTGGGGATGACGTCGTGATCGCAAACGTGGCATTTGATCTTCGATATTTGCCCAAACAGCAAACGCAGGTACTCGATGGTTTCGGTGACCGTTCCAACGGTGCTGCGAGCGTTGCCGGACCGGCGTAGTGCCGTGACACCGATAGCTGGAGGGATCCCATCAATCAGGTCAGCGTCCGGTTTTTCGAGCTGGTCGAGAAATTGGCGAGTGTACGGCGAGAAGCACTCGACGTAACGGCGTTGTCCTTCGGCGAACAGAGTATCCAAGGCCAAGCTGGTTTTGCCACTACCACTCAGCCCGCAAAAGGCCAGCATTTGACCGTGCGGGATATCCAAGTCAACGTTTTTCAAGTTGTTGACTCGCACGCCTCGCAAACGAATCGTTGCGGCTGGGCTGTTTGGATTCGCGGCTGGGTCAACGGCTTGTTTAACCGTTCGGCCTTTCGTCATGCCGATAACTCGTCAGCAATCAAAAACGCGATCTCCATGGCTTGGTCGTAATTCAATCGAGGATCGACGGCCGATTTGTAGGCGCGGTTCAGATCGGATTCTTTCAAACCTTTGGCACCACCAACGCACTCGGTCACATTGTCGCCAGTCAGTTCCAGGTGCACGCCGCCCAAATGGGAGTCCATGCGGCGATGGATGGCAAAGGCTTGAGTCAGTTCGTCGACGATGGCTTCGAAGCGACGGGTCTTCGTTCCATCCTCGGTTTGAAAAGTGTTGCCGTGCATCGGATCGCTACACCACAGGACTTTGTGAGTCGAGTTTTGGACCGACGAAATTAACGCTGGCAAAGCTTGCCCGATATCTGCCGCACCAAAGCGATGAATCAAGGTGATTCGGCCCGGTTCGCGATGAGGGTTTAACACGTCCAGCAAACGCACCAAGTCATCTCCGGTCAAATCGCTACTGACCTTGATGCCGATTGGGTTCTCGATACCGCGAAAATATTCAACGTGGGCACTGTCGATGTGACGCGTACGATTACCAATCCAAGGGAAGTGAGCGTTCAGGTTGTACCAGCCCGATCGGCGAGGCACTTCTTGAGTTTGAGCTTGTTCGTAGGGCAAGTGCAAACCTTCGTGCGACGTAAAGATCTCAATCGATTTCGTTTCTGCCACCGACCGATCCAGAATCGAGGCCATAAAACTTAACGAGTTCGTGATCGACTGGACCATGTCGTTGTACTGGCGAGCCCGAGGTGTGTCGCGAGCGAATTCCAGGTCCCAATTTTCCGGGTGGTGCAGATCGGCAAATCCACCGCCAATCAAACTGCGGATGAAATTCAAAGTCATGGCCGCCCGCTCGTAACCTCGAATCAACAATTCGGGATTAGCTTGTCGCCCCTCAGATGTAAAGTCGCTGCGGTTGATCAAGTCGCCACGGTAGACCGGCAACTCCTCGCCATCGCGAGTCTCCATGTCAGAAGAACGAGGCTTCGCATACTGGCCCGCAATGCGACCGACGCGGATGACGCGACGCGACGAGGCGTAGGTCAACACGAAACTCATTTGAATCAAGACTTTCAAATTCGCCACAATGGCGTCCGTCTGGCAGTCTTCGATACGCTCAGAACAATCGCCGCCCTGTAACAGGAAAGCCCGACCTTCCGCAGCTTCGGCCAACTGCGATTTTAAGGACTCGATCTCCCAGCTCGTCACCAGGGGCGGTAACTGCGACAGACGTTGGATCGCCGCATTCAAGGCGTTCTGGTCGGGGTACTTGGGTTGTTGTGTGGCCGTCTTTTGCTCCCAGGAATCGGGCGCCCAGGAGTTGGTTTTTTGAGAGGCGGCGTCCGGTTTTTTCGAGGGCTTATGCATAGCCTCAAACTAACAAAAGCCGTTGCCGAACGCTACGGACACTCGTCAATCACAGCTTGGCCGTTCAGCAGAGATCTCAATCTGTGTTTCGACCCTGTTTGCTAAACCGAGTTGAAATTAAATAGCCCGGCGAATTCGTCGGTTCCGAAGCTGATCGATTGGATAGCTAACAAAACAAGTTTTCGCAGCTGCCAGGTGTCCCATTTGTGTCAGTCACGCTGGACCAGTTTTGTTTGGCTGGGCGGTTTTAACGAATGTTCATGGCTTGAATCAAAATCCTCAAAGCCTTTTTTGCGCTCAAATCCTGCGAATTCGTTCTAAATTCGCTAATTCTTATCAGTTCCCAGGCTTCATTTAGCTGGTCACAAGTCTAGGCGTGGTAACTTTTTGAGATGTTTCGAAAAGTAAGCATTAATGGGTTCGGATCATTGGCTATGACGGGCTGACCTCGTTGATTTCAACGGTTTTTGCGAGTATTGTGAAACTGTAGAATCTTGGCTGGCGAGGTCGCTTTTGCGGACGACATCCCGGCAATTGAGAATTCCGAACTGTCCTTAGACAACAGCGTCATGACAACAACGTCATGACCAACAGCGTTATACATCTCTTGGGAATGACAGATGACAATTCGCAAATTAAGTTCCTCCAGTCGACGTGCGTTTACGCTGGTTGAATTACTAGTGGTGATGGCCATCATCGGCATCTTGGCTGGCCTGCTGTTTCCCGCCATCCAAGCGATCCGCGAAACCAGCAGCAATACAAGTTGCGTTAACAATATTCGACAAATTGGTATTAGCGTCCAAAACTACGTCTCGTCCAAACGGCGAATCCCGCCGTCCCGTGGCGCCGATGGCTATGTAACTTGGACTGTACTGTTGATGCCTTATATGGAAGAAGGCATTCTTCACCAGCAGTTTGACGAATTGTTGCCTTATGCCAGCCAGAACTCGGAAGCCGTTCAACAATCGGTTGATCTGTTTTTCTGTCCAAGTCGACGGTCACCTGGCGAACTAAGTTTGTTCGAGCAGTTTAATGTTCAAATCGGCAGCGTCGGTGATTACGCAGGCAACGCAGGCAGCGAGCAGTTCTTTATGCCTGGTACGACGTTTACTGGCGAGTGGTCTTTATTTGATGTCGAAGTCGATGGCGTTATGAATTCGGGGTTCGCAGCCTCGAACCGAATCGATTCAACGACGGGACGTTTGCGCAACAGTCCGCGAGGACGCTACACACTTTCCGACATCTCTGACGGACTTTCGAACACTGTATTCTTCGGTGAAAAGTCAGTTGCTCCACAACACATGGGCGAGCCCGGTGGGTGGGGTGATGGCAGCATTTACAACGGAAACGAACCGGGGACTTTTATGCGATTAGGCGGCTTCGGTTTGCCGATTCAAATGGACAACCGT
Source organism: uncultured Pirellulaceae bacterium (assembly GCA_964543985.1). Classification (GTDB taxonomy): domain Bacteria; phylum Planctomycetota; class Planctomycetia; order Pirellulales; family Pirellulaceae; genus CAJQPP01. The sequence continues at coordinate 15,354 of CAZJBW010000056.1, read as the reverse complement.
GTCGAGCCACCTGGGCCTGGCGGAATTCCAACCTTTGGCAGTGCTCACTCATCGACCTGCAACTTCGTGTTTGGTGATGGCAGCACCCGCAGTATCTCTGAGCTAATTGATGAAGAAATCCTTCACCGATTGTGTTCCAGAAAAGACGGTCAGCCGATACCAGCACTGGATTAGAGAAGGCATCTCGGTCCATTTACGCAACTTGTTTGCAGTAACAACGGCGAAAACGTGTTTGTCGAAGGGGGCAAACACGCTTGCACGAATCGCCGAAAATGAGATTGTCGAATTGGCAATTTTCTTGTGACGAATCCAGCCCACTGGACGGGCTTAATTAAGGGGGCGCTTGATCAGCGTTTTGATTGTGGCCAAGCAGCAGATTTTTTATGTCGGAACTGCAGACGAAGTGACGCACCATGCTGCGCCTCTTTCGGCCTTTGACGTAAAAATAGTCGAGCCCCAACTCGTCACAAAATTTGCCAAATCGGGCGACCTGGCTATCTTTTTCAGCGAGCACTTCCATCGGTTTCGCCAGGCTAGTTTTGAACTCGGTCGTATCGGCTGTCTGCGACTGTACGCCATCGACGGTATTCTGGAATGGCGAAACGCTTGGGAGAATCGACCTGACGAACCGGCCTGCCCATGGACCATGCGCCCGGTACTGGCCGACAAAGCAGCCTGTATTGGTCCGTCGCAAGTTCGCGTGGTCAACAGTTGGGGCAACGTCGGGAAAGTGGAATTGGTCGGATTGCCTCGGCTGGATCAACTGGCTGCCAATTTTAACTCGCCTAACAATGACAAGCACTCGACCGGTCCAAACGCACCTTTCCGTCTGTTAGTGACGACTGCCAAGTGGCCCTCGTTTACCAAGCAACAGCACCAGCAGGTGGTTCAGTCTTTAAGAGACTTGAAACGAGTTTGTGAATCGACAAGCGAGTTGGCTGGGCGACCGTTACAAGTAATCTGGCGGCTGACGGCTCAGTTGGAAAACGAAGTTGGCGTACAAAATCGCTTGTCAGATCTTTCCGGTATCGAGCTATCACAGTTGTTACAAGAAGTGGACGCCGTTATCACGACGCCATCGACCGTGATGCTGGAATCTATGATATCGAATCTTCCGACCGCCGTGCTGGACTACACGAACAGCCCGCGGTACGTAGCGGCAGCCTGGAACATTAATGCGGAATCGCAGATCGCGTCAGTATTGCAGCAGCTGGCAACACCCAGTGCGCGACGCTTGACCTTACAACGATTTCTACTTGAGGACTCGCTGCAAGTTTCCGAGCCGTCCACGCAAAGGCTGGAGCGTTTGGTTGAGCAAATGTTGCAAATCGGAAACGACTGCTTAACCAATGGAACTGCCCCGACCTTTCCGCATCAAATACTGAGTGAACCACCCCGCCACGCTACACTGCCCACTCAAGAACTTTGGCCGGCACGTGCCGCTAATAACAACTGCGACACGAATGAGGTTCAGCAGCTACAAGCGATTGCGGCCGAAGCATTGCGTCGCGTGGACACGCAGCAAGAATGGATCGCGTTGCTGGAATCGGAACTTGAGAACGCCGCGGCCGGTTTTCAAAAGATTGCCAGCCACCCGGTGTTGGCGCCGCTGGTTAAAGTGCGAGGGTTGGCTTTGCGGTTAGGCGGCCAGATCTCTCGATTTTTGAATTCCGCTGATGCTGACGAACATGAAGCACAGCCCTCCGATCAAGTGGGGGCAAAATGATCGTAGCGAATCCGCAACTGACAGAACGATTCATAACGACTCGCTCGACCGCTCAGGAAAAAACAGAAATTGCAGTCGTCTGTGCCTGCGATGACAACTACGTGAAACCGCTGACGGTGATGCTGTACTCAGCGGCCGCCAACCTGGGATTGAACTCGCACCTAAACGTCTACTTTATTGATGGCGGGGTCCAAGAACAGAATTGGCAGATGCTTAAGGAATCGCTGGTTGGGCTGCCCATCGATGTCTATTCCATCAAACCGGACTATTCGTTGGTCGAGCATCTTCATACGTCGCATCATGTGACGCCCGCTGCCTATTTGCGGTTGTTGACCGCCGAGATGATGCCGCCAGAGATTAGCAAAGCAATTTATCTGGATTCAGATCTTTTGGTTTGCGAGGACCTGACGGAACTGTGGAACTTGCCCACTGATGGAAGACCGTGCTTGGCAGTCCCAGATATCGCTTGCCCCTATATTGATGCGCGAGTCGGTTGTAAGAACATTCGGCAGGCAGGCCCGTACTTGGCGGCCTATCGTCCTGTGCCCAACTATCGCGACTTGGGTTTGGACCCAGCGGCCGAGTACTTCAATAGTGGTGTGATGGTTCTAGATCTCGATCGGTGGCGAGAAGATCAAATGGCAGCCAGGCTTTTGGAGTGCTTGGAAGTCAATCGAGATCACATTTGGTGTTGGGACCAATACGCGTTGAACGTCGTGCTGTATGAACAATGGGGTCGCTTGCCGGCCAGGTGGAATCAGGGGGCCCAGGTGTTGGACATCCCCAGCGTCGCCCACAGCCCTATTGATCAGGTCGAATATCAGCAGATGTTGGATTCACCAGCGATCATCCACTTTACGACCGAATTCAAACCATGGGACTTTCATTGGCAGCATTTGCGAGGCGAACTGTATTTCAAAATGCTGGACCAAACGGCTTGGCAGGGCTGGCGGCCGCAAGATCCTGGATTTGTTTGGTCTGATTTCCAGCAGCGTCAATCCGTCAAGTTTGTGAAATGGCTGGTCACCAACTATCGTAAAGTCTCAAGTATTTGGACTCCGCCACAGCCATGAACTCCATTCCAAAATCCAAAGTTAGTCGTCTTTTGAAAGAGACTCGGCATTTGAAAGATGGCGACCGCAAGACGTGTCGACCGTTGGTCACGCTGTTTGCGATACCCAAACCCTTTGACGACCCGCACATAGCTGTCATACAAAAGAACGCCATTCGCAGTTGGGCTCACCTAAGCCCGCACGTCGAAGTCATCTTGTTCTGCAACAAAGAACATTCCTGCGAAGTGGCTCACCAAGAAATTGAGTCCTTGGAATGCGTCCAGGTCTTGCCCATCCGAGTTAACGATCGAGGGACTCCTATATTAAGTGATGCCTTCGAAAAGGCTCATCGCTTCGGTAGTGGTCAGTTGTTGATGTATAGCAACTGCGACTTGATCTTTGGTGATACTCTACTGAGTCTGATCGAGAGGCTTTCAAGTTGGGCCAACGACGAAACAAGTTCATTGGTCAAAGACTTCTTGGCGATTGGACAACGGACCGACTTGAAAGTAGATACGTCCGTAAACATGAGCTGTCAGGATGCCGTCAGTGAACTGTTTCAACGAGCCAACAAGGAAGGCAAGTTAGATTCCGTAGTGTGCAAAGATTACTTCCTGTTTCCTAAGACTCTGTTGACGGACATTCCTGATTTCCTGGTTGGACGCGGCAACTGGGACAATTGGATCGTCTGGCACGCCAAGCAGGCCAACGTGCCGGTTATTGATTTGACAGCCCAGTTAGCTGTCATTCACCAAAATCACGATTACAAACACGTGCCGGGCGGACGCAAGCAGGTCTACATTTCCGGAGAAGAGGCGCGGCAGAACCAAACGCTTTCCGGGGGGCGTCGACTGGTCTCTGGGAGTACCGCCACATGGGAACTAACCGAAAATACCCTCAAAAAACGCAGGTTTCCTGTACTCAAAATGCTTAGAGACACCCCCAAATTCCTGAGGCTTTTAAGGAATATCACGTTTTTAGGGTAATCACTGCGGCTTCTAAGCTGAGGCCAATAACGTAAACCTACATGCCATCAAACGACGATTTACACTATGGCATGGAAATGTTCGCAGGGACGGAAAGTTATTCTGGCGAACCGGTTGACCAAACCGGCTTCTCCAAACAGGATAGAGAAGCTGCAATGAATGGCTGATTTTGGCGATTCAGAGAGCGACATGACTTACATTTTTGAATTAAGCAGCATCAGCAGGATGAGACCGAGCGATTACAGAGCGGTCGGCGCCTTGACGATCGCGACGACGATGTCGCAAGTTGCACGAATCAAACCATCAAGAAGGGCCCGTGCATGTTGATCGTCGTTTCAATTTTCGCCAGCTTGCTGGTCGTATTGGCGGTGATACATACGCTGGCTGCCAAGTACTTTTCGGTATGCATCGTCAATGGCAAGCGACCAACCGATCCTACATTCCAACCGCATACCGCTATCCTGCTTTCCATTCGCGGATGCGATCCCTCGCTAGAAAAAAACCTGGTCAGTCTTTTGGACCAGGACTTTGAGAACTACGAAATTCTGGCTGTTGTCGATCACCAATCGGACGAAGCGTGGACGACGGCCCACCATATCAAAAGCGAATTCGATACAGAAAATCGCCTGACGATCATTGAGTTAGATAAGCCATTGAATAGCTGCAGTTTGAAATGCAGTGCATTAGTTCAGGCCGTCGAGTCGTTATCGACCGAGATCGAGTTGATTGTGTTGGTCGATGCCGATGTGATTCCGCATCGGGAATGGTTGCTGCAGGCCACCAGCCCATTGGCCGACCCTCAAGTGGGTGTCGTAACGGGCAATCAATGGTTCGAGCCACATCAGCCAGCAACGGGATCGCTGCTACGCAGTATCTGGAATGCCGGAGCATTGGTGCCAACTGCGGCTCTGGCTAATCCGTGGGCCGGTACTTGTGCCATGCGAAAAGATGAAGTCATTTTGTCAGGACTGTTGGAGACTTGGAAAGAGTCGATAGTTGACGATGGCCCCATCCGCCGCTCATTCGCACCGTTGGGTAAACAGATCGTTTTCAATCCTGAATTGATCATGGTCAATCGCGAAAACTGCACGGTCCCATACGTCCAACAATACGTGCCACGCATGTTGACTTGGTCTCGTATGTACGAAAAAACTTTCATTAACACTTTCATTCACATGTTGATGTTGGTTGGTAGCCTGCTGGCCACACTGGGACTGACTCTTGTCAGCCTAGTTTCCAGCGACTGGATGTGTGTCTCAATTGGCTTGGTTGCCTTGTTGTTAAATGTCATTTTGAATGTTGCCGGCTATATGATTGTGCGTGGTGGCATTCGCCGCATTGAGTCACGACGTGACGTGGTGAAACACCAGCACTACCTGGATCACTTAACGCCCAGTCGGATCCTGAAATTGGCTATGCTGGTGCCCGTGTGTCAAATCGGATTTGGCGTTTGGACGTTGCGATCGCTGTTCATTCGTCGCGTCGCTTGGCGGCAGATTACCTACGAAATCAAGGGCCGTAACGAAGTCCGCATGCTGCAATACCAACCGATCAATAACAACATCGAGAGCGGCGCAACTGCCTCGGAAGTTTCTATCTAAAGCAATGTGGGGTTCGGCAGGATCCCGTTCGCTTTCCCGTTGCCAGTACCAGTCGCCGATTGCCAGTCGCC
>CAZJBW010000056.1:0-9818 GCA_964543985.1 uncultured Pirellulaceae bacterium | reverse complement strand
CCAGTCGCCGATTGCCAGTCGCCAATTGCCGATTCCCTTTCCCGACTCCCTCTTTGGGTTTTTATCGTAGTGAGTGGGCCGGGGGACAACCTGTGTCCCAACATTCAACCGTTTCCGCGCGCCCCGTTTCTTGGTGTGCAAACAATGCGGTATACTAGCGGGCCTGTAAATTCATGTTCCGATTTTCGCTGATGTGGGTGTGTTGCTATGCGATCGATTCCTTCCCGTTTTCCCCTGAAGATCATTTCACTAATCGCATTCGGAGTCATCATGTGTGCTCAACAAGAATCGGTTGCTCAGGACCCCGAGGCGCCTCGACCGACCGAAAAGCCTCACGAAATCACGATGCACAATGACACTCGCATTGACGAATTCTACTGGTTGCGAGAACGCGAAAACCCAGACGTTATCAGCTACCTGAATCAGGAAAACGAATACACCAAAAACCGCATGGCGGACGTGAAAGATCTGGAACAGCAGCTGTTCGACGAGACGGTTGCTCGCATTAAACAGAATGACCAGTCGGTCCCCTACAGCCTGCGTGGCTACTTGTACTACACGCGGTTTGAAGAAGGGCAGCAATACCCAATTTATTGCCGAAAAAAGCTGGAAGCGAATTCCGACGAGCAGGTTATGTTGAACGTCAATGAACTTGCTGAAGGCAAGACGTATTGCAATGTTTCCAACGTGACGGTCAGTTCGAACGACCAGTTGTTGGCCTTCGCTGTCGATTTTGTCGGGCGTCGCAAGTACAGTCTGCGAGTCAAAAATTTGGAAACCGGCGAACTGCTTTCTGACCAAATTGACGACGTCGCTTCGGTTCAGTGGGCTAACGACAACGCTACTCTGTTCTACCTGAAAAAAGATCCGGAGACTTTGCGTTCTTATCTGGTGCGTCGCCATACTTTGGGCACTGCAGCGACCCAGGACGTTGATGTGTACGAGGAAAAGGACGAAGAGTTCAACTGTTTCATGTACAAGTCGCGATCTCGGCAGTTCATCTTTTTAGTGTGCAGTCAAACGCTAAGTACCGAGATCCGCATGTTGAACGCCGACGACCCCAACGGTTCGTTCACCGCATTCCACCCTCGATCGGAAAAGCACGAGTACGGAATTGATCATTTGGACGGCTACTTTTACATCCGTTCGAACGACTCGGCAGTCAACTTTCGTTTGTTGCGAGCCTCGGAACAGAATTACGATCGGACTGCTTGGGAAGAGGTGATTGCTCATCGCCCTGACGTCTACCTTTCGGATTTTGACTTGTTCGCAAACAAGTTGGTGGTCAGTGAACGCAAGGATGGTTTGACGCATTTGCGAATCCGTGACTATGACGGGAAAAAAGATGAATACCTGCCGTTTGATGAATCAGCCTATGTCGTTCGCTCGGCCGCACCCCCTGAATACAACACCGACTGGCTACGTTACGCGTACACATCTTTGACCACGCCCAATTCCATCTTCGAATACAACATGCAAACTGGCGAAAAGAAGATGCTTAAGCAGGACGAAGTGTTGGGCGACTTCGATTCAGCAAACTACAAAACCGATCGTTTGTGGGCCACGGCGGAAGACGGAACCAAGATTCCAGTTTCGGTGGTTTACCACAAAGACACGGCCATTGATGGCACCGCGCCATGCCTGGAATATGGATACGGATCGTACGGTTCTTCGATCGACCCCCGTTTCAGCTCGACGCATTTGAATCTTCTAAATCGCGGTTTCGTCTATGCCATCGCTCATATCCGTGGCGGGCAAGAAATGGGGCGACAGTGGTACGAGGACGGCAAGCTGTACAACAAGATCAACACTTTCACAGACTTTATCGATGTCGGTAAGTTCCTGATTGAAAAGAAGTACAGCGATCCGAAACGGCTGTACGCTCGCGGCGGCAGTGCTGGTGGATTGCTTGTGGGTGCCGTGATTAACATGGCCCCGGAACTCTATCATGGTGCCATCGCAGACGTTCCATTCGTCGATGTCGTGACCACGATGTTGGACGACACGATTCCGTTGACGACCTTCGAGTACGACGAGTGGGGAAATCCTAACGAACAGGGTTACTACAAATACATGCTGTCCTATTCACCCTACGACAACATCAAACCCGTCGCTTACCCTAATCTGTTGGTGACCACCGGACTGCATGATTCTCAAGTGCAGTATTGGGAGCCAGCGAAATGGGTTGCGCGAATGCGGAAGACTCGCAAAGGCGACAATCTGTTGCTGCTGAAAACGAATATGGAAGCTGGGCATGGCGGCGCGTCAGGACGTTTCGATCGCTACAAAGAGGTCGCGTTTCGACACGCCTTCTTGTTGAAACTGGCTGGCATCGCGAAGTAACAGCGGATTCGAATTGAATTAGCCGCTTTGTACGGTCCATTGCTGATGTAACAGTGAATGTTTGGTTTTGCCAAACTGGAACTGCGCGCCTGTTTGAGTGCTAACGAAGCGAACGATTGCTGCACTAAAAAGCATCGGGTCCAGTTTGTAGAAGTCGTTACCGCAGGCTTTGAACAACTCGACAAAGGGTTTGCCGAACTCGTCCGAGAAGTTGCTGGGCGTTTGTGGACCAAGTTCAGCGATTTCCTGATCCGACATGTCGACCCACAAGGTCACCTGCCCACCATACAGAATCGCATCGTTGGTGTGCCCGATCGCTGTCAGGTCGTCGCTGGCCAGCGGGGGTAACGGCGCCGTTCCACTGGCACTGACCACTCGTGTGATATCGACCCCCAGTTCGAACAATTTGTGCATTGTGGCTTCCACGCTGCGTCCAACAATTTGGATGGTGCCGGCCAAACTGCGAGTCGGCGCAACGCACAAGAAAACGTCCTGCGTTTTGACTTGGCATTGCTGGGCAATCATCTCGATTACCGAGTCGTCTGGTAGGTTTGCGGATTCCAGTACTCCGACGACTTGCTCGGGCGTATCCTTCCAACCGTACTTTTCTAAAACGGGTTCCTTGCCACGAGCGACACGAAACGGCCCCGATCCAATTGCAAAAAAATCGTCAGCAGAAACTGGCCAGCCACCGTATTGACTAGCCATGCAGGCCACAGCCGGTTGATCTGTCGTCACGTGGATTAGTTGAGTCGCTGGAGGAGCAGCCGAGGTTGAAAAGTTGACGGGTATGATCGTTGCCGTGACCAGGTCACCCATGCAAATTTCAGTTAAATGCAGGCCCGCTTGCAAGCCGCCCGCGACATTGACGCCAAAGTCCAAAACGTTGCCGGAACTTGAAACGGCAACTCGGTACCGGTTCGCTTGTTCGACCAGTTGACGGAACAGCCGCAGTGCCGACGCGTTCAATTGATTGATCAATCTGAGGAATCCTGTACGGAATGGGATACTAATTCATCTTCGGTTGGTTTATCGGTTGGAAAATACTCTTCGACGATTCTCAAGAATTGACCGCGAGTCGAAACTTTGGCCACGTACCGTCGGAAGTGTCTGGCCCCGTGTCGACCTTGAGCGTAACAGCAAGCGTACTTTCGCATCAACTGAGTGCCCTTTGCCTCGCCAAATCGTTCCACGACCAATTCGTAGTGCTTTAGCATGCACTGCTTTTGTTCACTGAGACTGGGGTCCGGTGGAATCGGTTTTCCTTGCAGTGCCGCGGCGGCCTGTGCAAACAACCAGGGTCGACCGAGACAGGCACGAGCGATCATCACACCATCTACATCGTAGTTGCGAAACATGTGCACGACTTTTTCCGCCGAGTCTAAATCGCCGTTGCCAATCAACGGGATTTTTTTCAAGTACGGTTTGATCTCGCTGATTAAATCCCAATCGGCGTGGCCGCGAAACATATCTTGAGCGGTCCGACCATGCACGGTTAGGGCAGCAGCGCCAGCCCCCTCGACAACTTGAGCCACATCGATGGCGTTAATCTTGTCGCGAGTGCAACCCAAACGGATTTTTGCGGTGACGGGCGTTGGCGCGCAGGCTTGAACTACTTTTTCGATGATCGCGCCCATTTGATCGGGGACGCGTAGCAGGTACGACCCACTCTTGGCCTTCTCAGTGACCTGCTTGACCGGGCAACCGAAGTTGATGTCGACGATACTGACTTGGTACTCTTCAACTAAACGGCGACCAACTTTAGCCAGAGTCTCCGGTTGATTGTCCCAGATTTGCACAGCTAATGGACGAGCCTCGTCTTTAACGCCCCATAAACGGTCGGGGTGCTCGGCCGTGTTTTCGTCCAGCCAAACGAACCCGCGAGCGTTAACCATTTCGGTAGCCTGCAAACCCGCTCCGCCATAATCGCGAACCATCTGCCGAAACGCATAGTTGGTAAAGCCAGCCATGGGCGCTTGCAGCACGGGCGGGTCGACTTTGATTGGACCAATAAAAATGGGATCAGGCGGACAAAAGTCGCTTAGGTCATTTTGATCTTTGCTCTTTAACATGACCGCCATTTTTCCCCGAACGACCATTTCGGGCAAGGGTTATCTGCAATTTGGAAGAATGGCGAGCGATTTGATTGGTATTGGTAAAAGTATTGGCAAAAGTTCGCCGCAGACAAAATCGGTGACAGACTGATCCAAACGGACTTAAACAATGCGCGATTCAGTCGATGCAGGTTCGGCGTCGCGAGCAAATTGACACCAGAAAGTCTCAGTTCAACAAACGCTCGGCGACCTCCAAATCAGAAGGCTTATCGACATCCATTCCCAGTCTGGCATGAGGCGAAACACAGATTTTTACGCTGATACCCAAGCGCTCGCTAAGACGTTCGGCGATTTGATCCAGCGATTCACCCGGCTGGTAGCCAATTAGCTGGAACATTTTTTCAGGGTCTTTGCGATGTTTGCGAAGTTGAATCAGCGTTGGCATCGCCTTCATTACTTTCGTCCAGCTTCTCATGTAATAGATTGTGCTGCCAGTCAGCTGCATTCCGGCGACTGGCAGGTAGGTGCGTTTCGCCGGCAAGTTTTCTCTTTCGAATGCTGCTTTTTCGACGTAATGCAATACAACATCAGCCTGCTGGCGTGTAATCTCGGCCAACGTGTCGTCGATCATTTGCGAGTCCAGAAAAACCGCGTCGCAAAAGGAAACTACGTATCCATTGTGCTGGGAGCGACTTTCATACAGTCGGTGTTTGACATAAGTGACCGCGTGCAACAAATTTTGCACGACGTTCAGGCCGGTGAAGATTCGTTTTCTAACGTGGTTCATTTCGGGAATGCCATCCAGTTTGTCTGACCCGACGACTACAATTTCGCCGACCTGTTTGGCTGCACGAAAGGCGCTAACCACACGCGACAACATTGGCACACCGTGAATAGGAAGGAGAGCTTTTTCAATGAACCCGGTCGTTTCGAACAGCGGTCCTTTTTCCCCACCGGCCAAAATGATTACGTGGTATTTCTTGTTCAGATTTGGAACTGACATTTTTGAACCGTGATGGAGTCAAGTTTATTTGAGTCAATGCGAAGCCCAAGTCCCAGTGAGTTGTCGAGTTGGACCGAGGCACGTTTCAATTTTTGTTCGCCGAATGCGAATCGAATTTTGTGTAGTAAACCATGGCTGTAACCCTGGACATATTCGGGAGCAATCCCATGTCTTGATTCTGAGGCCACTGCAAAGTTAGCTCCTGCCGTGGCAAGAATCGGTGACTCGCCCACCATGGCGGCGACAGAGTATCGAAGTCCCGCTTCGGCCGCTCGATGCACCATCGCCATCGAAAGCAAAGGCCCGCCGCATTTTGACAAACGCAGATTCAGAATGTCGAACGCGTTGTGTTCCAGCACCCGACTTAACGACTCGTGACAAATCAAACTCTCGTCAGCGATCAATGGTAGTTGGGATCTTTCTTTCAGCCACGCGTAGTTTTTGTAGTGTTGTGAATCAAGGATTGAAAGGCGATCAACTTGACCCGTTTCGGTCAATTCAGCTTGTTTGAATTGAAGTGGTTCTTCGATTGCCCAGATGTTGTATTTGGCCAACATCTCAATCTCTCTTGCCGCTTGTTCTTTGGTCCAGGCAGCATTGGCATCTGCAAAAATTTTGGCATCTTGCCCCAGTTTGCGGCGGATGTAGCTGACACGCGCTTGATCGTCGTCGCTGCCGACTTTGATTTTGAATTGTTGAAAGCCCAGATACTTGTAAAGTGTCAGCAAGGCTGTCAGTTTTAATTTCCCTTTCCAGCCGCTACCGAAGCCAATCGAGGCACAGTAGGGTTTGGCGACTTGATTCGAGGTTTCGGAAGGTGTCCCGGAAAGATAATTCGACAGCGAAGTCTTTTCCAGTTGAGCGACAAGATCGCAACGAGCCAGATCAATGGCGGATAGGACGCAGGATGGGAACGTGCATTTGGATTCGGCTTGCCAGGCGGTTGCCCAATCAAGCCTGGATTTGATCTGGCAAGTGGCATCCTTAATTTTTGGTTCCGGCAACGCGGAGACTCGGGCCAGTCCTTCCACCGATCGCATGATCGATTCACAAGTTTCACCTGTCACGTACTTGCGCGGAACTGCCTCGCCCAAGCCGGTAACCCCGTCGTCGTTTGAAAGAATACAAAGGATGCCTTGCAGGTTGGTGTGTTGTTTCTTTGCGTGGCCATACCGAAAGCGGAACGGAACCGATATGTGACGTATCTCAAATTGCATTGAACTGCAGTCCTAAAACAACTCTCTCGCCAACATTATGAAGAAGATCGAAACCAGGTATACACCAAGTCCTCTTTTGACCCAGGCTTCAGGGATCTTTCTGCCCGCTCGAGCCGCCAGGAATGCGATCGAAATGGAAACTGGGATGACAATTCCAGCGATGGCCCAGTTGATATTGTTGTCCCAGCCGTGCAAAAAGCAGCCCGGAACGGCGGCCAGCGTCATAATGACAATCGAAGTACCGATGGCTGACTTGGCACTTGTTTTGAACAACACTAACAGGACGACGGCGATGAAAACACCTCCGCCTCCACCAAGCATTCCAATCACCAATCCAAACACAATCCCTGCCAGAATCTCTTTCCAAAGCGAATGTTTTACTTCGGATTCTGTTTCTGATTGAGCGACGCCAGGCTTGGCCAGCAGTTTCAATCCGGCCAGCAAAAGCCCTGTCAGGATAATCCATTTCAACAATGAGTCAGAAACTGATTCACTAGCAAGGAATCCGGGATAGACCGACACGGATGCTGACAGACCGATGCTTAAGGCCAATCGCCAATCAATCAGCCCTTTTCGACCGTATGGAATGGATGATGAAATGCCGTTCGCAAACGTGACAACAAAAGTCAAAGCGATGATCTCGCGAATATCAACGCCTGCCAACAGCAAGCCTGAAATCAAGATCGACATTCCCGATGCGCCAGTGAAACCAGTTAGGGTTCCTGTCGCGACGGCGATGCCAAGCAAGGCGAAGATGAACGGTGCGGTCATCATGTTGCAATCGTAAAGTGACGAAAGAGCCTTCAAGTACAGGCGGCCAACGACGGGCGGGAATCAGGATTCGCGATTGGCTTGTTCGAAAAAGTGCCGAACGGCTCTGCCACTGATCGTCTGTTTTTCGATCAATTCACGAGCGATCAATTCAATCGCTTTTGCGTTTCCCTTCTCGTCCATAATGTTCTCGGCTCTGTCCAACATGCGGTTTTGTAATCGTTCCAGTTGTTTTTCACTGCGAGCTCGCTGAGACAACATGCGGCGAATCGCATTGAGGTCTTGCGCTGCACCTTGACGGCAATAATGGCCAGTGAAACGGGCCTCGGCAACCATCCCGGCGAACAAAATCAATACTTGCTCGTCCAACGCATCTTTCGATCCCTTGCCTTGCCCCTTCTTGATCTCGCATGATCCCAGACGTTGGTCACCCAGTTGAGACTTGCCCGGCCGTATCGTGACTTTGCCAACCTGGCGACCTACCGACATCGCCATCACGGCATGCCCCGCTTCGTGAAATGCGGTGGCGATCAATCGCGAACCAGCGGTAGCCTTTGGTTTGACGGGTTGGTTCGAAGAGTTCGGATCAGGCGAGTCGTTTTTCATGGGAATTCGATTATACAGCCTGGCAATAACAGGACGACTCACCGCGTCGTATTGTACCGTGCCAAACGACTCGGAGAGTCGTGCTACTTTGGTTTTGAAATACCCTCTAATTTCTTGCGGGCGCGCCTTCCAGGGGAGTAGCGCTTTTGATGAACTCCCGAATGTCATCATTGGCGTTTTTCAGGTCTTCGGCACGCAGGTACATCATGTGCCCGCTGCGGTACCCTTTGAAACTGAGTCGGTCTTTCATTTGACCGCTTGGGTCAAGGTGCCACATGTTGTACTTCGCGTTGAAGTACGTAGTAGCGCCGTCGTAGTAACCGCTTTGTGTCATCACTTTCAGAAACGGATTCATAGCCATTGCCTGACGCAAGTTTTCACCGGTTTCGTCACCTTCCCGATCCCATGGGCGAACGGGTCCAAACATGTTGTATTTGATGTCTGTTTCGTATTTCAAATCATTCTTGAAGTAATAATTGATGGCAGGTGTGAATGAGTGTAGCCACGAAGCGAGTTCTGAATTGAAGTCCGGGCGGACTCCCGCGTTCATGCGATCGATCCCTTTGTATCGCGAGTCCAGTCTTCCGATCGTGCGGCTTTCATCTCGCAAAAGCTCTTTCCAAAAGAACGAAGTGGGAACGTCCAGGTTGTGTTGGCGGATGACCAATTCGCTCATGCCCGAGAACCGCGAAAACATTTCGACGGCTTGATCCCGTTGTTCGTCGGTTGCCCAGGCACCCTTGGCAATCACTGGCAACAGTTGTTTGATCGTGTAGTCTTCAGCCTTTTCAAGTACTTCCAGCAGGTCTAGTTCCTGTAAATCCTTTGGCAGCTTTTTGTGGTACCAGGCAGCCGCCGCGAAGTACGGCAATCGATTGGCAACCTCGACTGGTCCGTCGCGTTCGATTCCCAACGCGGTGGGTGAAACCAGGATCACGCCGTTAAGGTACATCCACTGACTGTTTTGCAGAGCGTACGCCAGACCTGAGACTCGCGTTGTTCCGTAACTTTCTCCGATCAGGTACTTCGGCGAATTCCAGCGATTGTTGCGAGTCACAAATGTGTTGATCCATTCCGCAAGGTATTTGATGTCTTGATTGACTCCAAAGAACTGAGCTGTATCTGCCTCCGCATCGACCACTCGCGAGTACCCTGTGTTGACTGGATTTACAAACACAATGTCAGCAACATCAAGGATCGAATGAGGATTGTCGCGGACACCATAAGGTTGAACCGGATAGCCTTCGTCGTCGATCTTTAATATTCGCGGGCCGGTGTAGGCCAAATGCATCCAGACGGATGCTGAGCCAGGGCCGCCGTTAAACGAAATGACCAATGGTCGTCGATCTTTATCCGTGACGTCCATTCGTTGGTAGTAGGTGTAAAAGAGTGTGGCGATCGCATGCCCGTCCTCGGCCCAAACGGGTTGAGTGCCCGCGGTTGCTGAATAGGCAATCGTTTTGTTATCGATGGTCAGTTGGTGTTGAGTCACTACGGCCGATTCGACTTCGATCTGGCGAGTCGATTTGACCATTCGTGAATCGGTTTTCTCACTTTGCTTTGACGCAGAGGGAGCTTCCTGGGCAAGAACAGTCGGCACGGCGAAGCCCAAAATGACAAAGCCAAACAAGAGCGCGAAAATTGAATTGATATGGTTTTTCATGTGCTGGGAATAATGGCTTGGGCGGTTGGCGTAAAGTTGGTTTGAATTTGGCAACGAGCGGTGCCAGTCAACGAAATCCATTATAGTTGAGCTCAATCGAGGATGCTGCTACTGAAACCCGGGCAAGTGGCGTCAGCCCATGGACCCGATGAACCCACCAA
>CAZJBW010000055.1:0-33680 GCA_964543985.1 uncultured Pirellulaceae bacterium | reverse complement strand
ACGTTTGAATATTGGAATTTGAAACCCGGTAGTGTCGTATTGGAAAATTACCTTTCAACATTCAAAACCAATTGGACACTTTCAATCTGAAGAGACAAACTTGTCTTCTGAATTTTATTTTGCACCAGTGCCAATTGCGGTCTTGTTTTCTCAAGCCGCAAAATTCAACATGTACATACAAAATTTCCTTTGCAAAGATTTTGATCTGAAAAGCTGATGTCTATAATCGAGAGGCATCCAGGCGGGTGAATGCATCAATGCGCAAAGTGAAAAAATTTTGTGCGTTCTGTCAACGGTTCTCAAATTTGGCGAGGTTACTATGAACAGCACTAGCAACGGATCCGTTTGCAAGTCGATTAGTTTGGAAAAGGAACTGTCTGAGTGGCGTGAACAACTAAAGCGGGCATCCCATCAATTGGTCAATCGATCCGTACGAAGCCGCGAGGATACTTCTGATATTGTTCAAGAGAGCATGATTCAAGTTTGGCAAAATCTAGAACAACTCGGCAATGGATCTGCTATCAAGAAGAAAGCAGGTATCATCAAAAGGATTGCACGCGGCCATGCTGCGAAGGCAAATCGAAAACATCATGCCAAGAAGAGAGCTGTCAGGAATACAGAACGTTCCTTAAATGAACCTGCCAGCCGTTCGACAGGCCCCGCTAAACTAGCTGAGAACAATGAACAAATATTAATGGTGATGAAGGCACTGCAGAAGATCGACACTAATTGTCAACAAGTTCTTTTTCTGACGTATTTTCAGAACATGTCAATTGCTGAAATTAGCCGAGAATTGAACGAAAGCTACAAAGTGATTCGTACCCGATACTACAACAGTATTGAATCGTTGAAACAAGCTTTGGATTCTTAGTTCATTCAATAAAAATTCATGAACACGAAACGTTAAATCATGCTACAGCCAAACCAACCGAATAAGAACGGTAGACAAGATAAATTTTATGATCAATCGGAAAATATTGATGGCTTTGAGCTAGTAGATGAATCGGACCCTGTCGTTGCCGCACTACGTCGCACCGCCGAAATTCTTCGGCAAAAAGAAACAGAAGCGATTCAAAAAATTGGGAAATACGAAATCACAAGAGCCATTTCGTCAAGTTCTCAGGCGACGACATACCAAGGATTTGATCCAGAACTTGATCGCGACGTCTTGCTTAAAATGTACAACTGCCGGTCAAACATCAGCGACAAAGAGTTAGCAATTAAAGAAGGGCGACTGTTGGCTCTTATTCAATCTCCATACGTTGGGTCATGTTTTGGTTTGGAATGGTATCAAGACAAACCTGTCTTAGTACTTGAGTACGTACAGGGTAATTCGCTGGCCGATTTATCAACTGACGGTGAATTTAATTACTCAGAAATTCAATCCATATTTCACAAGGTGACCTCTGGTCTTTGTGCAATTCATGACAAGGGAATTGTGCACAAGGACTTCAAGTCTTCCAACGTTATGCTGGATACGGAATTGTGTCCTCGCGTAATCGATTTTGGTTTTTCTTTTCGTAATGAAAACGAAAACACTGTCCCAGGATCAGGCACAGTTGGCTATCTTGCTCCTGAAGTAGCCAGGGGCCAAAGTAGTGACCAACGCTCTGACGTTTTCGGACTGGGGGCGGTGCTATTCGAGTTGCTCTACCATTCGCCTCCTTTTTGCGGGAAGAATCGTCAAGATTCGCTGGAATTAGCGAAAATCGGAAAAGTGGAATTTCCTAGCCAATCGTCTTGCCCACAATTTCTTGTGGAGTTGTGTCGCAGATGTTTATCGGAGAATCCAAACGATCGACCAACAAGCGCTGAGGTCCTTTGTGAACTTGAGTCAAACAACAATCGTTCCGCTGTTTGGGTTCCTTTGTCGTTGGTAGGGGTTGTTATTTGTTTTGTCGCATCGTTCCTTTGGAACCCAATGAATCAACAAGAATCTCCTAACAATCGAGAAGATCATGCGCAAGTTGTCCAGCCAAAACCAAATGACAATCCAACTGAAATTGATGAAAAATACTGGACCAAAGTTTTTGAGTCGAACGCTTCTGCTGCCCCTTTAAAACCCGATAGCGCCGCAAATGTGACAGTTCGAATCGCAAGAAAATCTGCAGATCGAAACAATAAATACTTGTTCTTGAACCATGAGCCTTCAGACATTTACTTTAGTTCACAAAGTGATTGTTATTTTGCGGTTCACCAAGTTTTTCAAAACGAAAGTGGGGAAACGATATCCAAAAAAATTTACCCTGAAACAACGGCATATGAATCTTATCGCGCTGTAGGGATTCCATCATTCTGCAAGATGAAGTTGTCTCGCGAAGCGGAAAACGGATTCATTGTTATTTCTGCAACCTCGCACTTTTTAGACAAAGCAGCAGACGGTTCCAAAAACTCACAAAGATGGGCAGAGCAAGTTGCGTTTTCGGTGCTCACACCTAGTGAAACGGTAGATCACGATTTAGCAATGCTGCGATCGACAAGTCAAAGACAATGGGACAGATCAATTAGATTGATCGATAACGATAAGCACAGGGATGCGATCGACCAGTTGAAGGACTGCTTGTCAACGAGCTTTTCGGTTTTGGAGAAACAACTGCGCGATGAGCAAATTCCAGAGGAACTTCTTGACCGGCATCCAGACTTTAACCGGGTTGTCGACTGCTTTAAAAAGTTGATCACTTTGCAAAGTCACTCTGCCAAGACGATTAGTGATCTCACTAAAACATATCGCGACTTCAGTAGTTTTTTCGTCGAGTTTATTCCTGGTGACCCGCGCCATAAGGAGTATCAAGTACTTGCTGATCAAAATGAAAAACTTGCAAGATTGCCTAATGTTGATATAGAGATTGTCAAAAACGCACGTCTCGGAGACGTCCCTTTCAACCAAGCGCGAAATTCTATTGATCGACTACTTGGAATTGAAAATCTGTACTCACGTGATTTGTTGGTCCAAGAAGCCCGATCAATAGAACCAGAACCAAAACCAAATGAAGAACTAACAGAAAACCAAATCAAAAAAGGGCGAGAATATCTTGATGAGGCACTACGAATCACTGGTGAATTGTTCGGAAAACAACATCCGCAATACGCAATTGTTCTAATTTCCCAATCGAATTTCGAATCCAACATTGCAAAAGGAAAAGATGAGCAACGGCCAATCGAGTTCCTCAACTCGCAGAACTTTCTTGATCACGCAATCTCTATTTTCGAGAAACAGAAATTCAAACGTGCCTATGGGATGGATTACCTTCGTGCGCAGGTGAATTTTGGCTTTGTAGGATTACGGCTTGGGCAATTAACTCGAGACAAACTTCCCGACGAGAGCCAGCTCGAAGCTGCACGTGTTATGCTGGAATCTGCCTTGGCAAACTATCAACTGTTTGGATTCGAAAATCAACGATTGTTGGCTGCCATTTATGAAAATCTCGCACAGGTCTACTATCATAAGCCGTCACATAAGAAGGATGAGGAGGATGCTCGCCGACTTTTTAAGTTGGTTGTTCAATATAACGAATTAGCTGCTCGTTTTTACAAGCAAGAAGGAAACACCGACTCTTCATATCTACGTGCCAGCATTTGGGCGTGCGCTCTTCTATTTGAACAGGAACTCAAATTCGGTACAGAAGATGCAGAAATAGAATACGCTCTTGATAGACTGAGGCTAATACAACGAAATTTAGTATCACAAAGAAAATTAGATGCCAACAACCAGGCGATGCTTCTAAGCGTAAGAATTGAATGTCTTTTGTATTTGAGACGACTTGACGAGGCGAAGGCGTTGCTAATTCTACTTCAAAAACTTTCTAACAAAACTTCTGACGAAACCATCCGAGGAATGTTCGAAACGAGGCTCCAATCTATTAGGAAGTTTGACAAGGATTTCCTTCTTCCGGCACAGTTGCCCGGCGACTCCGATATTTTTTTGATAATGGCGTTAAGTTTTTGTGATGGGCGTTGGTTGGCGCGGTTTTTTGATCCTACACGAAACCGCTTGGCTTTGCCTCAAAGGAAAAGAAAAACGAAGTGAAATCAGATTGGATAACGTCGATTTTTAATGTGGCGGAACCTTTACAGGTCCCATTGCTTTAGACGATGCACGACCTGGCGCATGTCGTTCTTCTTTTTCTCGAACATTCCGAACATGACCAGGATGGCGATCCCCAAACTGATCCCAAAAACCCACCAAGGCCACACATGGTCCAGACTTCGATGAGCATGCGAGACCATCGAGATCATTGCCATGATCAAGAAGACCGCTCCCAAATACAGGTAGGCGCGAATCTGCAACAGGATCCCGGCAAAGATGCCTCCGACGGACAGCAACGCCAAGATCATCGGTGGCCACAATCGAGTGCCCAGACCACTGATGAAAATTTCACTGGTCGAAGCCAGGTAGATCGTCGTCGCACAAACGTATCGAATCAGCGCCAGTTGTGATTTAGTCCATTTGTCCTTGCTGATCTGGGCTGCAATCAAAACGGAGACCGCTGGCGGAATCAACCACAGTTGCGGGTGAACATAAAAACTTAGCCAAGAGAATTTGTCGTAGAACAACCACAGGGCAAGGTTACCAAACAGGATGGCTGCAACGGCACTGATCGTCGAGCGATGTTGGTAACAGATCAACAGGTAGATTAGCCCGACCACCAAGGTCACGACGGAATGATCAGCTTGAGAATCGACGACCCAAATTCCATAGGCGACGGCCAGTGGAACGAGTGCAGCGGTATTGAAAAGCGGCTCGCCAAGTACGGTTAAGTTGCGTTGCTCAAGCCAGTTTGATAACCCAATGCCACCGAAGCAGAGCAACATCACGATGTACGGCCAATATTCTTTGATGCCCAAACGGAATAGGTAAGGCATCGTCAGGTACATGTGAACCAACAGCAAACCGCCCACCAGTTGTGCCACATACACGTAGGCCATACGCCCTCGCAATGACAATCCGAACGGGTCGTTCCGTTTGCGAACCGCGATAACGACTAAACCCACCGCCATGGCGGCCACAGCGATGGCCACTGACAAGGATTCCAGGATCCCTCTTCCGCAACCCTCGTCTGGAACGAAGTCGTGCAGTTCTGCGCCGACAACCACAACCAAAGTTGCTAAAGCCAAACCGCAAGTGATCACGGACATTTCGCGTAACGATTTCAACCAGGTATTGCCTTGTTGCACCCAGCGACTAATCCCGGCGCCATAGACATACATGGCGGTAGCCAAAACCAAAAGTGTGCGGACAAAGACGGAAGAGTTCCGCATTTCGGTGGCGTTGAGATCGGCCCAAGCAACGAAAACGGCGCCCAGTGTTAACATGGCCAAACTGACGATTTGCACCCAACGTCCGCGTTTCAGATCCGACCAACAGGCAAAGCCCACAGCTAGGCCAAACGGGCTGATCGATAACAGGTATCGGTCCAATCGGTTGTCCAAGCTTGCATTGGTCAGCGATGAATACGAGACAAGCACGACTAACAAACCGAATAGGCAGCCAAACGTTGGCAACTGATGCCGCATCGATTTTTGAAGTTTCCCCAAACGCGGGGCTTGTAACTTTCGTAAGCCGCCGACCCAAAAACCTCGGTATCGCCAAACTAACCCCAGCACACCGACTGCGAAACCGAGTGACGCGATTATCGCAGAAAGTTGCCGATCGGTTGTTTCCTCTATCAATAGGCAAACTGCGAAAATGACTGACGCGAACCACAACCAACAACTGGCAACGACCAGTCCTTTTCGTTCGCGGTTGAACAAATGCATCGCCGCTAACGTTATGGTTCCTGCAAACAGTGTTATGCCCCAAACGTTGGCCAAAAAACTGACCGATCGAACATTCGCGACCTCCACAACCCATTGCATCATCGATCCCCAGAACAACCAGATAGCTGACAGGATCAACACCGAATTTGGCATCCACATGAACCGAGGATTGAATGCCTGTTGTCGCCAAACGGTTTTCCAAATGAAGTAGCCCGTCCACAACATTGCCAAGCTGACCAAAGCGATTCCCAGTACATTGGCCAGGTGTGGGCCTCTCGAATCGTCGAACCAGTTGGCAGGGTCCTGAATCACGAAAATGAATGTCGACCAGGCGGTCATTGTGGCGGTGACGAAACCCAGATAGCCGCTCTGTCGCAAACAGGCGCCACAAAACAGTAAGCCGATGACGCAGAAGCTGGCGATGTAACAGGGCCAGAAATTCTCAATGAATTCCATGCCTCGTGTGGTGAAACAGCAAGTTACCAAGCAGGCGAAAAGCAGCGGAAGCGTTTGCTCGTCACGAATCGACTTTTCAGCAGACTGTTTGATTCTCAAACCCAATCGGTTCGATTTCAACGCCGACGACTTATCGCTTGGCGAGCTCTCCGGGCGACGCTCCAACCAAAGCATCCCGACTTGCACGACACCGACGGCGATCGTACCCCACATGATTAGGTTGAAAGTCAGAAACGTTGGATAGGTTTCTTGGTCAGCGATCGAACGGTCAAATAGGGCGGCCAGCATCCCAATCAAAACCAAACCTGACCAGCAAATTAACCACATCCAGCTGGAGGTTCGATGAGCTTTCTGTAGTGTCGTTTTCCAGACCAAGTAGGCCAGTACGGCAAACGTAGCCCAGGCGCCGATTCCAAGCGGGCCTCCGACCGTGTTGATCCAGTCCCCCGGTACCATTGGGAAACGAAAGAATCGTGACATTACCAAAACGGCCAAGCTAGAGATCAAAATCCCGTTGATGAACGTGTGAATTTTCAACTGGCTGCGTTTCTTCGGTTTGAAATCTATTGCAGATTTCAACTGAGATTCCACGCCAGATTCGATCCGTTGGCGGAAGTACCACCAAACGAATCCGTAGCCCGTCATGCCGATCGATACCGCTTGCAAAATGTTCACGAACCAACTGGACGCCAATTTTGGATGTGGTGATACCGCCAACAACACGACCGACAACAGAACACAGTATTGAAAGACCAACGAACCGGCAGTCGCCAACCATTTGCGACGCTCGGAAATCGCGTACAGCAAGAAAGTGTTAACAATGATGCCAATCGGTAAGCCATAAGAAATGTCCTTCTTCATGTCTCCGAATAAAGTTTGTTTTAGTGGACCGCCAAGTGCCTCGACACCGCCAAACATTAAGAATTGGACGATGGCTACCGTGGCGATCAACATGCTGACCAGGACAACGATTCCAAGTGACAGGTTGATCAAATTTTGAGTGATCGTTTTCGACCACACGCTTCGCCCCGACATTCCAAGTTTGTTGCGAGCCACAACCCAAGTCGTTACGGCCGGTTTTCTTGAGGCCACCAGACAGGCACCGATGGCACCGCCGATGGGTAGCAACCAACGCAATGCGGTGGCTACCGCTTTTTGTTCGACAAAATAGAGTGAGCCAATTCCCCAGCCCACCGTCCACACGACAACGATCGCGGCGCCCAAGTAACCCGATGGCTCTTTGAACGTAGCCACTGCTAACATCGCAGCGACAGTCGCTAAAGCAACGAATGCCCAAACCTTTTGTTGAGTTATCGAAAACAGCGGCGCAGCGGCCACTTTGAAGAGCTCCAGGTTGGACTCCATCAACAATGTTGATCCAATTAGCCCAGTGAAAACAACGGCCAGCGCAATACTGATCGATATGGTTAAAGGTCGAGGAATGGCGATGAACGACAACCGCCGCCAGCGACTGAAAAATTCAGAGACCATAAACCAAACGGTAAACCAAGCTGACAACGCTGTGATTTGCAGTAACCAGTGACGAGGGTGTTTGGGACCGGGGCACCATTCCTGCAGCGTTACCAAGTCCAACATGGCTGCGCCGACCGTTAAGCCCGTTAGTAACGTCAAGACAATCGACCAGTTTGGAAGGGCATCTGCGTTGTATCGGCACCAAGCAAAAATCCAACTGGCCGCGCACAATGAAACAAGCAACACGGTTGCCAAGCCCGGCGGTGCTGATTGAACCGTCGGAAGCATCATTATGGTGACAACTGCGATCAGTCCCACGACGAAAGCGGACACCGACAAGCAGTTGGTGATGATGTCAGTACGATCGTTGGCCCATGAATCGGGTGTACGTTTCTGCCAGTTCACGATGCCAGCCAGCAAGCCAAGTAGCAGCACATGAGCAGTCAAAACGATTTGCCAATTAGCCTCGACATGCAGCGTTTGACTCAACCAGGTCGCGATTGTCGGATTCCAAATGAACGCGTGGGCTAGTGCACTAAAGGAAAGTACGGCTGACGTGTTGGCGATCGATGATAGCCAACGGCCAGGAATGAGTTTTGATTGTCTGGATTTGCCCGACCGTATACTAAAACCGAATACCGTTAACGCCATTAATCCCAGTAAACAACTGGCCGCCATGTTGTCGAAAAAGTGATCTCGATTAACAAAGCTGGCTGCGATGGCCAATGCTAGGCCTGACATGGCTGTCAAAGATCCGCTGGCCAATCCGGCAAGCCGCAATCGAGTGGTATTAAATTTTTGCGGGATCAAGAAACGGTGCACGATCATGATGATGGCACCGACGGCGAATAAACTGATACCGCTTCGTCCACTGATCGCTACTTGTTTCAATTGCGCAAGGTCGGTCCATGAATTCCATGGCAAGACGCCGGCGATCAGATTCACACCACAGAGCACCAGAGAAGCGAAGGCGACCCAGCCAGCCACCAGAAAACTGGACTCGTCGCGTTGGTTGGCCAAACCAAAAAAACCGATCACCAAAATCGTGGAGGTAATCACCAGGATCATTGGGTTGGAAAATGAGATCAGCCAAGTGACGCAAACGACCGTCAAGCTCAAGACCGTCATCGACAACCCGGTCAGTTGCAGAGGTTTGGCCTCGGGTCCTATGGCCCCTTTCCAGATTGTGTGTCCGATCCACGAGCCAACCAAAGCGACAATGGCAAAAGCGGGCGCCATCGAAACCCACGTGGGTGGATTGTGCTCGGCACGAATGACCAACAATGCGGAACCTGCCAGAAACGCAAAGAATGAAATGCCTGAGAAAATCAGTAATCGAAAGATCGCTCGCCGTCGCCAGTGCTTTCGATACCACTGTTGTTTGAAGGCCAGCAACGATCCTGCCATAAACGACAGAATCAAGGGTACCATCAGCCCCAGTTTAACAAGCGTGGACTCGTCGATCCCTTCCGCTCGATTAATCAACAGCGTGCCAGCCGCACTACCCAGGATGCTGAACATCAATGGCCACTGGCCTTTGCGCAGCAAACACTTCCCTGAGTACCAAGTCATCATGCCGAACGAGATCAAGCCAACGATGATGGCCGTCCACAGATAGGGATCCGTTAGTTCACGTTGCTCGACCTGTTGATTCGACAAGATGCAGGCCGCCAGGAAGTTGAGAGGGATCAGCAACAGTCCGATCAATAGAGTGCCGCGACTTGTATTTCGCAGCTTCCATTTTTTTGCGGTGTAGATTCCGGCGGCATGGATGGCCGCCGTGATCAACAGAAACATTAAGGCCGAGAAATAGGGGATCGAGTCCTGAAGCTCGTTACGCAAACTGACCACCAGCCCAACCGCACTGCCGACGATCAAGATTCCACTAGCTAGTTCGCCCCAACGAATGTTCTTGTCCAACATGAACGCAGCCAACATTTCGTTGAAGGTGCGTTTCGGTGGCGACGGCGAAAGTTCTGGCTGCGATTGCCACGCATCAGCGGTCGCCAACGTAGATTCTTTGTCGTGCGATTCGATGCTTTCGGGGGCATCTTCGATGGTGATTGAGCCAAGCTTTTCAAGCTTGGAGTGCTCGGTCACTTCTATCGGGGTCGCTTCCAATGAACTGGATAGGACGCGAATCTCGTCCTCGAATTCGCTGACCTTGTCGATCGAGTCACCGGTTTCCACAGCTGGTGAATTGGCATCTTCGGGCGTTAAATGGGAAAGGTCTGTGATCCGCGCTTCCAGTTCAACGCCGTTAGCCACCTTTTCCAAAATGTAACGAATGGAATTGTATTTTTGGAAGCTGATCAGTTTGCAGACCAGTAAGTAATTTAGAAGACGACTGGTCCCCGTGATGTCTTCATTCAGAGTCGCATGGCGTCGCGGGAAGTTGGGAAGAGGTTGTTGCGGGTGAAGCTTTTTTGGTTCATTGGATTTATTCGAAACGTAAACCAGGAACGAGATGAATCCATAAATCGAAAATCCCAAAAACGTCAACAAACAAATTAGACCCAGAAACATTTCTGACATGTTGGCCACTCAAAAAAAGTGCACAGATGGATTCTGTTTGGTGATTCGAGCGTTCGGCCGTGCGCAAGTCCTCTGCCCCGAACGTCCCAAGCATCTATTATGTATAGAAGCCTCTATGGCAAATACGTGGCCAAATGAGTTTTGGCCTGCCGATTTTGCATGTTTTTGCGTTCTAGCCTGAAATTATCGACAAAACCCTGCCTTAGGATTGTGCGAGGAACGGGTCGAATCCTTAGCAAATAGAGGGTTGGCGACACCGATCGTACGCCAATGACGTTGAATCCCGGCCAAAGATGGGGACGCAAACGCATTTTGAGGAGCAGTTCATCAGACAAAACCACTTTCGCTTCTTCCTCTGCGACTTCGCGACTCCGCGAGACACCTTCTTCTACCACTACTTTGTCAGCGTCGCGACTGGCATTGTCGATGGTTGTTATTCGGCAGGTAGTTGAAGAAGTTCTGGCGCGTGGTCGAAGCGAGTAATCACCATCCATTTGCCGTCGGCCGAGATTTCGATTTGACGGACGCCGCTCACTAGTGTCAACGATCCATCGTCGGGGTTGCGGTGTTCGTAGCCCACGAACTCGCGAAACGTTTCGTCGGTTTTGTGATCGACGACGTTGAATCGAATTTCGTAATCGTGTTTGTATTCGGGCGAGTTGATATGGCGTTCCGTTTTTCGAACTTTCCAGCGAGGGTGATTGGTCCGCGGGTCACCGATGGGCAGGTAAACCATGCGGATTTCCTGTGCCGCATTTTGAATACTGATTGCGGTCCCGTCTTGAGTGATTTGGACAGCTTGAATGCCTTGCATGTCGCTGACTTGATCGTCTGATTCGCGACGGGTTAGTTGCCCAGTAAATTGCTCGACGATATCACCGGTGTCGGTCTTTCGCACAATGAACTGCAGTTGATGGACCGTTTGGTTGTCGTTGCGAGAGACCTCGTTGTGCGCCGACTGCACAATGTACTGGTTAGCTAGTCGCGGAAAGAACCGCGCGTCAGGGGCACTGAGTTTCTCAGGAGCCTGCTCGCGCACCAAGCCGCTGACTCGTTTGAATTCGTGAGTTCCCGAAGCTTCGCACCATTCGAACAGAGCGGCTTCGGTGGTGGTTAGAGTCGCTCCTGCAGCTTGCATGCGTTGCAAAGCCGTTTGATGATCCAGGTCGAAACGAGATCCAACGGCGTCGACGGGCACGAACACGTCGTAGCCGAACGCTTGTAGATCCAGCACCGTTTGCATGATGCAGACGTGCGTCTCGATACCACAGACCAGGACTTGATCTTTGTTCTCATCGGACAAACGTTGCGCAACGTTTTCGCATTCACGACACGAAAACAGACTCTTTTCGTCATCCACTGAGACTCGATCGGCTAACACTGGAACCGTCGGCCCCAATCCTTTGGGGTATTGCTCAGTGCACATTTGAGCAATATTCATCAATTCGGCCCCGTCGACCAAACGGCGAATGTTCCACAGTACCAACTCGTGATGCTGGATGTGCGGTAGCAATTTCTGTTGGACATCCACGATCAACAGAGCCGACCGCTGGCGAGACAGCAATTGCCGACTACGTGGGCGAATCGCTGGGGTTGGCGAGTCAACTGGTGGTTTTTCGCTTAAGGCGTCTGCTTGGTTCTTCGTAGATTCGTTCATGCCGACAACATAGTGGATTTAGCCCTTTTTCATAAGGTTGCGATTGGCTAGCCCGCCAGAAAAGTTTTGCAATGTTCATTTTTTATCGTTCATTCCTTTTCCATCATTTCTTAAAACGCAACAGATTCCATGCGCCGACATCATGTTGCATTTCTAGCGATCGGTGATATGGTGTGCCGCATGAATGAAATGAACAACATTACGCGCGGTACCGATGGGTGGACGGTACGAATAGTTCGGGATGGCCATCAGCATTCCAAGTATTTTCGATTTTCAAACGGCGGCATCCGAAAGTCCTTGGCTCTAGCTAAGAAATGGCGAGACAAGAAAATGCGAGAAGTTGGCAAGCGGGAGTGGAAAAAAGGCCCTCGCCGTAAAGCTGTCAATAATACCTCGGGGGTCACCGGCGTCAGCCGCAACCCGTATGGTCGCTGGGTCGCGACATGGCAGGAATCTGGCAAACAACGATTTAAAACGTTCAAGACCAAAAAAGATGCCGTGGCTTTTCGCAAGAAAAAAGCCGACCAGTGAAAGCTGTTCTGGCCGTGTCATTCAGTATGCCCAATCTGTCTACGAGCTGAACCAGCAGCTTGAGTTCTTTGTTGCGGATTACGTTTCTTAACCTTAGGGTCGTCGAACAAAAGATTGATTCGGCTTAACTTCGATTGGACCTATCCAATTCGAATCGTTTTGGGCAAAATCAAGCGTTTCCAATTTTGGGTCTGATGCCGATGATGAAACTGCACGCCACCACAATATTGACGGTCCGCCATGGTGACCGAGTCGCTATGGGCGGGGACGGTCAGGTGACGCTTGGCAACGCGGTCATGAAGGCGGACGCCGTGAAGATCCGTAAGTTGTTCGATGGGCGAATCCTGTGTGGGTTTGCCGGTAGCAGTGCCGATTCCTTCGCATTGTTAGAACGATTTGAAGAGAAGCTGAGAGACTACCCCTCGAATATCCAACGAGCGGCCACGGAACTAGCCAAACAATGGCGGATGGACAAGGCGTTGCGACAACTGGAGGCATTGCTTTCGGTCAGTGACGCCAAGTATTCGTTGTTGGTCAGCGGGACCGGCGACGTGATCATGCCCACCGATGGCATCATCGGGATTGGTTCGGGCGGGAACTATGCCATCGCGGCAGCTCGCGCTCTAAAAGAAAACACAGATATGACCGCAGCCCAGATTGTTCGCAAATCGTTGACGATCGCCGGTGGGATCGACATTTACACTAACCAGAATATTGTCGTCGAAGAACTCGAATGCCAGGAACAATGACGCCCATCATGAATGAAGAATCGAACGCTTCGACGATGACTCCTCGCCAAGTCGTCCAGGAACTGGATAGGTACATTATCGGTCAGGCGGATGCCAAGCGAGCGGTAGCGATTGCCATGCGAAATCGCTGGCGACGTCAACAGTTGCCGGACGAGATGAAGGGCGAAGTCGCTCCGAAGAACATCTTAATGATCGGTTCCACGGGCGTCGGCAAAACCGAAATTGCCCGCCGGTTGGCGAAACTAACGGAAGCTCCGTTTATCAAGATCGAGGCTACGAAGTATACCGAGGTCGGGTATTACGGTCGCGACGTCGAGAGCATGGTCCGCGAACTGGTCGACAATGCCATTACTTTGGTACGGAAACGCGAACGAAAAAACGTCGAAGGACCGGCGAACGAAAGCACCATTGAACGACTGGTTGACCTGTTGGCGCCGCGTCCTGTTGGATTTTCCGTAACGACGAATTC
The DNA here is from genome assembly GCA_964543985.1 of uncultured Pirellulaceae bacterium. Lineage (GTDB taxonomy): Bacteria > Planctomycetota > Planctomycetia > Pirellulales > Pirellulaceae > CAJQPP01. Next base: position 20,053 of record CAZJBW010000055.1, on the reverse strand, counting down.
GGAAGAATCCGAAGAGGACTCAGAGGGTTCCTACGAGCGGACTCGGGCGCGTATGCAGCAAATGTTACTGGCCGGTGAACTCGACGAAAAGGAAGTCGAGCTAAGCATCGAGCAGAAACAACAACCCATGATGATTGGTGGCATGGGTATGGAAAACATGGATATGGATTTTCAGGGCATGCTGGAAAAGATTATGCCCAAGTCGACCGTGCGACGAAAACTTTCGGTGCGGAAAGCTCGCGATGTGATTTTCGAACAAGAGTGCGAGGCTCTGTTGGAGCCTGAAAAGATCAACGGCTTGGCGATCGAATTGGTCGAAAACCTGGGCATGATCTTTTTGGACGAAATCGACAAAGTGGTCAGCAGTGAATCTCGCGGCGCCGACGTGTCGCGTCAGGGTGTGCAACGTGATTTGTTGCCAATCGTCGAAGGCACGACGGTGCAAACCAAATTCGGCTACGTCAAAACCGATCACATTTTGTTTATTGCCGCCGGCGCTTTTCACAAAGTGAATCCCAGTGATCTGATGCCCGAACTGCAAGGTCGTTTTCCAATCCGTGTAGAATTGAACGATCTGTCGCAAGAAGACTTTATCAAGATTCTTAGTGAACCAAAAAATTCGTTGACCGCGCAGTACGCGGCACTCATGAAAACGGAAGGCGTCAATCTAAACTTTAGCGATGACGCGATTGAAGAACTGGCCAGTTACGCTTTCAAAGTAAATCAGTCCAGTCAAAATATCGGCGCCCGGCGGTTGTACACGATCATGGAGCGGATGCTGGAAGAACTAAGTTTCGAGGCCCCGGATATGAAAATGGGGAAGGTGGAAATCAACGCCGCCTACGTGCGAGAAAAGTTGGAAGCAATTTCCGAAGACGAGGACCTTAGTCGCTTCATCCTTTAGCTAATTCAGTACCTTGGGGTGGGTTGGTTGCAGGCAGTGTCTGTTTGATGGCAAGCGTATCAGCATGATGACGTGACGCGTCTGTCCTGTGACTAATAGCACCTTGAACACTCGTCGGAATCTGGCTAGCGGGTCAAATCTCCGAAAACGTAAAATCTGCAGCAAGATATTGGTCTGGCTGAACACATTTAGGGTGGCTGGTGGCCGGTTTTTGTCGGCGTTTGCCTTGAATTCAAGGAACCTTCCCGAACCGGCCAGGTACCCATAGCATTTGGGGTCAAACCAAATAAAATCGTGCTATCGTCGTCGTTCCGTAGTGTCGGCGACTCAACAAAAAACTATCAACATTATTGCCAACGAGTTCATCAGTAAGGACTGACCGGTGAGACAAAAATCTTACATGTCGCTTTATCGTTATGCGACCATTACCGCTTTCTCAGCAATCCTATTGTCCAGTTGTTTTCAACTATCGGCCCAAAACTGGGCTAACTGGCGAGGTCCGACTCAAAACGGGATTTCACCCGAAGTCGATTTGGTCGATCATTTTGCATTTGAGAAAGATGGCTCATCCGAAAATGTTTTGTGGAAGTCGGATATTGGAGGTCGCGCGACGCCGATCATTCTAAATGGTCGGGTGTATCTTAATTGCCGCACGCATCACAACGTCAATGATCCCGACGACAAGATCAATGCTGGCGAGCAAGTGGTTTGTTGGGACGCTGCTTCCGGCGAACTGTTGTGGCGAGACGTCTTCAATGTGTTTCAAACAGATATCCCAGCTCCCCGTGTGGGTTGGGCGGCGATGTGTGGTGACCCGGAAACCGGCAATGTCTATGTGCATTCAGTCAGTGGAATCTTCCGCTGCTACAAACCCAATGGCGAAGTCGTTTGGGAATACTCCATGCACGAGGAATTCGGAAAGCTTTCCGGTTACGGTGGACGGACTCAAACACCCATCATCGACGAAGATCGCGTGATCGTTAGTTTCCTGGGCGCGAACTGGGGTGACACAAAAGGTCCCGGCCCAAAACACTACTACTATGCATTCGATAAGCGAACTGGCGAAGTCGAGTGGATCTCTGCTCCTGGTGGCGTTCCAAAGGATACGAATTATTCGGCACCTGTAGTTGCTGTGATCGAAGGTCAACGTTTGTTGATCGGTGGAAACGGCGACGGTCATTTGTACGCTATGCAGGCTCGAACCGGAAAGAAGGTTTGGGAATTCAAGTTGTCCTTGCGAGGCTTGAATTGCACACCAGTGGTCAACGGAAAATACGTCTATATCTCGCACGGCGAAGATAATATCGACAACACGGAATTTGGTCGCGTGCAATGTATCGATGGTTCGGGTAGCGGTGACATCACGGAAACTGGTAGCGTCTGGCGAATTGATGGAATCAAGGCTGGCTATACAGCTTGCCTTTTCAAAGACGACGTTTTGTACGTAACGTCGGATACTGGAAAAATCTATGCATTTGATGGCGGCAATGGCGAACAGTTATGGAATTACGCGATTGGTACTGTCGGTAAGGGTTCGCCAGTTTGGGCTGACGGCAAAATTTACGCGACAGAAGTCAATGGGCGACTACACATTTTGGAAGCCGATCGCGAAGGCTGCAAATCGTTGTGTGAAGTTGAACTGGAAGCTGCTGATGGAAACGGCGTCGATGAGATTTATGCTTCGCCGGCGATCGCAGGTGGACGAGTCTACTTTGTAACTCGCGACCGCACGTTTTGTGTGGGTGCGAAAGACGCGGTCTCAGCTGACTTTCCTGTCGAAGATGGTCCGGAAGAAAATGCAACGGAAGCAGAAATTGCCACGTTGTTGATGGTGCCGGGCGAAGTTCGCTTACGTGCTGGGCAGTCTGCAGAATTCAAAGTGAAAGCGTTCGATTCCAATGGCAATTTCATTCGAGAAATCGGTGCTGACGAAATGCCAACGGACGGCATCAAGTTGGGCGAAGGATTGGCAGGCAAGGTCACGGTTGAAGGTAACAAAATCACCGTGCCCAACGGGTTCGAAGAATTCGTCGCCGGCAACTTCACTGTCAATGTAGGCGATGTCGAAGCGAAAGGCCGCTTGCGTGCCATCAGCGGAGCCAACGAATGGTCATGGGATTTTGAAGGTTACAAACCACTGCAGGTTCCGCCGACTTGGGTTCGTGCTCATGTCAAAATCAAGCCAACGCTTGTTCCTGGTACCGAAAATATGGCCATGAAATCTAGCGATTTGGAAGGGGTCCGAGGCCGACCTAGCCACATCGTCTGGATGGGCACACCGGATATGACCAATTATACGGTACAGTCCGATGTGTATCTGACGGAACAACGACGGAGCATGAGCAAGATTGGTATAATCAACAACCGCTACTCTTTAGTATTAAAGGGCAACGATCAAAAGTTGGAAATCCAAAGTTGGGCCGCTCACTTGCGTCTGGGTGCCTCGCAAGATTTCACGATTGATCCCGATGTATGGTATCGAATGAAGCTAGTTGTCAAAGTGAATGATGACAGCAGTTCGACGATTTACGGAAAAGTTTGGGACCGAACGTTGGACGAGCCTGAAGAGTGGACCATCGAAGCCACTGACCCGCGTGCCAACGAACAAGGATCGCCTGGGTTGTACATGTACTCTTTGGCAGATAGTTACTTCGATAACATCATTATCAAATCACAAGATGACGAGACTGAAGAGTCTTCTCAAGACAAATAAGAAACATTCGACAAAATCAACAAGGACTAAAATAATGAAGACTTTTGGATTGCTTTCCATAGCAACGGTGTTGCTGGTCGGTGTCGGATATTTCTCCGGTGCCTTTACCATCGATACAGACATAAGCCAGCCAAGTTCGTGCGACGGGTGCGAATCTTGTTCGGGCTGTCAGGACTCGACAGTTGCGACTTCCGACGGTGAAGAAGGCTCGTGCTGCTCGTCAACCGATGACCAGGAAAAGTCAAGCTGTTGCGGGTCTTGCGACCAAGAAACAACGACTTCGACCTCGACTGAAAAAGACAGCTGTTGTTCCTCGACTGAGGACTCGGCCGTTTCAACTTCCAGCGAAGACTGCCAAAGTAGCTGTGCCGATTCGGACGGCTCGTGCTGTCAGGATGGTGTTTCGCGAGTTTCCGCGATCGTTGCTCAAGTTGCCGGTGCCGATGCCAATGTTGCCGCTGGTTCGCAACCGGTCGCCAAACAAGAAGAATCGAGTCAAGAAGTCACGACTGGCGATTGGTCGATGTGGGGCGGCACGATCGGGCGAAATATGGTCAACGAGATGACTGGTGTTAAGCTGGACTTCGATTTGCAAAAAGGCGAACGAGTTAACTGGGTGGCCAATCTTGGTTCACAAACCTACGGCAACGCAATTGTGGCCGGCGGAAAAGTATTCGTTGGTTGCAATAACGGTGCTGGCTATCGTGCGGACATCCATCCTGCCGATCAGGACAAAGGTTGCATTCTGTGTTTTGATGAAGCGACTGGCGACTTCCTGTGGCAATTGACTCGCGAAAAATTGACGCGTGGTCGTGTAAGTGACTGGCCACTGCAAGGAATTTGCTCGACACCCGCCATTGAGCTGTCTGAATCCGAAGAGAGCGAAGTGGCTGGTCGCATGTGGGTCGTGACGAATCGTTGCGAACTGATGTGCCTGGATATTGGTGGTTTGAGAAACGGAAACGCTGGCCCCTACACCGAAGAGGTCGATAGTACCGAAAAAGATGCAGATATCATCTGGAACTACGACATGATCGACGAATTGGGCGTCTTTCCACACAACTTGGCGACTAGCTCGCCAGTCATTTACGGTGACTTGGTTTATATCCTGACATCCAATGGCGTCGATGAAGCTCACTTGGAATTACCGTCGCCCCGTTCACCTAGCTTCTTGGCTTTCAATAAGAATACTGGTGAACTTGTTTGGGAGGCGAATCAGCCGGGTGGCAAAGTACTGCACGGTCAGTGGAGTTCTCCGACGATTGGTGTCGTGAACGGTAAAGCTCAGGTTTATTTCCCTGGTGGCGACGGTTGGGTTTACGCTCACGACGCGTTGAGTGGTGAAGAGATCTGGCGGTTCGACATGAACCCGAAAAACACCGAGTGGGAACTTGGTGGACGTGGATCGCGTAACGCTGTTATCTCGACTGGCGTTTTTCAAGACAACAGCCTTGTTATCGCAGTCGGCCAAGACCCCGAACACGGCGAAGGTGTCGGGCACCTTTGGCGAATCGATTGCACAAAAACGGGTGACATCAGTCCCGAACTTGGCGAAATTGGCTCGGATGGCGAACCAAACCCAAATTCAGGCGTCATCTGGCATTACGGTGGTACCAACGATGAAGGTGAAACCGTCTTTCGTCGTACCATGTCGACGGTTTCGATCGTTGACGGAATGTGCTTCGCAGTCGACTTGAGTGGCTTTGTACACTGCGTCGATTTCGATAGTGGTGCTCGCTACTGGGAAGAAGATTTGTTGACCGGTGTTTGGGGTTCTACCATGGTCGCCGATGGCAAGGTCTTCTTGGGCTCGGAAGACGGAACGTTGTTCGTCTTTGCCGCGGACAAAGCGGAAGGCAGAGTGTTAAAGAAGTTTAACACGATCAACTACTCGTCGATCTACAGTACCCCGACTATCGCTAATGGTCGAATGTACTTGACCGACCGAACTCGGCTTTATTCGATCCAGCTGCAAGGCGATGCCGAAAAGAAAGATGACTAGGAGCTTTCGCTTCTAGATCTAGATAAATCAATATGGCCTCCGTGAAGAAACACGGAGGCTTTTTTTGTCGAGACCGAATCTTGCAACGGTTGTCGACGGGCCGGTCAGGAGAAGTTAACCTGACTTGAAGAAACAACGTCTCTTAAAGCAATTCAGCGACCACCTTCAAGGAATTGAAATGCACCGAATCGTATTGCCATTGCTCGTACTACTGTTCCTTTTACCAGTGCAAACTTTTGCACAAGAATCCAAAATGGACCTGACGGGAACTTGGCAAGTGACTCTAAACGTCGGGACCAGCGAAGCCGCTAAAGGGCTGACGTTCATCGTGGACGTCTCAAAACAAAAAGACGATTACGCCGCGTTTGTTGTCAACGGAACGGAGCGTATTTCGATTCCCAGCTTCGATTACGTAGACGGCAAGGGTGTTCAAATCGAGATTGATCATTTTGCCTCTCGCCTAACGCTGTACCCGACAAAAGAAACAGGAATGTACTCGGGCGTTTGGGAAAAGAGACGTGGCAAAGACAATATGGCGACAGTTCCGGCCGAGATGAAAAAGTTGGTCAATGTCGACTATCAAGATCCTGGCGAATTCCTAGGGCGGTGGGCAGTGAAGTTTGCAGATAGCGACGATCTGGCAGTCGGCATTTTTGAAAAAAGTGCTGATTCTAATGGTGTTCAAGGCACGTTCCTGACCACGACCGGCGACTATCGATATTTGGCTGGTGGTGTTCAGGAAGGCAAACTGACGCTGACTTGCTTCGACGGAGGGCACGCCTTTTTGTTCGAAGTGAATAAGTCAGATGAAGGTCTAAAGGGCACGTTCCATTCTGGGAATTGGTATCAGACCACTTGGTCGGCTACAGCAGACGATGCCATTGAACTGCCTGACGCGTTTGGCCAAACGGAGTGGATGGATGGTGTGGATTTTGCGCAGCTGCAGTTTCCCGATCTAGATGGCAAGCTAGTGTCACCTTTGGACTCCAAATTCGGCGGATCGTGCAAGATCATCGAAGTCTTTGGAAGTTGGTGTCCCAATTGTCATGATGCAGCGGCTTACCTGAAAGAACTGCAGGAAAAGTACGGGCCTGAAGGGTTATCAATCGTCGGATTGGCATTCGAACTGACTGGTGACTTCGAGAAAGATGCTCAGCAAGTTCGCATCTTTGCTGAACGGAACGGGACGAAATACCCCGTGCTGATAGCGGGCACGGCCGACAAGACGGAAGCGACCAAGCAGTTGCAAGTTCTAGATCGCGTTCGCTCGTTCCCCACGATGATCTTCTTGGACGAAGCCAACAACGTCAAAGCGATCTACACGGGATTCTCGGGACCAGCCACTGGTGAGGCCTACCAAAAATTGCGTCAGCAATTTGAGAACATTATCGAAACGGAATTGGGCCTGCGGTAATCCATTTTTGCAGACTACTGGCAGAGGTGCGGCCAACCCCACCCTAGTTGGCATCGTCAACCAGTTTGGAGATTTGGACTTCGTAGATGAACGGCCAGTTTTTACCAGTAACTAGCAGCGTGTTTTGTTTGTCGGGGTGCACGGCGATGCCATTCATCACCGATTCCTGATCGGGGCGTTTTCTCCACGGCAGCAGCTCAGAGAAATTTATCCGACCCTGAACTTTCCCATCGATTGGTGAGATCAGATAGATCATGTCATCGCCAAATACATTGGCGAAAATGGTGTCGTTTATAAATTCCAATTCGTTGATGTCAGGCATGCGTGCTTCGCCTTTACGCACCAAGACTCGACGCACCTCTTTGAAAGTCTTGGGGTCTAAGAATCGTAGCGTGGCCGTGCCGTCGCTTACGATCAGATTGGTGCCGTCGTAGGTCAATCCCCAACCTTGTCCTTCGTATTTGAATTCATCGATTTTGTTGAGTTCTTTGTCCCAAATAAATCCCACACCGGACTCCCATGTCAGTTGGTAAAGCTTGTCACCGACTTCGCAAAGTCCCTCGCCGAAGTATTTATCATCCAACGACTTTTCATCAATGATTCTTCCTTCCAAAGTCATTTTTCGAATTTTGGATTGCCCGCGTTTGCCAGTGCTCTCATAAACGATCCCGTCTCGGTAGATCAGGCCTTGAGTAAACGCTGTGGAATCGTGTGGGTGGCGATCAATGACTTTGTAGGTGTATTCTTCAAGCAAAACGGTTCGTCCAACGAGTGACCAAATAACAAAACTGCCAATCGTAACCAGAAAAAACAGAATGATTAACGGCCAACGTTCTTTCGGGATGTTTCCAAACAATGAAGTTTCGTGCTCGATCGGCTGCGATTGTCTTTTAAGATCGCTGTTGCGGATGGTGCGTGAGGGATTCTCTTTTGCCATGACTATGTCGTAAAGACTAAATTGTGGATGTTTTGAGCCACAAGTATCAGGCAATCAATACCTGCTGGTCAATGGCAACAAACATCAAACGAGCCGAAACGTCTTCCGGGTTCAGGTGGAACATTTTGGCCACAGCGTCACGATAGGCTTTCAATTGCGGGCGATAGACCTCGACGCGATTCTGCAACGCCCGTGGATCTGTCCCAATTTGATCCGTCTTGAAATCCACGACATCCGCCGCCACGACTCGCCCATCTTTCTTCAATAAAACCAAGCGATCAATCAAGCCGTTCAAAATGGAATCCTGGAAACGCACGGCGAACGGACGCTCGTTGTCCACCTGTAATTCGTCGTAGGCGTTTAGCAGGTTGTCGTTGTACTGAGTCTGCTGCAATAGAGCCGATGTATTTGGTTTCTTCAGCATCCGTTTGAAATCACGAATGGCTAGTTTGCGGCTAGCCGAATCGGCGCCCTCAATCTTGCCTAGTTTCTGCAGCAGTTCTTTGTCCGACGGAAGATCGCCATCCAGCCAGTCGACCTGTTCGAAGCAGGCGTGAATCAAGGAGCCTTGCAGGCGAGCGTTGCGGTTGTCCTCAAGTTGCAACAGACGGCCTAGTTGAACTTGGCTGTCACCCTCGCGCGACGACGGACTCTCCCAGGGCAGGTTCCGCGAGGTTTTGGACGGTGCGAAGCGGATCGCCTGAAAGTTTTTCGTTGGTTGATCGTTGGACGGATCCGCAAATGTTTCTGCCGTTGGCTCTGCGATCTTGGTTGCCCCATTCCATTGACCCTCCCGGACCTGCCAGAGAATTTGACCGGGCTTCGAGTTCTTTTTGGGGTGATGATTGATGTCCAATGCAGCCATGATCAAACCAGCGGCCGTTTTTGTGTCCGCGTGGCAGGCATGGTCCGCAATCATGTGCAGACCGTGTTTGGGCCTGGTCAAGGCAACGTAGATCGTACACATCAAGCCGTGAATTTGTTTTTCGAGTTGTTGATCGAAAGCAGGGCGAAACTGTTCCGGCAACCACATCCGATTCAACTTATTCATGTACCGACAGATCAAGTCGATATCGCTGGTTGGCGTCTCGCGTCCGGCAATGTAAGTAGGTTCTTGTCCTTTGTCGAAATCCAGTTCGGGTAAAACAACAATGTCAAATTCAAGTCCTTTGGATTTGTGGATGGTCATCACGTTTATGCGAGCGGTTGCCGGATCTGGTACCGATTTGCGATTCACATATTCGATGAAGTCGGCTGTGCGAGGGTGATCGGCAACCGAGGTCGAAAATCCAATTTCGATCAATTGCCCAACGCGAAACCATTCTCTTTCCGTGCAATCAGGTTCGATTGCCTTGGCCCACTCGTTTAGCAACTGCCCGTAACCGTGTTGCATCAGTTTCAATCGCAAAGATTGAGCCACACTGCGAATGGGGTGGTTGCCTTGTCGAAAGTTATCGTGAGTCAATTGGAATGACTGGCCCAATCGCGAATTCAAAAGTTGGAATCTGGCGATGGCGTCGTCCGGGTGATCGATGATCCGCAGGGCGGCCAGTAACAAATTGATCGCCGCGGCATCAGTCAATGGATTGCCGCCCTCTTCACAGGCAGGAACCGAAAGCTTGCCGAGTTCAAACATGATTTTTGCCACCGCTGCGTTCTCACGAACCAAAACGCCAAGATCGTGCTCTGGGAACTCTTCCGAAATCTGTTTGATCCGCTGGGCGACTTCTTGATAGTGAGTATCCTTGCTGTGGGTGACTTCGAATGAGGCGTGACCAGGGTAGGCGGTTCGTTCGGTCTGGTGAGTGCTAAATTTTTCTAGCCACGATGCGAAGAAGGGTTTTTGGTCCTCCAGTTTTTTGTTCTTTAGTAGATTTTCGAAGACCTGATTGACGCAGTCGATAATGGCGGGACTGGAGCGGAAGCTTTTCGAGCGAGTCGATTGGTCGTCCAACTGTTCGCTGAATTCGTTCTGAACTTCGTCGAAAATTTCAGCCACGCCGCCTCGCCACCCATAGATGGCCTGCTTGACGTCGCCCACGACGAACAGGGAACGCTGCTGTCCCGGCTGACATACTCGGCTGGCCAACGGCTGAAGGACTTTCCATTGTTGAATCGAAGTATCTTGGAATTCGTCCAGCAACAGGTGATCAATGTTTTGGTCCATCCGCCATGCCAGGCGGTCGTGTTCGTAGTTGTTGAACAAGCGAGACGCCAGATAGGCGACATCGTCGAACTCCAGAATCGCATGACTGGCCTTTAGTTCATCGTATTCGCGATGATATCGCTTTAGGAACTCAAGGGCCCCGCGAGTCTGTCGCACCAGCAGGTTGATGTTAATCGCCACAGCGTGTTCGCAAATGGGTCGCATCAGTTTGACCAAAGCGGCCGGTAGTTCGGCGCGCGAGAACGTAAAGTCACCGACCGTGACCTTCTTGAAAATGCCACGTTTCAACAGCGAGTCCCAGTCACGGTATTGGATCGCTCGCAGATCTTTTTCGAAGGTGCTGCGGAACCGATCATTGAAGTCGGAAAGGTCCGCGTTACGCAGAGCGTCCAGGCAGGACTCGATATCAACATCCGTTAGCGTCGGCATCTCTTGTAAAACGTGCCAGGCGTCCAGGCGATTGGTGTCTAGCGTCTCGCGAAAAATGGTGTACAGTTTGCGGACCGTCGAGTTGACGAGATTGCTGATTCCGCTTTTAGCTTCGCCCTTGGCCAGGTCGAAAAGGATGTTGACCGTGTCACGCGAACTCAACGCTTGCCGGACCGCTCGTGTATGCAGGTTGGAAACGGCTTCATCACTAGCGATCTCCCAGCCTGCCGGCATACCAATGTCCAAGCTGAACGCTTGGGCAATCTTGTGAAAAAAGGCGTCCAGTGTTTCGACTTGCAAGTGATTCATGTCGCGAATCAACGACGTTAACAGCTCGCCAAAACGAGCGGCCGTCAAATCGTCGCGATCCAGTTCGCTGGCGGTTTTTTTAGCAACCGTGTCGCTGTTGGCGGCCAACGCTAACCGTTCGATGATCCGATCGAGGATCTCGCCGGCGGCCTTGCGAGTAAACGTTGTAGCCAAGATCGATTTCGGATGAGCCCCGTTGACCAACAATCGAATGTACTGGTTCGACAACGCAAACGTCTTGCCAGTTCCGGCAGACGCGCGGATCAAGCTATTCAATGCATAAGATGGAATCATGAGTGGTGCTCCGCTTCATCCGTGTTGGAGTTTCCATCTTGAGGTCTCTGCCATCGATCGAATACGTGGGCTTGGCAGATCGCCCCATAATCGTCCCACCAGGAACTCTCTGGAGACGGAGGCCAGAAATCGTTTCGTCGGACCGTTCGCATAATTTCGAACGCCTTTGCATCGGCCGACAGCAGCTCAGATTGGCTCCAACCAGCTTCGTACAAACCGACGCTGTTGGTGTCCTGGTTGATCAAGATGTAGCCAGTTTCGACACGTGTTTCTGGGTCGTGCGGATCCAACGGCAGGTCATCAAATTGGTTTAATAGATGGCGATACAGTGGCAGCTGCAGGTTTATCCACTCGTTGTATTTTAAGTGAGCTTCGCGTGGTTTTTTCGTCCCCGTTTTGTAGTCGTATAAACCGATTACCTTGGTTTGAAAGTTAATGTCGATGCGGTCGATCTGGCCACGAATCTCGAACGGATGACCATCCAAATCGAAAACGTGTCGAGTCTTAGGACGCTCGACTTCGAAAATCTCAAAGCCTTTGTTGCGATGCGAAACTTGCCAATTGGCGAATGCTCGAAGACGCAATCTGGCTTGGGCCAATTGGATGTTTACCGTGGGGACGGGCCGGGTTCCGTATCGCGACAGAGCGAACCGGTTCAAACAATCCTGTACGAAGTCATCGATCTGTTTGACATCTTTGGAATCTTTAGTGTCCGATTTGCCAAAAGTTTCGACCACGTCGTGAATCAGACTTCCGAATTGAGCGGGGTCCAATTCATTCTGGCGGTCATTCAGTTTGTTTAGCCCCAAGACTCGTGAAAGGTAAAACCGATAGGGGCAACTAAGGAATTGTGAAAAGTCAGTGACGCGTAAACTTTCCAGAGTTGGCTGTCCGATCGTAGGGTCAGGGATCGTGAATTGCTGAGTCGTCGGTCGCTGGGTCGGCGCTCCCAGTTGCCATTGTCGTGTGTCCTTTCCATCCTTGAACAGACGTAACGCTCGGGCTGCAACCTGTTTGGGTTCGCCGGTCATTAGTAATCGGCTGGGCAATAACGGTTGGCCTTCGGCGTCACGTCGCCCGACGATCAATCGTAATTTTTGGCGCGAGGCCAGTATTAACCGCAGCGCGTAAACGTCACGCGCGTAGCGACGTCGATTGTCCAAGAGTCCCAGTTGAGATCGAATCGAATTCGGCAGAAACAAGCTGCTGGCATCGGACGATGGAATGTAACCTTCATTGAAGGACGTGATGACCGTCACCGGCGTATCTTCCCACACCGTATCCAGCCATCCGATGACCGAGATAGCATCTGGTATGGCAGGGTCTGCAACGAAATCATCGCTGCAGCGGCGCAAGGCGATTTGCAACGCATCGACTGCCGAAACCGCGTGCGGCAGCAACTTGCCGACATCGTCCAACTCAACCAGCGCCTGCACCATCTTTTGACAACTGCGAATCGTGCGGCGGTTTTCCGGCTCGTTGCGATCCAGTTGAGTGTCTCGATAGACGGCAACCAATATTTGTCGCCAAGGTTCTCCCCAATGGTCCAACGGTTTTGGATCATTGGTCAACAACGGTTGGATCAGCTCGTACAGTTCGTGGTATGCCAAATCAAGGTTCGCATACTTTCGCCGTCCTCTGAAATCCTTGCCCTGAAAATAGACGCGAGAAACATCACTGGAAATGTAGAACGGAAGGCGGTTATTCTGGTACTCGTCCAGCTCGTTAAGCCAATGATCGTTCCCGATGCGCTGCGTGACCCAGGTGTAAATGTCAGGGTGCCGCACAAAGGCAGCGAAACTTTCAAAACGCTCGTCACCAATCCAATCGCTTAACAACTCTAGCAGCACAAACACTCGCGAGTTGCTGACGGACGAGCCGCCTACATCGTGTGTCTTCACATCGAAGGTTGTCAGAGTTCGATTGATCAAAGGGACCAAATCTTGATCGGGGGCCGTAATTGCGACCTGATCAATTCCGTATTCGCCGTTCAAATCGTGAAGGAAGTCAGCAACCCAACGAGCCTGATCGATGGGTTGGTTTCCGATGACGACTTGATCGTCGTCGAACGAGACCTGCATGGATTCCCAAGCAGATAACTGCAGGCAGCCAAAGTCATCGAACTTCTCGTGATCGTCCGATTCCGCGAAAACCAGCACGGTGGTTTGAGCGGCGATCTGACGGATCATCTGACGGAACGTCGGATTGAGGTCGACCGTCCCGACCAAAAAAACGTCTTTATCTGTTTGGCACTCTTCGTTCTTGATCGCCATCAAGCGAGCGTTCTGGCGGTCCCAAAGATTCTTCTCTTTCAGGAAATCCCAGTAACGATGTTGAACCTCGACCAACGTCTGCCATCTTTTGGGTTCCCGAAAGTTCTCCAGTTTTTGGCCCGTCTTCAAAATGTCATTGAACGTTAGGCCAACACCCGCCAATTCCATCGCCCACTTCGAAACGATCTCGGCCAGCATCAACCAACCAAGGGCGTCGTTTTGATCAGGAACGACTCGGGCAAAGTTTTTGAGCAACGGTGCGGGTGTGCGATGCAGGGCATCGATCCAGGCAATCGTTTGCACGAGTGAACTGGCCAACGGTTTTTGCGGATGGTACAGCCGCTCGGGGAATGTGCCCAACGTGGTGATCTCGGGGGGCACAAAGATTTGTTCTTCGCGCTCGCTGATCTCCAACAACAGCTCCAATAGTCGGCGTTGGCTGCGGGCCGTTGGTACCACCACAACGCAATCGGACATGTCCAGGTGCCCTGGCCGTCCTCGGGTTTCCGCAAGCCACTGCGCGGCGGACGGCAATGGCAGTTGGTTCCAGGGCAGAAATACTTTTTTCAAAGAATTGGCGATAGCAATCGACATATTATTTGTGAGTCAATGAGTCGGTCTTAAATCATCCTTGGACCGTTCCGGTCGCGCATACGGCAGACCTTGAACACGTCGCGTTTGGTTTGGTAACCCGAAAATCAACCGAACAGGTTTGTCGCCTGAACGGTTGCCGTTTCTGCTACGTGTTTCGTTGGCCTAAGCCTGGGTCAATTGTTGCCAATCGACGGGCGTTTGGGAATCCAATACGGGCAAATCGGGCCGAGTCATCGACACATATTTTTGAGCAGCTCCCGTATTAAAGATGACCACTTGCTCGTCAGCCTGGATCCAGTTTTCTGACTTTAACTGTTCGACAGCTCCGATGCAGGCGGCCGTTTCCGGGCAAATCGAGATCCCTTCGCAACGAGTGGCCATGCATTGCCAGTCGTCCAGCTTCGCTTCGCTGGCCGCCACTGCTTTTCCGTTGCTTTCCCGCACCGCGTCCAAAATCATAAAGTCGCCACATGCCACGGGCACTCGCAAGCCACTGGCCGTTGTCGCCGCGTTGGGGAACGGTTCAGCGAATCGGCTGCCCGCATCATACGCTTTTGAGATCGGACAGCAGCCATCGGATTGTACCGACACCATTCGAGGCATATTGTCGGAATCCAACCAGCCAAGTTCTTTCAACTCGTGAAACGCTTTCCACATTCCGATCAGCCCAGTACCGCCACCGGTCGGATAAACGATCACGTCGGGCAGCTTCCAATTGAACTGTAACGCCAGTTCCAGCCCCATCGTTTTTTTGCCCTCCAAGCGATAGGGCTCTTTCAGAGTGCTTAGGTCGAACCAGTTCATCGTCTCGAAACCTTGCTTAACCAAGGCACCACAGTCGTTGATTAGGCCCTCGACCAAATACACTTTGGCACCCGACCAAACACATTCCATCATGTTGACGATCGGTGTGTCCTTGGGCATCAACACATACGCTTCCATACCGGCCCGAGCCGCATAGGCAGCTGTCGCTCCTCCAGCATTTCCGGCCGTCGGAATGGCCACTCGGGTGACTCCGAAGTGTTTGGCCATCGTCACCGCCATCGAAAGGCCTCGGCTTTTGAAGCTGCCAGTCGGCAATTGCGACTCGTCTTTGACAAACAGATTGTTCAGGCCCATTTCTTTGCCCAAGCGAGGGCAGCTTAACAGCGGGCTGTTGCCCTCGCCCAACGACACGGGTTCAATTTCGTCGCCAATCGGTAACAGTTCGCGAAAACGAAACATGCTGGATTCACGATTGGCAAAGGCGTCCCGATCCGTACACGCCCCGATGGCCGCCAAATCGTATTTCACCCACAGCGGTCTGCCTTCGTGCATGGTTTGCAGAGTATTATGGTCAAAGTGAGTTCCATCGATGGCTGATTCCAAATGAGTTACAAAGCGAGCCATGGATTCCTTTCGGGTATTTCAAAGTTACAATGCCTGACGCCGCTTGCTTGAGGTCGCGACGACGACCATTGTGACCGATAATCCTGCTTTTGAACATTAGAACCAAGATGGCCAAACTGTACTTTTATTACTCGGCAATGAACGCCGGAAAAAGCACGACGCTTTTGCAAAGCGCCTACAACTACGAAGAACGTGGCATGAATGTGATGCTGTTCACGCCCGCTATCGACGATCGCTCGCGGGCCGGTGTGATCTCTTCGCGGATCGGATTACAGCGTGAAGCGCGAGTCTTCGACGCCGACTTCGATTTGTTCGACGCCATTCGCGAAGAGCACAAGAACGAACGGACCATCAGCTGTGTCTTGATCGACGAAGCCCAGTTCTTGCAACCGGTTCAAGTATTGCAGTTGACCATGGTCTGCGACCAGTTGGATATCCCCGTCTTATGCTACGGGATCCGCACTGATTTCCGCGGCGAGCCGTTTCCCGGCAGCAAGTATCTTCTGGCTTGGGCCGAACAGATTAGCGAAATCAAAACCGTTTGTCGCAGTGGCCGCAAAGCAACGATGAACGCTAGATTGGACGCGGATGGAAACCAAGTGGTGGAAGGCGAACAGATTGACATTGGTCATCACTATGTGGCACTCAGTCGCCCAGAGTTTAACTTGCCAGCAATCTCGCCTATTGAATATCGCCCGACTCAAAAGAAAAAACCGTTGACCCCATAAAGGAGCCAACGGTCTCTCTCAACGAATGCCCAGTGGATTCAGGGCAAAAGTACTAGCGTTGGAATCCGCCGTTATCCAACTTGGATTCTTGAAGGCCGTTTTCGCCAAAGAAGCGAGTGGTACCTTCGGCGACTTCCAAAGAATCTGATTCTTCGCAAACCAGTTGAGCGCGGAAGCGGTGCGAACCGGCTTGGCTGGCGTTGGCTCGAACCTTCAAGGTCACTTCTTGACCTGGATCGATGCGAGCAATCGGTGCGAAGGCGACTTGCCCAGGAGCCAATTCGTGAGCCAGGCCTTCCGCGTCATTCGGCTCGATGCCGTCGCTGAAATGCATGACAACTTTGACTTCCCGAGCTGCCTTGGTTCCTCGGTTTACAATCTTGATGTCGTAATCGATGTTTTCACCTGTGGGCAGTGGGCCCTTAGGATCAGTAACAGACAGGACCAAGTCAGCAACCGCTTCGACGCGAGTAATCACGCTGTCGGTCGCAGCCAAGTCGCCTGCTCCACGCGAGGCAGCTTCGACATTAATGTCGCCGGCCACACCCATTTTGCATTGGATCTTGTAGACTCGCTGGTTACCCGGCGACAACATTCCCACGTTCCAGCGAACACCACCATCAATTTGCTCGACATGGTCGATGCCGGCCAAAAACTCGACGCCCGGTGGCAAAGCAACCGCTGCGATTACTTCGCGAGCCATGGCATCGCCTTGGTTCGAAACAACGATCTCGTAATCCGAGACGCTGCCAGCGTATTTAATTTGAGGGCCCTTCAACGAGACGTCCAAGATGGCACGGCGAACCATGATTTCATGAGTGTCTGACTCGTTCAATTCGCCATCAGCGATAACCGTAGTCGTTAGATCCAACGCACCTGCCGAACGAGCAATCAGTTCGACCTGGAATTTCTTCTGTTGTTGCGGATCAATGTTTTCCAATGACGCTCGCTCGCCACCAAGGGCTTCGGGCAGCATCACGTTAACATTTTCAGCAACTCCGTTACCAGGATTGGAAACCGTGACGTCGTACAGTGCTTTTTCGCCAAACTGAACCTCGGTGGGACCCGAAATTTGAATGGTTAGTTGCGGCTGAGTAACCTCGACGGTCGTGCGACCTTTGATTGGTTGGAAAGTCCATTCGACATCGATGTCGAACGGTCGTGGCTCGCGAGGAATCACGTCGATGACGATCTTCTCCGTCGTGCTGGCTTCAACAATCGGCAGTTGCCAAACCATCAATGATTCCGAAGTGCCTTCGGTGGCTTCTTTGGAACCCGTGGTTGGTAGAACCGTAGTCACCTCGACCCACTCGGGGAAATCGATGCCTACGATAACGTTTTGTGCCGTACGATTTTCCAAGTTTTCGACCAGAACTTCGTACCTAGCCGACTTGCCAATTGTAACACTGGACGGACCTATGGACGTTACCTTCAACTTCGGTCCCGCGGTGGCAATCAACCCTGATGTCGACATGGGCTGAGTGGTGGCGGCAGAGATGTTAGTTGCTGGAACGCCCGTTGCTGGTTGTGCCAGGACTTGTTGGACGATCGGGGCTGGCATGGTCGCAGGCTCGGATGGAGTCTGCGGCGATACCGTTTGAATTTGTTGGTTGCGTAAACCGTTTGGAACCTCGAAAGCCGAAACTTGCGTTACCGGGCTGGGCTGGATCGGCAAGGATTGACGAGTTGCCTCGGCCGTCATGCGTGGCAGAGTATTGTCTGCGACGCGTGGCTCTTGCATTTCCTGTGGTTCCATCTGCGATTGCTGTAGCGACTGCGGTGGCTGCTGTGGCTCAAACGTCTGCAGTTGCTGTTGGGGCATGGTCGGTTGGAATGACCCCGTTTGGACAACGGGACCGTCCTGTGCCATTTCGGGTATGGACGGTTGTGGCAACGGTGACGCTGCCGGTGCCTCGTGCTGCTTTGGCAACATCGGAGGTAGTATTGGTCCGCCAGATTCGCCACCCAAAATGGATGGTACTTTGACGTCCTCCTGAAAGCCAACTCGCTGTACCGCGCCGTTTTCGGCAGGGGGCAAGTAGCTGGGCGGAACGACCTGGTTAGGTACATGCCCCGACGCTTGTGGAGGAAGAGTTGTTTGGTCCTGTGCGTACGCTGAATTCAGCGAAAACGCGACTGCAATTGCAGCCATCACGAATGTTGAGAGAGTTTTAATTTTGCGCATCGTTCTTTGCCTAAGATTTCCTGAAACGACATCTGTTCTCTCTTCGGCACTATGGAACGTATCGGTTGAATGGAATCCAAAAGATTTTCTGGTATTAGAGAATAGGTAAAATGGGCAATGAGCCAGAGCCGCCAATCGCTAGCGACTCAAAGAACTCGCACGCCAAGGCCGCGGCTGCCGCTGGCATTTTCACGCGGATACGTAGAAGCGTCAGGCGGTCTCTGGCCTGTTGCTGCAACCGATTTTGGCACGACTGTGGAATTTCATCGAGGAATACAAGTATTTCAAGACTGCTTGTCACAAACGAAAACTTAGCTGTATTGAAGGTTAGATGTATGTATTTGGTTTACATCAACCATCAATGCCATATTTTTCATGATCGAACCAGCCATGTCTTGTTCCAGCTTTAGCCGCGGTATTCAATCATCCAGCGTTCAATTTCAAACCTTTTTGAGGTGGTGTTTGTTGTTGCCTTTGTTGGCGGCTTTCATTGGTTGCCACCAGGAAAAGGGACAAGGATCGCCAAGCCTAGCGCGCTCCCAGCCGCAACAACAGGTTTCGGCTAACACGCCCATTCTCGACGACGCGGAACTTCAAGGGATGCTCAGCGATGTAGCCAAACTGAAAAAAGCATGGGCGGCTGAAGACGACAATAAAGTTCAAGAGATTTGTGGGATTCCCAACCTGGGCGTCAACTTGTATTCAAAAGGCTTTGTCGCAAGAAAGGCCCTGGCTTCGACCAGCCAGCCCGAGGTTTTGTTGCAATACAAAATTGCCCGAGTTCCAATTTTGGAAACGCAGAATTCGCTTGTCTACGCGACGTATATTTCCACTGGCGGCCCTTGGAGTTTTCTCAATTTCGCAAGCGATCCGAAATTTGCTTCGACCGCGTTTGGTCCTGTCACGAAGGACTCGGACGAAACGAAAGTGTTGATTGAGGCCACCGATCGTGCGATCAAACGAATTCAGGCGAGTGGAAGCGCCAGTGACAATTCTGGTTTGAACGAGGTACCTTTTTTTGCAGCCACACAGAGAATCACCCAGCCAAATGTACGTGACCTAGTGTCGGCACTCAAGAATTGGAATCGCCAGCCCCATGATATTCGAATTTGCCGAAGGGTGTATATCGAAGTCGCTGTGGGTGAAGAAGCAGCATATACCGATCGACCTATTGGGAATGATTCTGCGCAGCAAACCGTCGTGCTTGGATTCTCTGACTGGAATGGAAAACTTTGCTGTGTTGAAGGGTTGCGTGAGTTGCGTTTGGTATTGAAGCCATCCGATACGGCTGGCTTGGATGCGAATGAATTTAAAGCCAACGAGAAAACCGCTCGCCTGATAACGAGACTGTTTTCGGCAAGTGACTTGAGTGCAGGGTTCGCAGAAGTAAACGGATTCTCGAGCGAACAAAAGGCAGCCGTTGTTCCTTTCGCGATGAAGGCTTATCAACAAAGGCAGCAGGTATACAAAAACGAATCTCGAATTGAAATTGCGAAATTGCTTGGCGCCTGCGGGGAACATTCCCGGGCTGCCCTGCCTTTGTTGGCCGATGAGCTAGACGCGCGGGTCTTGGCAAATTCAAAGCCTCTTTTTGACGTGACTCTCGATGCGATGTCGCAGATCGTTGGCGATTCCGCAGTGATTAAGCAATTGCGGGCGACGCAGGATGTCGACGCCTGGCAGGCACTCGCTAAGCTTTTCAAGTGCGACCGAAT